>NZ_CP070356.1:7500-613333 GCF_016919445.1 Pseudomonas sp. PDNC002 | reverse complement strand
GCGCCTGCGTTCGCGCACCTTCCTGGCCTGCGCCTTCGCCGTGCAACTGCTCGGCGGGGCGGTCTTCCTCCTGCACCTGCACGGTGCGGAAGAGGGGGGCGGCGTGCTCGGTTCCGGCTGGCGCGGACTGGTCACAGCCTCGTTCATCGGCCTGGCGCTGATCGCCGGGATGCTGATCGCCGCGCGGGATTCGCTGGTGCGCGATGACCGCCGGCTGATGCTTGGCTTGAGCGTCGTCCTGCTGCTGGGCCTGGCGTTCATCAACCTGGCCGTGTTGTTCGTGCTGCCGTGGCAAACGGCGGCGGCGGTGTGGTCGGGCAGCGGTCTGCTGATTCTCTGGCTCAGCCTGCAATTGCAGCAGCGTGCGGCGTTCGTCTTCGGCCTCGTGCTGCAGGTGATCGGCGCGGGGGCGTTTCTGTTCGGTGGCTCGGCATTGTTCGGCGACCTTCCCAGCGCAGGCCTCAAACCATTGGCGCACATGGGCTTCTGGACCCCGGCGGTGCTGGCGCTGGCCGCGCTGGTCGGCGCCTGGCGCCTGCACCGGGCCAGCGAGCGCGAGCGTAGCCTCGCGCTGGGCGGACTCGGGCTGGAGCAGTTGTCGCAGTTGCTGCTGGTCTGGGGTGCCGGCTGGTGGGCGCTGACCGCGCTGTGGGAGATTGCCCGCTTCGTGCCTAGCGACATGCGCGAGCACGTGGCGCTGCTGGTCGCCGCAATCAGCGTCGGCCTCTGGTCGTTGCTGGCGCACCGCGAGCAATGGCGCGCGCTGGCGCTGCTGTGCCTGGCACTGGTGCCGCTGTCGTTGGTGGCGCTGGTCAGCGTCTGGTACAGCGCCTATGACCCGGTGGCGGAGATGGGCTGGCTCGGCTGGCTGGCGGTGTTCGCGGTGCACTTCTTCGTGCTGCGCCGTCTCGATGCTCTGCTGCCGCGCCTTGCCGCGCGAGCCGCCCACGTGCTCGGCTGCTGGCTGGTCATCGGTGTGCTGGCGCTGGAGCTGCGCTACCTGTTCCTCGCCCTGGCCGAGCACTACAACGCCTGGCGCTGGCTGGGCTGGGCGCTGGTGCCGAGCCTGTTCCTGATCCTCATGGGCGGCGTGCGCCGCCTGCCGTGGCCGGTGGCGGCGTTCGAGCGCGAGTACCGCGCCATCGCCGCCGCGCCGGTAGCGTTGGCGCTGCTGGGTTGGTTCTGGTTGGTCAATCTGTTCAGCAATGGCGCGGCCGATCCGCTGCCGTACCTGCCGCTGCTCAACCCGCTGGAGTTGGGCATGCTGATCGTACTGGCGGCCATCTTCCAGTGGACGCGCCTGGGACTGCCGCAATTTGGTCTGAGCGAATCCAGCCTGCGCCTGCCGGTGCAGGCCGTGCTGGGCGTTTCGCTGTTCGCCTTGCTGACCATGGCCGTGTGCCGCACCGCCCATCACTGGGGCGGCGTGCCGTTCGAGTTCGACTCCCTGAGCCAGTCCATGCTGGTGCAGGCCGGGCTGTCCATCGTCTGGGCGCTGATCGCACTGGGCCTGATGATCGTCGGGCACCTGCGCGGCCGCCGTGATTTCTGGGTGGTCGGCGTGGTGTTGCTGGCCGTAGTGGTGATCAAACTGTTCCTCGTCGACCGCGCCAGCGGCGGCAGCCTGGAACGCATCATTTCCTTCATCGGCGTCGGCGTGCTGATGCTGATCGTCGGCTACTTCGCACCGCTGCCGCCGCGCCGGCCAGCGGCCGAAGAACCATTGCAACAGGAGCAACCTTCCGCATGAAGCCCAACGCCCTTGTCCTGCTTGCCGGTGCCTGGCTGCTGAGCGCCAACGCCAGCGCCGCGCTGGCGCCGACGGACTTCTCCAATCGGGTACCGCTGGAGGTGTCCGGCAACGGCCCGTGGTACCGCGTGCAGTTGCCCATCGACGTACTGTTCGCCGCGCGCCATGGTGACCTGCGCGATGTGCGTGTTTTCAACGCCGAGGGTGAAGCGCTTCCCTATAGCCTGCGCAGCAGCGCGGCCAGCGAGAAGGAAGTGCGTAGTGAGCTGCAGGCGCGCATCTTTCCGTTGCGCGGGGCGGCCGGCAGCGCCGCGGCAGACAACCTGAAGATCGTTCGCAGCACCACCGGCACCATCCTTGAGATTTCCCCGAGCGCTCCCGCCCAGGACAAGACTCAGGTGCTACGCGGCTGGCTGCTGGAAACCGGCGCAGGCGACCTGCCGCTGGATCGCCTGCAGCTGGATTGGACCGCTGACAGCGACGGCTTCCAGCGACTGCGCATCGAGGCCAGTGACGATCTGGAACACTGGCGCTCGCTGGGTGAAGGGCAGCTGGCGCGGTTGGACTTCAACGGCCAGCGCATCGAGCAGAACGACATCGCGCTGCCCGGCGAGACGGCGCGCTACCTGCGCCTGTGGTGGGAGTCGCCCGAGCAGGCTGCGCAACTGGTGGGTGCCACGCTCAGTGGCAGTCGCAGCAGCACCGGTCCGGTGCCGATGCTGTGGTCCGAGCCGCTGGCGGCCAAGGCGGACAACAATGGCGACTTCACCTGGAGCCTGCCGCTGGCGTTGCCGGTGGAGCGCGTGCGCATCCCCCTGGTGCAGGACAACACTCTGGCGCCGGTGGTGATTTCCGGCCGCCACGACGGCAACGTGCAGTGGACGCCGCTGGCGCGTGGCGTGCTGTACCGGCTGCCCGGGCAGGGCGGCGAGATCACCCAGGAGGAACTGGAGCTGCCGGGCACCACGCTTGGCCAGTTGCGTCTGCAGGTGGATTCGCGCGGTGGCGGCCTGGGTGGCTCGACCGCCCACCTGAGCGTTGGCGTGCGCGCGACCGAGCTGGTGTTCCTGGCGCGCGGAGGAGCGCCCTATGAGCTGGCGGTGGGAAGTGCGTCGGCGACCGATGCGGGGCTGCCGCTCAGCACACTGGTGCCGGGTTATGAGCCCAAGCGCCTGGCGGCAATGGGCGACGCGCGCCTGAAGGGCACCTTGCAGGCACCAGCGCCGCAAGCGGCGGTGAGCGTGGCCAAGTCTGATACGCAGTGGAAACGCTATGGCCTGTGGGCCTTGCTGCTGGCCGGCGTCGGTCTGCTGGCGCTGATGGCGCTGAGCCTGCTCAAAGGCAATCGCCAAGCGAGCTGAATCGACGCTGATCGCCGCAAGATAGGGGTGCCGACTGTAGGAATTCTGTTACTGTCTTGTTGTTCTGATTGCCCGAATAACAACAAAGCATGGAGTAGCAGAATGATCAGACAGGCGCTCACCCCGCTGGCGGCCGCGTGCATCTTGGCCATTGCCTCGCAGGCCTCCGCAGCCCCCTCGCCGTATTCCACCATGGTCGTGTTCGGCGACAGCCTGAGCGATTCCGGCCAGTTCGCCGACGCCGGCGGTCCCGCTGGTTCCGGCACTCGCTTCACCAACCGAGTCGGCCCGACCTACGTCAGTGGCAATGGCGAAGCATTCGGCCCCACCGCCCCGATGATCCTGGGTGGCAAGCTGGGCATCAATGCCGCCGACCTGAATCCTTCGACTTCGCTGGTGCCCGGTGCCGTGGACGGTAATGACTGGGCAGTGGGTGGCTACCGCACGGACCAGATCTACGATTCGATCACCGCGCCGGGGGGCTCGGTGGTGACCTCCGGTTCCACCAGCCGGACCCGCGACGGCTATCTGGTGAACAACCGCGCCGACCCGAACGCGCTGTACTACCTCACCGGCGGCGGCAACGACTTCCTCCAGCTACGCATCACCAACGACCCCACCGCGCGTGCCGCGGCTGGCCGCCTGGTCGACAGCGTGGATGCACTGCACAATGCCGGCGCACGTTACATCATGGTCTGGCTGCTGCCCGACCTCGGCCAGACTCCGGCCACCAATGGGTCCGGGCTTCAGGCCATAGGCACTCAGCTTTCCGGCATCTTCAACCAGGAGCTGGTGACCCAGTTGGCCGCCTCCAACGCCAACGTGATTCCGCTGAACATCCCGGCGATGTTCAAGGAAGTGCTCGCCGATCCGGGCTCCTTTGGTTTGGCCACCGACCAGAACCTGGTGAATACCTGTTTCAGTACCTGCGCACCCGGTTCGACCAACCCGGTCTACGGCATCGGCGGAAGCAATCCTGATCCGACCAAGCTGCTGTTCAACGACGGCGTGCACCCGACCATCGCCGGCCAGATGCTGATCGCCGACTATGCCTACTCGGTGCTCTCCGCGCCGTGGGAAGCGACCATGCTGCCGGAGATGGCGCTGGGCACCTACAACGCCTACCAGGACCAGCTGCGCAGCCAGTGGCTGGCGGACTGGGAAAACTGGCAGGGCGTGAACCAGTGGCGCGGCTTCGTCACCGGCGGCGCGCAGCACCTGGACTATGACGACCAGGACAGCGCGGCAGACGGCTCCGGCTACGGCGCGAACCTGACCCTGGGCACCAGCTATCGTCTCGACGAGGCCTGGCGCGTGGGCGGGTCGCTGGGCTTCTACCGGCAGAAACTGGAGCTGGGCGCGGACGACTCCGACTACAAGCTCAACAGTTACCTGGGCAGCCTGTTCGTGCAGTTCCAGCAGAACCGCTGGTGGGCGGATGCTTCCGTGACCGGCGGCAAGCTCGACTTCGATGACGCCAACCGCAAGTTCTCCATCATCAACCACGAGGTCGAGGAGAAGGCCGACACCGACGGCAGCCTGCTGGCCTTCAGCGGTCGCCTGGGCTACGACATCGCCCAGGGCGGCGAGAACTGGCACCTGTCGCCCTTCGTCAGCGCCGACTGGGCGCGGGTGAAAGTGGACGGCTACGAAGAGGGCAGCGGTCGTTCCACCGCGCTGGCCTATGACGAGCAGAACCGCTACTCCCGCCGCCTCGGCGCCGGCCTGCAGGGCAAGCTGGACCTGTCGCAGGATACTCAACTGTTCGGTGAGATCGCCGTGGAGCGTGAGTATGCCGACGACACCCAGAACGTCGGGATGAACTTCACCAGCCTGCCGGACGTCGGCTTCAGCCTGCAGGGCTACACCCCGCAGAGCCACCTGCAGCGCGCCACCATCGGCTTCGCCCAGAAGCTGACCCCGGAGCTGTCGCTGCGCGGCGGCTACAGCGCGCACCGCAGCAGCGATGACCTGGCCCAGGGCGTGAACCTGGCACTGAGCCTGGACTTCTGATCGGCATGGAGTGATGGGCAAGGTCTGGTGCCAGGCGTTGCCCTCACCCCAACCCTCTCCCAGAGGGAGAGGGGGCTGATCGGAGCGCCTGGCGATAACGTGCGCAGCTTCGCTTCGACCGCTGTGGAGGAAGGGTCCCAAGCCGTGCTTTCGCTCCGGAGGGCGCCCTCTGCCTTGGGAGGAGGGCTGATCGGAGCGCCTGGCGATCACGTGCGCAGCTTCGCTTCGATCGCTGTGAAGGAAATGTCTCAAACCGTGCTTTTGCTCCGGACGGCGCCTTCTGCCTTGGGGGGAGGGCTGATCGGAGTTTCTGGTGATCACCTACGCAGCTTCGCTCCGACCGCTGTGAAGGAAGGCTCCCAAGCCAGGCTTTCGCTCCGGATGGCTCCCTCTCCCATGGGGAGAGGGCTGGGGTGAGGGGGTTGCTCTCGCTCCAGAGCCCGGCCGGTCCGCTCGTAATACCCCGCTGTTACCCCGCCTGATCTGCTCGCCGCTACACTGCCGGTCCGTTTCGCGAGGACCCGCCATGACCTTCACCACCGAGCTGCAACCCGGCGTCTGCGCCGAGCCTGAAGCCGTCACCCAGGACTACGTGTTCAACCACACCATGCTGCGGGTGAAGAACCCGGAGCCGTCTCTGGACTTCTACACCCGTGTGCTGGGCATGCGCCTGCTGCGCCGACTGGATTTCGAGGAAGGGCGTTTCTCGTTGTACTTCCTGGCGCACACCAAGGGCCGCGACGTGCCGGCCGACACCGGCGCGCGCCAGCGCTACACCTTCGGTCGAGAGTCGGTGCTGGAACTGACCCACAACTGGGGCACCGAGTCCGACGACAGCCAGTACCACAACGGCAACAGCGAGCCGCGCGGTTTTGGCCATATCTGCTTCAGCGTGCCGGATATCCACGCCGCCTGCGCCCGTTTCGAGGCGCTCGGGGTGCCGTTCGTCAAGCCGCTCACGCGCGGCATGAAGAACGTTGCCTTCATCGCCGACCCCGATGGCTACTGGGTGGAAATCGTCCAGGCCGATCTCAACGGCGAGCTGGGACGCGGCTGAAGGTCGCGGCGCCGGGCGCGGGTGGGGAACTGCCCACAGCCGGCGGGCTCCAAGCATTCGGCGAGGCTTCGTGCAAGGAGGCGTCGCCAGCGTTTCCACGCTAGAATGCGCCCTGATTTTTTCCATCTTCTCCCCTGGAGCCTTCCATGTCCCGCGTTACCCTGAGCCGCTACCTGATCGAGCAGACCCGCAGTCACAACACCCCGGCCGACCTGCGTCACCTCGTGGAAGTGGTGGCCCGCGCGTGCAAGGAAATCAGCCACGCCGTGTCCAAGGGCGCGCTGGGTGGCGTGCTGGGCAGCATGGAAACCGAGAACGTCCAGGGCGAGGTGCAGAAGAAGCTCGACGTCCTCTCCAACGAAATCCTCCTGGAAGCCAACGAGTGGGCCGGCAACCTGGCCGGCATGGCCTCCGAGGAAATGGACCATCCCTACCAGATTCCGGGCAAATACCCGAAGGGCGCGTACCTGCTGGTCTTCGACCCGCTGGACGGTTCCTCCAACATCGACGTCAACGTCTCGGTCGGCACCATCTTCTCCGTGCTGCGTTGCCCGCATGAGTACCTGAGCCAGAACGACAGCCTGCGTGAAGAGGCGTTCCTGCAGAAGGGCACCACCCAGGTTGCCGCCGGCTATGCCATCTATGGCCCGCAGACCATGCTGATCCTGACCCTGGGCAACGGTGTGAAAGGCTTCACCCTGGACCGCGAGCTGGGCAGCTTCGTGATGACCCACGACGACATCAAGGTTCCCACCAGCACCGCCGAATTCGCCATCAACATGTCCAACCAGCGCCACTGGGAAGCCCCCGTGAAGCGCTACGTCGACGAGCTGCTGGCCGGCAAGGAAGGCCCGCTGGGCAAGAACTACAACATGCGCTGGATCGCCTCCATGGTGGCCGACGTACACCGCATCCTGACCCGCGGCGGCGTGTTCATGTACCCGCGTGATTCCCGCGAGGCGGAGAAGCCCGGCAAGCTGCGCCTGATGTACGAAGCCAACCCGATGTCCTTCATCATCGAGCAGGCCGGCGGCGCCGCCACCAACGGCCGCCAGCGCATCCTCGACATCCAGCCCGACAGCCTGCACCAGCGCGTAGCGGTGTTCCTTGGCTCGAAGGAAGAAGTCGAGCGCGCTACTGCCTACCACCAGGAAGGCTGATGGCTACCGCGCCCTGGCAATCGCTGCTGGACTGGTGGTTCGGCACTGCGCTGGACGCCAACGAGGTGGCCGAGCAGCGCAACGCGCTGTGGTTCGGCAAGAGCGCCTGCCAGGACGTGGACTCGGAAAACCGTTTCGGCGGCCTGGTGCGCCAGGCCCTGGACGGTGGTCTGCAGGAGTGGGAGCGCGAGCCGCAGAGCTGGCTGGCGCTGATCCTGCTGCTGGACCAGCTGCCGCGCATGATCTTCCGCGACACCCCGCGCGCCTATGCCGGCGATGCCCGCGCCCAGCAATTGGTGCTCCAGGGTCTGGCAGCCGGCTTTGATCGCCAGTTGCCGCGCATCGAGCGGGTGTTCGTCTACATCGTGCTGGAACACGCCGAGGACCTGGCCAGCCAGGACGAGGCGGTGCGCCTGTACGAAGCATTGCAGAGCGAATCCAGCGACAGCGAGAAAGTGCTGTTCGCCGGTTACCTCGCCTACGCCCGCAAGCATCAGGTGGTAGTCGCTCGCTTCGGCCGCTTCCCGCACCGCAACCTCATCCTGGGCCGCGATTCCACGACCGAAGAAGCGCAGTTCCTCACGGAACCCGGCTCGCGTTTCTGACTCCAACCCGGCGGCCTTCCTGGCTGCCCTGTGCCAAGCTGTTGGCTGGGCCCCTCAAACAATGGAGTTGTCGATGTCCTTCCGCCGCCTCGCGCTCGTCGCGTTCTGTGTCGTCCTGGCCGCTTGCAGCAAAGTGAACCAGGAGAACTATTCCAAGATCAAAACCGGCATGACCAAGGCCGATGTGGAAAGCCTGCTCGGCAAACCCACCGAATGCTCCGGCGCGCTGGGCGTTTCCAGTTGCACCTGGGGCGATGAGAAAGCCTTCATCAGCATCCAGTACGCCGGCGACAAAGTGCTGCTGTTCTCCGCCCAGGGCCTGAAGTAATCGCCCGGGCAGGGCAGGCAGCCAAGGAGAAGCGAATGCGTCGATCCATCTGGCTGGCCTGCCTGGCCGCACCTTTTGCCATATTGTTGGGCGGTTGCGCGGGCTCGGCCCAACAACCGCCGCAAACCGTGCAGGTCGACCTCAAGCGCTACGGGGGCACCTGGTACGAGCTGGCGCGCAAGCCGATGTTCTTCCAGCGCCACTGCGCGCAGTCCGAAGCCCACTACCAGTTGCAGGCTGATTCGAGCATCGCGGTGACCAATCGCTGCCTGACCGCCGACGGTGAATGGGACCAGGCCACCGGCCGCGCCGAAGCCCAGGTGCCGGGCCGCACCGACAAGCTCTGGGTGCGCTTCGACAATACCTTCTCGAAGATTTTCCCCGGTCTCGCCAAGGGTGATTACTGGGTGCTTTACGTCGACGACGACTACCAGACTGCGTTGGTGGGCAATCCCAACCGTGAGTACCTCTGGCTGTTGTCGCGCAAGCCGGTGGTGCCGGATGCCACTCGCGACAAGCTGCTGGAACTGGCCCATGCGCGGGGTTACCAGACGGATGATCTGATCTGGCGGGCGGGGAACGCCTCCAGCACGCCGTAACGAAAAAACGCCCCGAGGGGCGTTTTTTCTTGCGCGACATTTCCCGTAGGAGCGGACCTTGTCCGCGATGCTCTCCTTCTTTCGCGGACAAGGTCCGCTCCTGCAAGGGCGATTACTCTCCTCAGTCGAGGAGTTCGCGCAGCACGCCAGCGAATTCGCAGGCGCTCTGTTCCTCCAGGGCGTGCCTGCCTTCGCGCACCCGCCATTGCCCGGCGACCATCACATCGCGCACCTGGCGGTCGCCACCGGCGAACAGCCAGCGGTTCAGGATCGCGTCACCGCGGGCGGTCTGCAGGTAAGGGTCGCCGCCATTGAGCACCAGCAGGTCGGCGCGCTTGCCAACCGCGAGTTCACCTGTAGGTTGGCCAAGGGCCTGGGCGCCGCCCGCGAGGGCAGCATCGAACAGGGTGCGGCCGACCATAGGTTGATCTTGCCCGTACAGGCGATTGCGGCGCTGGTCGCGCAGACGCTGGCCGTATTCCAGCCAGCGCAGTTCCTCGACCACGCTCAGTGACACATGGCTGTCCGAACCGATGCCGAAGCGGCCGTGTTGGGCGAGGTAATCCACCGCCGGGAAGATGCCGTCGCCCAGGTTCGCCTCGGTGGTCAGGCAGAGCCCGGCCACCGCGCCGCTACGGGCCATGGCGGTCACTTCGTCGGCCTCGGCATGGGTGGCGTGGACCAGGCACCAGCGCTCGTCCACTGCGACGTTCTCGTACAGCCACTGCAGCGGACGACGGCCGCTCCAGGCCAGGCAGTCGTCGACTTCCTTCTGCTGCTCGGCGATGTGGATGTGCACCGGGCAGCCGGTGGAATCAGCGCCCAGCACCTCGGCGATCTGCTGCGGCGTTACCGCGCGCAGGGAGTGGAAGCACAGCCCGAGGTCCTGCTGCGGCTGGCCTGCGAGGTGCGTACGCAGCCCAGCGATCAGCTTCAGGTAGCTTTCGGTACTGTTGATGAAGCGGCGCTGGCCTTCGTTCGGCGCCTGGCCGCCAAAGCCTGCGTGGGAGTAAAGAACCGGCAGCAGCGTCACGCCGATACCGGCATCCGTCGCTGCCTGGCTGACGCGCAGGGCCAGTTCAGCCGGGTTGGCGTAGGGCTGGCCGTCGACGTCGTGGTGCACGTAGTGGAATTCGGCGACGCCGGTGTAACCGGCCTTGAGCATCTCGATGTACAGCTGGCGTGCGATGACGCCGACCTGCTCGGGTGAGAGCCGGCCGACCAGGCGGTACATCAGATCGCGCCAGGTCCAGAAGCTGTCGTTGGGGTTGCCGGCGACTTCCGCCAGGCCCGCCATGGCGCGCTGGAAGGCGTGGGAGTGCAGGTTCGGCATGCCCGCCAGAACCGGCCCGGCGATGCGCTCGGCGCCTTCTGCGCTGGCGTCCGGGGTGATCGCGGTGAACAGGCCCGCGGCATCGATCTCGAAGCGGACATTGCGTGCCCAGCCGGAGGGCAGCAGGGCGGTTTCAGCGAACAGGACGGACATGCAGGGCCCTCGCAGGGTTCTTGTTAAGTAAGCGGGGAATTTGTATATACATATACAGACGTTTGCCGGGACCGTAAACTGCAAGGCAACCCGGCGGTCGTCAGAGGACTTGTATGCACGGGTCGAATCCGGTACATGCCGGAGTCAGACCGCAGTCGCTACGTACCGTCGCCACGACAAGGAGTTTCCCGTGCCCGCATCGCCCACGCCTACCTCGCCCGCCGAGGGTTCGTCGCTCGCCGCGCAGATGGGGGAAATTCCCGCGCCGCTGTACGCACGCGTCAAGCAGATGATCATCCAGCAGATCCAGTCCGGAACCTGGCCACCGCACCACCGCGTGCCGTCCGAGGCGGAGCTGGTCGCCGAGCTGAGCGTCAGCCGCATGACCATCAACCGCGCGTTGCGCGAGCTGACCGCCGACGGCCTGCTGGTGCGCATGCAGGGCGTCGGTACCTTCGTCGCCGAGCCCAAGGGCCAGTCCGCGCTGTTCCAGGTGCAGAACATTGCCGAGGAAATCACCGCTCGCGGGCACAAGCATCACCTCGTGGTGATCAGCCTTGTCGAAGAGCTGGCCAGTGCCGAGCGCGCTCTGGCGCTGGACGTGCGCGAAGGTCAGCGCATCTTCCATTCCATCATCGTGCATTACGAGAACGACATTCCGGTGCAGATCGAGGACCGCTACGTCAACGCGGCCGTGGCGCCGGACTACCTCAAGCAGGATTTCACCGGGCAGACGCCGTTCGCCTACCTGACCCAGGTCGCACCGCTGAGCGAGGGCGAGCACGTGGTCGAGGCGGTGTTGCCCAGCCCCGAGGAATGCAAGCTGCTGTCCGTCGACCGCCATGAGCCGTGCCTGCTGATCCGCCGGCGCACCTGGTCGGGACGCAATACCGTCACCAGCGCACGCCTGCTCTATCCGGGTTCGCGCTACCGCCTGGAAGGACGATTCAGTTCATGAGTGAAGTGCGAATTCTGCGCGCCGCCGACTACCCGGCGATGCCCTGGAAGAACGGCGCGGGCACGACCCGCGAGATCGTCCGCGATGCCGGCGATGGCCTGGAAGGTTTCGGCTGGCGCGTTTCCATCGCCGATGTCGGCGCGCCGGGGCCGTTCTCCGCATTCAGCGGCTACCAGCGCGTCATCAGCGTGCTGGAAGGCGAGGGTATGCGCCTGACGGTGGACGGCAGCGATTCCCGCGATCTGCGCCCGCTCGATGCCTTCGCTTTCGATGGCGCCAGCGCAGTGGAGTGCACCTTGCTGGGCGGCGCGATCCGCGACTTCAATCTGATCTATTCGCCGGCTCGTTACCGCGCTCGGCTGCAATGGCTGAAGCTGGATGGCGCGGCGCATTTCTTCAGCAGCGCCTCCACGGTATTGCTGTTCAGTGCGGGCGAGGGGGTTCACGTCAGCCTGCAAGGCAAGGCCAGCGGAGTGCTGGGACTGCATGACACGCTGATTGCCGAAGGCGACGGCGCGCTGCAGGAGTGGCGGCTGACAGTGGCGGGCAAGGCGGATATCTGCGTGATCGAACTCGATCCACGCTGAATAGAAAGGGCGCCTGCAGGGCGCCCTTGTTGTATCCGGCGGGACGGCGCCTGTCGGCGCTTTCGCGGATAAGATCCGCTCCTACCCATGGGCATGGTGTCGCTTTTTTGTAGGAGCGGACCTTGTCCGCGAATGGCGTAGAACGCCATCACCGTGGCGGGCAAGGCGGATATCTGCGTGATCGAACTCGATCCACGCTGAATAGAAAGGGCGCCTGCAGGGCGCCCTTGTTGTATCCGGCGGGACGGCGCCTGTCGGCGCTTTCGCGGATAAGATCCGCTCCTACCCATGGGCATGGTGTCGCTTTTTTGTAGGAGCGGACCTTGTCCGCGAATGACGTAGAACGCCATCACCGTGGCGGGCAAGGCGGATATCTGCGTGATCGAACTCGGTCCACGCTGAATAGAAAAGGGCGCCTGCAGGGCGCCCTTGTTGTATCCGGCGGGACGGCGCCTGTCGGCGCTTTCGCGGATAAGATCCGCTCCTACCAATGGACATGGTGTCGCTTTTTTGTAGGAGCGGACCTTGTCCGCGAATGGCGTAGAACGCCATCACCGCCCGATCATTCGTACAACCGCGAATAGCCAATCCACCGGCTCATCACTCCACCCTCCACCCACGCTCGCGCGGCGGCGATGTCCGGGGCGAAGTAGCGGTCCTGCACGTAGTGCGGCACTTCGCTGCGAATCAGCGTGCGCACTTCCTGCAGCTGCGGCGAGCTCTGCAGCGGCGCGTGGAAGTCCACGCCTTGCGCAGCGGCGAGCAGTTCGATGGCCACCACGCCAGCGCTGTTGGCGGCCATGTCCTGCAGGCGGCGAGCGGCGAAGGTGGCCATGGACACGTGGTCTTCCTGGTTGGCCGAGGTCGGCAGGCTGTCCACCGAGGCCGGGTGGGCCCAGGTCTTGTTCTCCGAGGCCAGGGCCGCCGACGTGACCTGGGCGATCATGAAGCCGGAGTTCAGCCCGCCTTCCTTGACCAGGAAGGCCGGCAGGCCGGACATCGCCGGGTCCACCAGTTGGGCGATGCGCCGCTCGGACAGCGCGCCGATCTCCGAAATCGCCAGCGCCAGTACATCCGATGCCATGGCCACCGGTTCTGCATGGAAGTTACCGCCTGACAGCACATCGCCGTCAGCGCTGAATACCAGCGGGTTGTCGGAAACCGCATTGGCCTCGCGCAGGAAAACGCCAGCAGCGAAGCGCAGGTGATCCAGGCATGCGCCCATCACCTGGGGCTGGCAGCGCAGGGAGTAGGGGTCCTGCACACGCTTGCAGTCGATGTGCGAGTGGTTGATCGGGCTGTCATGCAGCAACTCGCGGTACAGCGCGGCGACCGCGATCTGCCCCGGCTGGCCGCGCACTTCCTGGATGCGCGCATCGAACGGCACGAACGAGCCTTTCAGCGCCTCCACGGAAAGGCTGCCAGCGACCACTGCGGAGATGAACAGCCGCTCTGCCGCGAACAGTCCGCGCAGGGCCAGCGCTGTGGATACCTGCGTACCGTTGATCAGCGCCAGGCCTTCCTTCGGCCCCAGCACCAGGGGTTCGGCGCCGGCGATGGCGAGGCCTTCGGTGGCGTCGAGGATGCGCCCTTCATGGCGCACCTGGCCGACGCCCAGCAGGGTCGCGGACATGTGCGCCAGCGGCGCCAGATCGCCGGAGGCACCCACCGAACCCTGCGACGGAATGCACGGGTAGACGCGCGCCTTATAGAGCTTGAGCAGCGTCTCGATCACCGCCGGGCCGACGCCGGAGAAGCCACGCGCCAGGGAGCCGATCTTCAGCGCCATGATCAGCGCCACGCTGGCGTCGTCCAGCAGTGCGCCGGTGCCGGTGCAGTGGGAGAGGATCAGGTTGCGCTGCAGGGTGGCGAGTTGCTCCTCGGGAATCGAGGTGCGCGCCAACAGGCCGAAACCGGTGTTGATGCCGTAGACGGTACGCTGGTCGGCGATGATCTGGCTGACCGTTTGTGCACTGCGCAGGATGGCCTTGCGGCATTCGTCCGCGAGTTGCAGGTCGGGTTGGGACTGGTAGATGGCGCGCAATTGGCCGAGGTCGAACTGGCCGGGCGTCAGGAGCAGTGTTTCGGGCATGTCGGCATCCTGGATTCGGTGAAGTGTTACCGTGGATCGTTCCTGTATATACAGGTATAGCAATCGCTGTGCCATGGCGGGCCAGCGCCCGCTCCATGGTGGTTCACTCCGCTGTGCGGCGGTTCAGGGTTGAGTGAATGTCACCGCCGGTGGCATTTCCAGTCCGATGGTCGTGGGCAAAGCGCGGTTCGGCGGCTAAACCCTAAGGACACCAACGTGCCCGGAGACCGCCCCATGTCCGCCCCCCGTTGCCTGATCGCGCTGCTGCTGGCCTTCGGGCTCTGCGCCCAAACCCTCGCCGCCGGCTGCCCCTATCCCAAACCCGTGGTGTTCGCCGGGCTGAACTGGGAGAGCGGCATGTTCACCACCGAGGTACTGCGCTTCATCCTGGAGAAGGGCTACGGCTGTCAGACCGACGCCGTGCCGGGTAACACCGTGACCATGGAGAACGCGCTTAAGCAGAACGACATCCAGGTCACCGGCGAACAGTGGGCCGGGCGCAGCACCGTGTGGCAGCAGGCGGAGCAGGCCGGCCAGGTGTTCTCCGTAGGCGAGACGGTGAAGGGCGCCAGCGAAGGCTGGTGGGTGCCGGACTACGTGGTGCACGGCGATGCCAAGCGCGGGATCAAGGCCTCGGCGCCGGACCTGAAGTCAGTGAGCGACCTGCCCAACTACAAGGCCCTGTTCAAGGACGACGAGGAGCCCGGCAAGGGCCGCTTCTACAACTGCCCCACTGGCTGGACCTGCGAGATCGTCAACACGCAGAAACTCAAGGCCTATGGGCTGGACGGCAGCTATGTGAACTTCCGCACTGGCGCCGGCCCCGCCCTGGACGCGGCGATCACGTCGGCCATCGCCCAGGGCAAGCCGGTGCTCTTCTATTACTGGGCGCCGACGCCGCTGCTGGGACGCTTCAAGCTGGTGCAACTGGAGGAGCCGCCGTTCGACGAGGTGGCCTGGAAGACCCTGACCGACCCGAACAACCCCAATCCCAAGGGTTCGCGCTCGCTGCCGGCGAAGATCAGCATCGGCGTGTCGCGCGACTTCCACGACAAGGCGCCGCAACTGGTGCAGGTGTTCGAGAAGGTCGAGCTGCCGCTGCCGATGTTCAACGCACTGCTGGCGGACATGGCGCAGCATCATCGGGACGTGGCGGATGTGCGGGCGAAGTTCTTCCGCGAGCACCGGGAGTTGTGGTCGAAGTGGGTGACGGCGGAGGCGGCGGGGAGGATTGATGCGGCGTTGAAGTGAGCGTGTGCCAGATGGCTGGTAATTGAGCGGGGCGCGCAGCCAGGGCGGGGGAGAGGGTGTTGCAGGCTGTTCCCGTAGCCTGATGCTGGCAGATTTTCTTTCGCACTCATGCTTGTCTATACAACCTGTGTCCCTTCGTAGCGAGCGGTGTTACCGAACGCAACGAAACAGTGCAGCGAAGCCTTCTTCTGGTGCGGTTGTCTGAAAGGTGGCCGTTTCTGTCAGTCGACCAAGTTGAGCGTCCTTCAAGTTTTAATTCTTAAAAATCAATTAGTTAAATTTATTCAAAGGTGTGCTGATCGCCCCGTCAGTCAAGGTTGGCCTTTGCTTTGCTTATACTTGTACATACAAGCATAGACATGATGGATTCGAGCCTTTCGGAACCGTCGAACGAACCGCCAAAGCCCTCACCGGCTTACCGATCCGAGCAAGCGAAGGAGCCTTCCGTGACTAAATTCCGCGACGTCGAAATCCGTGCCCCGCGCGGCACCCAACTGAACGCCAAGAGCTGGCTGACCGAAGCGCCGCTGCGCATGTTGATGAACAACCTCGACCCGGAAGTCGCCGAGAACCCCAAGGAGCTGGTGGTGTACGGCGGCATCGGCCGCGCCGCGCGTAACTGGGAGTGCTACGACAAGATCGTCGAGACCCTGAAAGAGCTGAATGAAGACGAGACCCTGCTGGTGCAGTCCGGCAAGCCGGTCGGCGTCTTCAAGACCCACACCAACGCCCCGCGCGTGCTGATCGCCAACTCCAACCTGGTGCCGCACTGGGCCAACTGGGAGCACTTCAACGAGCTGGATGCCAAGGGCCTGGCCATGTATGGCCAGATGACCGCCGGCTCGTGGATCTACATCGGCAGTCAGGGCATCGTCCAGGGCACCTACGAAACCTTCGTCGAAGCCGGCCGCCAGCACTATGACGGCAACCTGAAAGGCAAGTGGGTGCTCACCGCCGGCCTCGGCGGCATGGGCGGCGCCCAGCCGCTGGCCGCGACCCTGGCCGGTGCCTGCTCGCTGAACATCGAATGCCAGCAGAGCCGCATCGACTTCCGCCTCGCCAGCCGCTACGTCGACGAGCAGGCCAAGGACCTCGATGACGCCCTGGCGCGCCTCGCCCAGTACACCGCCGAAGGCAAGGCCATCTCCATCGCCCTGCTGGGCAATGCCGCGGAGATCCTCCCGGAACTGATCAAGCGCGGCGTGCGCCCGGACATGGTCACCGACCAGACCTCCGCCCACGACCCGCTCAACGGCTACCTGCCGGCCGGCTGGACCTGGGAGCAGTACCGCGACCGCGCACAGACCGACCCGGCCGCCGTGGTCAAAGCCGCCAAGCAGTCCATGGCCGTGCACGTCAACGCCATGCTGGAGTTCCAGAAGCAGGGCGTGCCGACCTTCGACTACGGCAACAACATCCGCCAGATGGCCAAGGAAGAGGGCGTCGCCAACGCCTTCGACTTCCCCGGCTTCGTCCCGGCCTACATCCGCCCGCTGTTCTGCCGTGGCGTCGGCCCGTTCCGCTGGGCCGCACTGTCCGGCGACGCCGAGGACATCTACAAGACCGACGCCAAGGTCAAGGAACTGATCGCCGACGACGCCCACCTGCACAACTGGCTGGACATGGCGCGCGAGCGCATCAGCTTCCAGGGCCTGCCGGCGCGCATCTGCTGGGTCGGCCTGGGCCAGCGCGCCAAGCTCGGCCTGGCGTTCAACGAAATGGTCCGCAGCGGCGAGCTGAAGGCGCCGATCGTGATCGGCCGTGACCACCTCGACTCCGGCTCGGTATCCAGCCCGAACCGTGAAACCGAAGCCATGCGCGACGGCTCCGACGCCGTGTCCGACTGGCCGCTGCTCAACGCCCTGCTGAACACCGCCAGCGGCGCCACCTGGGTCTCGCTGCACCACGGCGGCGGCGTGGGCATGGGCTTCTCCCAGCATTCGGGGATGGTGATCGTCTGCGACGGCACCGACGAAGCCGCCGAGCGTATCGCCCGCGTGCTGACCAACGACCCAGGCACCGGCGTGATGCGCCATGCCGATGCGGGTTACCAGATCGCGATTGATTGCGCCAAGGAGCAGGGCCTGAACCTGCCGATGATCACCGGCAAATAATCGGATAGCAGCGTGTAGGGCGCATAACCTGGAACAGGTTATCCGCCGTTGTATCGGCGGATAACGCTGGCGCGTTATGCGCCCTACGTAGTTGCAGCGCGGTAGCAGAGACCAGGACCAGGGAGAGGGCCGCCGCACGGCGTGGTGCGACGGCCCGGTCCGTCAAGCAGCAGTACATCGACAGACAAGAATTCCCTTCGGGAGAACAATAACGATGTCCCAGGCCAGTGATAGCTCCAAACCCCTGATCGAGGTGCGCTCGATCAACTACATTCCCGAGGCCGAGCGCCACGGCAAGCTCTACAGCCAGTTCACCCTGTGGCTGGGTGCCAACCTGCAGATCACCGCCATCGTCACCGGCGCACTGGCCGTGGTGTTGGGAGGCGATGTGTTCTGGTCGCTGATCGGCCTGCTCATCGGCCAACTGCTGGGCGGTGGCGTGATGGCGCTGCACGCAGCCCAAGGGCCGAAGCTCGGCCTGCCGCAGATGATTTCCAGCCGCGTACAGTTCGGCGTCTACGGCGCGGCCATCCCGATCGTGCTGGTGTGCCTGATGTACCTGGGCTTCACCGCTACCGGCACGGTGCTTTCCGGCCAGGCGCTGGGCCAGCTGTTCGGCGTCAGCGACAGCGTCGGCATCCTGATCTTCGCCAGCGTCATCGTGCTGGTCACCGTGCTCGGATACCGGGTGATCCACGTCATCGGCCGTATTGCCAGCGTCATCGGAGTGATCGCCTTCGTCTACCTGTTCAGCCGCCTGATGAGCCAGACCGACGTCGGCGCGCTGCTGGAGATCCGTCACTTCAGCTGGAGCAGCTTCCTGCTCGCGGTGTCGCTGGCTGCATCCTGGCAGATCGCCTTCGGCCCCTACGTCGCCGACTACTCGCGCTACCTGCCAAGCAAGACGTCCTCGGTGAAAACCTTCCTCGCCGTGGGCGCCGGCTCGGTGATCGGCGCCCAGGTGGCGATGATCTTCGGCGTGTTCGCCGCGGCCGGTGCCAACGGGCAGTTCGCCGGCCATGAAGTGGCCTACATCGTCGGTCTGAGTGGCAGTGGCGCCGTCGCCGCGCTGCTGTACTTCACCATCGCCTTCGGCAAGATCACCATCTCGACGCTGAACTCCTACGGCAGCTTCATGTGCATCGCCACCGTGATCAGTGGCTTTCGTGGCCATCTGGAAGTGACGCGCCTGCAACGGCTGGTATTCGTGCTGGTCATCGTCGGCGCCGCGACCCTGATCGCGCTGCTCGGCCAGCATTCGTTCCTCGGTGCGTTCAAGTCCTTCATCCTCTTCCTGCTGGCCTTCTTCACGCCGTGGAGCGCGGTCAACCTGGTGGATTACTACTGCATCACCCGCGAGCACTACGACGTGCCGGCGCTGGCCGATCCCGATGGCCGCTACGGTCGCTGGAACATTCCGGGCATCAGCGTCTATGTGATCGGTGTCCTGGTGCAATTGCCGTTCATTTCCTCCAAGTTCTACACCGGCCCGCTGGTGGACGCCCTGGGCGGCGTGGATATCTCCTGGATCATCGGCCTCGTGGTTCCGGCCGTTCTCTATTACCTGGTCGCCCGGCGCGTTACGCGGGCAGTACCGGACCGGCTGATCCTGCCGGCCCGCGCCTGAACAGACCGGCCCGGCCGCGCAGCCACAAGCAGGCGCGGCCCTTGCACTGCCCAACCTCATTCACGTTTAGGAGCATCAGATGAACAACACCAAGAAGACGCTGCTGGGCCTGTTCCTGTCCGCCGGTCTGCTGGGCGGCACCATGGCATCGGCCCAGGCCGCCGGCTGGTGCGAGAGTGGCAAGCCGGTGAAATTCGCCGGGCTGAACTGGGAGAGCGGCATGCTGCTCACCGACCTCATGCAGATCATCCTGAAGAATGGCTACGGCTGCGAAACCGACAGCCTGCCGGGCAACTCCATCACCATGGAGCAGGCGCTGGCGAACAACGACATCCAGATTTTCAGCGAGGAATGGATCGGCCGCAGCGACGCCTGGAACAAGGCCGCCGCCGCGAACAAGGTGGTCGGCGTGGGCGCGCCCATCGTCGGCGCCACCGAAGGCTGGTACGTGCCGCGCTTCGTGATCGAGGGCGACAAGGCGCGCAACATCGAAGCCAAGGCGCCGAACCTGAAGGCCGTGACCGACCTGGCGCAGTACGCCGAGGTGTTCCGCGACCCGGAAGAGCCGGGCAAGGGCCGTTTCTACAACTGCCCGGCCGGCTGGACCTGCGAGCTGGAAAACTCCGAGATGCTGAAGAAGTACGGCCTCGAGGACAAATACACCAACTTCCGTCCCGGCACCGGCCCGGCCCTGGATGCCGCCGTGCTGTCGAGCTACAAGCGCAAGGAGCCTATTCTCTTCTACTACTGGTCGCCGACGCCGCTGATGGGCCAGGCCGACCTGGTGAAGCTGGATGAGCCGGGCGTGAACAAGGACGTGAAGATCCAGGTCGGCCTGTCCAAGGCCTTCCATGACCAGGCGCCGGAACTGGTGGCCGTGCTGGAAAAGGTCAACCTGCCCATCGACCTGCTGAACCAGAACCTGGCGAAGATGGCCAAGGAGAAACTGACCTCCGAACAGCTGGCCAAGGCCTTCCTCAAGGAACACCCGGAAGTGTGGACCACCTGGGTCAGCGAGGACGCTGCGAAGAAGGTCCAGGCCGCGCTCTGAGCGCCTGCGCCCTGATCGTCGCGAGCGACGGCCAGGCAAGGCGAAAGATGGCGAGGACGCGGAGTTTACACGCAGTAAATGAGCAGTCCGAGCCGGCTTTCAACGCCACCTGGCCGAGCGCAGCAGATCAGGGATAGGTGCTCGAGCCGCCGAACCCGGAAGGAGCCCGCTCCTTTCGGTGATGCCCACTCCTGACGAGTACGAGCCATGTTTCCCGAACGCTTCACCTTCTCCATCGCCGACTGGGTCAACGGTTGGGTCGATGCCCTGGTCACAAACTACGGCGACGTGTTCCGCCACATCTCCGACACCCTGCTGTGGGCCATCGTCAACCTGGAGAGCGTGCTGCGCGCGACGCCCTGGTGGCTGATGCTGGCCATCGTCGCCGGCATCGCCTGGCACGCCACGCGGCGCATCCTGCCGACCGTGGTGATCGTCGGGCTGCTGTTCCTGGTGGGTGCCGTGGGCCTGTGGGACAAGCTGATGCAGACCCTCGCGCTGATGATGGTCGCGACCATCATCTCGGTGCTGATCGGCATTCCGCTGGGCATCCTCGCCGCGCGCAGCGACCGCTTCCGGGCGATCCTGCTGCCGCTGCTGGACATCATGCAGACCATGCCCAGCTTCGTGTACCTGATCCCGGTGCTGATGCTGTTCGGCCTGGGCAAGGTGCCGGCGATCTTCGCCACCGTGATCTACGCCGCGCCGCCGCTGATCCGCCTGACTGACCTGGGGATTCGCCAGGTCGACCGCGAGGTGATGGAAGCCATCACCGCCTTCGGCGCCAACCGCCGCCAGCAACTGTTCGGCGTGCAGCTGCCGCTGGCGCTGCCGAGCATCATGGCCGGCATCAACCAGACCACCATGATGGCCCTGTCGATGGTGGTCATCGCCTCGATGATCGGCGCTCGTGGCCTGGGCGAGGACGTGCTGGTCGGCATCCAGACCCTCAACGTCGGCAAGGGTCTGGAGGCGGGTCTCGCCATCGTCATCCTCGCCGTGGTCATCGACCGCATCACCCAGGCTTACGGCCGCTCGCGCCACCATGAGGCCAGCAAATGAGCAAGATCCAGGTCAAGAACGTCTACAAGATCTTCGGCGCCAAGGCCGACGCTGCCCTGGCGATGATCCGCCAGGGCAAGAGCAAGGCCGAGGTGCTGGCCGCCACCGACTGCGTGGTCGGGGTGAACGACCTCTCGCTGTCCATCGAGGCCGGAGAAATCTTCGTCATCATGGGCCTGTCCGGTTCCGGCAAGTCGACCCTGGTGCGCCACTTCAACCGCCTGATCGACCCCACCAGCGGGCAGATCCTGGTGGATGGCGAGGACGTGCTCGGCTACGACGCGGCCGCGCTGGAAAACTTTCGTCGGCGCAAGATCAGCATGGTGTTCCAGAGCTTCGGCCTGCTGCCGCACAAGAGCGTGCTCGACAACGTCGCCTACGGCCTGAAGATCCGTGGCGAGAGCAAGGCGCTCTGCCAGGAACGCGCGCTGCACTGGATCAACACCGTGGGCCTGAAGGGTTACGAGAAGTCCTACCCGCACCAGCTCTCCGGCGGCATGCGCCAGCGTGTCGGCCTGGCCCGTGCCCTGGCGGCGGACACCGACATCATCCTCATGGACGAAGCCTTCAGCGCCCTCGACCCGCTGATCCGCGCGGACATGCAGGACCAGTTGCTGGAACTGCAGAAGACCCTGCACAAAACCATCGTCTTCATCACCCACGACCTCGACGAAGCGGTGCGTATCGGCAACCGCATCGCCATCCTCAAGGACGGCCAGCTGATCCAGGTCGGCGCGCCGACCGACATCCTGCACAAGCCCGCCGACGAGTACGTCGACCGCTTCGTCCAGCGCCGCGTCGCTGCGCTGTAAGGAGCCGCCTAAGATCGCATTACACGTGGGCCGCCCTCTCCCTAACCCTGGCTGCGCGCCCCGCTCCGAAGGGAGAGGGGACTGTCTGGCGCAGGATGAAACCAGAGCGTCAGCCGGCACGGGCAGCTCCCTCTCCCTTCGGAGCGGGGCGCGCAGCCAGGGCTGGGGAGAGGGGTCTTGTAGGCTTCATTGCCGTTCCGACCGTGGAAAGATGCTTCCACGGCTTTCACAGAAGGAGTTCTTCATGTCGTCCACCATCACTTTCGGCAACGGCCCACTGCGCTGGCAGGACCTGGTCGCGGTGGCGCGCCACGGCGCGCGCCTGCAACTGTCGCCGGCCGCCTGGGCGCGCATCGACAACGCCCACGGCATCGTCGAGCGCATCGTCAGCCGGGGTGAACGGGCCTACGGCATCAGCACCGGCCTGGGCGCGCTGTGCAACGTGGTCCTGCAGGGCGAGCAACTGGCGCAGCTGTCGCGCAACACGCTGCTCAGCCATGCCTGCGGTGTGGGGGAGCCGCTGAAGGACGAACAGACCCGCGCGATCATCGCTGCCGCCATCGCCAACTACAGCCACGGCAAATCCGGCCTGCACCGTCGCGTGGTGGAAGCGCTGGTCGCGCTGCTCAACCACGGCATCACTCCGCATGTGCCGTCGCAAGGTTCGGTCGGCTACCTGACCCACATGGCCCACGTCGGCGTGGCGCTGCTGGGCATCGGTGAGGTGAGCTATCGCGGTGAGATCGTTCCCGCTGCCCGCGCGCTGGCCGCCGAAGGCCTGGAGCCAGTGCAGCTGGGCGCCAAGGATGGGCTCTGCCTGGTCAACGGCACGCCGTGCATGACCGGCCTGAGCTGTCTCGCCCTGGATGACGCGACCCGCCTGACGCAATGGGCCGACGTGATCGGCGCCATGAGCTTCGAGGCCCTGCGCGGACAGATCGACGCCTTCGACGCCGAGATCATCGCGCTCAAGCCGCACCCGGGCATGCAGAAGGTCGGTGCCAACCTGCGCGCGCTGCTCGAAGGCAGCGAAGTCATCGCCAGCAGCAAGGGTATCCGTACCCAGGACGCGCTGAGCATCCGCTCCATGCCGCAGATCCACGGCGCTTGCCGCGATCAGCTGGAACACGCGGCGAAGCAGATCGAGACCGAACTGAATTCCGCCACCGACAACCCGCTGGTGCTGGGTACGCCGGACGACTACCGCGTGGTGTCCCAGGCCAACCCCCACGGCGAATCCGTGGCCATGGCCGCCGACCTGCTGGCCATTGCCGTGGCAGAGCTGGGCGGCGTGGCCGAGCGTCGCCTGGATCGCCTGATCAACCCGCTGGTCAGCGGCCTGCCGGCCTTCCTGGTGAGCCAGCCGGGCGTCAACTCGGGGATGATGATCGTGCAGTACGTCGCCGCCTCCCTGGCCGGCGAGAACCGTCAGCTGGCGCAACCGGCGGTGGTGGACAACTTCGTCACCTCCGGCCTGCAGGAAGACCACCTGAGCCTGGGTACCAGTGCCGCGCTCAAGCTCGGCCGCGCCATCGACAACACCCGGCGCATCTTCGCCATTGAATACCTGCTGGCCGCCCAGGCCTTCGAATTCCTCAAGCCGCAGCGATTCGGCGCCGGCACCGACTGTGCCTGGAGCCTGCTGCGCGAGCAGGTGCCGGCCTACGATAGCGACCGCTGGCTGGCGCCGGACATCGACCGCGCCACCGCGCTGCTGGCCGACCCGGCGGCGCTGGACGGCGTCGGTGCGAGCATCGGGAGACTGCAATGAAACACCTCTGGCACCACTGCCACGCGGCGACGATGAAGGATGGCCGCTACGCGATCATCGAGGACGCCGCAATCATCACCGAGGGCGAGCGCATCGCCTGGATCGGCCCGCGCGCCGAACTGCCTGAGCGCCCTGTGCAGAGCACCGATCTGGGCGGCGCCTGGGTCACGCCCGGCTTCATCGATTGCCACACGCACCTGGTGTTCGGCGGCGACCGTAGCGGCGAGTTCGAGCAGCGCCTGAACGGCGTCAGCTACGCCGAGATCGCGGCGGCTGGCGGCGGCATCGCCAGCACCGTGCGCGCCACCCGCGAGGCCAGCGAGGAGGAACTGCTGGCCAGCGCCATCAAGCGCGCCCGCCCGTTGTTGGCCGACGGCGTGACCGTGCTGGAAGTGAAGTCCGGCTACGGCCTGGACCTGGACAGCGAACGCCGCATGCTCCGTGTGGCCCGCCGCCTGGGGCAGGAGCTGCCGGTGACGGTACGCACCACTTGCCTGTCCGCCCACGCCCTGCCGCCGGAATACGCCGGGCGCGCCGACGAGTACATCGATCAGGTCTGCACCCACATTCTCCCGGCGCTGGCCGAAGAAGGGCTGGTGGACGCGGTGGACGCGTTCTGCGAACACTTGGCGTTCTCCCCGGCGCAGGTCGAGCGGGTGTTCCAGGCCGCCCAGCACCTGGGGCTTCCGGTGAAGCTGCACGCCGAGCAGTTGTCCTCGCTGCATGGCTCCAGCCTGGCGGCGCGTTACGGCGCGCTGTCCGCCGACCATCTCGAATTCATGGACGAAAGCGATGCCATCGCCATGGCCGAGGCCGGCACCGTGGCCGTGCTGCTGCCGGGCGCCTTCTTCGTCCTGCGCGAAACCCAGTTGCCGCCGATGGACGCCCTGCGCAAGCACGGCGTGAACATCGCCATCGCCAGCGACCTCAACCCCGGCACTTCGCCCGCGCTGTCCCTGCGCCTGATGCTGAACATGGCCTGCACCGCCTTCCGCCTGACCCCGGAAGAAGCGCTGGCCGGCGTCACCCTCAACGCTGCGCGAGCGCTGGGCATGGCCGACAGCCACGGCAGCCTGGAAGCGGGCAAGATCGCCGACTTCATCGCCTGGGACATCCAGCGCCCCGCCGAACTGGCCTATTGGCTCGGCGGCGACCTGCCCAAGCGTGTCATTCGTCATGGCGAAGAATTGTGAACTGCGACATTGCTCTTGTAGGAACGAGGGGGACGCCCAGTCCTTGCTCGCGAATAGCCTCCCTGTGAAAGCAAGAGCCCCTCACCCTAACCCTCTCCCGCAAGCGGGAGAGGGGACCGTTCGGTGCAGGATGAAACTGCAACATCAGCCGGCACGGACAGCCCCCTCTCCCTCGGGAGAGGGCTGGGGTGAGGGGGAAGCATTGGCACGGACTTTCAGCACGAAAATGAATTCATCTCGCTTGGTCTGGAGATAGCTACCCATGGATAACGTTCTCGAATTCAAACGCGGCCGTGTGCCGCTTCTGATCAGCATGCCGCACCCCGGCATCCGCCTGACTCCGGCCGTGGAAGCCGGCCTGGTGGACGAGGCCCGCGAGCTGGCCGACACCGACTGGCACATCCCGCAGCTCTACGCCTTTGCCGAAGAGCTGGGCGCCAGCACCTTGGCCGCTGGCTACTCGCGCTACGTCATCGACCTCAACCGCCCGGCCGACGACAAGCCGTTGTACAGCACCGCCACCACCGGCCTTTATCCGGACACCCTGTTCGACGGCCGCCCGCTGTTCAAGGAAGGGCAGACGCCTTCCACGGAAGAGCGTGCGCGTTACCTCAAGGAGGTCTGGACGCCGTATCACCAGACCCTGGCCGACGAGCTCGCACGGCTGAAGGCAGAATTCGGCTATGCGCTGCTGTGGGATGCCCATTCGATCGCCTCGGTGATTCCGCACCTGTTCGACGGCAAGCTGCCGGACTTCAATATCGGCACCAACAGCGGCGCGAGCTGCGACGCGGAGCTGGCCGAGCGGCTGGTCGCGGTGTGCGCCGATGCACCGGCTTACCGCCACATCCTCAACGGCCGCTTCAAGGGCGGGCACATCACCCGCCACTACGGCCAGCCGCAGGACAATGTGCACGCGGTGCAACTGGAACTCGCGCAGTGCAACTACATGGATGAGCACGCGCCCTTCGGCTACCGCGAAGACCTCGCCGCGCCGACCGCCCAAGTACTCCGACGCATGCTGGAAACCTTCATTGCCTGGGGCCGCGAACGCTACGGCCGCTGAGTTTTACACAGCCTCCTGCCGCGCCGGGGCTTGTCGGCGCGGCGCCGCCGGACCACGCATCCCGGCGGCGCTTCCCCGGTGCGGCAGGGGGCTGTCTTTTATTCGAAGCGGTGCTGCGCCAGTTGTCCTTCGGCATGCCGCACCAGCATCTCCAGCAGCAGCGCCTGGGTGTGCGGCGGTGTCTCATCGGCTCGGGTCAGGGCGTAGAGCGTGACCTTCACCGGAGGTGACAGCGGGCGCAGTGCGGTGAGTCTTTCGTCCGCGCCCAGTGCCGTGAAGGGATCGACCAGCGCCAATCCCGTTCCGGCTTCCACCAGCGTGCGCGCCAGTGCGTAGGTTTGTACCGAGATGCGCACGCGCGGCGGCGGTTCGACATTCGCCAGATGACTTTCCAGGCGCGCCGATAGTGGGTCGGACGTGGACAGCCCGATCATCGGCTCGCCGGCCAACTCGTCCAGCGTCAGCGCCTTGCCCAAACGGTCTTCCGGCCAGTGCCCACGCGGCGCCAGGGCCACCAGCGGGCCGGTGGCGATGACCTGCGAGCGCAGGCCGGGGTGGTCGGTCTGTTGCAGGGTCAGGGCGAGGTCCAGCTCGCGCATCAGCAGGTTCTGGATCAGCTCGCGGGAATGCTGGGTAGCCAGTTCGCAGCTGCTCTGCGGATAGCGGTCGGTCCATTCGCGGATCACTGGTGGCAGCAACGACAGCGCCAGGGCCGGCGTGGCGCCCACGCGCAGGCGGTTCTCCGGCTGGCCGCGCAGGCTCTGCGCCAGGCGGCGCACGCCCTGCAGGCTTTCCGTGACCTTGGCGACTTCGCGCTCCAGCTCCAGCGCCTCGGGGGTCGCCTGCAATTTGCCGCGTACGCGCAGGAATAGCGGAAAGCCAAGCTGCTGCTCGGCGTGTTGCAGCACCTTGGTCACCGCCGGTTGGGAGACGTGCAGCAACTGCGCGGCGCCGCTGACCGAGCCGGTCTCGCGGATGGCCTGGAACACTTCGATATGGCGCAGGCGCATGGCTTGCCTCCGTCAGCGGATTCGCCAAGGTATAACCCTGGTTTATGGGTTGCCCATGTTTATTCATTGTTCGCCAGCTGTCATCCGCACCTAAGGTCGAGGCCTGGAATCGTTTGGCGGTGAGACGGCAATGGCACAGCGGATTTGCATCATCGGCGCGGGCGTGGTCGGACTGGCCACGGCCCACGCGCTGGTCCAGGAAGGATTTGACGTGACCGTGCTGGAAGCGCGGGATGCGGCTGGCCTGGAAACCAGCTTCGCCAACGGCGGCCAGCTGTCCTACCGCTACGTGGCGCCGCTGGCCGACGCTGGTGTGCCGCAGCAGGCACTGGGCTGGCTGCTGCGCGGCGATTCACCGCTGCGCCTGCGCCCGCGCCTGGATCCGGCGCAGTGGCGCTGGCTGATGGAATTCACCGCGGCCTGTCGGCGCTCGGTGAACCAGGCCAATGCGAAACATTTGCTGCGCCTCGCGCTGTTCAGCCAGAGCACGCTGGCGCAGTGGCGCAACGATGGGCTGGACGATTTCGACTGGCGACGCAATGGCAAGCTGGTGGCCTTCCGTGAGGAAGGCAGTTTCCGCAGCGCGCGGCAGAACCTGTCGGACCCCTCGGTGCAGTGGGTGCTCGACGCTGAGCAGTGCCGGCAGCTTGATCCCGCCTTGGCAGCCGCGCCCTTCGTGGGTGGCGTCTACACGCCGGATGAGGAGGTCGCCGACTGCTTCCTGTTCTGCCAGCGGCTCGCCGAGAGACTTCAGGCATCGGGACGTTGCCGGCTGGTTTATGCCCGCCCGGCTTCCCGGCTGATCATTCGCAATGGCGTCGTGATCGGTGTGGAGGTGGGCGGGGAGAGCTTCGAGGCCGATCACGTCGTCCTCGCCGCCGGCTACCGCAGCGCGGCGCTGCTGCCGGGCGGGCCGCGCCTGCCGCTCTATCCGCTGAAGGGCTACAGCCTGACCGCGCCGATCCGCAGCAGCGACTTCGCGCCCGACGTGAGCCTCACCGACTACGACCGCAAGGTGGTCTATGCGCGCATCGGCGAGCGCCTGCGCATCGCTGCCATGGTCGACATCGTCGGCTTCGACCCGCGCCTGGAGCCTAAGCGCCTGGAGTTGATCCGCCAGCAGGCGGCGGACACCCTGCCCGAAGCCTGCGACTACGGCGCCGCCATCGAGTGGGCCGGCATGCGCCCGGCCACGCCCACCGGCGTACCGCTGGTGGGCGCCTGCGGGCCGCGAGGGCTTTGGCTCAACCTCGGCCACGGCGCGCTCGGTTTCACCCTGGCGTGTGGCAGTGCGCAATTGATCGCCGCGCAGATCGCCGGGCGCCGGCCGGGTATCGACACTTCCGGCCTGACGCCCGCGCGGCTGGCCGGCTGATTCCTTCGGATTGGGAGACTCACCATGCAACTCACACGCATCGCCACCAACGACCGCCTTTCCGGCGCTATGGTCTTCGGCTCGCTGGTGTTCCTCTCCGGGCAGGTACCCGGCCAGGCCACCGATATCCAGGGCCAGACCCGCGAAGTGCTGGCGAAGATCGACGCGCTGCTGGCTGACGCCGGCACCAAGAAGGCGAACCTCCTCAGCGCGACCATCTACCTGAAGGACATCGCCACCCATTTCGAGGCCATGAACGGCGTCTGGTCCGCCTGGCTGCCCGAAGGCTGCGCGCCGACCCGCACCACCGTGCAGGCGCTGCTGGCGCGCCCGTCTGTTCTGGTGGAAATCACGGTGGTCGCCGCGCGGCCCTGATCCTCAACCCGACTCACAACAACAAGAGGGATCGAACCCATGAAACGACTTGCACTGGGAATGCTGGCGGCGTCCAGCCTGGTCTGCGCGCTGGCGCAGGCGAACGAAGCGTTGGACGGCACGCTGAAGAAAATCGCCGACCGAGACACGATAACCCTGGGTTATCGCGACGCCTCGGTGCCGTTCTCCTACCTGGGCGATAACAGCGGCCAGCCCATGGGCTACTCGGTGGACCTGGCCGGCAAGGTGGTCGAGCGGATCAAGCAGAAGCTCGATAAGCCCGACCTCAAGGTGAAGTACAACCTGGTGACCTCACAGACGCGCATCCCGCTGGTGCAGAACGGCACTGTGGACCTGGAATGCGGCTCCACCGGTGTCACCGCCGAGCGGATGAAGCAGGTCGCGTTCTCCTACGGCTTCATCTACGTGAAGGGGCAACTGCTGACCGCCAAGGACAGCGGCATCAAGGACTTCGCGGACCTCAAGGGCAAGAACGTGGTGACCACCGCCGGCACCACCAACGAGCGCTATCTCAAGGCGTACAACGCCGAGCACAAGCTGGGCATGAATGTGGTCAGCGCCAAGGACCACGGCGAAGCCTTCCTGATGCTGCAGTCCGGCCGCGCAGTAGCCTTCTATATGGACGATGCGCTGCTCTATGGCGAGAAGGCCAAGGCCCGCGACCCGCACCAGTGGGTAGTGGTGGGCGAGCCGCAGTCGCGGGAAATCTACGCCTGCATGGTGCGCAAGGACGATCCGCAGTTCCTCGCCCTGGTCAACCAGACGCTGGCCGAGCTGTATTCCTCCGGCGAGATCAAGGGCATCTACCAGCGCTGGTTCGAACAGCCGATCCCGCCGAAGCACCTCAACCTGGAATTCCCCATGACCGCCGAGCTGCAGGCGATCATCGCCAAGCCGACCAGCGAACCGGTGCAGTGACCTAGCGCTGCAGGCCGAGGTGGCGGATCAGTGGCTGCGCCTCGGCCAGGCGCCCCCAGACATCGTCGAGCAACTCGGCGGGGTAGAAGGAGGGCAGGCGCGTGAGGTCCGCGCGCGGTATCCAGGCGACTTCGCGGATGTCGAACTCATCACCACCCAGGCCGCGCAGGTTGTCGAGGCTGACCCGCCCGTCCCAGGCATCGACGCGGTAGAACAGCTCCATGTGGAAGCGCCCGGCCACCGGTTCGGCGAATTCGCGTACATACACCAGCGGGCCGACATCCACGGTCAGCCCGGTTTCTTCCCGGCACTCGCGGCGCACGGTGTCGCGGGTGGATTGGTCCTTGTCCGACTCGAAGCCGCCGCCCGGTGGAATCCAGTACACATCGCCGGCCACCTCGTGGCGCACCAGCAGGATTTCGTCGTTGCGCACCAGCAGGCCGGCGGCGCGGATGCGGTGTTGCAGGGGAGACGTCATTGCCAGTCGAGCCTCGCGAGTTTCCATTCGGAGCCGTCGCGCCACCATTCCAGCTTCACGCTGTAATGCCCCGCGCTATCGGGGATCAGGTTCTCGGCGCCGGTGAGGGCGACCTGCGCGTCGGTACGGCCACGGCTGGGGGAGGCGGGATCAAGCTGGCTGTCGCTACTCAGAATGATCACCTTCACTTGCTGGTGGCGCAGGAACATCAGCGTCATGGTGCGCCGCGCCCAGTCACGGTCGAACTCGCCGTTGGCGCGGAAGTCGGCGTGCAGCTGCTCCATCACCGCGCCGCTACTCTTGGCTTCCAGGTTGTCCTGCAACTGCTTGACCGCGGCGTCGAGCTGCGCCCGTGGATCGTCCCGGCCACAGCCGGCCAGCAGGAAGATCAGCAGATAAAGAGAAAGAAACAACTTCCGTGGCATGGCGCACTAACTCCTTTATGGGTTTTCCGCTGGCCCGAGTATCATGCCCGACACCGTGAGGGCCTGAGACCCTTGATCGAAGTCGCGCTACGGCAACGCGACTTTCGACAAGCCGGCAACAGGCCCTAGGATGGTTACTGGTCCGGGAGCGACCGTACGCACTGATCCAGGAGCGAGCCATGCAATCTTTGTATCCGGAAATCAAGCCTTACGCCCGTCATGAACTGGCCGTCGAAGAGCCGCACGTCCTCTATGTGGATGAGAGCGGTATGCCCGACGGACTGCCGGTGCTGTTCATCCATGGTGGCCCGGGCTCCGGTTGCGATGCCATGTCGCGGCGCTTCTTCGATCCCAACATCTACCGCATCGTCACCTTCGACCAGCGCGGCTGTGGCCGCTCCACGCCTTACGCGAGCCTGGAGAACAACACCACCTGGCACCTGGTGCAGGACATCGAGCGTATCCGCGAGCACCTGGGTATCGACAAGTGGGTGCTGTTCGGCGGCTCCTGGGGCTCGACCCTGTCGCTGGCCTACGCCCAGACCCATCCCGAACGCGTGCTGGCGCTGATCGTCCGCGGCATCTTCCTGTGCCGCCCGCAGGAAATCCGCTGGTTCTACCAGGAAGGCGCGAGCCGCCTGTTCCCCGACTACTGGGAAGACTACCTGGCGCCGATTCCCGCCGACGAGCATGACGACCTGCTGCACGCCTTCCATCGCCGCCTGACCGGACCGGACCAGATCGCCCAGATGCACGCCGCGCGAGCCTGGTCCACCTGGGAAGGCCGCACCGCCACGCTGCGACCCAACCCGGCGGTGGTGGAGCGTTTCTCCGATCCGCACCGTTCACTGTCCATCGCCCGCATCGAGAACCACTATTTCGTCAACGACGGCTTCCTCGAGCCCGACCAGCTGCTGCGCGACATGCACAAGATCGCCCACCTGCCGGGCGTGATCGTGCATGGCCGCTACGACGTGGTCTGTCCGCTGGACAATGCCTGGGCACTGCACAAGGCCTGGCCCAACAGCGAATTGCAGATCGTCCGTGATGCTGGCCACGTGGCCGGCGAGCCGGGCATCACCGATGCGCTGATCCGCGCCACCAATGAAATCGGCCGCCGCCTGCTGAACCTGCCGCCGGAGGCTGAATGAAGGGGCTGATCCAGCGTGTGCGCGGCGCCCGCGTGGAGGTCGAGGGCGAGATCGTCGGCGCCATCGATCACGGATTGCTGGCGTTGGTGGGCGTCGAGCCTCAGGATGATGAAGACTCGGTGAACCGTTTGTTGCACAAGCTGCTTAACTATCGAGTGTTTGGCGACGATGAAGGTAAAATGAACCTTTCATTGAGCGATGTCGGCGGCGGACTGCTGCTGGTATCGCAGTTCACCCTGGCCGCGGACACCCGAAAGGGCTTGCGGCCAAGCTTTTCCAGCGCGGCGCACCCTGAAAAGGGCGCCGCGTTGTTCGATCTACTCGTGGAACAGGCGCGAGCCCGTCATCCCCTGGTCGCCACTGGCCGTTTTGGCGCCAACATGCAGGTCCACCTGGTCAATGACGGGCCAGTGACCTTTCTTCTGGAGGCTTGAACGCGCGGCAGCTTGTCATATCGCCGTGGGATGATGGTTAGGGCTTATGCATCTAGAACAATGTGTCTCCGGGAACCGGAATTACCCGCGGAAAAAATCGGGGAATCATTCAGGCTCACCGGGGTCGGAATTCAATCGCCGGCAAATTGGCATCGCCTTTGCTGGCTTTAATCGTTTTGTGTTCACGGACGAGGGGGACTCGTGATTTTCCGTTCCGTTCAACAACCGCTTTCGCGCCAAATCCTTCGCGGACTGGTCGGCTCCGCCCTGTTGGCGTTGAGCGCTACCCATGCCTGGGCCTTCAATCTCGACGACGTTGGCGAACAGGCCAAGGCGCTGGCTGCTGAAAAGTACAGCGCACCGACGAGCAACCTGCCATCGGAATTCAGCGAAATGAAATTCGCCGACTACCAGCAGATTCGCTTCCGTAACGAGAAGGCCTATTGGGCCGACGAGAAGACCCCCTTCAAGATCAGCTTCTATCACCAGGGCATGCACTTCGACACCCCGGTGAAAATCAATGAGGTGACGGCGACCGACGTCAAGGAGATCAAATACGATCCCTCGCGTTTCGACTTCGGATCGCTGAAGTTCGACTCCAATGCCACCAAGGATCTGGGCTACGCCGGCTTCCGCCTGCTGTACCCGATCAACTCGCCCGACAAGCAGGACGAGATCGCCACCTTCCTGGGCGCGAGCTACTTCCGCATCATCGGCAAGGACCAGTGGTGGGGCCTGTCCGCCCGCGGCCTGGCGCTGGACACCGCGCTGCCGTCGGGTGAAGAGTTCCCGCGCTTCCGCGAGTTCTGGATCGAGAAGCCCAAGCCCAAGGACAAGCACCTGGTGATCTTCGCGCTGCTGGACTCGCCCCGTGCGACCGGTGCCTACCGTTTCACCATCCGTCCGGGCAACGACACCGTGGTCGATGTGAAGGCTCGCGTGTTCCTGCGCGACAAGGTTTCCAAGCTGGGCCTGGCGCCGCTGACCAGCATGTTCCTGTTCGGCTCCAACCAGCCGTCCGCCGAGCACAACTTCCGTCCGGAGCTGCATGACTCCACCGGCCTGCAGATCCATGCCGGCAATGACGAGTGGATCTGGCGCCCGCTGAACAACCCGAAGCACCTGTCCGTCAGCGCCTACAGCGTCGAGAATCCGAAAGGCTTCGGTCTGCTGCAGCGTGGCCGCGAATTCTCCCGCTACGAGGACCTGGACGACCGCTACGACCTGCGTCCGTCCGCCTGGGTAGAGCCGCAGGGCGACTGGGGCAAGGGCACCATCGAGCTGGTGGAGATCCCGACCCCGGACGAGACCAACGACAACATCGTCGCCTTCTGGAACCCCGAGAAGCGCCCGGAAGCCGGCGAGCCGCTGGACTTCGCCTACCGCATGCGCTGGACCAAGGACGAGGAAGCGCTGCACGATGCGAAGAACGCCTGGGTCATGCAGACCCTGCGCTCGGTGGGTGATGTGAAGCAGAAGAACCTGATCCGTCAGCCCGATGGCAGTGTTGCCCTGGTCGTCGATTTCGTCGGCCCGACCCTGAAGGCGCTGGCCGGCGATGCCCCGGTGAGCACCCAGGTGAGCACCGACGACAATGCCGAGGTGAAGGAGAACAGCCTGCGCTACAACGCGGTGACCCAGGGCTGGCGCCTGACCCTGCGGGTCAAGGTCAAGGATCCGAAGAAGCCGACGGAAATGCGTGCCGCGCTGGTCAACGGTGGCCAGACCATTTCCGAAACCTGGAGCTACCAGCTGCCTGCCGATGAATAACTCCACCGCTACCACCGCGCCGGTGGCCGACTATCTCGCGCACCTGCCCCTTTCGGCGCAGGAGCGTGAGCGGCTGGCCAAGGCCGGTTCCATCAGCGAGCTGCACGAGCAGCTCGCTGGCGATGTACAGGGCGAAGACGCCGCGCTGGCCTCGGTCGGCGCGCGTCTGCGCCACAGCTACGGCCAGGAGCTGGACGACGCCCAGATGCTGGGCATGGACGACAACGGCCGCACCTACCTCAAGGCCGCGCCGCCGATCCAGCGCACCAAGGTGATTCCTGAGCCTTGGCGCACCAACCCGATCATGCGCGGCTGGCGCCGCCTGACCGGCCGCAGCAACCCGGCCAAGCCCGCCCGCGACCTGCCCAAGGCGCGCTGGCAGCGGGTCGGCTCGCTGCGCCGGTTCATCCTGGTCCTGCTCATGCTCGGCCAGACCAGCGTCGCCACCTACTACATGAAAGGCATCCTGCCCTACCAAGGCTGGGCCTTCGTCGACCTGGAAGAGATCAACCGCCAGACCTGGCTGCAGACTCTGGAACAGGTACTGCCCTACGCCATCCAGTTCGGCGTGCTGGCGCTCTTCGCCATCCTCTTCTGCTGGGTTTCGGCAGGTTTCTGGACCGCCCTGATGGGCTTCTGGGAACTGCTCACAGGCCGCGACCGCTACCGCATCTCCGGCAGCAGCGCGGGCAGCGAGCCGATCGCCGCCGATGCGCGCACCGCCATCGTCATGCCGATCTGCAACGAGGACGTCCCGCGCGTCTTCGCTGGCCTGCGGGCAACCTACGAGTCGGTGGCGGCCAGCGGCGAGCTGGACCGCTTCGACTTCTTCGTGCTCAGCGACACCAACCAGGCGGACATCGCCGTGGCCGAGGAAAAGGCCTGGATCGAGCTGTGCAAGGAAGCCCTGGGCTTCGGCCGCATCTTCTACCGCCGCCGTCGGCGCCGGGTGAAGCGCAAGAGCGGCAACATCGACGACTTCTGCCGTCGCTGGGGCGGCCAGTACAAGTACATGGTCGTCATGGACGCTGACAGCGTGATGAGCGGCGATTGCCTGACCAAACTGGTGCGCCTGATGGAGGCCAACCCCGAGGCCGGCATCATCCAGACCGCGCCCAAGGCGTCGGGCATGGATACCCTCTATGCGCGCATGCAGCAGTTCGCTACCCGCGTGTACGGCCCGCTGTTCACCGCCGGCCTGCACTTCTGGCAGTTGGGCGAATCCCACTACTGGGGTCACAACGCGATCATCCGGGTGAAGCCTTTCATCGAGCACTGCGCCCTGGCGCCGCTGCCGGGCAAGGGTTCCTTCGCTGGTGCGATCCTCTCCCACGACTTCGTTGAAGCCGCGCTGATGCGCCGCGCCGGCTGGGGCGTGTGGATCGCCTACGACCTGGAAGGCAGCTACGAGGAATTGCCGCCCAACCTGCTGGACGAGCTCAAGCGCGATCGCCGCTGGTGCCACGGCAACCTGATGAACTTCCGCCTGTTCCTGGTCAAGGGCATGCACCCGGTACACCGCGCGGTGTTCCTCACCGGCGTGATGTCCTACCTGTCGGCGCCGCTGTGGTTCTTCTTCCTGGTGCTGTCAACCGCGCTGCTGGCGGTGCACCAGCTGATGGAGCCGCAGTACTTCCTGGAGCCGCGCCAGCTGTTCCCGATCTGGCCGCAGTGGCACCCGGAAAAGGCCATCGCCCTGTTCTCCACTACCCTGACCCTGCTGTTCCTGCCCAAGCTGCTCAGCGTCATGCTGATCTGGGCCAAGGGCGCCAAGGGCTACGGTGGCGTGATCAAGGTGACCCTGAGCATGCTCCTGGAGATGTTCTTCTCCGTGCTGCTCGCCCCGGTGCGCATGCTCTTCCACACCCGCTTCGTGCTGGCCGCGTTCCTCGGTTGGGAAGCGCAGTGGAAGTCGCCGCAGCGTGACGACGACGACACCCCGTGGAGCGAGGCGATCCGTCGCCACGGTCTGCAGACCCTGCTGGGCCTGTGCTGGGCGCTGCTTGTCGCGTGGCTGAACCCGCGCTTCCTGTGGTGGCTGTCGCCCATCGTCGGCGCGCTGATGCTGTCTATCCCGGTCTCGGTGATCAGCAGCCGGGTCAAGCTGGGCCTGGCCTCGCGTGACGAGAAGCTGTTCCTCATCCCTGAGGAATACGACACCCCGCGCGAGCTGCGTGCCACCGACGAGTACACCTACCAGAACCGCTGGCAGGCGCTGAAGGACGGCTTCGTCCGTGCCGCCGTGGACCCGGTGCTGAATGCCCTGGCCTGCGCCATGGGCACTGCGCGCCACGGCCAGTCCGAGCCCATCGAGGCCACCCGCGCCGCCCGTGTCGAGAAGGCACTGGAAGCCGGCCCCGAGCAGCTCGACGGCAACCTGCGCCTGGCACTGCTGAGCGACCCGGTGGCGCTGTCGCGTCTGCACCTGGCGCTCTGGCAGGGCGACAAGGAGCAGTGGATCGGCCCTTGGCGACACTCGCTGAAAGCCGATGCCCACGCCCCGGCCGTGCCCCTGGCTCCGGTCGCGGAGCAGAGCGCACTGGCCATGCCCGCCGCGCAATCCTGACCCCGTGCCGCCCTCATCCCGCTCGGGGTGAGGGCGACTCGCCGGTTTCCCCTGTTTTCCCCGCGCACCGCTGCTGGTACCCTGCGCCAGCTATCCAGAAAAGATTGAGATATCCGGCGTATGGGGTACGCTTCGCACCCTTCCGACGCCCGGTGCCGCTTTGCGCCCGTGATGGCGCGCGACTCGATCGCTGGTCAAATACAAGAAGTTCTTTCACTTGCTTGGGAGTATGGGGATGAAAAAGTACCTGGCATCGCTGGTGATGGGCGTCTGCGCCCTGGTCAGCGTGAGCGCGGCTCAGGCCGGCGCCATCGATGAAGCGGCCAAGCGCGGCACCCTGCGCGTGGGCATGGACCCGACCTACATGCCGTTCGAGATGACCAACAAGCGCGGTCAGATCGTCGGCTTCGAAGTGGACCTGCTCAAGGCCATGGCCAAGTCCATGAACGTCAAGCTGGAGCTGGTCTCCACCGCCTATGACGGCATCATCCCGGCCCTGCTCACCGACAAGTTCGACATGATCGGCTCGGGCATGACCCTGACCCAGGAACGCAACCTGCGCCTGAACTTCTCCGATCCCTTCATCGTGGTTGGCCAGACCCTGCTGATCCGCCAGGAACTGCAAGGCGAGATCAAGTCCTACAAGGACCTGAACGACGCCAAGTACCGCATCACCTCGAAGATCGGTACCACCGGCGAATTCGTTGCCAAGAAGCAGCTGTCCAAGGCCCAATACCACGGCTTCGACAACGAGCCTGAAGCAGTCATGGACGTGGTCAACGGCAAGGCCGACGCCTTCATCTACGACTCGCCCTACAACGTCGTGGCAGTCGGCAAGTTCGGCGCCGGCAAGCTGGTTCACCTGGACCAGCCATTCACCTACGAGCCGCTGGCCTTCGGCCTGAAGAAGGGTGACTACGACTCGATCAACTTCATCAACAACTTCCTCAAGCAGATCCGTGAAGACGGCACCTACGATCGTCTGCATGACAAGTGGTTCAAGAGCACCGACTGGCTCAAGGACATGGAATAATCCACGTCTGACCCATGTCGACCCGACGCGCAGGCCCCGGCCTGCGCGTTCGCATTTTCACGGTAGAGATTCGTGGCTAGAACGAAACGCGCAACCTGGCCCTGGCACGGGCTGACCGGACTGATCCTTCTGCTGATCGGCCTGGCCATCTGGTACTCCACCTCGCTGATCTCCTACGAGTGGCGTTGGAACCGCGTCCCGCAGTACTTCGCCTACCAGGCCGAGGAACCGCTGCGAGCAGACAGCATCTCGCGGGTGGAGAAGATCGAGCCGCAGGGCAGCGATGCCCGCGTCACACTGGTGGACGAGGGCGGCAAGCAGCAGGTACTGACGGTCGCCGCCGACAGCCTGCAGTTCTCCGAAAACGACGATGTCGCCGAAGGCGATGTGGTCGGCGCGACCCGCCACTGGGCGGCCGGCCCGCTGGCCTGGGGCCTGTGGACCACGCTGTGGATCTCCTTCGTTTCCGGCGCGTTCGGTCTGTTCATCGGCCTGTTCACCGGTCTTTGCCGTTTGTCGAAGAATCCGACGCTGCACGACCTCTCGACCCTGTACGTCGAGCTGGTGCGCGGCACGCCGCTGCTGGTGCAGATCTTCATCTTCTACTTCTTCATCGGCACCGTGCTGAACCTCTCCCGCGAGTTTGCCGGCGTGGCGGCGCTGGCGCTGTTCACCGGCGCGTACGTGGCCGAGATCGTCCGTGCCGGCGTGCAGTCCATTGCCCGTGGCCAGGACGAAGCTGCGCGCTCCCTGGGTCTGAACGCCGCGCAGTCGATGCGCCACGTGATCCTGCCGCAGGCTTTCAAGCGCGTGCTGCCGCCGCTGGCCGGGCAGTTCATCAGCCTGGTCAAGGACACTTCCCTGGTCTCGGTGATCGCCATCACCGAACTGACCAAGAGCGGCCGCGAGGCGATCACCACCTCGTTCTCCACCTTCGAGATCTGGTTCTGCGTCGCCGCCCTCTACCTCGTGATCAACCTGCCGCTGTCGCATCTGGCGGGGCGCCTGGAGCGGAGGCTCGGCCAAAGTGATTGAAGTCCGTAACCTGACCAAGGTCTTCGATACCCGCGGGCAGGTCGTGCGCGCGGTGGATGACGTCACCACTGGCGTCGCCAAGGGTGAAGTGGTGGTGGTGATCGGGCCGTCCGGCTCGGGCAAGTCCACCTTCCTGCGCTGCCTGAACGGCCTGGAAGAGTTCGATGAAGGCTCGGTGAGCATCGACGGCCTCGACCTCGCCAACCCGAAGACCGATGTAAACGCCTACCGCCGCGAAGTCGGCATGGTGTTCCAGCACTTCAACCTGTTCCCGCACATGACCGTGCTGGAGAACCTGTGCCTGGCGCAAAAGGTCGTGCGCAAGCGCGGCAAGGCCGAGCGCGAGGCCAAGGCCCGTGCGCTGCTGGAGAAGGTCGGCATCGGCCAGAAGGCCAATGAGTACCCGTCGCGCCTCTCCGGCGGCCAGCAGCAACGCGTGGCGATTGCCCGCGCGCTGTGCATGGACCCGAAGGTGATGCTGTTCGACGAGCCTACGTCGGCGCTGGACCCGGAAATGGTCGGCGAGGTGCTGGACGTGATGAAGACCCTGGCGCTGGAAGGCATGACCATGGTCTGCGTGACTCACGAGATGGGCTTCGCCCGCGAAGTGGCGGATCGTGTGCTGTTCTTCGACCACGGCAAGCTGCTGGAGGATGCCGCCCCGGCGGAGTTCTTCGCCCAGCCCAAGGATGCGCGTGCTCAGAGCTTCCTGCGACAGGTGCTGTGAGGCCTCTGCATCGCTGAAAAGGCCGCCTGCGGGCGGCTTTTTTGTGCCCGGCCGGTGACGTACGGCTCTCGTAGGAGCAACTGTCTTTCCCTGCGTGATTCCGCTCTTGCGACTTCCCCTTCACCCCAGCCCTCTCCCTCAGGGAGAGGGGGCAGATTGTGCCGGCTGATGTCACGGGTTCATCTTGCACCGTACGGTCCCCTCTCCCCCTGGGAGAGGGGGCAGATTGTGCCGGCTGACGTCACGGGTTCATCCTGCACCGTACGGTTTCCTCTCCCCGTGGGAGAGGGGCAGATTGTGCCGGCTGACGTCACGGGTTCATCTTGCACCGTCCGGTTCCCTCTCCCCCCTGGGAGAGGGGACAGATTGTGCCGGCTGACGTCACGGGTTCATTCTGCACCGTCCGGTCCCCTCTCCCCCTGGGAGAGGGGCAGATTGTGCCGGCTGACGTCACGGGTTCATCCTGCACCGTACGGTTCCCTCTCCCCCTGGGAGAGGGGGCAGATTGTGCCGGCTGACGTCACGGGTTCATCTTGCACAGTCTGTCCCCTCTCCCCCTGGGAGAGGGGACAGACTGTGCCGGCTGACGTCACGGGTTCACCCTGCACCGTACGGTCCCCTCTCCCTCTGGGAGAGGGTTAGGGTGAGGGCTGGGCCGAGCGCTGAAATACCACGTAGGAGCACACCGGCGACAAATCCCGGGCAAAAAGAAACCGCCCCGAAGGGCGGTTTCTCTTGCTGCATCAGTCGCGGTTGCGGGTCAGCAGCGCCGGGCGCTCGGTCTTGCGGCGCGGTTCCAGTTCTTCCAGCTGCTCGGCAGTGGGGAAACGGTCCGTGCGGACGAGGTCGCGCTTGTTGATCACAACCGGCTGGCGGGTCGGCTTGGCGGCGCCGTACTCGCTCGGCTCGCGCAGCGGGGCGTCGTTCATGCGGGAAGCCGGAGCCTTGCCACCGCGTTTGCGCTGGCCTGGCTTGCCCAGGCCGTTGCCGCCCTGGCCTTGGCCCTGACCGCGACCGCCGCCGTTAGGCTTCTTGGCGGCCTTGCCCTGGCCTTGCCCCTGGCCACGGTTCTGACCGTTGCTGCCCTGGCCACTGCCCTGGCTGCCTTGGCTGCTCTGACCGCCTTGGCCACGGGCGCGCTGTTGGCCCTGGTTCTGGCCTTGGCCCTGCCCCTGAGCGCCACGGCGACGCTGGCCGCGTTGCTGGTCCTTGTCCGGGAACGGGCTGACGTAGTCGGCGCGGTTGCCGAAGTTGTCGAAATCGTCGTCGAGGAACTCTTCCGGGTCGCGGTTACCGTCGGCCTCGGCCTTTGGTGCGCGAGCCGGCTTGGGCTGCTGCTGGCGGGCCTGGCCCTGCTGGTCCTGCTGCCGGGGCTGGCGAGGCTCGCGCGGCTCACGAGCCTGGGCGTTGGCGTTCGGCTGAGCGTCGCCGCCCTGACCGTCGCCTTTCTTCTTGCCACGGCCGCCGCGACGGCGGCGTTTGCCGGCGGGCTTATCGCCGTCGGCGGCTTCACCGCTGGCCGGTGCGGCAGCGCTTTGCTGTTCGTCGTCCTGCGACTGCTGCGGCTTGTCGCGATTGCGGTCCTTGCGCTCGCCACGCTTGGCCTTGTCCTTGCGCGGCTGGCGCTGGGACGCTTCCTTGGGCTCGGGCTGCTGGACTTCCGGCAGCACGGTGTCCGGGTCGAAGCCCTGCATGTCGCCATCGGGGATGCGCTGTTTGGTCAGGCGCTCGATGGCCTTGAGCAGCTTGTCCTCGTCCGGCGCCACCAGCGAGATGGCTTCACCGGTGCGACCGGCGCGGCCGGTACGACCGATGCGGTGAACGTAGTCTTCCTCGACGTTGGGCAGCTCATAGTTGACCACGTGGGGCAACTGGTCGATGTCCAGGCCGCGGGCGGCGATGTCGGTAGCGACCAGGATGCGCACTTCGTTGGCCTTGAAGTCGGCCAGGGCCTTGGTGCGCGCGTTCTGGCTCTTGTTGCCGTGGATCGCGGCGGCCGGCAGGCCGTGCTTGCTCAGGTACTCGGCGAGGCGGTTGGCACCGTGCTTGGTACGAGTGAACACCAGCACCTGTTCCCAGGCGCCCACGGTCACCAGGTGCGCCAGCAGGGCGCGCTTCTGTACGGCGGGGATGCGGAACACGCGCTGCTCGATACGCTCGACGGTGGTGTTCGGCGGGGTGACCTCGATCCGCTCCGGGTTGTGCAGGAGCTTGTTGGTGAGGTCGATGATGTCTTTCGAGAAGGTCGCCGAGAACAGCAGGTTCTGGCGCTTGGCCGGCAGCTTGGCGAGGACCTTCTTCACGTCATGGATGAAGCCCATGTCGAGCATGCGGTCGGCTTCGTCGAGGACGAGGATTTCCACGTGGGAGAGATCGACGCTGCCCTGGCCGATCAGGTCGAGCAGGCGACCGGGGCAGGCGACCAGGACGTCGACGCCCTTGGACATGGCCTGGACCTGGGGATTCATGCCGACGCCGCCGAAGATGCAGGCGCTTTTCAGCGGCAGGTCGCGGGCGTAGACCTTGAAGCTGTCATGCACCTGGGCAGCCAGCTCGCGGGTCGGAGTCAGTACCAGTACGCGGGCCTGGCGTGGGCCATGGCGGTGTTCGCGGTCCGGGTGGCCTTCGGGGAACAGGCGTTCGAGTACCGGGAGGGCGAAGCCGCCGGTTTTACCGGTGCCGGTCTGGGCGGCAACCATGAGGTCGCGGCCTTGCAGTACGGCGGGGATGGCGCGTTCCTGGACGGGAGTGGGGCGCGCGTAGCCAGCGGCTTCAACGGCGCCAGCCAGGGCCTCGGAGAGACCGAGGGAAGTAAAGGACATGCGGGGTTCCTGTAGGCCGGCGACCTGCCGGCTCGAGGGCGCGTGATTTCAAGCTCGGGGCGAGCGCTCAGCCTTGGGCTGGAAGCACTCCGCCCACGATACGCCGGCGTTGCGCTGGCCGGGATCGTGGACGGTAAGCCCGGAGCAATGATCCTCAGCGGGGGAGCTTGAGGTTGTTCCAGAGCGCCAGGCTGGGTTCAGCCTGGTTCAGGGTGTAGAAATGCAGACCGGGTGCACCGCCTTCGAGGAGGCGTTCGCACATGTCGGTGATTACCTGCTCGCCAAAGGCCTGGATGCTGGCGATGTCGTCGCCGTAGGCTTCCAGCTGCTTGCGAATCCAACGGGGGATTTCCGCGCCACAGGCGTCGGAGAAGCGGGCCAGTTTGGTGTAGTTGGTGATCGGCATGATACCCGGTACGACCGGAATACTGACACCGAGTTTCTCCGCACGCTCGACAAAATGGAAGTAGCTGTCGGCGTTGAAGAAGTATTGTGTGATGGCAGAGTCGGCGCCGGCTTTGACTTTGCGCACGAAATTGGCGAGATCATCCTCGAAATTGCGCGCTTGCGGGTGAACTTCCGGATAGGCGGCAACTTCGATGTGGAAGTGATCGCCGGTCTCGGTGCGGATGAATTCCACCAGTTCATTGGCGTAGCGCAGCTCGCCGCTGGCCATGCCCATGCCCGAGGGCAGGTCGCCGCGCAGGGCGACGATGCGGCGGATGCCGGCATCCTTGTAGTGGGCGAGCAAGGCCGAGAGCTCGGGCTTGGTGTCGCCGACGCAGGACAGGTGCGGCGCGGTCGGCACCTGTACGTCGCCATCGAGCTGCAGCACGGTGGTCAGGGTGCGGTCGCGGGTGGAGCCACCGGCACCGTAGGTGCAGGAGAAGAAGTCGGGTTTTTTCGCGGCCAGCTGGCGCGCGGTGGCCAGCAGTTTTTCATGGCCGGCTTCGGTCTTGGCGGGGAAGAACTCGAAGCTGAAGCGGCGTTCTTTCTGACTCATGGTCGTTCCTTCGGCGCCGCGTCATCGCGCAACTGCCGGCATGTGCCGTCGACTTCAGAAGTAACGGCGGTAGTTGTCTATCTTCGCGCGCAGTCGCTCGGCGCTGGGCTCGTGCGCATGGCCCAGAGCGGCCAGAATGCGCTGCGACTCCACATGGTATTCGGCGATCTTGCTCCGCGCCCAGGTCGAGGGTGGCGGCTGCAGGTTGGTGATCCGGTCGCACAGCTTGACGATGGCATATTGCGGCGCGCCGGTCGCCAGCCTTTCGAGGTAGGTATCGAAGGGCAGTTTGCCGTCTCCCACCACCTTGCTCAGTCGCTGGACGCCTTGGGCGACGAAATCGCCGAAACGCATCTGCAGTTCCTCGAAGGGCACCGAAGTGTCTTCGAGCACATCATGCAGCAGTGCAATCTGGACGGTTTCCGCCAGGCGCTCGATGGGCGCTTCGCGGTCGGCCGCCATCACTTCGTTGGCCACCATCGCCAGGTGGACCGCGTAGGGCAGCGTCGAGGCGGTCAGCGTCTGTCCGGCGTGCGCGCCTGCGGCGAAGAGCCAGGCCTGGTTGTAGCTGTCCTGCAGGTCCATGCGGTGGTCGTCCAGATGGCAAAGAGGGCAGACGATTGCTCGTCTGCCCTCTGGCACATCAGTAGCGGTAGGTGTCCGGTTTGAACGGGCCTTCCACGGTCACGCCGATGTACTCGGCCTGTTTCGGGGTCAGCTGGGTGACGACGCCACCGAAGCCTTTCACCATCTCCAGGGCCACTTCTTCGTCCAGTTTCTTCGGCAGCACTTCGACGGTCAGACGCTGGGCTTTCTTCTCGGCGGAGAGATCGGCGAACTTCTGCTCGAACAGGAAGATCTGCGCCAGTACCTGGTTGGCGAAGGAGCCGTCCATGATGCGGCTCGGGTGGCCGGTGGCGTTACCCAGGTTCACCAGGCGGCCTTCGGCCAGCAGGATCAGGTAGTCGTCATTGGCCGGATCGAAGTCGCCAGCGCCGGTGCGGTGGATCTTGTGCACCTGCGGCTTGACCTCTTCCCACGCCCAGTTCTTGCGCATGAAGGCGGTGTCGATCTCGTTGTCGAAGTGACCGATGTTGCACACCACGGCGCGCTTCTTCAGCGCTTTCAGCATGCCGGCGTCGCAGACGTTGACGTTGCCGGTGGTGGTGACGATCAGGTCGATCTTGCCCAGCAGAGCGGCGTCAACGCTGGCTTCGGTGCCGTCGTTCAGGCCGTTCTTGTAGGGGGAGACCAGCTCGAAGCCGTCCATGCAGGCCTGCATGGCGCAGATCGGGTCGATCTCGGAGACCTTCACGATCATGCCTTCCTGACGCAGCGACTGGGCGGAGCCCTTGCCCACGTCGCCGTAGCCGATCACCAGGGCTTGCTTGCCGGACAGCAGGTGGTCGGTGCCGCGCTTGATGGCATCGTTCAGGCTGTGACGGCAGCCGTACTTGTTGTCGTTCTTGCTCTTGGTCACAGCGTCGTTGACGTTGATCGCCGGGACTTTCAGGGTGCCGGCCTTGAGCATGTCGAGCAGACGGTGAACGCCGGTGGTGGTTTCCTCGGTCACGCCGTGGATGCGCTCAAGCATCTGCGGGTACTTCTTGTGCAGGATCTCGGTCAGGTCACCACCGTCGTCCAGCACCATGTTGGCGTCCCACGGCTGGCCATCTTTGAGAATGGTCTGCTCGATGCACCACTCGTATTCCTGCTCGGTCTCGCCTTTCCAGGCGAATACCGGGATGCCGGCGGCGGCGATGGCGGCAGCGGCCTGGTCCTGGGTGGAGAAGATGTTGCAGGACGACCAGCGCACTTCGGCGCCCAGGGCGACCAGGGTCTCGATGAGGACGCCGGTCTGGATGGTCATGTGGATGCAGCCCAGGATCTTTGCGCCTTTCAGCGGCTGGCTGGCGGCGTACTTGCGGCGCAGGCCCATCAGAGCCGGCATTTCGGACTCGGCGATGATCAGCTCGCGGCGGCCCCAGGCGGCCAGGGAAATGTCGGCGACTTTGAAGTCGGTGAAACCGGCAGGCGTCATGACAGCGCTCATGCGTAACTCTCCATTCGTTGTCTGCGAATGGGCGCCGTTGATGCGTTTGGCGATCGGCGGCTGCCGACCGTGACGCGCCCCATCCGAGCCTGACAAATCGAAGTGAATCGACCTGCTGCAGCGCCCCTCGGACAGGTGGCGGGAACGACCGGACAGTGCCGGCCGTTATTGAAGCTTGCGGATTATAGCCATGGCGCATGACAAGCCAAAGGCTTTTGGTCGCGTTCGCGCAGTGAGTCGCGGCCGGGATCCCCGTCGCGCCCGCGCCAGGGGCCGTGAAAACCCTGGCGCGGGCGTCGTTGCGGGGATCGGTGGCGTCCGCTGGAGCGGGCGCCGATGGTCAGTTGTAGGGCGCATAAAGCGGAACGCTTTATCCGCCGCTTCTGGCTTCAGAACCGACGGACGGCGGATAACGCTTGAGGCGTTATTCGCCCTACGGGAACGTCAAATCACGCCGCCGTCGCGCAGCTTGCCGATGGCTGCCTGGTCCAGGCCGAGCACGCCTTCGAGGATTTCCTGCGTGTGCTGGCCAAGGGTCGGCGGGGCGTTGCGGTATTCGACCGGGGTCTCGGACAGGCGGATCGGGCTGGCCACCTGCGGCACTGTGCCGGCGAGCGGATGCGGCAGGTCGACGCGCAGGCCGCGGGCGATCACCTGCGGATCGGCGAACACCTGCGCGAGATCGTTGATCGGCCCGCACGGCACGCTGGCCTGTTCCAGCACAGCGATCCACTCGGCGGTGGTACGCATCACGGTGGCCTGGCGGATCAGCGGGATCAGCACCTCGCGGTGCGCCACGCGCGCCTGGTTGGTGGCGAAGCGCTCGTCGGTGGCCCATTCCGGGTGGCCCGCCAGTTCGGCGAACTTGCGGAACTGGCCGTCGTTGCCGACGGTGAGGATCAGGTCACCGTCGGCGGTGGGGAAGTCCTGGTACGGCACGATGTTCGGGTGCGCGTTGCCCAGGCGACGCGGCGGGTTGCCGGTGGTCAGGTAGTTCAGGGTCTGGTTGGCCAGGCAGGCGACCTGCACGTCCAGCAGCGCCATGTCGATGTGCTGGCCAATGCCGCTGACATCGCGGTGGGCGAGGGCGGCGAGGATCGCAGTGGACGAGTAGAGGCCGGTGAGGATATCGGTCAGCGCGACACCCACTTTCACGGGGCCGGCGCCTTCTTCGGCGTCGGAGCGCCCGGTCAGGCTCATCAGGCCGCCCAGGCCCTGAATCATGAAGTCGTAGCCGGCGCGCTTGGCGTAGGGGCCGAACTGGCCGAAGCCGGTGATCGAGCAGTAGATCAGCTTCGGGTTCAGCGCTTTCAGCGACTCGTAGTCCAGGCCGTAGGCTTTCAGGCCGCCAACCTTGAAGTTCTCCAGCACGATGTCGGCCTTGGCGGCGAGCTCGCGCACCAGGCGCTGGCCTTCGGGCTGGGTGAAGTCGATGGTCAGGGACTTCTTGTTGCGGTTCGCTGACAGGTAATACGCCGCTTCGCTGGTGTCGCGGCCATCGGCGTCCTTGAGGAACGGCGGGCCCCAGGCGCGGGTGTCGTCGCCGCTGCCGGGACGCTCGATCTTGATCACTTCCGCGCCGAGGTCGGCGAGGATCTGCCCGGCCCAGGGGCCGGCGAGAACGCGGGAGAGGTCGAGGACACGGATGTGCGAAAGGGCGCCGGACATGCAATCACCTGCAGCTTGGATAGGGGCGGGGAGGACGCGGTGCGGGGACTCCACGGTCCTCCCCGGGGCCTCTCGGGCGAGAGGTAAAGCGTGCGCTGACCCGGGAGGGCCAGCGCGAGGCATTACTTAGAAGAACGCCTGGATGCCGGTCTGGGCGCGGCCGAGGATCAGCGCGTGGACGTCGTGGGTACCTTCGTAGGTGTTGACCACTTCCAGGTTGACCAGGTGGCGGGCCACACCGAACTCGTCGGAGATGCCATTGCCGCCGAGCATGTCGCGGGCCAGGCGGGCGATGTCCAGGGCCTTGCCGCAGCTGTTGCGCTTCATGATCGAAGTGATTTCGACGGCAGCAGTGCCTTCGTCCTTCATCCGGCCCAGGCGCAGGCAGCCTTGCAGGGCGAGGGCGATGTCGGTCTGCATGTCGGCCAGCTTCTTCTGGATCAGCTGGTTGGCAGCCAGCGGGCGGCCGAACTGCTTGCGGTCCAGGGTGTATTGGCGAGCGGTGTGCCAGCAGGCTTCGGCGGCACCCAGGGCACCCCAGGAGATACCGTAGCGGGCGGAGTTCAGGCAGGTGAACGGACCACGCAGGCCGCGCACGTCCGGGAAGGCGTTTTCTTCCGGGCAGAACACGTTGTTCATCACGATCTCGCCGGTGATCGAGGCGCGCAGGCCGACCTTGCCGTGGATCGCCGGGGCGGACAGGCCTTCCCAGCCTTTTTCCAGGACGAAGCCGCGGATCTGGCCTTCGTCATCCTTGGCCCAGACCACGAAGACGTCGGCGATCGGGCTGTTGGTGATCCACATCTTGGCGCCGGTCAGGCGGTAGCCGCCGTCGACTTTCTTGGCGCGGGTGATCATCGAGCCCGGGTCGGAGCCGTGGTCCGGCTCGGTCAGGCCGAAGCAGCCGATGTATTCGCCGCTGGCCAGTTTCGGCAGGTATTTCTGCTTGGTGGCTTCGTTGCCGAATTCGTTGATCGGCACCATCACCAGGGAGGACTGCACGCTCATCATCGAGCGGTAGCCGGAATCGATGCGCTCGACTTCGCGGGCGATCAGGCCGTAGCACACGTAGTTCAGGCCGCTGCCGCCGTATTGTTCGGGGATGGTCGCGCCGAGCAGGCCGGTTTCGCCCATCTCGCGGAAGATCGCAGGGTCGGTCTGCTCGTGGCGGAAGGCTTCCAGCACGCGCGGGGCCAGCTTGTCCTGGGCGAACTGCTGGGCGCTGTCGCGCACCATGCGCTCTTCTTCGGTGAGTTGCTGATCCAGCAGCAGCGGATCTTCCCAGTTGAAGCTTGCTTTGGTCGCCATGGAGAACCTCGAACGCAGACGGTGAATGACCCGCACAAGTCTAGGCGGGCTCGGTGTGGGCCATCCTAGTCAGCCGTCGGGAAGCCGGGCAACCGACTAATTCGCACGCTGTTGTGCTATTTTGTCAATCCGTAATCGCTTGGCTGTTGCTGGATTTTGCCTGTTCGCCTCTATTTCAGGCCTTTTTGGCGATTCCTGCGCATCACGATATTCCGAAGAGGCATTCGATGCGACGCAAGATCCCGACCACCGCGGCGCTGGTCGCCTTCGAGTCCGCCGCCCGTCATGAGAGCTTTACCAAGGCTGCCGACGAGCTGTCGCTGACCCAGAGCGCCATCTGCCGGCAGATCGCCACGCTGGAGGAGTTCCTCGGCGTCGAGCTGTTCCGCCGCTCGCGGCGCGGGGTGAAGCTGACCGAGGCCGGGCTGAATTACAGCCGCCGCGTCGCCCAGCGCCTGGACGCCGTGGAGCGCGACACCCTGGCGGTGATGGGCCAGCAGGGCGGCGGTACCCTGGAACTCGCAGTGGTGCCGACCTTTGCGACGCAATGGCTGCTGCCACGGCTGAAGGACTTCAAGCGCCTGCACCCGGAAGTCACGGTGAACATGACCAACCGCACTCGGCCCTTCCTGTTCGCCGACACCGAGTTCGACGCGGCGCTGTATTTCGGCGACGGCGTGTGGTCCGGCACGGTGGCCAACTTCCTCATGCACGAGAATCCGGTGCCGGTGTGCTCACCGGAATTGCTGGATGGCCGCACCGAGCTGTCCGCCGTGCAGATCGCCGAGTTGCCGCTGATGCAACAGACCACCCGGCCCTACGCCTGGCGCCAGTGGTTCGGTTCGCTCGGGATGAGCGTGGCGCACGACATGAGCGGCACGCGCTACGAGCTGTTCTCCATGCTCGCCCAGGCGGCGATGCACGGCATGGGCGTGGCGCTGATCCCGCCGATGCTGATCCAGCACGAGTTGGCGGATGGGCGGCTTATCGTGCCGATGCAACATGCCTATTTGAGCGAAAATGCCTATTACCTGATGATTCCCGAGCGCAAGGTGGAATCGGCGACCCTGGGCGCTTTCCGCGACTGGCTGGTCGACGAGGCGGCGCAGTACCGCGCCGAAGCCGGGCTCGGCTGAACATCTGCTGCGCGTCGGCATAACTGCGTTGGAAACAGGCTGAAAAATGCTCATTTACAGAACGTAAACTCCGCTTTTTCAGCCTGTTTCCGCCTTGTTCTGCTCTAGCTCGCAAGATGTTGAACAGGTCTGAGTCATGGCAAGTTATCTGGCACCGGCCGGGTCCAGACTTGCATAGCCGGCGGGGCTTTCCCCGTCATCGCGCTCACGAGGCGCAACCTCCCAAGAAGGAGCTTCCATGAATTTCCACACCCGCAAATGGGTCAAGCCTGAAGACCTCAACCCGAACGGCACCCTGTTCGGCGGCAGCCTTCTGAAATGGATCGACGAAGAGGCGGCGATCTACGCCATCATCCAGCTGGGCAACCAGCGCGTGGTCACCAAGTTCATCTCGGAGATCAATTTCGTCAGTTCCGCGCGCCAGGGTGACATCATCGAGCTGGGCATCACCGCCACCGAGTTCGGCCGCACCTCGATCACCCTGACTTGCGAGGTGCGCAACAAGATCACCCGCAAGAGCATCCTCACGGTCGACAAGATGGTCTTCGTGAACATCGGCCCCGATGGCCAACCGGCGCCCCACGGTCGCACCGAGATCAAGTACATCAAGGACCAGTTCAAGGACGACGCCATTCCCCAGCCCTGATGGCTGGCTCGCCAAGGTGATTGCCAGCGTGCCCGGAGCCAAGCCGAACCGCGGCGAAAACCTTTGCATTTGCGTCGATTGAATGTGAGCCTGTGCCCGCCCACGGCGGGCATGGGCCGACGCAAGCTCCCCGCCGATCCAGCAGTGCTCCATTCCCAGAGAATGCCGCTGCAAAACAATGACCGGGGAGAGACCATGCACACCACCTTCGCATCCGCACTGCGCCAACTGGCCGTCGCCACCTGCGCCAGCCTGCTGCTGGCCGGCGCCGCGCACGCCGCCGCGATCAAGGCCGACACCAAGCCTGAGGCCGGCACCTTCAAGATGGGCATGCAGCCCTGGCTGGGCTACGGCCAGTGGTACGTCGCCGAGCAGGCCGGCGCCTTCAAGGCCAACGGCCTGGAGCAGGTCGAGCTGGTCAACTTCACCGAAGACAAGGACATGAACGCCGCCCTGGCCAGCGGCCAGATCGATGGCGGCAACCTCGCTACCCACACCGCCATGGCCATGGTCGCCGCCGGCCTGCCGGTGAAGATCGTCCTGCTGCTGGACCAGAGCACCAGCGCCGACGCGCTGATCGTCGACCCGTCGATCAAGACCCTGACCGACCTCAAGGGCAAGCAGGTCGCCTATGAAGAAGGCACCACCAGCGACATCCTCCTGCACAGCGCCCTGCGCAAGGCCGGCCTGACCATCGCCGACGTGCAGCCGGTGCCGATGCCCGCCGCCAACGCCGGCAGCGCGCTGATCGCCGGCCAGGTCCCGGCCGCCGTCACCTACGAGCCGTACCTGTCCGCCGCCAAGCAGCAGAACCCCAAGGTCAACCTGCTGTACAAGGGCTCGGATGACCCGGGCATCATCAGCGACGTGTTCGTGGTGCGCGACGAGGTGCTGAAGGAGCGTCCCGGCCAGGTGCTGGCGCTGATCAAGAGCTGGGAAGCCGGTCTCAAGCACTACAACGAGAAGAGCGCCGAAGGCCGCGCCGCCATCGCCAAGGGTGTGGGTGCCGACGAGTCCGAACTGACCAGCGCTTTCGACGGCGTGCACTTCTACTCGGTGAAAGAGAACCAGGCCGAGCTGAAGGGCGCCTTCCAGAAGGGCTCGTTCGAGCACATCCAGAAAGCCGCCAGCGAAGCTGGCATCCTGCAGCAACCGGTGACCCCGGCGCAGGCCATCGACGCGCGCTTCGTCGAGGCACTCTGATCCTCTGATGCCTTGATCTTTTGATACATGGCGCGCGCCGGCCCCGAGCCGGCGCGCGTCTTTCTCCGTTCGACGAGCCCGACATGAAAGCCCGCAAATGCAACCCGCTGTTCACCATCGGCAAGCCGATCGCGCAGCGCCATTTCCTGCTTATCGGCGGCGCCGTGTTCGTCCTGCTGGCGCTGCTCTGGTGGCTGGCCGGCGCCAGCGGCGCGGTGCCGAAGATATTCCTGCCGGCGCCCGGCGACGTCTGGGCGCGCATGCTCAAGCTGGCCGCCGATGGCACGCTGTGGTCGGACCTCAAGGTCAGCGTGTACCGTATCGCCGTGGCCTTCCTAGTGTCCTCGGTGATGTCCATCGTGATCGGCGTGTTCGCCGGCTGCTACGGCTTCTGGAAGGCCGCCACCGAGCCGCTGGTGGACTTCGTGCGCTACATGCCGGTGGTCGCCTTCGTCCCGCTGACCATCCTCTGGGCCGGCACCAGTGACTTCCAGAAATTCCTCATCATCTGGATCGGCACCTTCTTCCAGCAGGTGCTGATGGTGATGGACGCGATCAAGCGCGTGCCGGCGGACTTCGTCGGCCTCGGCCGCACCCTCGGCATGCCGGATCGCCGCATCCTCCTGAAGATCGTCCTGCCCAGCGCATTGCCGGGTATCTGGGACGCCCTGCGGATCAGTCTCGGCTGGGCCTGGACCTGGCTGGTGCTGGCCGAGCTGGTGGCCGCGACTTCGGGCCTGGGCTACCGCATCACCGTGTCCCAGCGCTTCTTCCAGACCGACACCATCATCGGCTACATCCTGCTGCTCGGCTTCCTCGGCCTGATCACCGACCAGGCCATGCGCGCTGGCGAGAAGGTCCTGTTCCGCTACAACCGGAGGCGCAACTGATGGCGACTTTGGAAATCTCCGGCCTGAACAAGAGCTTCGCGGTCGGCAAGGAGCGCCGTGAGGTGCTGCGCAACATCGACCTGACGCTGGCGGACAACGAGTTCGTCTCCATCGTCGGCACCTCCGGCTGCGGCAAGAGCACGCTGTTGTCCATCGCTGCCGGCCTGGAAGACTTCGACAGCGGCAGCGTGAAGGTCGACGGCGTGCCGATCACCGGGCCCGGCCTGGACCGTGGCGTGGTGTTCCAGTCCTACACGCTGCTGCCCTGGCTCACTGCGCGGCAGAACGTCGAGTTCGCCCTCAAGGCCGCTGGCCTGTCCCGTGCGCAATGCCGCGAAATCGCCGACGAACACCTGGAGCTGGTGAAGCTGACGAAGTTCGCCGAGGCCTATCCGAACGAGTTGTCCGGCGGCATGAAACAGCGCGTGGCGATTGCCCGCGCACTGTCGTACCGGCCGAAAATCCTGCTGATGGACGAACCCTTCGGCGCGCTGGACGCGATGACCCGCCATCAGATGCAGGAGCTGCTCACGCGCATCTGGGAAACCCACCGGCTGACGGTGATGTTCGTCACCCACGACGTGGAAGAGGCGGTCTACCTGTCTGATCGCATCGTGGTGATGGGGCTCGGGCCGGGGCGGATCAAGACCACCTTCGACGTGAAACTCGGCCGCCCGCGCCACGAGGACATGGCCGCCAGCGCCGAGTTCATCGACCTGCAGCGCCAGGTGCTGCGCTCGATCCGCGAGGAAGAGCAGGGCGTCGCCGCCCTCTGAGGGCTCTGGATTACCAGCGGCCGGAGGCCCCGCCGCCGCCGCTGGAACCACCGCCGCCACGGAAGCCACCGCCACCGCCGCCTCCACGCCCGCCGCGGCCGATCGAGCTGATGATCGTCATGAGCAGTTGCAGCACGCCCATGGTCAGCCACATCGGCGGCAGGAAGAAGATGTACAGCACCAGCGGGATCGAGAAGGCGCCAATCATCTGTTGTTGCAGCGCTTCGGGATTAGCCTCGCTGAACAGCAGCACGCCGGCAGCAATACCGCCGACCAATACGCTGCACAGTAGGTAGCGGCCCATGCTGCGCTGGCGCATCCACGACACCGGCAGCAGCATGCCCAGCAGCGGCACGCCGACCAGCAGGCCCAGCATTGCCGCCAGGCGGGTGGGCGGGATTTCCTCGGCAGCGGTCGCGTTGCGGTTCGAGTAAGCGTCGCTGTAGTTCTCCGCCGGACCGGTTCGAGGCAGCTCGTCATCGGAGCTGTCCGGGGTGGCGGCGTTAACCGGGGGCTCGATCAGCGCGATCAGGCTGTTCACGCCGGCCTGGATACCGCCAGCGAAGTCACCCTTCTGGAAGAAGGGCACGATCTGTTCGCGAATGATCCGCCCGGCCTGCACGTCGGTGATGGTGCCCTCCAGCCCGTAGCCGACTTCGATGCGCAGCGTACGGTCATTCTTGGCGATCACCATCAGTACGCCGTCGTCCACGCCTTTGCGGCCCAGCTTCCACTGCTCGAAGGCGCGCACCGCGTAGTCCTCGATGCTGTCCTCGCCAGTGGTGGGGACTAGAAGTACGGCGATTTGCGCGCCCTTGCGTTGCTCCAGGCCGGCGAGCTGGTTTTCCAGCTGCGTGCGCTGCCCGGCATCGAGCGTCTGGGTGAGGTCGGTGACGCGGGCGCTGAGCGGCGGGATGGCCACCGGCGCCGCCTGCAGCATGACCGCCCAGCACAGCAGCAGGGCGGCCAGCAGCCAACGCGGCAGGGTCATTGCGCGGGTTGCGCCGGCGCGTTGCCGAAGTCCACCTTAGGCGCGGTGGAGATCGCAGCTTCGTTCTCCACGCTGAAGTTGGCCTTGGGCTGGTAGCCGAAGATTTTCGCGGTGATCACCTGCGGGAACTGGCGAATCATCACGTTGTACTCCTGCACCGCTTTCACGTAGCGGCCGCGGGCGACGGTGATGCGGTTCTCGGTGCCTTCGAGCTGGGTCAGCAGGTCCTTGAACAGGCCGTCAGCCTTGAGCTGCGGGTAGTTCTCGGTGACCACCAGCAGGCGCGAGAGCGCCGAGCTGAGTTCGCCCTGGGCCTGCTGGAAGCGCTTCACTGCCGCTTCGTCGCCCAGTTGGTCGGCATTGAGCGTGGTGCTGCCCACCTTGGCGCGGGCCTCGGTCACCTGGGTCAGCACGGCGGCTTCATGGGAGGCGTAGCCCTTCACGGTGCTCACCAGGTTGGGGATGAGGTCGGCGCGACGCTGGTACTGGTTGAGCACTTCCGACCAGGCGGCCTTCACCTGCTCGTCGCCGGCCTGCATGGCGTTGTAGCCGCAGCCGGAGAGGAGGGTGACGAGGATGTAAGCGGTCAGGAACTTGAACAGGCGTGGCATGGCAGGCGCTCGTGCTGGCGAAAAGGCCCAGTCTAGGCCAGTTCCGGCCGATGGGTCATACGGAAGTGTCCGAAACAGCTCACGCTTGCCGGCAACGGGGTGGCTCGGGGTAGAATCATCCTGGTCTATACCAGGAGTTCGTTTTCGTGCTCGCCACTACCCTGGTGCTGCTGGCCGCCCTGCTGCACGCCACCTGGAACACCCTCGTCAAATTCAGCAATGACCGCCTGCTGGTGGTTGCCTGCATGGATATGGTCGGCCTGGCCGCGGCGCTGGTCCTGCTGCCCTGGATCGAGATACCGCCCGCGGAAGTCTGGCCCTGGCTGCTGGCCGCCGTGGCGTTGCAACTGGTCTACCGCGTGTTGCTGATCCAGGCCTACAAGGTCGGCGACCTGGGGCTCGTCTACCCGCTGATGCGCGGCCTGTCACCGCTGGTAGTGCTGGCGCTGACCCTGACATTCGGCGGTGAGCACCTCACCGACAAGCAGATCATTGGCATCCTGCTCATCCCCATCGGCATGCTGTTCCTGCTCAAGGGCGGCGGCGGGTCGAAGCTGCCGTGGATCGCTTTCCCCACTGTGCTGCTGATGGGCTTGTGCATCGGCAGTTACACCTGGACCGACGGCAACGCGCTGAAGCTCTGGCCGCACCCGCTGGACTACCTGGTCTGGCTTTCGCTGCTGTCGGGCCTGCCGTTCCCGCTGGTGGCGCTGTTCGGGCGCACGCGCGCCTTTGCCAAGTTCTGGATCAACGACTGGAAGCTCGGGCTGAGCGTCGGCTTCTGCGTGCTGCTCAGCTACGGGTTGGTGCTCTGGGCCATGCAGCTGGGCTCCATCGCCGAGGCCGCCGCGCTGCGCGAGACCAGCGTGCTGCTGGTGGTGCTGTTTGGCATGCGCTTCCTCAAGGAACCCTTCGGCCTGCCGCGCCTGGCGGCCTGTACGCTCGTTCTTTTTGGCATATTGCTGATGAAGTTGTAGGGGGCTTCCCTTAAGTAGAGAGGGCTATTGGGAGGGGGAGCGTGAGTTGGTAAAAGGCGACTCACCTCCTCAAGCCGAAGGTTTTTCCAGTGCGCTACTTACTCTGTTCGTTCGCTCTGCTGGGCACCATGTCTGCCGCACAGGCTGCCGATGTCGAAGGCTCGGTCGACCATCCACTGATCGGGCGATTTGCCGGAGCGGAAATCGCTCGCTACCAGCAAGTCGATTTCGACGAGGTGTCGCTGCCCAAGGGCAAGATTGGCGATCTGAAAAACCTTCCCGACGATGCCGTGTTGAAGCTGGAAGGGCGGATTACCGCTATTGATTACCGAATCCCTGGGCAAAAGAGCGCGCTGGAAGTGTTGCGCAATTATCAACAGGCGACCGGCGCTAAGGGATTTGAAACGCTTTTCGAATGTCAGGGGTATGACGAGTGCGGGGACTCCGTGACCAACCTGCTGAGGCGGTCTGGGCCCGCAGTGAATTTCGATGCAAACATTTACAGTGACAGCCGACTGATTTTGAGCAAACGCCAAGCCTCGGACGGTGACAGCTATCTGTTGCTGATCGCCAGGCGCAATGTCGACCGAGGGGACACCGAGGTGTTTCAGGAGGTCGTCGATGTCCAGCCGATGGCGCAGAACCAGATCAAGCTCGAAGAGTCCTCCGAGCTGAAAAAAAATCTCGATGCTGCCGGCAGGGTCGCGGTCTATGGCGTGCATTTCGACTCCGGCAAGACTGAGATCAAGCCAGAGTCCAAAGCCACCCTCGAGCAGATCGCCAAACTGCTCAAGGATAATCCGGAGCTGAAGGTCTACATCGTTGGGCACACCGATAACACGGGCTCGCTCGACGGCAATCTCGACCTCTCGAAGCGGCGTGCGGATGCGGTAGTCCAGGCGCTAGGCAGCGGCTACGGTGTTGCTGCCGAGCGCCTTGCGGCCTACGGTGTCGCTTCGCTGTCCCCAGTCGCCAGCAATACCGAAGAAACCGGGCGGACACTCAATCGTCGCGTCGAGATCGTTTTGCGCTGAATCATTGACCGTGCTGTCGCCTCTGCCGGCTGCACGGTCAAGGACGCTTCTGGTTAGAGTGTCTAACCTACGCGCTTCCCCCTCCACGAGATCTGGGCCATGCCAATCGCTTTCTGGTGCGTATTGATCGCGTTCTTCCTGCCCTACGTGGGCACCAGCATCGCCAAGTTCACCGGCGGCGGTTTCGGCCCCCGGCAGAACCATGATCCGCGCACCTTCCTCGCCAGCCTGGAGGGTTACCGCAAGCGCGCCAACGCCTTCCAGATGAACAGCTTCGAAGTGACCCCGGCCTTCGCCGCGGCGGTGATCATCGCCTACGTGGTGAACAACGCCGAGCCCGCCACCATCGACCGCCTGGCCATCGCCTGGGTCACCAGCCGCCTGCTCTATCTGATCTTCTACATCGCCGACCTGGCGATGCTGCGCTCGCTGGCATGGTTCCTCGGCATGGCGCTGATCATCGCGATCTTCGTCGTTTCCGCCTGATCCGACGCTGTCTGAACGGCAGCTGAACGAATGGCGTGGCGCTGCGGCGGATGGCCGCAGCGACCGGCGTGCGGTCTGGATCATTCGGGGAACGGGGCGGATAATCCGGCGCTTCCGTGTCCAGCCGTCCTACAAGAGTCCCCCATGAAGTTGAAGACCCTGCTCGTTCTGCTGCTTGCCGGTACGGCGCTCGCCGGCTGTCATCGCCTGGACCCCAACTCGCCGGAGTACAAGCGCCAGGCGGTGTTCAAGGAAATGCTCAAGACCAGCGAGGACATGGGCGGCATGCTGCGCGGCCGTATTCCCTTCGATGCGGACAAGTTCCGTGCGAACTCGGCCAAGCTGGGTGAACTGGCGGACAAGCCCTGGCAGTACTTCCCGACCACCCAGCCGCCGGCTGACAAGGTGGAAAGCGACGACACCCGCGCCAAGGCGGAAATCTGGCAGCGCCAGCTGGAGTTCCAGGCCGACGCCAAGACCTTCGAGCAGGCCGTCCGCGCCCTGGGCGAAAACACCCGCCAGGTAGCGCCGACGCCTGAGAGCGTGCGCAAGGACTTCGCCGCGGTGGAAGACGCCTGCGAAGCCTGCCACAAGAAATTCCGCGCGCTCTGACGCGCGCGCTTTTGTAGGAGCGGATCTTATCCGCGAAGCTTTCAGACCGATCTATCGATCGGATCGCGGATAAGATCCGCTCCTACAGCGAGACGCTTACTCTTCCAGTTCGCGCTTGGCCTGCTCCAGCTCGGCGCGGGCCTCGGCCAGCTTGTCCTTGCGCTTCTCGATCTTCTCGGCGTCACCCTTGTTCATTGCCTTGCGCAGATCCTTCTCGCGCTGGGCAACTTCCTTCTCGGCATCCAGCACGTTCTGCTTGCGCTCCTGCGTGAGGCTGGCGTCGGTGCAATAGGTCTTCACCTTTTCCAGGGCGGTCTGCAGGCCGGCGACGCGGTTGCCGTTGCCCTGGGCCTTGGCCTGTTCGAGCTGGGTTTCGATGGCGGCGCGCTTGGCGGCACAGCCGGTCAGCGGTTGCCCGGCCGCATCGGCGGCGAGCAGCGGGCTGGCGCAGCCAAGGGCGAGGAGGGCGGCCGTCAGGGCAGAGCTTCGGAACATTTTCGGAATCCTTGGTTACCAAACACTATGACGTTGGAGTCAACGGCTAGAGTTTGCCATGGACGGGCGGCGTAGGGGCTGCCTCAGGACAATTGCCTCAGAACCAGGCCAGGACTCGCAAGGCCCGCCGGGCGGGCAAGGAGAAGCGGTATGCGGGTGGCGATACGGGTCGTGCAGACGCTGATCGCGCTGCTGGTGCTGGCACTGCTGGTCGGCGCCTGGTGGTATGTGCCTGGCGAGCTGAAGCAGTCGCCGGTGCTGACTGGCACCAGCGAGGACGCCTCGGTGCGGCAGGGCGAGCGGCGCCGCAGCTACGTGCTCTATGTGCCGCAGAAGCTGGCCGAACACCCGGCGCTGCTGGTGGTGCTGCACAGCTCGCAGAGCAACGGCCAGCGCATGCGCCGCGACAGCGGCTATCGCTTCGATGCGCTGGCTGACCGCGACGGTTTCCTGGTGCTCTACCCCGATGGATTCGAGGGACACTGGAATGACTGCCGGCGGGTTGCGTCCTACAGCGCCCGCGCGTTGAACATCGACGACGTCGGCTTTCTCTCCGGGATGATCGAGCGTTTGCAGCGCGAGCGCGCGGTGGACCCGGCGCGGGTGTTCGTCGCCGGATACTCCAACGGTGGCCAGATGGCGCTGCGCCTGGCAGCCGAAGCGCCGGACGTGGTGGATGGCGTAGCCGCGGTGGCCGCCAGCCTGCCCACCGCCGACAACGACGCCTGCGCGCCTGCCCGGCAACCCACGGCTGCCCTGTTGATGAACGGCACGCGGGACCCGATCAATCCCTACGCCGGTGGCCGCGTGACCCTGTTCGGCTTCGGCGATCGCGGCAACGTGCTATCCGCCGAAGACTCCGCGACGGCCCTGGCGCGGCGCAATGGACAGAACGGCGAGCCCGTGCAGGATCGCCTCACCGAGGCCGGGCCGGTCTGGACACAGCGGCAACGCTGGGACGCGAGTGGCGGTCCTCCCGTGGAGCTGCTGACGGTGCACGGCGGCGGGCATCTGCTCTCGCAGCCGGTTTACCGGCCGCCACGCCTGCTGGGCCAGGCCGATCCGCAACTGGATGGCCCCGCCGAGATCTGGCGCTTCTTCAGCGACCTGCGGCCCTGAAAGTCCTTCACTCCAGATCGATCACCCGGTAGGGATCGAAGCCGCTGTCCTCGCCCGGATATGCGCCGGGGTTCGCCACCACCCGCGCCTTGCCGATGCGGTAGTCCAGGCACTCGTGCACGTGCCCGTGGATCCAGAGGTCGCAGCGTTCCACCAGATGTTCCAGGTTCGAGGCGAAGGCCGGGGAGAGTGCGTCGCCGACATAGTGCGCCGGGATGGAGCGGGCACTGGGTGCATGGTGGGTGACGATCACCGTAGGGCCGGTGAAGGATTGCGCCAGCTCCGTCTCCAGCCATGCGCACGAGGCTTCGCACTGCTCGCGGCTCATCTCCGGGGTGAACGGCTGGGTGAAGTAGTCCACCGTGTTGAAATCCGGCATCAGTTGGCGGGCCTGCTCGCGGGCCAGTTCCGCCGCGCGTTCGCCGTAGAGCTGGAAGTCGGTCCACAAGGTTGCGCCGAGGAAGCGCACGCCGCCGATCGTCACGGCATCGTTCTGCAGGAAGTGGATATCCAGTGCCCGTGCCAGGTTGCGCATGGCTTGGGTCAGGTCGGCAAGGTCGGAGTGATAGAACTCGTGATTGCCGGCGACGTAGATGATCTCGCTGTCGGGAAACGCTTCGCGGGCCCAGTGCAGACCTTGCAGGTGCTCGTGGATGTCGCCGGCCAGGATCACCACATCGGCTGGCGCCGCCGGCAGCTCGCGGCGACCGTCGGGAAAGTGTTCGTGGTGCAGATCGGAAAGGACACGCAGGCGCATGGTATTGGCTGGCCGGAATGGAGGCGCCCGGGGCAGCAGAGCCCCGCGCTTGACCTGCGTCATGGTATCGCCAGTCCTTGTCCTATTCCCACAAGAAATTAAGGGATGATTCAGAAGAATCCTTCAGCTTCCGTCTGGGCCTGTCGTTTTGGCGCCCCCAAGGAGGACCTATGAAACTCATCTGGATCGTGCTGCTGGCCGTGGCTGCAAGCTTCGGCCTGGCACTCTACATCGACCCGCCAGCCGCGCTGGATATCTGGGTGCTGCGCAAGCAGGCCATTCTCTTCACCGGCGTCGCATCCTTTGCGCTGATGTCGCTGATCATGCTGCTGGCGGTGCGCCCGGTCTGGCTGGAGAAGCCGCTGGACGGCCTCGATCGCATGTACCGCGCACACAAGTGGGCGGGCATTCTCGCCATTGTGCTAGGCCTGCTGCATTACCTGATGGAGCTGGGCGGGCCACTGCTGGCCGAATACATCGCCAAGCCGGCCAAGGGGCCGCGGGTGGAAACCTTCCTCGACGTGTTCCGCGGCTCGGCCAAGGACCTGGGCGAGTGGTCGGCCTGGCTGCTGGCGGCGATGCTGGTCATCACACTCTGGCAGCGCTTCCCCTATCACTTGTGGCGCTATGTCCACAAAACCCTCGCGGTGGTTTACCTGGTGCTCGCCTTCCATGGCGTGGTGCTGGCGCCAGCGGGCTACTGGACGCAGCCGGTCGGCTGGCTGGTGGCGCTCTGCGCGGCGGCGGGCAGCCTGTGCGCGCTCTGGTCGCTGGCGGGGCAGATCGGCCGGCAGCGCACCCATGACGGCGTAGTGGTCGCCGTCGAACGTCCCGGCGATCGCATGCTGGAAGTCACCTGCAAGCTGCAGGGACGATGGCAGCACCGCGCCGGCCAGTTCGCCTTCCTGACCTGCGACCGCCTGGAAGGCCAGCACCCGTTCACCCTTTCCGGGGCCGACCAGGGCAACGGGGAAGTGCGATTCAGCGTGAAGGCGCTGGGCGACTACACCGAGCGCCTGCAGGACAGTCTGAAGGTCGGTGATCCGGTGAAGGTGGAAGGCCCTTACGGACGTTTCGACTTTCGCCGCGACAAGGGCGAGCGGCAGGTCTGGATCGCTGGCGGAATCGGCATCACGCCGTTCCTCGCCTGGCTCGAGTCGCTGCAGGAGCGGTCGGCAGATTGCCCGGACGTGACGCTGCTGTACTGCGTTCGGACACCGTCCGACGCCATCTACGCCGGCCGCTTGCGTGAGCTGTGTGCGACGCTGCCGCGGATCGACCTGCGCGTGCATTACAGCGAGACGGAAGGTCGGCTGCAGTCCGCCCATCTGGAGTTGCAGCCCGGTCCGCAGGGGTGCTGGCCCAGCGTGTGGTTCTGCGGTCCGCAGGGACTCGCCGAGCTGCTGCGCCGCGACCTGCGCCGCCAGGGCATGCCACGCAACCGCTTCCACCAGGAAGCCTTCCAGATGCGCTGAGGCGCTCAGAAGCCAGCGATACCCAGGTCGTGCAACTGATCTCGCAGTTGCGCGACCTGCGGTGCTGTGAAGAAGGCTTCCAGCTGCGCCGCTCGCACCTTGCCGATGCCGGGCCGCTCCTGCCACGCCGAGGCATGACGCGCGGCCAGGGTCGCCCAGTTCTCCCCTGTCGGCAGGGCGTCGGCGGAGGGAGCTCCCAGCGCGCGCAGCCAGGTGGCGAATGGGCGTTGGCGGGCCAGTTGGAACTGCTGGTGAAGATTCGCAGCGCTGCGTTCGCCCAGCCCCGGGAGTTGCGCCAATTGCTCCGGCGTCAATTCCAGCCAGTCGAGCAGGCCCGGCAACAGGCCGGCGTCGTGAAGGCGCCGCCAGGTTCCCGGCCCGACACCGGAAAGTGCCAGCCCCTGCTTGCCGCTCAACCATGCCAGGCGCGCGAGGAACTGGTCTTCGCAGCCGAGGCTGGGTTGCCAGCAGGTCAGGGCGCCGTATTGTCCGTCCGACGGTGCCGGCACCTCGGCGCGTGCCGGTGAGCGCCAGACCACGCCGTCCAGCCGGGGAATGGTCAACCCCGCCAGGGCGATGGCGACCTGGTCGCCGGGGTGGATGTCCAGCTCGCGCCAACGCTTCAGCGAGCCGGCGCTGACCCGCTGGATGTTTCGCCCATCGAGTTCGACCGGCGACAGGAGCAGGACCGGAGTGACCCGGCCAGTACGTCCGACCTTGAATTCGACCCGCCGCACCTCCGCCAGTGCCTGCTGGTGCGGGTACTTCCAGGCAATCGCCCAGCCGGGTGCCTGGGCGCTCCAGGCGCGGCCAGGCGGGCGGCGACCCTGGCGAATGACGATGCCATCGCTGGCGAAGGGCAGTGGTGACCGGTACCAGCGATCGCGCCAGCCGTCGATCATCGCGAAGTCCGATACCGGCTCGGTCAGCCGGGCGCTGTCTTCGAATCCCAATTGCCGCAGTCGTTGCAGGCGTGCGGGCATGTCCAGCGGGCCATCCGGCAGCTCCCAGACGAACAGTCCGATCCGATCGCCGTCCGTGCCGATTGCCTTGCGCGCCATCAGCCCGGCGACCTTGCCGCGCGCACCTTGCCCTCCTTGCCGCGCCTGTACGTGCTCCGGTAGGCGCCAGTACAGCTCGCCCTGCAGAACCAGTTGGCCCTCTGCGCCGGGCAGGCGATCCGGAATCGCCGCGATATGCCGGGCGTTACCGGTCCAGTCCTGACCGGCTGTGCCATCGCCGCGGCTGATTGCCTGGACGAGATGGCCGTTGCGATAGACCAGCGTGACGGCCACGCCGTCGACCTTGGGCTGCACCCACAGATCATCGCGCTGGCCCAACCATTCGCGCACGGCCGCCGCGTCCGGCAGCTTGTCGAGCCCTGTGTGGGCGTAGGGATGGACCGTCGTCCCGGCGCTGCTGGCCAGTGGCGTGTCAGGCGCCGAGGTGGACTGGGGAAAGCAACCGCGCCATTGCTGCAGGCGTTCGCGGGCCTGGTCGTAGAGTTCGTCGGCCACCGCCGAGCGTCCGTCCCGGTGGTAGGTCTCGTCCCAGCGGGCCAACTGGTTCTGCAGTTCGCCAATCTCGTTGGTGGCGCGTTCCGGCGGCCACTGCGGGCAGGCGTTCACGAGGATCGGGCAGTGGAGGAGGGTGGCGAGGATCAGGTGTTTCATGGCGAGCATCCGTGCTGCGAAAGCTCGCAAGGCTAGAAGCCGCAAAGACGCAGTGGCGCTCGAGTCGCTGTGGATTGTTCGGCAATCGGTGTCGGACGCCGGAAATGAAAAAGCCCCGCCGAGGCGGGGCTTTTCCTGCTGCCGGGTCTTACAGACCGGCGGCGTCACGCAGGGCGGCAGCCTTGTCGGTGCGCTCCCAGGTGAAGGCGGTGAAGGTGTCGTCACCGTAGGTCATTTCGAACGGGTTGCGACCGAAGTGGCCGTAGGCCGCGGTCGGCTGGTACATCGGGTGCAGCAGGTCGAGCATCTTGGTGATCGCGTACGGACGCAGGTCGAAGTGCTCGCGGACCAGCTGGATGATCTTGTCATCGCTGATCTTGCCGGTACCGAAGGTGTTGATCGAAATGGAGGTCGGCTGGGCCACGCCGATGGCGTAGGACACCTGGATCTCGCAACGCTCGGCCAGACCGGCGGCGACGATGTTCTTGGCCACGTAGCGGCCGGCGTAGGCGGCGGAGCGGTCGACCTTGGACGGGTCCTTGCCGGAGAACGCGCCACCACCGTGACGGGCCATGCCGCCGTAGGAGTCGACGATGATCTTGCGGCCGGTCAGGCCGCAGTCGCCCACCGGGCCACCGATGACGAAGTTGCCGGTCGGGTTGATGTGGAACTGGGTGTCCTTGTGCAGCAGTTCGGCCGGCAGCACCTGCTTGATGATCAGCTCCATCACGCCTTCGCGCAGGTCCTTGTAGCTGACTTCCGGGTTGTGCTGGGTGGACAGGACGATGGCGTCGATGCCGACGACCTTGCCGCCTTCGTAGCGGCAGGTGACCTGGGACTTGGCATCCGGGCGCAGCCACGGCAGCAGGCCGGACTTGCGGGCCTCGGCCTGGCGCTCGACCAGACGGTGGGAGAAGCAGATCGGCGCGGGCATCAGCACGTCGGTTTCGTTGCTGGCGTAGCCGAACATCAGGCCCTGGTCGCCGGCGCCCTGGTCTTCCGGCTTGGCGCGGTCGACACCCTGGTTGATGTCCACCGACTGCTTGCCGATGATGTTCAGCACGCCGCAGGTGGCGCCGTCGAAGCCGACGTCGGAGCTGTTGTAGCCGATGTCGATGATGACCTTGCGCACCAGCTCTTCCAGGTCGACCCAGGCAGAGGTGGTGACTTCGCCGGCGATGATCGCGACACCGGTCTTCACCAGGGTTTCGCAGGCCACGCGGGCGTATTTGTCCTTGGCGATGATGGCGTCGAGGACCGCGTCGGAAATCTGGTCCGCGATCTTGTCGGGATGGCCTTCGGAGACGGACTCAGAGGTGAAAACAGAGTATTCGCTCATCTAACGGTTCCTATCATTTACCGGTGGGTGAGGACGCTTCGCGAATCCGGTTTGGCGAAGTGCCGCACCTGGATCTGAAAGCCATTTCGTAAACCAATGTACAAACTTTCGCCGGGCGCGAGCCCCGCGGAGTCGGCCCAACGGGCCAGGTCTTCCTGTTCGAAACCCAGCCACAGATCACCGCAGGCCTCACGGGCCCAGCTCTGGTCGTGGCTGCAGAGCTCCGTCACCAGCAGGCTGCCACCGGGTTTCACCAGGTGCGCCAGTTGCTTCAGGGCTTCCGCCGGTGCGGCGAAGTGATGCAGCACCATGTTCAGCACCACGCAGTCCGCCGCGTCGTCGGCGTCCTGCAGGGCGTCGGCCAGCCGCAGCCGGACGTTATTCAAACCTTCGCTGGCGCAACGTTGCCGCGCCATGTCGAGCATCGCCTCGCTGTTGTCCAGCGCGGTGACCGCTTCGAAGCGACGGGCCAGTTCGGGGAGGAATCCACCGTCACCGGGGCCCACTTCCAGCGCCGTGGCGCCAGGGGCGAAGCTCAGGGCATCGAGCAGCGCCAGCACGCTTTCGCGGTATTGCGGCAGTCCTGCGATCAGGTCCTGCGTGGCCTGGAACTTCTCCGCACTGCGGGCGAAATAGTCGCGGCTCACGGCGGCACGCTGGGCATGCACGCCGGTGATTCGTGCGCTGACGTCGTCCGGCAACGCCAGTTCGTCGACCTCGTCGAGCAGCGCGCCGTGCAGCGTTCCACCCAGGCTTTCGCCCTGGGGCAGGGCGCGGCGATAGAAGATCGCGTTGCCTTCGCGGCGGGTGGCGACCAGGCCGGCCTGGGACAGCACCTTGAGGTGATGGCTCATGCCCGACTGGCGGACGCCGAAGATATGCGCCAGCTCGAGTACGCCGAACGAATCGTTGGCCAGGGCGCGCAGCACGTTCAGTCGCAGCGGATCACCGCCGGCCTTGCACAGGGCAGCCAACTGGTCGCAATCGTCGTGGCGGATTTCGGGCAGGCGCAGACTCATAGGTCGCGCAGTCTAGTCGCGGGTTTCGGGGTGGGCAATAGCTGTATCAAAAAGTTTTGATATTGGCTGATGAGTGGTTTTTGACCAGTCGGATGACTCAAGCCGGTGCCTTGCATCAGGCATCTGCCGATCTGTCATTGCCCCGCGGGGGCCGGCTGGGCGAAAATACCGGCCTTTTTTCATTCCCTTCGATCTTTCGAAGCAGCCCCCGCAGGAGATTCAGCGATGCCCAGCCGTCGTGAGCGAGCCAACGCCATCCGTGCACTGAGCATGGATGCCGTGCAGAAAGCCAACAGCGGCCACCCTGGCGCCCCCATGGGTATGGCGGACATCGCCGAAGTGCTCTGGCGTGACTACCTCAAGCACAACCCGAGCAACCCGCAGTGGGCCGACCGCGACCGCTTCGTGCTGTCCAACGGCCACGGCTCGATGCTGATCTACTCGCTGCTGCACCTCACCGGCTACGACGTCACCGTCGATGACCTGAAGAACTTCCGCCAGATGCACTCGCGTACCCCGGGCCACCCGGAGTACGGCTACACCGCCGGCGTCGAGACCACCACCGGTCCGCTGGGCCAGGGCATCGCCAATGCCGTGGGCATGGCGCTGGCCGAAAAAGTGCTGGCCGCGCAGTTCAACCGCGACGGCCACAGCATCGTCGACCACTACACCTACGCCTTCCTGGGCGACGGCTGCATGATGGAGGGCATCTCCCATGAAGTCGCCTCGCTGGCCGGCACCCTGCGTCTGAACAAGCTGGTCGCCTTCTACGACGACAACGGCATCTCCATCGATGGCGAAGTCCACGGCTGGTTCACCGACGACACCCCGAAACGCTTCGAAGCCTACGGCTGGCAGGTGATCCGCAATGTCGACGGCCACGACGCCGACGAGATCAAGACCGCCATCGAAACCGCCCGCAAGAGCGACGCGCCGACCCTGATCTGCTGCAAGACCATCATCGGCTTCGGTTCGCCGAACAAGCAGGGCAAGGAAGAAAGCCACGGCGCCGCCCTGGGCGTCGACGAAGTGGCCGCCACCCGCGCCGCGCTGGGCTGGAACCATGCGCCGTTCGAAATCCCGGCGGACATCTACGCGCAGTGGAGCGCCAAGGACACTGGCGCCACCCGTGAAGCCGAGTGGAACAAGCGCTTCGCCGCCTACCAGGCTGCGCATCCGGAACTGGCCGCCGAGTTCGAGCGCCGCGTCGCCGGTGAGCTGCCGGCCGATTTCGCCGAGAAGGCCGCTGCCTACGTCGCCGATGTCGCCGTGAAGGGCGAGACCATCGCCAGCCGCAAGGCCAGCCAGAACGCCCTGAACGCCTTCGGCCCGCTGCTGCCGGAACTGCTGGGCGGCTCCGCCGACCTCGCCGGTTCCAACCTGACCCTGTGGAAGGGCTGCAAGGGCGTGAGCGCCGACGACGCCAACGGCAACTACCTGTTCTACGGCGTGCGCGAGTTCGGCATGAGCGCCATCATGAACGGCGTGGCCCTGCACGGCGGCTTCATCCCCTACGGTGCGACCTTCCTGATCTTCATGGAATACGCCCGCAACGCAGTGCGCATGTCCGCCCTGATGAAGCAGCGCGTGCTGTACGTGTTCACCCACGACTCCATCGGTCTGGGCGAAGACGGCCCGACCCACCAGCCGATCGAGCAGCTGGCCAGCCTGCGTCTGACCCCGAACCTGGACACCTGGCGCCCGGCTGATGCCGTGGAGTCCGCGGTGGCCTGGAAATACGCCATCGAGCGCGCCGACGGCCCGTCCGCGCTGATCTTCAGCCGCCAGAACCTGCCGCACCAGCCGCGTGACGCCGCCCAGCTGGCCGACGTTGCCCGCGGCGCCTACGTGCTGAAGGACTGCGACGGCGAGCCGGAACTGATCCTGATCGCCACCGGCTCCGAAGTCGGCCTGGCCGTGCAGGCGTTCGACAAGCTCAGCGCCGAAGGCCGCAAGGTCCGCGTGGTCTCCATGCCGTCCACCAGCGTCTTCGACCAGCAGGACGCCGGCTACAAGCAGGCCGTGCTGCCGGTCCAGGTGGCCGCCCGGATCGCCATCGAAGCCGCCCACGCTGACTACTGGTACAAGTACGTCGGCCTGGAAGGTCGCGTCATCGGCATGACCACCTTCGGTGAGTCGGCCCCGGCCCCGGCGCTGTTCGAGCACTTCGGCTTCACCGTCGAGAACGTGCTGGAAGTCGCCGCCGAGCTGCTCGAAGCCTGACGAGCGCCTGAACCTGCCGGGGCCCATCACGCCCCGGCAGCGATCACCAAGGGATAACAATGTCCAAGCGCCCTTACCGAGTTGCCCTCAACGGCTACGGCCGCATCGGCCGCTGCGTGTTCCGTGCCCTGCACGAGCGCGGAGCCAAGGCCGGTTTCTCCATCGTTGCCCTGAACGACCTGGCGGACCTCGCCAGCCTGGAATACCTCACCCGTTTCGACTCCACCCACGGCCGCTTCCCCGGCGAGGTGAGCGTCGCCGATGGCTGCCTGCACGTCGGCGCCGATTGCGTGAAGGTGTTCCGCGAAGCCGAACCCGAGGCCATCGACTGGCGCGCCCTGGACGTCGACCTGGTGCTGGAATGTTCCGGCGTCTACAACACCCGCGCCGATGGCGAACGCTTCCTTGCGGCCGGCGCACCGCGGGTGCTGTTCTCCCAACCGATGGCCAGCGAGGCGGACATCGACGCCACCGTGGTCTTCGGGATCAACCAGCAGGGCCTCTCCGGCGCCGAAACGCTGGTGTCCAACGCCTCCTGCACCACCAACTGCAGCGTGCCGTTGCTCAAGTTGCTGAACGAGGCGGTGGGCATCGAGTACGTCTCGATCACCACCATCCACTCGGCGATGAACGACCAGCCGGTGATCGACGCCTACCACCACGAAGACCTGCGTCGCACGCGCTCGGCCTTCCAGTCGGTGATCCCGGTGTCCACGGGGCTGGCGCGGGGCATCGAACGCCTGCTGCCGGAACTCGCCGGGCGAATCCAGGCCAAAGCCATTCGGGTGCCGACGGTGAACGTCTCGGCCCTGGACATCACCCTGCAGGTCTCCCGCGATACGTCTGCCGAGGAGATCAACCGCGTGCTGCGCCAGGCCGCCACCGAGGGCCCGCTGAAAGGCCTGCTGGCGTACACCGAGCTGCCCCACGCCAGCTGCGATTTCAACCATGACCCACACTCGGCCATCGTCGATGGCAGCCAGACCCGCGTTTCCGGCCCCCGCCTGGTGAACGTGCTGGCCTGGTTCGACAACGAGTGGGGGTTCGCCAACCGCATGCTCGACACTGCAGGGCACTTCCTGCAGGTCGCCGCTACCGAACGTTAATCAAACAGCCCCTACAGGACTGACTGTCATGACCGTGTTGAAGATGACCGACCTCGACCTCCAAGGTAAGCGCGTACTGATCCGCGAAGACCTCAACGTTCCGGTGAAGGACGGTGTGGTCAAGAGCGACGCGCGCATCCTGGCTTCGCTGCCGACCATCAAGCTGGCCCTGGAGAAGGGCGCGGCAGTAATGGTCTGCTCGCACCTGGGCCGCCCGACCGAAGGCGAGTTCTCCGAGGAGAACAGCCTGCAGCCGGTCGCCGATTACCTGTCCAAGGCCCTGGGCCGCGCCGTGCCGCTGGTCAAGGACTACCTGGGTGGCGTCGACGTGAAGCCGCGTGAAGTCGTGCTGTTCGAAAACGTGCGCTTCAACAAGGGCGAGAAAAAGAACGCCGACGAGCTGGCCCAGCAATACGCCGCCCTGTGCGATGTATTCGTCATGGACGCCTTCGGCACCGCCCACCGCGCCGAGGGCTCGACCCACGGGGTGGCCAAGTTCGCCAAGGTCGCCGCGGCCGGCCCACTGCTGGCCGCCGAGCTGGAAGCCCTGGGCAAGGCCCTGGGCAACCCGGCCCGCCCGATGGCGGCCATCGTCGCCGGCTCCAAGGTGTCCACCAAGCTCGACGTGCTGAACAGCCTGGCGCTGATCTGCGACCAACTGATCGTCGGCGGCGGCATCGCCAACACCTTCCTCGCCGCAGCGGGCCACAAAGTCGGCAAGTCGCTGTACGAAGCCGACCTGGTCGACACCGCCAAGGCCATCGCCGCCAAGGTCAGCGTGCCGCTGCCGGTCGACGTCGTAGTCGCCAAGGAATTCGCCGAGACCGCTGTTGCCACCGTCAAGGACATCGCTGACGTGGCTGACGACGACATGATCCTGGATATCGGCCCGAAGACCGCCGCCCAGTTCGCCGAGCTGCTGAAGACCTCCAAGACCATCCTGTGGAACGGTCCGGTCGGCGTGTTCGAGTTCGACCAGTTCGGCGAAGGCACCAAGACCCTGGCCAAGGCCATCGCCGAAGGCTCTGCCTTCAGCATCGCCGGCGGTGGCGACACCCTGGCTGCCATCGACAAGTACGGCATCGGCGAGCAGATCTCCTACATTTCCACCGGTGGTGGCGCCTTCCTCGAGTTCGTCGAGGGCAAGGTCCTGCCGGCCGTGGAAGTGCTGGAACAGCGCGCCAAGGCCTGAGGAGCGCGACGGTAAAGCAAACCTCTCCGGCATCCTCGGGTCTCAAGCCTTGTACGGATGCCAAGGAGAAAGGTCATGCGAGCTGTCACGCCCTTGTTGTCGTTTTGCCTGGTTCTGGTGGGATGCGCCGGTGGCGGCGGTTCTCCCAGTACCTGTGAAGTGATGAGCCCGCCCGCGGTCATGGTGCCTTCTGACCAGAACCGCGAGCGGGTGGAAAGCCAGAGCAGCGGCGATCCGACGCCCGACCAGAAACCAGTGAATTGCCCTTGAGCAACCACTGACCGGTCGGGTTCACGATCCCGTGGTGTCGTCGGCGTGGAAGCGCCGGCGGCACTGGCGTTCCTGTGGCGGGACGGGCAATCTGGTGCATTGGATATCTGGCGGCGCGTCCGCCCGAATGGAGAATCGCCCGATGCTTCGTTATTTCGTCCCCGCGCTGGCGTTCGCGCTGGTGGCAGGCTGCTCCAGCCACTCGTCGCCCGACGGCAAGTCCGCTGAGAAGGGTGGTTGGAACCACTGGGTTTGCGACAGTCAGGCCGAAGTGCTGTGGCGTTATGTCGACCCCAGCAAGGCGGTTGTCGATCTGCGCCTGGGCGAGGATGACGTGGTGCATCACCTGGAGGAGGAACCCGGCGGCTCCGGCGCTTTCTATAGCGACGGGCTGATCGGATTGAGCATCAAAGGCGACCAGGGCCTGGTCTACTGGGTCGAGAGCAACGACCTCATTGGCCGTGGTTGCAAGGCGCGCTGAGCGCCGACTGTCCGGCATCTGCCGGAAGACTTGAACAGCGCCTGCCCCTACGGCAGGCTTTCAAATTATGTAATTGAGCCCGACTTCTGGGAGAAGCGAAAACCATGGCACTCATCAGCATGCGCCAAATGCTGGACCACGCCGCCGAGTTCGGCTACGGCGTTCCGGCTTTCAACGTCAACAACCTCGAGCAGATGCGCGCCATCATGGAAGCGGCCGACAAGACCGATTCTCCGGTGATCGTGCAGGCCTCCGCCGGTGCGCGCAAATACGCCGGTGCGCCTTTCCTGCGCCACCTGATCCTCGCGGCCATCGAAGAGTTCCCGCACATCCCGGTGTGCATGCACCAGGACCACGGCACCAGCCCTGACGTCTGCCAGCGCTCCATCCAGCTGGGCTTCAGCTCGGTAATGATGGACGGCTCGCTGAAGGAAGACGGCAAGACCCCGGCCGACTACGAGTACAACGTCCGCGTGACCCAGCAGACCGTTGCCTTCGCCCACGCCTGCGGCGTATCCGTGGAAGGTGAGCTGGGCTGCCTGGGCTCCCTGGAAACCGGCATGGCCGGCGAAGAAGACGGCGTTGGCGCCGAAGGCGTGCTGGACCACAGCCAGCTGCTGACCGACCCGGAAGAAGCTGCGGACTTCGTCAAGAAGACCCAGGTCGACGCCCTGGCCATCGCCATCGGCACCAGCCACGGCGCCTACAAGTTCACCAAACCGCCGACCGGCGACGTGCTTTCCATCGAGCGCATCAAGGAAATCCACAAGCGTATCCCCAACACCCACCTGGTGATGCACGGCTCCTCCTCGGTGCCGCAAGAGTGGCTGAAGGTGATCAACGAGTTCGGCGGCGACATCAAGGAAACCTACGGTGTGCCGGTCGAGGAAATCGTCGAAGGTATCAAGCACGGCGTGCGCAAGGTCAACATCGACACCGACCTGCGCCTGGCCTCCACCGGCGCCATCCGCCGCATGATGGCCGAGCAGCCGAGCGAGTTCGACCCGCGCAAGTTCTTCGCCAAGACCATCGTCGCCATGCGTGATATCTGCATCGCTCGCTACGAAGCCTTCGGCACCGCCGGCCATGCCTCGAAGATCAAGCCGATCTCCCTGGAAGGCATGTTCCAGCGTTACGCCAAGGGTGAGCTGGTGTCGAAGGTCAACTGATCTCGAGCCAGGTTCCCGCTCTCGCTCTGTTTCTGAAGAGCTGAAGAGCCCCGCCCTGCGGGGCTCTTTCGTATCCGCCAGAAGGAAATCGCCGATGCTGCGTGCCTTGTTTTCCGTCTTGCTGCTGGCGCTTCTCGAGGGTTGCTCGCTGCGCCCGGCACAGCCGCCCGCGCCACCGCCCAAGCCGCCTGTGGAGTTGCCCGTGGACGCGCAGAATTGCCTGACGCACCAGGAGTGCACGCTGAAGACCTCGCGCACCCTGCTGTTCGTCTTCGATTACGCCGAGGCGGGCGCCGCGCTGGTGGAAAATGAAAACCGCGTGCTCAGCACCCCGGAGAAGGCACCGAAGAAGGGCTGGCCGGCGATCCGCATCCAGTTGGCCGATCCGGACGGCGGCCGTTTCGAGTTTTCCAGCGAGTGCCGACAGAAACGCTGTCGTATCAAGGAATCGCGCCTGCTCAGCTGCTACCGTAGTTATCTTGACGGAAACACCTGCCGGTTCCGCTGAGCGCTGGTGCTCGGGCCGGCCGGAATCTGGAGGCACGATGACGGATGTACACGGCAGTGCGCAGGAAGGCTTTTCCCGCGAAGCGAAAACCTACTCCCTCGGTCGGCCCGATTATCCCGAGGAACTGCTGGGCTGGCTCGGCGGAGAGCTGGATATCGGAGCCGGAAAAGAGGTCGTCGACCTCGGTGCCGGCACCGGCAAGTTCACTGCGCTGCTGATGCGCACCGGCGCGCAAGTGACAGCCATCGAGCCGGTGGCGGCGATGCGTGAACAATTGAGCGAGAAACTGCCCGGTGCCAAGGTGCTCCACGGGACCGCCCAGGCCATGCCGCTGGCCGCGCAGAGCATCGATGCACTCACCTGCGCCCAGGCCTTCCACTGGTTTGCCAACGAGCGCTCGCTGCACGAGATCCATCGCGTCCTGCGTCCCGGCGGTCATCTTGGGCTGGTCTGGAACGTGCGCGACGAAAGCGTCGACTGGGTGGTCGAAATGACGCGCATCGTCGAACGCTACGAGGGCAGCACGCCACGCTTCCACACCGGGCTATGGCGCCAGGCCTTTTCCGGCGCGCGCTTCGAGCCGTTGCGCCTGCGCGAATTCAGCTACCAGCACGTGGGGCCGCCGGAGCAGGTGATTGTCGCGCGGGTGCTCTCGGTGAGCTTCATCGCCGCGTTGCCGGAGGAGCAGAAGCAACGTGTCGCCGAACAGTTGCGTGAGCTTATTGCCAGCCACCCGGACCTCAAGGGGCGGAGCGAGGTAGCGGTGCCGTACCGTACCGAGGCGTACAGCACCCGCGCATTAGGGTGAAGCGCGAATGGGGTAGACTGGCGTCCAGTTCATCCGCCAGTCGTTCCCCATGCAGCCGCTTCGCTATCTCCAGGCCTATCCTCCACAGCTCCAGGACCAGGTGCGCCAGCTCATCGAGCAGGACCGCCTCGGCGAGTACCTGGAGCGCCGCTATCCCGGCCGCCACGATGTGCAGAGCGACAAGGCGCTGTACGGCTACGCCATGGACCTCAAGCAGCAGTACATGCGTACCGCGCCGGCGGTGGACAAGGTGCTCTACGACAACAAGCTGGACGTGGTACAGCGGGCGCTTGGCCTGAACACCGCGATCTCTCGCGTGCAGGGCGGCAAGCTCAAGGCGAAGAAGGAAATCCGCGTCGCCTCGCTCTTCAAGGACGCCGCGCCTGAGTTCCTGCAGATGATCGTGGTTCACGAACTGGCGCATCTGAAAGAACGCGATCACAGCAAGGCGTTCTACCAGCTCTGCGAGCACATGTTGCCTGGCTATCACCAGCTGGAGTTCGACCTGCGCGTCTACCTGACCTGGCGCGATCTGCCTCAGTAGTACAGACGCCCCAGGTAGAGCAGGCCGAGGCTCCAGGGCAGCAGAGATGCCAGGCCCAGATAGCGAAGGACGGTGCGCGGCCCGCTCTCTCCGCGGTTCAGCCAATTGATACCCGCCAGCACCAGCGCGTAGAGCGCCAGCCCTGCCAACAGCAGCCGGTATTGCTCCGAGGTGGGGGACACCGGGCCAAGGTGCGTGTGGGTCAGGTGCCAGGCGCAAAGCGTCATCGCCGGTGCGAGCAGCAGGAGCGCTACCGAAACCCTACCCGCCAGGCGAAGCAGGAACGCGATCAGCAGCCCCGCCAGGCCTGCGCTGGCAATCAGCGCGGAGAGAAACTGGTCGAGATACACAAGGTCGGGAGCGGGGGCGAGCTGACGAGGTTGTGCCAGCAGGCGCAGCAGCGGGGCTGCGAGCAGGAGAGCAAGTAGACAGAACAGCCAGCCAAGCAGGATGCGCAGCATAGGGAGGTCCTGGAGACGTTGCTGCGGGAAGCCCCTGACGCGCCGGATGGGGTCGGAGGTCCGGGGTTGTTCGCCGCTGCAAACGTCAGGTTAATCAATGATTTGGCTAAATGCCATGATTTTGTTGAGAATCATTCCTTGGCATTCGTGCGTGAAAAGAAAAGGCCCCTCTACGAGGGGCCTTTTGGTCAGAACAGATCGATCGGCGCTTCTTCCTCCGCCGGCATGCCACTGCCAGGGGCGCTGCCAGGTGCCAGCTCGCTCATGGACGGCGGCGTGTCCTCGTTCTTGAACAGTTCGAAGTAGGCGCCCGGTGTTCCAGGCGGTGCAGCTCGGCCAGTGACCGGGTCGATGCGCAAGCTGACCATGCCGGCTGGCTCGGGCAGCAGGTGCGACGGCTTGTCCTTCAGCGCGGCCCCCATGTAACGCATCCAGATCGGCAATGCGACGTTGCCGCCGTATTCCGCACGACCGAGGCTTTCCGGCTGGTCGAAGCCGACCCAGACGGTGGTCATGTAGTCGGCGTTGAAGCCGGAGAACCAGGCGTCCTTCGATTCGTTGGTCGTGCCGGTCTTGCCGGCCAGGTCGTCGCGCTTGAGCGCCAGGGCCCGGCGACCGGTGCCGCGCTTGATCACGTCCTGCAGCATGCTGGTCATGATGTAGGCGGTGCGGGCGTCGATGACACGCTCGGCGGCGGCCGGCTCGATGGTGGTCTTGGCCTGGCCCGGATCGTCATTGCCGAAGGCGTTGGTGCTGGCCGGCTGGGCTTGTGCCTGGGCGGCCGGGTCCAGTTGCTCGTCATCGTTGGGCACGCGCGGCGGGTTGGCCTGGTAGAGCACCTGGCCGTCGCGGCTTTCGATGCGCTCGACGACATAGGGCGAGACCTTGAACCCGCCATTGGCGAAGACGGTCCAGGCGCTGGCGATCTCCATCGGAGTCAGGGTCGCGGTGCCCAGGGCCATGGACAGGTTCGGCGGCAGGTCATCCTTGTTCAGGCCGAACTTGCTGATGCAATTGCGCGCGCGATCGACGCCCAGCGCCTGCAGGATGCGGATCGACACCATGTTGCGCGACTTGTACAGCGCCTCGCGCATGGGGATCGGGCCGAGGAAGGTGTTGGTGTCGTTCTTCGGCCGCCATACCTTGTCGAGGTATTCGTCGTAGAACACCACCGGGGCGTCGTTGATCAGCGAGGCGGCGGTGAAGCCGTTGTCCAGTGCGCAGCTGTAGATGAACGGCTTGAAGCTGGAGCCGGGCTGACGACGGGCCTGGGTCGCGCGGTTGTAGTTGCTCTGCTCGAAGGAGAAACCGCCGACCAGCGCCATGATCGCGCCGTCCTGCGGATTGAGCGAGACCAGCGCGCTTTGAGCCGCCGGCACCTGGGTCAAGCGCAGCGACCCATCGTCGCGGCGCTGCACACGGATCACATCACCGGCCTGCACCACATCGCTGGGCTGGCTCGGCATGCGGCCCATGCTGTTGTTGCTCAGATAGGGGCGGGCCCACTTCATGCCGTCCCAGCTCAGCGCTTCTTCCTTGCCGTCGCGGGTCATCACCATGGCGCCGCTCTTCTCGACCTGGGTGACGATGGCCGGTTCGAGGCCGCCCAGCGGACGTTGCTGGGCAATGGCCTGGCGCCATGCGTCGCGAGTTTTGCCCGGCAGTCGGGTTTCGGGGCCCCGATAACCGTGGCGCTGATCATAGTCCTGCAGACCTTCGCGCAGGGCGGTGTTCGCGTCTTCCTGCAGATCACTGCGCACGGTGGTGTAGACGCGATAACCCTCGGTGTAGGCGTCCCCGCCGAAGCGTCCGACCAGCTCGGCGCGGGCCATCTCGGCAATGTAGGGGGCGGCCAGTTCCGGTGTCTGGACGTGGTAGGACGCGCCTACGGGCTCCTTGATCGCTGCCTCGTAGCGCGGCTGATCGATGAATCCAAGCTTGAGCATGCGCTCGAGGATCCAGTTACGGCGCTCCAGGCTGCGTGCTGCGTTGGCCAGCGGGTTGTAGCGCGAGGGCGCCTTGGGCAGGCCGGCGATCATCGCCATCTGGGCCAGGCTCAAGTCCTTGATGGATTTGCCGTAATAGACTTGAGCGGCGGCTTCCACGCCATAGGCGCGGTTGCCCAGGTAGATCTTGTTGACGTAGAGCTCGAGGATCTCGTCCTTGGTGAGCGAGCGCTCGATCTGCAGGGCGAGCAATATCTCATTGATCTTGCGGGAGAAACTACGCTCGTTGGTGAGGAAGTAGTTCTTCGCCACCTGCATGGTGATGGTGCTGCCACCGGTTTGGATGTGGCCTGTCTTCAATAATTGCGCGGCAGCACGCATCAGGCTCTTAACGTCGACGCCATAATGGTTGGCGAAATTGTCATCTTCAGCCGATAACAGTGCGTGAGTGAAATCCGGGGGGATTTCAGCAAATCGAATCGGCGTTCGGCGCATCTCGCCAAACTCTGCTATCAATTTGTTATCACTGCTGTACACGCGCAACGGCATCTGCAGCCGCACATTGCGCAAGGCCTCCACGGACGGGAGGTTCGGGCTGAGGTACAGATAGGCGCCGCTGAAACTGAGCAGCAATCCACAAATAATGGTGACGCAGGTCCACCACAAAAACTTCAGCAGGCGCATCGGAAGGTCTTGGATTTCCAGAGAAAAGAAAGAGTTAAGCGGATGGCGCGGTAAAAAGGGAAAAGCTGATCACATTATAAGCAGTTTTTTTGCTGGCGAGCCATTTGCGAAGCTGTCAAGTCTGGTATCTAATGTGGAAAAACATAAATCGTCCGTAAGTCTCGGATGCTGATAGGAAATCAGTCGTGCTAGGGCTCTTCAATAAGAAAGCGAACACGCTGCTGGGGATAGACATCAGTTCGACTTCGGTCAAACTTCTCGAATTGAGCCGCTCTGGAGGCCGCTACAAGGTAGAGGCCTACGCTGTCGAGCCGCTCCCGCCCAATGCAGTGGTAGAAAAGAACATCGCTGAGCTGGAGGGTGTCGGCCAGGCGTTGTCACGCGTGGTCGCCAAGGCGCGGACCCCCGTGAAAACGGCTGCGGTCGCAGTTGCCGGCTCGGCGGTCATCACCAAAACCATCGAGATGGACGGCGGCCTCTCGGACGACGAGCTGGAAAATCAGCTCAAGATCGAAGCCGACCAGTACATCCCCTATCCGCTGGAAGAAGTCGCGATCGACTTCGAAGTCCAGGGTACTTCTGCTCGCAACGCAGACCGCGTTGACGTACTCCTTGCTGCTTGTCGGAAGGAGAACGTCGAGGTTCGCGAGGCGGCACTGGCGCTTGCGGGGCTTACGGCGAAGGTCGTCGACGTTGAGGCCTACGCGCTGGAAAGAGCGTTTAGTCTGCTCGGACAGCAGTTGGGTGGCAATGCCGACGAGCTCACAGTTGCAGTAGTCGACATCGGCGCCACGATGACGACGCTGAGCGTCCTGCACCACGGTCGCACCATCTACACCCGTGAGCAGTTGTTCGGCGGCCGCCAACTCACCGAGGAAATCCAGCGTCGCTACGGCCTGTCGGTCGAGGAAGCCGGACTCGCCAAGAAGCAGGGCGGGCTGCCGGACGACTACGACAGCGAGGTGCTGCAGCCGTTCAAGGACGCCGTAGTCCAGCAAGTGTCGCGCTCCCTCCAGTTCTTCTTCGCAGCCGGTCAGTTCAACGATGTGGACTACATCCTGCTGGCGGGCGGCACCGCGTCGATTCCTGACCTCGATCGCCTGATCCAGCAGAAGATCGGTACTCCGACGCTGGTCGCGAACCCCTTCGCCGATATGGTGCTGAGTGGGAAGGTCAATGCCGGCGCGCTGGCAAGTGACGCGCCCGCGCTGATGATTGCCTGCGGTCTGGCGATGAGGAGTTTCGACTGATGGCACGCATCAACCTATTACCGTGGCGGGAACAGCTGCGGGAGGAGCGCAAGCAGCGCTTCCTGGTGACTCTGGGTGCGGTTTTTCTGGCCTCTGGTGCGCTGGTGTTCCTGGGTGACCAGTACTTCAATTCGGCCATCGAGAACCAGAACGCGCGCAATGATTTCCTGCGCAAGGAAATCGCCGTGCTGGACGCGCGCATCAAGGAAATCAGCGAGCTGAAGACCCGTCGTCAGCAGTTGCTCGAAAGGATGAAGATCATCCAGGACCTGCAGGGTAACCGGCCCATCATCGGTCGCGTGTTCGACCAGTTGGTTCGCACCTTGCCCGATGGCGTCTATTTCACCGAGCTGAAGATGAACGGCAACGCCATCTCCATCTCGGGGGCCGCGGAGTCGAACAACCGCGTATCCAACCTCATGCGTAACCTCGATGCCTCGGAATGGCTGGCTTCGCCGAACCTGACCGAAGTGAAGGCGGTTACCCAGGGAGCCCTGGACCAGGCCAACGTCTTCCAGCTGACCGTCAGGCAGACGCAGCCGGATGAGGACAAGCAGGACGACAAGAAGAACGCAGCGCAAGGAGCCAAGAAATGAGTCTGGCCAGTTCGCTGGAAAGCTTGCGCAAGATCGACATCAACGATCTTGATCTGAACAACATCGGCTCCTGGCCGGCGGCGGTCAAGGTCATCGCCTGCGTACTGTTGCTGATCCTCATGTTGGCGCTTGGTTACAACTTCCACCTCAAGGACCTCGAGGCGCAGCTTGATCAGCAGCGCCAGGAGGAAGTGACGCTCAAGGAGCAGTTCTCGGCCAAAGCCTTCCAGGCGGCGAACCTGGATGCCTACAAGGCGCAGATGAAGGAGATGGAGGAGTCGTTCGGTGCGTTGCTGCGGCAGCTGCCGAGCGATACCGAGGTTCCTGGCCTGCTGGAGGACATCACCCGCACCGGTCTGGGCAGTGGTCTGGAGTTCGAAGAGATCAAGCTGCTGCCGGAATCGGCGCAGCAGTTCTACATCGAGCTGCCGATCCAGATCAGCGTGGTCGGCGGCTATCACGACCTGGCGACCTTCGTGAGTGGCGTGTCCAGCCTGCCGCGGATCGTCACCCTGCATGATTTCGACATCAAGCCCGTGAGCCCCGACAGCACCTCCAAGCTGCGCATGAGTATCCTGGCGAAGACCTACCGCTATAACGACAAGGGCGTGAAAGTGAATGCGCCGGGAGCTGCCAAATGAGGGCTCGGCTGATCATTTGCAGTCTTCTGCTGCTGAGCCTGAACGGATGCGGATCGGGTAGTGATTTCGGCGATCTGCAGGCCTACATGGATGAAGTGCGCGCTCGCCCGAAAGGGGCTATCGAGCCGCTGCCGAAGTTCCAGCCTTATGAAGCCTTCACCTACAGTGCAGCGGCCCTGCGTAGCCCGTTCCAGCCGCCCGTGAAGATCGACCTGGCGGTCAAGCAGAAGGGGAACCGGGTCGTCAAACCCGATGAAACGCGGGTCAAGCAGTTCCTCGAGGGCTTCAACATCGAAACCTTCGAAATGGTCGGTACCTTGGCCAACGAGCAGGGTACGTTCGCGCTGGTGCGCGGTGCAGGAGGGGTGCATCGCGTGCGAGTCGGCGACTATCTGGGGCGCAACGACGGCAAGATCGTTGCGATCAGCGAAGGCAAGATCGACGTGGTCGAAATCGTTCCTGACGGTGAGGGTGGCTGGCTTGAGCGTCCGCGCAGCCTGACTCTCAAGGAACGCTCCTAAGGGCGGGGATGAACATGCATAACAAACAGCAGTCTGCACGACGGAATCAGACGATGAACAGAGTACTTTCTCGCCTGAGCATTTCCCTGCTCGCGGCAGTCTTCGCGCCGGCCCTGTTGGCGGCCAATCTTCAGAGTGTCGATGTGGCGGCGCTTCCGGGCGATCGCGTCGAATTGAAACTGGGCTTCGATGAGCCCATCGCCGCGCCGCGCGGCTACACGATCGAGCAACCGGCGCGAATCGCGCTGGACCTGCCGGGCGTACAGAACAAGCTGGGCAGCAAGAATCGTGAACTGGGTGTGGGCAATGCCCGCAGCCTCACGGTGGTCGAGGCCAAGGACCGTACGCGCCTGATCGTGAACCTGACCACTCTGGTTCCGTACAGCACCCGTTCGGACGGTTCGAACCTTTATATCGTGGTCGGTGGGGCGGGCTCCGCTGCCTCCGCCAACGCGTCGGCGGCGCCGACCTCCTCCGCATCGGTCGCCAGGCCGGCTGCGCCCAAGCCTTACATTCCGGCCGGCAAGGCCATCCGCAATGTTGATTTCCAGCGTGGCGAGCAGGGTGAAGGCAATGTCGTGATCGATCTTTCCGATCCGACCGTCAGCCCCGACATCCAGGAGCAGGGCGGCAAGATCCGTCTCGACTTCCCGCGGACCCAGCTGCCTGACAATCTCCGTGTCCGCCTGGACGTGAAGGATTTCGCGACGCCGGTGCAGTTCGTCAACGCTTCGGCGGCGGGCGACAAGGCCAGCATCACCATCGAACCTACCGGTCTGTACGATTACCTGGTCTATCAGACCGATAATCGCATGACTGTCAGCATCAAGCCGCTGACCCAGGACGATGCCGAGAAGCGCAAGAAGGATAACTTCGCCTACACCGGCGAGAAGCTGTCGCTGAACTTCCAGGACATCGACGTGCGCTCGGTACTGCAGTTGATTGCAGACTTCACCGACCTGAACCTGGTGGCTTCCGACACCGTTCAGGGCAACATCACGCTTCGTCTGCAGAATGTGCCGTGGGACCAGGCGCTGGACCTGGTGCTCAAGACCAAGGGTCTGGACAAGCGCAAGGTGGGCAACGTCCTGCTGGTTGCTCCGGCTGACGAGATCGCGGCGCGTGAGCGCCAGGAGCTGGAGGCGCAGAAGCAGATTTCCGAACTGGCACCGCTGCGTCGCGAGCTGATCCAGGTGAACTACGCCAAGGCCTCCGATATCGCCAAGCTGTTCCAGTCTGTCACTGGCGGCGCTCCGGGTGCTCCGACGGGCGGTCAGGGCGATGTCCGCGGCTCGATTACCGTGGATGATCGGACTAACAGCATCATCGCCTACCAGACTCAGGATCGCCTGGACGAGCTGCGTCGTATCGTTTCTCAGCTGGATATCCCGGTTCGCCAGGTAATGATCGAGGCACGTATCGTCGAAGCCTCCGTCGACTACAGCAAGAGCCTGGGCGTTCGTTGGGGCGGTGCCTTCACCTTCGGTAACTGGGCCGCTTGGGGTAAAGACGGCAACATCGGCACTGGCGGCTCCAACGGTACCAGTTGCGGCCCGTTCGGCGGTGGCGGATGTACGCTACCGACGACCAGCAACTCCCCGACCCCGTCGGTTGACCTGGGTGCTACCAACGCCACTTCCGGCATCGGCATCGGCTTCGTGTCCAACAACGCGATCCTCGACCTGCAGCTCTCTGCGATGGAGAAAGGCGGCAACGGCGAAGTGGTCTCCCAGCCGAAGGTCGTCACCTCCGACAAGGAAACCGCGAAGATCCTGAAGGGTTCGGAAATTCCCTACCAGGAAGCCAGCTCCAGCGGCGCGACCTCGGTATCCTTCAAGGAAGCTGCGCTGTCCCTGGAAGTGACCCCGCAGATCACTCCGGACAACCGCATCATCATGGAAGTGAAGGTCAACAAGGATGAGCCGGACTACGCCAACGCCCTGAACGGCGTGCCGCCGATCAAGAAGAACGAGGTGAACGCCAAGGTGCTGGTCAACGATGGCGAAACCATCGTGATTGGTGGCGTGTTCTCCAACACCCAGACCAAGGCGACCGACAAGGTTCCGTTCCTGGGAGACGTTCCGGTGCTGGGCCGACTGTTCCGTCGTGATTCGGTAACCGACAGCAAGAACGAGCTGCTGGTTTTCCTTACCCCGCGGATCATGAATAATCAGGCCATTGCAGTCGGCCGTTGATCAATGTCGTGTCCAATTTGATTCTGGTAGGCCCGATGGGGGCTGGAAAGAGCACCATCGGGCGTCTTCTCGCCAAAGAGCTTCACCTCGTTTTCAAGGATTCGGATAAAGAGATCGAGCAGCGCTGCGGAGCCAACATCCCCTGGATTTTCGATGTCGAGGGCGAGGCGGGCTTCCGCGAGCGTGAACAATCGATGCTCGCCGAGCTCTGCGCCGAAGGTGGCATGGTCATCGCCACCGGCGGCGGCGCGGTGATGCGTGACGCCAATCGCCTGATCCTCAAGGACGGCGGCAAGGTGATCTATCTGCACGCCTCGGTGGAGCAGCAGATTTCCCGCACGGCGCGCGACAAGAATCGCCCGCTCCTGCAGAAGCCCAATCCGGATCAGATCCTTCGCGATCTGATGCAGATGCGCGATCCGCTTTATCGCGAAATTGCCGATGTGATCATCGAAACCGACGAGCGGCCGCCGCGCCTGGTCGTTCTGGAGATCCTTGAGCGCTTGCGTGAGTTGGAGCGCCATTAACGGCGCTGCAATCTGCGGTATCCTAGTCCCCTTTCTTGCCTGGGGGTTTCATGCGCACACTCAACGTCGATCTGGCCGATCGCAGCTACCCGATCTATATCGGTGAAGGGCTGCTGGACGATCCGCGCTACTTCGAGCCGCACATCCGCGGCCGCCAGGTAGCCATCGTCACCAACGAAACCATCGCGCCGTTGTACCTGGATCGACTGCAGAAGACCCTCTCCGGCTACAAAGTCACTTCGGTCGTGCTGCCCGACGGCGAGGCCTACAAGCAGTGGGAAACCTTGCAACTGATCTTCGACGAGCTGCTCAAGGCGCGTCATGACCGCAAGACCACGCTGATCGCCCTTGGCGGCGGTGTCATCGGCGACATGACCGGTTTCGCCGCAGCCTGTTACCAGCGCGGCGTCGATTTCATCCAGGTGCCGACTACCCTGTTGTCCCAGGTGGATTCCTCTGTCGGTGGCAAGACCGGCATCAACCACCCGCTGGGCAAGAACATGGTCGGGGCGTTCTACCAGCCCCAGGCCGTGGTCATCGACACCGCCACCCTGCTTACCCTGCCGCCCCGCGAGTTGTCCGCAGGCCTGGCGGAAGTCATCAAGTACGGATTCATCTGCGACGAGCCCTTCCTCACCTGGCTGGAAGCGCGCATGGGCGACCTGCTGGCGCTGGAGTCCACCGCGCTGACCGAAGCCATCGAGCGCTCCTGCGCGGCCAAGGCACGCGTAGTCGGCGCCGACGAGAAGGAAACCGGTGTCCGCGCCACGCTGAACCTGGGCCACACTTTCGGCCACGCCATCGAGACCCACATGGGGTACGGCGTCTGGCTGCACGGCGAAGCCGTGGGTGCGGGAACCGTGATGGCACTTGAGATGTCGCATCGGCTGGGATGGTTGACGCGGGGCGAGCGTGATCGTGGCATCCGCCTGCTCGCTGCGGCAAAGCTGCCGGTCGTCCCGCCGCAGGAAATGAATGCCGAGCATTTTCTCGAACACATGGCCGTCGACAAGAAAGTGCTCGATGGCCGTTTGCGTCTGGTCTTGCTCCAAGGGCTGGGGGCCGCGGTCGTGACCGCCGAATTCCCCCGTGAGATTCTGGAAGAAACACTGCGCGCTGACTACCAGGCACTGGTCGGTCAGGCAGGAGAACACTGAGGTCCCATGTCCAGTTTGCATGCCGACGAGGCCTTTCTGGCCCACTACCAGTTCAGTCATGACCCGTTCGCACCGCGGGTTCCCGGCTTCAAGTTCTTCCCCGCCCAGCGCAAGCCGGTGCTGGGCCAACTGCACCACCTGGCTCGCTATAGCCACCTGCTGCTGGCGGTAACCGGCCCGCTGGGCAGCGGCAAGACGCTGCTGCGCCAGGCGCTGGTGGCCAGCACCAACAAGGATGCGGTTTCCAGCGTGGTCATTTCGGGCCGCTCGGTCACCGATGAATCCACCTTGCTGCGCCAACTGGCGCAGGGCCTGGGGATCACCCAGACCAGCATCGAGGCGATTCTGGCCAAGGTCGCGCAACTGGCGATCACCGGCCAGGACGTCTACCTGCTGGTGGACGATGCCGAGCAACTGCGAGACGACGCTCTGGAAGTCCTCCTGCTGCTGGCCGCGGGCAACAGCGAGGCGCGTCTGCATGTCTTCCTGTTCGGCGAGCCGGAAGTGCTGCAGCGCCTGGAGGTGCTGTCCGAAGGCGAGGAGCGCTACCACGCCATCGAGTTGCAGCCCTACAGCGAGGACGAGACGCGCGAATACCTGGCGCAGCGCCTGGAGGGAGCAGGGCAGGGCATCGAGCTGATCTCTGCCGACCTGCTCGCTGACATCCACGAGCAGTCCGGTGGTTGGCCGGGTGCGATCAACCAGACCGCCCGCGACGCAATGATCGAGGCAATGCTGGCTGACCGTGGCGGTGCCCGCAAAGCTGCCGGTCCGAGCTTCAAATTGCCGAAGAAACACCTGGCGATCCTCGGCGTGGTTGCCATTGGCGTCATCGCCGCCTGGTTCATGCAGGGCAAAACCAGCAAGCCGGAAACTGCGACCGGTACTGCCGCGCAATCTTCGTCTCAGCTGCCGCTGGGTGATGGCACGGCCGCGCAGCCAAGCGCGACGCCACAGCCGGATGCCCAGGGCAACGGTCCGTCGGTCGAGTTCGCCGGTTCCAACCAGCCGCTGCCGCTGCCGTTGGTGGGCGAAAGCCAACCGGTGATTCGTGAGCCGCTGGCCCAGGCCGGCGGACAGGAAGATGCCGACGAAGGCGGCATGCCGTCTGCTGCCATCCCGCCGACGGTGACCACCACTGCGCCGCCGGTAACGCCGCTGGCCAACAACGGCCCGAAACCGCTGAATCCGGTGCCGCCGGCGCCGAGCCAGTCCCAACCTGTTGCGCAGCCGGCAACCAAGCCTGCACCGACCCAGGCCGCCACGCCGCGTCCCGAGCCGGTCAAGCCTGCCGCCACTGCGCCGGCCAAGCCGGTTCAGGCCGCCAAACCGGTGGCCAGCAAGCCTGCCACTACCGTTGCCAGCGCCAAGCCCGCCAGCAAGCCCGCAGCGGCAACCGGTGGCAGCGCTGGCGGAAGCAGCTGGTACCAGTCCCAGGCTGGTTCGCGTTACTCCGTGCAGGTGCTGGGCACCGGTTCGGAAGCCAGCGCCAAGGCCTTCATCAGCCAGCAGGGCGGCGGTGACTACCGTTACTTCCGCAAGAACCTGCAAGGCAAGCCGTTCTACGTCGTGACCTATGGCAACTTCGCTGACCGCAATGCCGCCCAGGCCGCGATCAAGAAATTGCCGGCGAAGATCCAGGCCTCCAAGCCCTGGGCGCGTCCCTTCTCCAGCATCCAGCAGGACATCGCCGGAGCGCGCTGAAAGGTCGCACTGTCGCAATACTGAAAAAGCCGAGCCCCATACCCTGGGGCTCGGCTTTTTTATTGGCTTGTTTCTTTTGTCGCATTCTTATAAAAATGCGACATAGGGTGTCAGCAGTGCGTCAAAAAAATTCAGTGACGTCGCTTTCCCCGTGTGTACAATGACCTCCCTTTGCCTATCGGAAACTCGCCGCTTGAGCGGGTAGACAGGCGAAGTGCTTGAAGAGGGTCTGCTGACGTTTCGTCATGGCCAGGGCCGGAACCGCCGCTACGTTGGGTAAGACGTGGCAACTCGCGCGGAACGGTCATTCCAGGTGAACCAGGGGCGTAAGCGGCGCTGCACGATAGATGCGGCCCGAGCCTTTAGGGTGCGCGGGAAACGAGCCTGCACGGCGAAACAGGGCGATGGCGAAACGTCAGCAGACCCTGGAATTTATAAAAGTTTTGCCGGTGAGAGTTCCCTATGAAAGCAGGTCTGTACCATCCTGAGACGTTCAAGGATAACTGCGGATTCGGTCTGATCGCCCATATGACGGGCGAGGCAAGCCACGAACTTCTGCAAACCGCCATCGAAGCACTGACCTGCATGACCCACCGAGGTGGGATCAACGCGGACGGGAAAACCGGGGACGGCTGTGGGCTGCTGATCCAGAAGCCCGACCAGTTCCTGCGCGCCGTGGCCAAGGAATCCTTCGCGACCGAACTGCCCGGCCAATACGCCGTGGGCATGGTCTTCTTCAACCAGGACCCGGTGAAAGCCGAAGCCGCCCGCGCGAACATGAATCGCGAGATCGAGCGCGCCGGCCTGAAGCTGGTCGGCTGGCGCAAGGTGCCGATCGACACCAGCGTCCTGGGTCGCCTGGCGCTGGAGCGCCTGCCGCAGATCGAGCAGGTGTTCATCGGCGGTGAAGGCCTGTCCGACCAGGACTTTGCGGTCAAGCTGTTCAGCTCCCGTCGCCGCTCCTCCGTGGCCAACGCCGAGGACGCCGATCACTACGTCTGCAGCTTCTCGCACAAGACCATCATCTATAAGGGCCTGATGATGCCGGCGGACCTCGCCGCCTTCTATCCGGACCTTTCCGACGAGCGCCTGAAGACCGCCATCTGCGTCTTCCACCAGCGCTTCTCGACCAACACCCTGCCGAAGTGGCCGCTGGCCCAGCCGTTCCGCCTGCTGGCGCACAACGGCGAGATCAACACCATCACCGGCAACCGCAACTGGGCCCAGGCCCGTCGCAGCAAGTTCGCCAACGAGTGGATGCCCGATCTCGACGAGCTCGGCCCGCTGGTCAACCGCGTGGGTTCAGACTCCTCCAGCATGGACAACATGCTGGAGCTGATGGTCACCGGCGGCATGGACATGTTCCGTGGCCTGCGCATGATCATTCCGCCGGCCTGGCAGAACGTCGAGACCATGGACGCCGACCTGCGCGCGTTCTACGAATTCAACTCGCTGCACATGGAGCCGTGGGACGGTCCCGCCGGCGTCGTGCTGACCGACGGCCGCTACGCCGTCTGCCTGCTCGACCGTAACGGTCTGCGCCCGTCGCGCTGGGTTACCACCAAGAACGGCTACATCACCCTCGCCTCGGAAATCGGCGTGTGGGACTACAAGCCCGAGGACGTCATCGCCAAGGGCCGCGTCGGTCCGGGCCAGATCCTCGCGGTGGACACCGAGACCGGCCAGCTGCTGCAGACCGACGACATCGACAACCGTCTGAAGTCGCGCCACCCGTACAAGCAGTGGCTGCGCCAGAGCGCGCTGCGCATCCAGGCTACCCTGGACGATGACCAGGGCGTGGCCAGCTACGACGGCGACCAGCTCAAGCAATACATGAAGATGTTCCAGGTCACCTTCGAGGAGCGTGACCAGGTGCTGCGCCCGCTCGCCGAGCAAGGCCAGGAAGCGGTCGGCTCGATGGGCGACGACACCCCGATGGCGGTGCTGTCCAAGCGTATCCGCTCGCCCTACGACTACTTCCGCCAGGTCTTCGCGCAGGTCACCAACCCGCCGATCGACCCGCTGCGCGAAGCGATCGTGATGTCCCTGGAAACTTGCCTGGGCATCGAGCAGAACATCTTCGAAGAGTCCCCGCACCACGCCAACCAGGCGATCCTCACCAGCCCGGTGATCTCCCCGGCGAAGTGGCGGACCCTGATGAACCTGGAACGCCCGGGCTTCGACCTGCACCACATCGACCTGAACTACGACGAGTCCGTCGGCCTCGAAGCGGCCGTGCGCAACATCGCCGACCAGGCCGAGGAAGCCGTGCGCGCCGGCAAGGTGCTGCTGGTGCTGTCCGACCGTCACATCGCTCCCGGCAAGCTGCCGGTGCACGCGGCCCTGGCCGTTGGCGCCGTACACCACCGCCTGGTGCAGACCGGCTTGCGCTGCGACTCCAACATCCTGGTGGAAACCGCCACTGCCCGTGACCCGCACCACTTCGCGGTGCTGGTGGGCTTCGGTGCGTCCGCGGTCTACCCGTTCCTCGCCTATGAGGTGCTGGCCGACCTGATCCGCACCGGCGAAGTGCTGGGCGACCTCTACGAGGTCTTCAAGTACTACCGCAAGGGCATCTCCAAGGGGATGCTGAAGATCCTGTCGAAGATGGGCATCTCCACCATCGCCTCCTACCGTGGCGCCCAGCTGTTCGAAGCCATCGGCCTGGCCGACGAGGTCACCGGCCTGTGCTTCCCGGGTACCCCGAGCCGCATCCAGGGCGCGCGCTTCCTCGACATCGAGAACGAGCAGAAGCTGCTGGCCGGCGAAGCCTGGAACAGCCGCAAGGCGATCCAGCAGGGTGGCCTGCTGAAGTTTGTCTATGGCGGCGAATACCACGCGTACAACCCGGACGTGGTGAACACTCTGCAGGCCGCCGTGCAGCAGGGCGACTACGCCAAGTTCAAGGAGTACACCGGGCTGGTGGATAGCCGTCCGGTCTCCATGCTGCGCGACTTGCTCAAGGTGAAGACCGTCGACCAGCCGCTGAGCCTGGATGAGATCGAACCGCTGGAGTCCATCTTCAAGCGCTTCGACGCAGCCGGTATCTCCCTCGGCGCGCTGTCGCCGGAGGCCCACGAAGCGCTGGCCGAGGCGATGAACCGCCTGGGCGGCCGCTCCAACTCCGGTGAAGGCGGCGAAGACCCGGCGCGTTACGGCACGCTGAAAAGCTCGAAGATCAAGCAGGTGGCCACCGGCCGCTTTGGCGTGACCCCGGAATACCTGGTCAACGCCGAAGTCCTGCAGATCAAGGTGGCCCAGGGCGCCAAGCCCGGCGAGGGCGGCCAACTGCCCGGCGGCAAGGTCAACGGCCTGATCGCCCGCCTGCGCTACGCAGTCCCCGGCGTGACCCTGATTTCGCCGCCGCCGCACCACGACATCTACTCCATCGAAGACCTCGCCCAGCTGATCTTCGACCTCAAGCAGGTCAACCCGCAGGCGCTGGTCTCGGTGAAGCTGGTGTCCGAACCGGGCGTGGGCACCATCGCCGCCGGCGTGGCCAAGGCCTACGCCGACCTGATCACCATCTCCGGCTACGACGGTGGTACCGGCGCGTCGCCGATCACCTCCATCAAGTACGCCGGTAGCCCGTGGGAGCTGGGCCTCGCCGAGGCGCACCAGACCCTGCGCGGCAACGACCTGCGCGGCAAGGTCCGCGTGCAGACCGACGGCGGCCTGAAGACCGGCCTGGACGTCATCAAGGCGGCCATCCTCGGCGCCGAGAGCTTCGGCTTCGGCACCGCGCCGATGATCGCCCTGGGCTGCAAGTACCTGCGCATCTGCCACCTGAACAACTGCGCCACCGGCGTCGCCACCCAGAACGACAAGCTGCGCAAGGACCACTTCATCGGTACTGTGGACATGGTGGTGAACTTCTTCACCTTCATCGCCAGCGAAACCCGTGAATGGCTGGCCAAGCTCGGCGTGCGCAGCCTGGAAGAGCTGATCGGCCGCACCGACCTGCTGGAAATCCTGCCGGGCGAGACGCCCAAGCAGGGCAACCTCGACCTCACGCCGCTGCTGGGCAGCGACCTGATCCCGGCCGAGAAGCCGCAGTTCTGCGAAGTCGAGAAGAACCCGCCGTTCGACCAGGGCCTGCTGGCCGAGAAGATGGTCGAGCTGGCCCGTGGCGCCATCGAAGGCGCCAAGGGCGGCGAGTACGAACTGGATATCTGCAACTGCGACCGCTCCATCGGCGCGCGGATTTCCGGCGAGATCGCCAAGGTTCACGGCAACCAGGGCATGGCCAAGGCGCCGATCACCTTCCGCTTCAAGGGCACTGCGGGTCAGAGCTTCGGCGTGTGGAACGCCGGCGGCCTGCACCTGTACCTGGAAGGCGACGCCAACGACTACGTGGGCAAGGGCATGACCGGCGGCAAGCTGGTCGTCACCCCGCCCAAGGGCAGCCCGTTCAAGTCGCAGGAGTCGGCCATCGTCGGCAACACCTGCCTGTACGGCGCCACTGGCGGCAAACTGTTCGCCGCCGGTACCGCGGGCGAGCGTTTCGGCGTGCGCAACTCCGGCGCTCATGCCGTGGTTGAAGGCACTGGTGACCACTGCTGCGAGTACATGACCGGCGGTTTCATCTGCGTTCTGGGCAAGACCGGCTACAACTTCGGCTCCGGCATGACCGGTGGCTTTGCTTATGTCCTCGACCTGGACAACACCTTCGTCGACCGCGTGAACCATGAGCTGGTGGAAATCCAGCGGATCAGCGGCGAAGCGATGGAAGCCCAGCGCAGTCACCTGCGCAAAGTGCTGGTCGAGTACGTGGCGGAAACCGCGAGCGAGTGGGGCGCACATCTGCTGGAGAACCTCGACGACTACCTGCGTCGGTTCTGGCTGGTGAAACCGAAGGCCGCCAGCCTCGGTTCCCTGCTGACCAGCACTCGTGCCAACCCGCAATAAGCGCCTGAAGTTTGATGAGGTCTGAAAATGTCTGAACGTCTTAACAATGACTTCCAGTTCATCGAAGTCGGGCGCAAGGATCCGAAGAAGAAGCTTCTTCGCCAGCGCAAGCGCGAGTTCGTGGAAATCTACGACCTGTTCAAGCCGCAGCAGGCGGCTGACCAGGCCCACCGTTGCCTGGGCTGCGGCAACCCGTACTGCGAGTGGAAGTGCCCGGTCCACAACTTCATCCCCAACTGGTTGAAGCTGGTCTCCGAAGGCAACATCCTTGCCGCCGCCGAGCTGTCCCACCAGACCAACACCCTGCCGGAAGTCTGCGGCCGGGTGTGCCCGCAGGATCGCCTGTGCGAAGGCGCCTGCACCCTGAACGACGGCTTCGGCGCGGTCACCATCGGCTCGGTGGAGAAGTACATCACCGACACCGCGTTCGCCATGGGCTGGCGCCCGGACATGTCCAAGGTCAAGCCCACCGGCAAGCGCGTCGCCGTGATCGGCGCGGGCCCGGCCGGCCTGGGCTGTGCCGACGTCCTGGTGCGTAATGGCGTGACCCCGGTGGTGTTCGACAAGAACCCGGAAATTGGCGGCCTGCTGACCTTCGGCATCCCCGAGTTCAAGCTGGAGAAGCAGGTGCTGTCGCGCCGCCGCGAAGTCTTCACCGGCATGGGCATCGAGTTCCGCCTGAACACCGAGATCGGCAAGGACGTGACCATGGAGCAACTGCTCGATGAGTACGATGCTGTGTTCATGGGCATGGGCACCTACACCTACATGAAAGGCGGCTTCCCCGGCGAGGACCTGCCCGGCGTGCACGACGCGCTGGACTTCCTGATCGCCAACGTGAACCGCAACCTGGGCTTCGAGAAGTCGCCGGAAGACTTCGTCGACATGAAGGGCAAGCGCGTCGTGGTACTGGGCGGTGGCGACACCGCAATGGACTGCAACCGCACCTCGATCCGCCAGGGCGCCAAGAGCGTGACCTGCGCGTACCGCCGTGACGAAGAGAACATGCCCGGCTCGCGCAAAGAGGTGAAGAACGCCAAGGAAGAAGGCGTGAAGTTCCTCTTCAACCGCCAGCCCATCGCCATCGTCGGCGAGGACAAGGTGGAAGGCGTGAAGGTGGTCGAGACCCGTCTTGGCGAGCCGGACGCCCGTGGCCGTCGCAGCCCCGAGCCGATCCCGGGTTCCGAGGAAATCATCCCGGCCGAAGCCGTGCTGATCGCCTTCGGCTTCCGCCCGAGCCCGGCGTCGTGGTTCGACCAGCACCAGGTGGAAATCGACAGCCAGGGCCGCGTCATCGCTCCGGCTGCTTCGCAGTTCAAGCACCAGACCAGCAACCCGAAGATCTTCGCCGGCGGCGACATGGTCCGCGGTTCCGACCTGGTGGTGACGGCGATCTTCGAAGGCCGCACGGCTGCCGAAGGTATCCTCGACTACCTCGGCGTCTGATCGTGCCCCGGTAGGGCGAATAAGGCGGAACGCCTTATCCGCCGCGGCGGATAACGCCTCTGGCGTTATGCGCCCTACCAGGCTGACGCAGCGACAAACTGTCGCGATGGACAAAAGGCACGGCACCCGCCGTGCCTTTTCTTTTGGGCTTTGCGAAAATACCCGCACTTTTTTGCCGGATGCCGTTATGACTGCCTTGAAGAACGATCGCTTCCTCCGCGCCCTGCTCAAGCAGCCCGTCGATGTCACCCCCGTCTGGATGATGCGCCAGGCTGGCCGCTACCTGCCGGAGTACCGCGCCACCCGCGCCAAGGCCGGTGACTTCATGAGCCTGTGCATGAACCCGCAGATGGCCTGCGAAGTGACCCTGCAGCCGCTGGACCGTTACCCGCAGCTGGACGCGGCGATCCTCTTCTCCGACATCCTCACCATCCCCGATGCCATGGGGCAGGGCCTGTACTTCGAGACCGGCGAAGGCCCGCGTTTCAAGAAGGTCGTGAGCACCCAGGCCGATATCGACGCCCTGCCGGTCCCCGATCCGGAGAAAGACCTGGGCTACGTGATGGACGCCGTGCGCACCATCCGCCGCGAGCTGAACGGCCGCGTGCCGCTGATCGGCTTCTCCGGCAGCCCCTGGACCCTGGCCACCTACATGGTCGAAGGCGGATCCAGCCGTGACTTCCGCAAGACCAAGGCGATGCTCTACGACAATCCGCAGGCTCTGCACGCTCTGCTGGACAAGCTGGCGCAGTCGGTCACCAGCTACCTCAATGGCCAGATCCTCGCCGGCGCGCAGGCGGTGCAGATCTTCGATTCCTGGGGCGGTGCGCTGTCGGCGGCGGCCTACCAGGAGTTCTCCCTGGCCTACATGCAGAAGATCGTCGACGGCCTGATTCGCGAGCACGAAGGTCGCCGCGTGCCGGTGATCCTCTTCACCAAGGGCGGCGGCCTGTGGCTGGAGTCCATGGCCAATACCGGCGCCGAAGCCCTGGGCCTGGACTGGACCTGCGATATCGGCAGCGCCCGCGCCCGCGTCGGCGACAAGGTTGCCCTGCAGGGCAACATGGACCCGGCGGTGCTCTACGCCAAGCCGGACGCCATCCGTGCCGAAGTCGCGCGTATCCTCGGTGCCTTCGGTAACGGCAATGGCCATGTGTTCAACCTCGGCCACGGCATCACCCCGGAAGTCGACCCGGCCCATGCCGGCGCCTTCTTCGAGGCCGTGCACGAGCTGTCGGCGCAGTACCACTGAGCCTGACGCCGAACTGAAAAAGCCCCGCGTATGCGGGGCTTTTTCGTTTCTCGCTCCGGGGTTCGCGAACATACTCTCCTCCGCTGGGAAGAAGCTGCGATGTTCTTTGTAGGAGCGGACCTTGTCCGCGAAACCGCCCGGCTGCCGCCTGCCGCCTGCCGACGGATCGCGGACAAGGTCCGCTCCTACGAAAGCTCGGTCGCCGGAAACAAAAAAGCCCCGCCATAAGGCGGGGCTTTTCATTCCCTCATGGAGCATCAAGCCCCATCAGAGCGCATCACGCAGCGTCGCCCACCAGGCCGGCGGCGCGCTGGGCCTTGCGGCGGTTGGACACCAGCAGGCCGGAGCAGACGACCACGATGGTCAGCAGCGCGGTGGCGACCACTTCGATGCGGTGGTCCGGGCGGATCAGCATGATGATCAGCGCGGCGCTGATGAACAGGATCACCGCCCAGGTCAGCCAGGGGAAGAACCACATCTTCAGGGTCAGCTGGTGGCCCTGGGCGAGCAGTTTCTTGCGCATGCGCAGCTGCGATACGGCGATCACCAGGTACACCAGCAGGGCGATGGCGCCGGAGCTGGCCAGCAGGAAGTTGAACACTTCAGCCGGGGCCAGGTAGTTGGCGAAGGTGCACAGGAAGGCCATGGCGGTGGACAGCAGCACGGCGTAGATCGGGGTGCGGCTGACGCTGGTCACCTGGGCGATCTTCGGCGCGTCGCCGCGCTTGCTCAGCGAATACATCATGCGCGAAGCGGTATAGAGCGCCGAGTTCAGGCAACTGGTCACCGAGACCAGCACGATGATGTCGACGATCAGCTTGGCGTACGGGATGTGCAGATGCTCCAGCACGGTCTGGTAGGAGCCCATGCTCACCAGACGCGGGTCGTTCCACGGCACCAGGCAGACCACGATCAGGATCGACAGCAGGTAGAACAGCGCGATACGCCAGATCACCGAGTTGGTGGCGCGAGTGATCTGCTGCTCCGGGTCTTTGGACTCGGTGGCAGCGATGGTGACGATTTCCGAACCCATGAAGGAGAACATGGTGGTCAGCAGCGCGGCGAGTACGGCGCCCCAGCCCTTGGGCAGGAAGCCTTCGCTGGTCAGGTGGCTGATGCCGGAGACTTCGCTGTTGGGCGAGAAGCCGAAGATGGCCGCGCAGCCCAGCATGATGAAGGCGATGATCGAGCAGACCTTGATCAGCGCCAGCCAGAACTCGAACTCACCGTAGTTCTTCACGCTGAACAGGTTGGTCACGGTCAGCGCGGAGGTGATCACGAAGGCCAGGACCCAGATCGGCGCGCCAGGGAACCAGGCGTGGATGATCGCCGCGGCGGCGTTGGCTTCCAGCGGGATCACCAGGACCCAGAACCACCAGTACAACCAGCCGATGGTGAAGCCGGCCCAGTGACCGATGGAGCGGTCGGCGTAGGTAGAGAAGGAGCCGCTGTCGGGCTGCGCGACGGCCATCTCGGCCAGCATGCGCATGACCAGTACGACCAGCAGGCCGGCGATCAGATAAGAAACCAGAACGGCCGGACCGGCCTCGGCGATGGCGTGACCCGAGCCCACGAACAGGCCCGCACCAATGGCGCCGGCAATCGAAAGCATCGTGACGTGACGATTTTTCAAGCCCTGGGAGAGCTCGGAAGATGGGGTGCTGCTCATGCTTTACCTACAACTACGGAGGGAATTTCGTACTGCGGGAGTCGAGGTCCGTTTCAGGAATCCAACAAGTCGTTCGAAATAGTAAACGCAAGGATCGCGCCACATTCTGTTACGACTTAAGTCGTAGGTTGGGAATTTATCCTACAACGCCCGCCTGGCAGGCGTTATCTGATCTGAGATTAATGTCTTTGTACGACCGTTCCATGTCGTTTTTAGGTATGAAAATTTTTGCGTGTGTAGAAACTACCCATTTCTGCCGAGTGCGGGGAGATCGCGAGGTAACACTGGCAGCCGCGCCAGGTGCAGGGCCACCAGCAAGCCGATCCCCAGTAGGCTGGCGATAAACAGACCCACGCCGTTCCAGCCATAGTGGTGCCAGAACACCCCGCCGGCGGTCCCGGCGACGCTGGAGCCGACGTAGTAGCTGAACAGGTACAGCGACGAGGCCTGGCCCTTGGCCTTCAAGGCGCGGCGGCCGATCCAGCTGCTGGCCACCGAGTGCGCGCCGAAGAAGCCGAAGGTGAAGATCAGCAGGCCGACCAGTACCAGGGCCAGCGGTTGCAGCAGGGTGATCAGCACGCCGCCGAGCATCAGCGCGATCATCGCCCAGAGCACTTTGCGGCGACCGAGCTTGTCGGCCAGCGAGCCGACCCACGCCGAGCTGTAGATGCCCGACAGGTAGACCAGCGAGAGCACGCCGACAATGGCCTGGCTCAGGTGGTAGGGCTCAGCCAGCAGGCGGTAGCCGATGTAGTTGAACAGGGTGACGAAGGCGCCCATCAGCAGGAAGGCCTCGAGGAACAGCCAGGGCAGGCCGGCATCGCGGAAATGCCCACGGAAGCCTTCGGCCAGCTGGCGCGGCTTGAGCGGCGCCGGGCGGAAGTTCTTCGACTCGGGGAGGATGCGCCAGAACAGCAGCGCCGCGGCCAGGGCGAGCACGCCCAGGGTGGCCAGTGCCACGTGCCAGTTCACATAGTCCACCAGCACGCCGCTGATCAGCCGGCCGCTCATGCCGCCGATGGCATTGCCGCCGATGTACAGCCCCATGGACAGCCCGATGTGCTGCGGGTGGATTTCCTCGGAGAGGTAGGTCATGCCCACTGCGGCCAGGCCGCTGAGCGACAGGCCGAGCAGCGCGCGCATGGCCAGAACGCCGTGCCAGGTCGGCATCAGCGAGCTGCCGATGGTGAACAGGGCGGCGAGGACCAGCGAGGCGACCATGATCGACTTGCGCCCGATGGCGTCGGAGATCGGCCCGGTGACCAGCAGGCCGAAGGCCATGGTGATGGTGGAAATCGACAGCACCAGGCTGCTTTGCGCGGCGCTCAGGCTGAAGGCTTGGGACAGCACCGGCATCATCGGCTGCACGCAGTAGAGCAGGGCGAAGGTGGCGAAGCCGCCGGAGAACAGCGCCAGCGACGTGCGCATGAACGCCGGGGTGCCTTTTTCGATGTAGGTTTCGATTTCTTCGACGACGCGCACTACGTCGCTGTTGGCTTCGCGCGCGCTTTCTCGCAGATCAGGCAGCAGTTCCGCCGGATCGTTGGCGGCAGACGGCTCTGGTGCGACAGACGGCTCGGCCGCCATGGGATGTTCTTCCCGCAAAGCCCGCAGGGCAGGTTGACTCACGACACACCTCAGGTTGGTAACAGCAGGAGGGCCTGGAATGGCGGCAAGGGCCCGCGCGGCCAGGCAGGGAGCAGGTTGGTAGTCGTTATTGGGCTTGTGTGGAAAGGATAAGGAGCGGGCTTTATTATTTCCAATATATTAATCGACACGTTTGATTTGTTTTGCGAATCAAACGTCGGTAATGTCGGTTCAACACCTGGTTCGGGGCTCAACCTATCGCGGACAAGGTCCGCTCCTACCCAAGCACCAGCGCTTCAGCGGGGACACCATGGAACTGCGACACCTGCGTTACTTCATCGCCGTGGCGGAGGAGCTGCATTTTGGCCGTGCCGCCGAGCAACTGGGGATTTCCCAGCCGCCGCTGAGCCAGCAGATCCAGGCGCTGGAGGAAGAGATCGGCGCGCGCCTGCTGGAACGCACCAACCGTCGCGTAGCGCTCACCGAGGCTGGGCGGTTGTTTCTCGACGAAGCGCGGCAGGTCTTGCAGCAGGTGGACCGTGCCGTGCTCCTGGCCCGTCGCGCACACCAGGGTGAGATCGGCGAGCTGAAGGTCGGATTCACCGCTTCGGCGCCTTTTACCTCCAGCATCCCCCGCGCCATCCTGGCGTTCCGCCAGGCCTACCCGGACGTGCACCTGGACCTGCAGGAGCTGAGCAGCGGGCAGGCGGTGCAGGCGTTGCTGGAGGAGCGCGTGCAGGTCGGTCTGATTCGTCCGATCCCGCTGCCGGAAACCCTGGAAGCCGTGGAGCTATTCAGCGAACCGCTGGTGGCCGTGCTGCGCGCCGATCATCCGCTGGCGCAGGCCAGCCAGGAGGGCCTGGAGTTCGCCGCGCTGGCCGACGAGCCCTTCGTGTTCTTCCCGCGCAGCTACGGCACGGGGCTCTACAGCCAGTTGATGGCGTTGTCGCGGCAAGCCGGCTTCAGCCCACGCATCGCCCAGGAGGCGGGCGAGGCCATGACCATCATCGGCCTGGTGGCGGCGGGGCTGGGCGTGTCGATGCTGCCGGCGTCGTTCCGCCGGACGCGGGTGGATGGCGTCGTCTACCGCACCCTGAGCGATCCGGGCGCGACCAGCTCCGTGTGGCTGGTGCGGCGGCGCAATGAGTCGTCACGCCTGGCGCAGTCGTTCTTCGATCTGGTGACCCAGGAGGTCCAGGCCGGCAGGGCCGGCTGAGGGTTCAAGGGCGGAGGCTCGATATCGTAGGGCGCATAAAGCGGAACGCTTTATCCGCCGTTACCCGGAGGGAGGCCGGCGGATAACGCCTGAGGCGTTATGCGCCCTACAGCGAGGGCGCATCGCGGAGGAGGGGCTTACTTGGCGTAGTCCGCCTTCAGCGCAACCCCGGCGATGACCGCACCGGCGTGGCACTCGAACTGCTTGGCGTCCTTGTACTCGTTGCGCTTGTAGTAGCTGACGATGTTGGTCACGGCGGTGGCGCCGGCCTTCTTCGCCGAATCCTGCAGGGTGATCAGCGCCGATTGCAGTGCCCAGCGGCAGGCTTCCTCGTCGCTCTTGTTGAAGGCGTTGGTCTTCTTGTTGGTGATGGCGCCGGACTGGATCACCTTCAGCTTGTCACCAGCCGGGTTGCCCGCCAGGTAGAACTTCACGCTGCCATCGAGCTTACCGGTCTTCACCGCCTCGGCAACGACGTCGTCGAAGGGCAGGTGCAGAGTGGTGTCGCGAGCCTGGCTGATGCCGGGGATGGACGCGCAGAGGGCGAGGGCGAGCAGCCCGAGGGTCTTGCGTTGCATGGATCGACTCCTTGTCGATGGGGGAAATCAGTTGCTCGGCGGGGCGAGGTGCAGGTTCTGCAGGATCTTGTTGTTCAGGATGGCCACCCACTTGTTGTAGTTGCGGTGGATCTGCCCATCTTCCTCGTCCAGGCCGCTGCTGCTGCGCAGCTTGATCGAGTACTGCTGGCTGCTGTACGGAATGCTGATCTCGGCGTGGTGGCGTTCGCGCACGGTGATCGCGGCGTAGATGACGTTGCCGGAATCCTGCTGCACCTCCCACTTCTGTTCTTCCAGGGCGTCGCGGATGGCCGCCTGCACCTGCACCGACGTGCGGTTGCTGTCTGGCGGCAGACTCTGGTCGATGTTCTCCACGGGCTTGGTGGTACAGCCGACGGCCATCACGGTGGCCACACACAGCAGCAGGCTGCGGATCAGTCGGGACATGGCTTGCTCTCCTTGCAGTGTCGTTGGTCAGTAGCGTTGTGCAGCGAAACGGTTCAGCGCCAGCGGCGGAAGATCAACGAGGTGTTGATCCCGCCAAAGGCGAAGTTGTTGTTCATCACGTACTCGTTACTCATCTTGCGCGGCTCGCCCCGCAGGTAATCGAGATCGCCACAGCGCGGGTCGATGTCGTCCAGGTTCAGGGTGTGCACGTAGCGATCGCTGTTCATCATCTCGATGCTGAACCAGGACTCCAGCGCACCGCACGCTCCCAGAGTGTGGCCCAGGAAACTCTTCTGCGAGCTGATCGGCATGCGGCTGCCAAACAGCTCGCTGGTGGCCAGGGTCTCGGCGATGTCGCCCTGCTCGGTGGCAGTACCGTGGCCGTTCACATAACCGATGGCGTCGGCGTGCAGTCCGGCGTCCTCCAGCGCGAGCTCCATCGCCCGGCGCATGGTCGTCTGCTCGGGGCGGGTGGTGTGCTGGCCGTCGGCGTTGCTGCCGAAACCGACGATCTCGGCGTGGATATGCGCGCCACGGGCCAGGGCGTGTTCCAGTTCCTCCAGCACCAACATGCCGGCGCCTTCGCCGATCACCAGGCCATCGCGGCCGCTGTCGTAGGGCCGCGGTGTGCTGTGCGGGGCGTCGTTCTTCAGGCTGGTGGCGTAGAGCGCGTCGAACACCATGGCTTCGGTCGGGCACAGTTCCTCGGCGCCACCGGCGAGCATCAGCGGCAGGCGGCCGAAGCGGATCGCCTCGTAGGCGTAGCCGATGCCCTGGCTGCCGCTGGTGCAGGCGCTGGAGGTCGGGATCACCCGGCCCTTGAGGCCGAAGAAGATGCTGATATTCGCCGCCGTGGTGTGCGGCATCATGCGCACGTAGGAGTTGGCATTGAGGCCGTCGGCCACCGAGTTCAGCAGCATGTTGCCGAACGCCTTGATCTCGTCGGTACTGCCGGTGGACGAGCCGCAGGCCACGCCCATGCGCCCATCGCGGATCGACTCGTCGCCCAGCAGCCCGGCATCGGCCAGCGCGCGCTCGGCGGCGCCCACCGACAGGCGCGAGACGCGGCCCATGCTGCGCAGCTGCTTGCGGGTCCAGTGCTTGGGTACGCTGAAATCCAGCACCGGGCCGGCCAGGCGGGTATTCAGTTCGGTGAAGCGGTCCCAGTCGTCCATGCGGCGGATGCCGCTCTGGTTGGCGCTGAAGTTCGCCTCGATGCTCGCCCAGTCCGAACCCAGGGAGGTGATGCCGGACATGCCGGTGATGACCACGCGCTTCATCAGCACAGCCCTCCGTTGACCGCCAGCACCTGGCGGGTGATGTAGCCGGCCTCGGCCGACATCAGGAAATTCACCGCGCCGGCGACTTCTTCCGGCGTACCCATGCGTTGCGCGGGGATCATCTTGAGGATTTCCTCCACTGGCACCTGCTCGTCGAGCATGGCGGTGTCGATCAGCCCAGGCGCGACGCAGTTCACGGTGATCTTGCGTTTGCCCAGCTCGATGGCCAGCGCCTTGGCCGCGCCGATCACGCCAGCCTTCGAGGCGCTGTAGTTGACCTGGCCGCGGTTGCCGATCAGCCCGGACACAGAGGTGATGCAGACGATGCGCCCCGGCTGGCGGCGGCGGATCATCGGCATGATTACCGGGTGCAGGACGTTGTAGAAACCGTCCAGGTTGGTGCGCAGCACCTGGTCCCAGTCCTCCTCGGTCAGCGCCGGGAAGGCGCCGTCGCGGGTCAGGCCGGCGTTGCATACCACGCCGTAATACGCGCCGTGGGCTTCCACGTCGGCTTCGAGGATGGTGCGCGCGGCCTCGCGGTCGGCCACGTCGAATTGCAGCACGCGGGCGCTGCGGCCCAGCGCCTGGATCTCGGCCTGCGCAGCGTCGGCTTCGGCGCGGCCGCTGCGGCAATGCAGCACGATGTCGTGGCCGGCCTGGGCCAGACGCAGGGCAATGGCGCGGCCGATGCCGCGGCTGGAGCCGGTTACCAGAATGGGGTCAGTCATACGCTTGGCTCTTTCACAGCAGGTTCTTGTAGATAGCTTGCGACCTCTGGCGGGCGGAACACGGTCAGGCGCGCCAGCGCCTTGATGCCCGGCCCTTGCAGATGGCATTCGAAGACACCCATGCCGTTGTCGTCCTGCAGGGTGCGGATGGCATGGATGGTGATTTCGGACCCGGCGGGGAAGCTCGCCACGTCGCACTGGTACTGGCGGGTGCCGAGCAAGAAGCCCAGTTCCACCGGCTCGCCGCGCACGCGCGCCTGGCAGCCGGCATAGGCGGCGACGCTCTGCGCCATCAGCTCCACGCCGACCCAGGCCGGCAGGCTGCCATCGGCCTCGTTGAACAGCCCGCCCGGGCGCACCGTCAGGCGCGTGCGGATGTCTTCGTCGCCGAAGTCGAGCACTTCGTCGATGAGGATCATGTCGCCCGCGTGGGGCAGCAGGGAGGCGATCGGCCAGTCGATCATCGGGTCACTCCAGAATCTTTGCTCATCTCGCCCAGGATCAGGCTGATGTTGTTGCCGCCGAAGGCGAACGAATTGCTCATCAGGTAGCGCGGGCCTTCGGCGGGCAGCCGCGGTGCGTCCTCGCCGACCAGTTGCAGCACCGGCAATTGCGGATCGGCGACGCCATCCCAGCGCTGCGGCGGCAGGCGGTTGTCGGGGTTGTGCTCGCCCAGCAGCAGCCAGCAGAACGCCGCCTCCAGCGCACCGGCGGCGCCGAGGGTATGCCCGGACAGTGGCTTGGTCGAGGAGCACGGCACGCCAGCGGGAAACTCGGCGCTGACGGCGAGGCTTTCCATGGCGTCGTTGTGCGCAGTCGCGGTGCCATGCAGGTTCAGGTAGGCGATCCGGTCGGCCGCCAGTTTCGCTTCGGTGAGCGCCTTGCGCATCGCCTCGCGGGCGCCACGGCCTTCGGGCTCGGGCGCGGAAATATGGTGTGCGTCGGAGCTGGCGCCGGCGCCGAGCAGGGCAATGCGGGACGGCTCGCGAGTCATCAGGAACAGCGCGGCGCCTTCGCCGATGTTGATGCCCTGGCGGTTGGCCGAGAATGGATTGCAGCGTTCGTCAGAGACGGCTTCCAGCGCGCCGAAGCCGTTGAGCGTCAGCTCGCACAGGCTGTCCACGCCGCCACACAGCACCGCGTCGCACTGCCCCAGGTTCAGCAGCCGCCGCGCACTCTGCAGGGCTCGCCCACTGGAGGTGCAGGCAGTTGAAATCACGTAGCTCGGCCCGGCCAGCTCATAGTGTTCGGCGAGGAACACGGCCGGGTCGGACAGCTCCTGATGCGAGTAGTGGAAGCCTTCGGGCAACTGACCGTGCAGGGTGTGATGACGGATGCCCTGGGTGGTTTCCTGGATGCCCGAGGTACTGGTGCCCAGCACTACCGCCACGCGCGCGGCGCCATAGCGCTGGACGGCGGCGCGGATGGCCGGGTCGATCTGTGTCGCGGCGGCCAGCAGCAGGCGGTTGTTGCGGGTGTCGTGGCGCTTGTCGGGAATGGCCGCCATGCGCGCCTTCACCGTGCCGACCGGCAGGCTTCTGCCCGGCACCCAGCCCGCCTGCACCTGCATGCCGGCGGATTCACCGGCGAGCAGCGCGGCGGCCACTTCGCGGCAGTCGTTGCCCAGGGCGCAGATCAGGCCCAGCTCGTTCAGGTAGGTGGCGGTCATGGCGCGGCGCTCTCGGCGTTCAGGGGCGTCACCTGGTAGCGGGTGTCGGCGGATTGCAGGGTGAAATCCTGCGCCGAACGGTAAGTGATCTGCCAGCGCTGTTGCAGGTGGCGCGTGGCGCCGTCCGTCTGGTAGTCCGCGGCCTGATAGCGCGCGGCGAGATCGGCGTCCGGCGTCAGGGCGAACAGCAGCACGGCGAACAGCTCGCGAGCCTCCGGATTGGGCGGCAGCAGGCCGTCGTTGCTCCATTCTCCGTCACGCAGCAACTGGCGTGACAGCGGGATGCCGAGCGGATCGATCAGCGACCAACGCAGCGCCCCGCCTTCCTGCTGGATCACCAGCAGCCAATCCTGTGTGGACAGTTGGCCGGCCTGCGTCTGCTCGCGCTGAATGTGCAGCTGCAACGGCGTGGCCAGCGGCGGCAACGCGGAGGGCAGCGGCGCGTGCTGGGCGCAACCGGCCAGCAGCAGGAACAGGGCAAGGCTCAGCCAGCGGATCATGCGGGGCGGTTCTCCAGAGGCTTGCGCACTACGGCGTTGACCAGGGTTTCCTCGCGCAGACCGAACGGTTTGGGTTTGCGCAGACCCCAGCGTTCCAACAGGCCGAAGTCCTTGGCGCGGCTCCACCACAGGTAGGGGTACGAGACGTTCTTCTCGCTGAATTCGAAGCCCTGCTCGCGGAGCATTTGCAGGTACTGCGCGGCGCTCTTCTGCACGTGCATCGGGTGGCGGAAGAACCAGCGGATGACCCAGGTATCGATGTACGCCTCGGTGGATTCGGCGAACAGCAGCAGGCCGCCCGGCTTGAGCACGCGCCAGAACTCTTCCAGGGCGCGCTCCTGTTCCACCAGGTGATGGAAGGTCTGGTGGCAGAACAGGATGTCGACGCTGGCCGAGGGCAGCATCAGGTCGGCGCAGTCGGCGCAGTTCAGCTCCACCTCGATGTTCTCCCGCGCGGCTTCCACCGCCGAGCAGTCGAGGCTGTGCGGGTCGGCGTCGAGGCCGATCATGCGGCCGGGTTTGAACGCATCGCGCAGCAGGCGGAAGGAGCGGCCCTGGCCGCAACCGGCATCCAGCAGTACCGGGTTCTGCGGGATGTCCCAGCTGATCAGGCGCTTCAGGTCGTTGATCGCCACGCGCAGCACATGGTGCTGCCAGGTGTGGCTTTGCAGGAACCAGAAACCGAAGCGGGTTTCTTCGACATAGGTGGAGGCGGGGCGGGTCATGACAGTCCTTGTCCTTTAGCTGGCGCAGATTTCGGAGAGCACCCGCAGGCGACGCTGCGGTTCGGCGACGAAGGGGTTGCGCGTGTCCCAGGCGTAGCCGGCGAGGATGGAGCAGATCATCCGGCGGATATCCGGCGAGGCCTTCTCGTAGAAGATCACGTCCTGGAAGCTGCCGTCGTACCACCCCTCGACATAGGCGCGGAAGGTATCGACACCGTGCTTGAGCGGCTGGGCGAAATCGCCTTCCCAGTCCACTGCCTCGCCCTTGAGCTGACGGTCAAGCAGGTTGGCCGCCATGCTGGAGGAGCGCATGGCGATGGTGACGCCGGAGGAGAACACCGGGTCGAGGAATTCCGCCGCGTTGCCCAGCAGGGCGAAGCCCGGTCCGGCCAGGCGCTTCACGTTCGCCGAGTAGCCGCCGAGGGTGCGCGCCGGGGTGTCCCACACGGCGTTCTTCAGCAGCGGGCGCAGGTTCGGCGCAGCGTCGAAAAAGTCTTTCAGGCAGGCGTCCAGGTCATCCAGCTTGCCTTCGAAATGGCGGTCCTCGGCGACCACGCCAATGGAGGTGCGGCCATCGCTGAAGGGGATGGTCCAGTACCAGATGCCGCGTTCTTCGGGGTGGATACTGATGAGGATCTTCTCGCGGTCGAAGTGCGGCGCGTCGATGCGGTCCTCGATATGCGTGAACACCGCGCGGCGCACCGGGAAGCCGGACGGCGCTTCCAGGTCGAGCAGGCGCGGCAGCACGCGGCCGTAGCCACTGGCATCGAGGACGAAGGCGCATTCCACGTCGTACTCGCTGCCGTCCAGGCGGCGCACGCGCAGGCGCGGGCAGGCTCCGTCGAAGTCGGCTGCGACGATCTCTTCCTCGTAGCGGATTTCCACGCCCTGCAGCTCGGCCTGGTCGGCCAGCAACTGGTCGAAGCGCGCGCGCTGGACCTGGAAGGTCGAACCCTTGCCGTCGGTGAATTTGTCGCGGAAGTCGAACGCCGTATAGCGGTCACCCCAGCCGAACGCGGCGCCGTGCTTCACCTGGAAGCCGGCGGCCAGCACGGCGTCGAGCATCCCGGCCTCCTCGACGAAGTCCAGGCAGTGCGACAGCAGGCTTTCGCCAATGGAGAAGCGCGGGAAGCGCTGGCGCTCGAGCACCAGCACGTCGTGGCCCTTGCGCTTGAGCAGGGCGGCGGCGATGGCGCCGGACGGACCGGCGCCGATGACGACGACGGTGCGTTGTTGCAGATCAGGGGCGGGCATCAGTAGGGCTCCTTGCCGGGGCAATGTCCTGGGAATCGGGCTGGGAAACAGTGGCGCCGTGCGGTCGTCGTATTCCGCAGAGCGCGGGCAGCAGGGTGGCGAACAGGCTCATCAGCAGCAGGCTGAAATACAGCAGCGAGTCGATGTGGCCCTGCTGGAACAGCAGATTGAGAAAGACGATCTCGGTCAACCCGCGAATGTTCAGCAGCAGACTTTCCGTCCATAACGTGCGCCGATCCGTGCCGGGCAACGCCCAGCGCAGGCCGAGCCAGCTACCCACCAGCTTGCTCGCCACCGGCAGCACCAGCAGCGCGCCGAGGTAGAGCCAGGAGTAACCGGAGAGGGCGTTGTGGAAGTCGATCTGCAGGATGCCGAAGGCCAGCACCAGCGGTACCAGCAGGTAGTTCTGCAACGCCTGCGCCACCTGTGGGGACGCGGGCAGGCGGAACGGCTGGTGCACCGCCGCCTGGGCCATCAGCCAGGTGATGGCGAACACCAGGGTGTTCAGGTGCCAGTGCTGGAAGGCGATCATCAGGCCGAAGAACGGCACGCTGTAGGCCAGCGCATGGCGCACGCGCAACAGATGCAGGAGCAACGGCGCGCCACCGGCCAGCAGCGGCCATACCAGCTTGCTGGGATCGCTGCTGCTCTGTGCCAGGCCGAACAGGCTCCAGCACCACAGGTCCATCAGCACCGCCGCGTGCATCAGCCGGCGCGTAGCGTCCTCGGGGTAGTCGATATTGCGCAGGAACAGGTAGAGCACCGGGATCGCCGTGATCGAGAACAGCAGGCCGATGCCCAGCACGTTCATGCCCTCGCGCACGCCCAGCAACCACCAGGCGCTGGCCATGCCGCAGACCAGTGGCACGGCGAAGCTGGGCAGGGCGATCTTCAGGCTCTGGCGGCTGACGTCGAGGTCGATCACATCGCTGAGGATGTGTCCCAGCAGCAGTGCGAAACCGATGTCGTAGAGCAGCCTGAGCCAGGGCGCGGTGACTAGCGTGCGCACTTCGAAGCCCTGGCCCTGCAACGCCACGAACAGCGCCGGCAACAGCAGTCCCGCCACCAGCAACTGGCTGACGATGGGCAGCAGACGCAGGCGGCGTCCGCCGATCACCGCGAGGGCGAACAGCGGCGGCATCGCCAGCCAGAACAGGACCGTCAGCACGCCGGAACTCCTTCCCGGTGACTCTCACCCGCCCAGGGGCAGAACAGGAAACAGAACGCCAGGCCGAGCCCTACGGCCAGGCCGAAGTTGCTGATCACCGGCGTACTGGAGAGCGCCAGCAGGCCGAACGACAGCCAGGTGGTGATGGCCGCCAGCAGCACGCCGACCAGGCTCACCGCCGCGCCGCCGACGCGTTCGCGCATGAGGATCGTGTAATCCACGCCGATGGCGGTCACCAGCAGCAGGCCGAACAGGCTGAACAGCGTCAGCGGCTGGCCCAGCCAACCCAGGCTGGCGAGGCTGCACAGCGCGGCCAGCAGCGGCAGCAGGACGATGCGCAGGGCACCGCGCGGACCGAAGGGTTTGAGCAGCAGGGCGAAGATCAGCACGCAGGAGAGCAGCTTGAGTTCGGTGGCGCTGACCTGGGTGGCGGCGAACAGGCGGTTCAGCTCGCCGAGGCGATCCACCAGCTGCACGCCGTCCAGGCCTTTCGCCTGCTCGGCCAGCACGCCGGCATCGGACAGCCCTTGCAGGCTCACCAGTCCGGCCACGCCGCCGTCCACCGTGCCCAGCCAGAGCGGCCGCCAGGGTTCGCCCAGCGGGCCTTTCAGGGCTTGGTCGAGGGATTGCTGCGGGAGTTTTTCCAGCTGTTCCAGCTCGGCTTGCAGCGCGGCTTGCGGAATGCCCAGGTCAATCAGTGCCTGCCAGTGCTGCGGCAGTTGGCGCAGGGCCTCACGGGCCTTCTGTTGCTGGGCGGCGCTGGCGAGCAACTGGTTGAGCGCGAGGTAGCCCTTCAATTGCCCGGAGGCGACCAGCTTGTCCAGCCGCGCGGCCAGATCGGCCTGACGTTGCAGCAGCTGGGTCTCGTCGGCGGCGCGGACCAGGAAGAACTGGCTGGTGGGCTGGTAGCCGGTGATGCGCGCGGTGGCCTGGGCTTCGGCGAGCAATTGCGGCTGGCTGCCGAGCCATTGGCGCAGGTCGTTCTTGATCTGCAACTGCCACAAGCCGCCTGCGCAGAGCAGCGCCACCACGGCGAGCAGCGGCCAGCTTCCGGTACGTTTGATCAGTGCTTCACGCAGGCGGATCAGGCGTACGCCGAATCCGAGCAGACGCGGTTGCGGAGAGAGGGCATCGCCGCGCAACAACAGTGGCAGTAGGCCGATCACGCAGAGGTAGGCGGCGAGCAGCCCGGCCACCGAGAAGGTCGCCACCTGGGTCAGCGCCGGGAAGGGCGTGCAGGCCAGGGCGAGATAGCCGATCAGGTTGGTCGCAAGGCTGAGGAACAGCCCGCGCTGGCTCAGCTTCAGCGCGCGCCAGGGCTGCCACGGATCGAGACTCCAGGCTTTCGACAGGTAGTGCAGTGGGTAGTCCGAAGCGACGCCGATCAGGCTTGCGCCTAGCACCAGGGTCAGCAGGTTGACCTTGCCGAACAGCGCAATGCACGCCGTGGCGCCGGCCAGCACGCCGACCAGCACCGGCAGGAAGGCCAGCAGTGCGCGAACGCGGCGGAAGGCGAGCAGCAGCAGGAGCAACGTGCCCAATGCGGCGCCGCCGCCGACCCAGGTCATTTCCCGGCTGGCCTGGCGCTGGCCATCGGCGGCGTAGAGCAGGCCGCTGGCAGCGACGAGTTGTCCGTCATCGGCGGCCAGTTGCTGGCGCGCCTCGGCGATCTGCGCCGCCACCGCGCGCGGCAGGTTCATGTCGAAGGCATCGGCGCGTGTGCGGGCGCGCAGCAGCACCCAGCTGCGGCCGTCTTCCTCGGCGACCAGCGCGCCGCTGCCGATGTCCAGCTGCACCTTCGAAGGCAGCGGCTGGTGCTGCTGGATGCGCAGGGCGAGGCCGAACCAGTCCTGATCGTTGGGCACCAGGCCGAAGCCGGAGAACGGATCGAAGAGTTGTTCCACGCGCTGTTGGATGAACGTGGCGGGGTCGTTTGCGAGTTGCCGGCGGTCGTCGTCGCTGAGCAGCGCCAGGCGACCCGCGCGCAGTTGCTCGCGCAGCGCGGGCAAATCGGCCTGCACGCCCCATTGCACCTTCTCGTAGAGGCCGCTGGCTTGCCAGCGCTCGGCCAGCTCGCGGGCGTGGGCGATGGCCGTGTCACGCTCGGGGTAGCCAACCAGCACGATCAGCTCGCGATTAAGCGGTTCCTGCATGCGCTGCTCGGCCTGCTTCTGCAAGGCGTCACGGCTGCTGCCGGGCACTAACTCCAGCAGATCGGTGCTCAGCGGCGGGCCGTGGCGCCATTGCCAGGCCGCGAGGGCGAGCAGCGCCAGCAGCCCGGCAATTACCAGGCGTGGCAACCACTGCGGCCGCTCAGCGGGCAAAGTCGCTTCGCTCCGCATCGGTCAGGCTGTCGCCGGGTTGGCTGCTGCTCATGCGCAGCACGGTGCGGTCGCCCTGCGCTTCGTGCAGCTCGATGCGCTGCACCAGCTCGCCGCCGGCGATCTCGATGCTGTCGAAGATCTGCTTGAGCAGCACGGCGCGCGGCGTGAGGGTAAGTTTCCAGTCGTTCGACTCGCCGCTCAGCGCGAGGTCGAAATCCCGTTGCAGGCCGCTGCTGTCGCCTTCCAGCACAGCGAGGAACAGGCGGTTCTGCTGTGCGCTGGCGCTGCGTTGCGGCAGTTGCTGCCAGCCGTTGACGTCGCGCCGGGCGATGCCCTGGTCGTCAATGCGGTAGTCCTGCTTGAGCGGCGTCTGCAGCAGCCAGAGCAGACCGTGCTGCTTGGCCAGGACGAAATGTCCCTTGCTCACCAGCGGCTGCGGCAGGGAGCGCAGATGTTTCTCCTGGACGAATTCGCCCCGCACCACCGCCGGCTTGCCCAGTTGCGCGGCCAGTTGCGGCAGGTTGAAGGCGTGGGCCAGCGGAGCCAGCAGCAGACCCCAGGCAAGCAAGACGCGCTTCAGCATGCTTCGGCCTCCAGCGCGCGCTGCACGGCGGCGATGAACACCGGCGGGGAGACCATCTGCATCTCGCGGCTGGCGATTTCCACTGCCACCTGGCTGCTGCTGGCGCGGGTCAGGCGCTCGCCGGTTTCGGCGTCGCTGATCAGGTAGTTGATCTTCAGGCGGTTCTCCCACTCCACCAGGTCGGCGCGCACGCTGATGCGCTGGCCGAAGCGCGCGCCGCGCACGTAGCGCAGCTGCAGGTCGATCACCGGCCAGGCGTAGCCCGCCTCGCGCATCTGCGCGTAGTTGTGGTCGAGCTTGTCGAGCAGGGCGCAGCGCGCCACTTCCAGATACTTGACGTAGTGGCCGTGCCAGACCACTTCCATCATGTCCACGTCGAAGAACGGCACGAGGATTTCCACCTCGGCCTGCAACACCCCGGCCTTACGCATAAAGCCCCCAGTGGCGCGCGCGGATGCGCTCCAGGCACAGGCGCAGTTCGCCTTCCAGGGCGCGATCCTCGATCAGCGGCGGGAAGTCCTGCGCCAGTTGTTCGTGCATGCCGCCCAGCGGTGCCGGCAGCGGACGCGCGCCGGCCTCGTTGCAGCGCAGCCAGACGCCCTGTTGCGCGGCCAGCAGCGTCGCAGCGGCAACCTGCTCGGTGAGCTCCAGGCTGCGCAGGGCATCGCGCGCGGCGATGGTGCCCATGCTCACCTTGTCCTGGTTGTGGCACTCGGTGGAGCGCGAGAACACGCTGGCCGGCAGGGTGTTCTTCAGCGCCTCGGCGGTCCAGGCGCTGGCGCCGATCTGCACGGCCTTGAAGCCGTGGTTGATCATCGTGCGATCGGCCGGCGCGCCCGAGAGGTTGCTCGGCAGGCCATGGTTGTAGCGGGTGTCCACCAGCAGCGCGAGCTGCCGGTCGAGCAGGTCGGCGACGTTGCCGACCAGGTTCTTCAGGCTGTCCATGGCGAAGGCGATATGGCCGCCGTAGAAGTGCCCGCCGTGGAGGACGCGTTCGTCCTCGGCGTCGATGATCGGGTTGTCGTTGGCGCTGTTCAGTTCGATCTCGATGAACTGCCGCAGCAGGCCCAGGCTGTCGGCCAATACGCCCAGCACGTGGGGCGCGCAGCGCAGCGAGTAGCGATCCTGCAGGCGGTGCAGCGGTGGCGTCGGCGCATCGATGGCGAGGTCCTGGCGAATCCACGCGGCGACCTGCATCTGCCCCGGGTGCGGCTTGGCAGCGAACAGGCGTTCGTCGAAGTGTTCCGGGTTGCCTTGCAGGGCAATGACGTTGAGCGCGGTGATGCGGGTGGCGAGCTTGAGCAGGTAGTCGGCGCGCACATAGGCGAGGCAGGCGAGGCCGGTCATCACCGCGGTGCCGTTCATCAGCGCCAGGGCTTCCTTGGGGCGCAGCACCAGCGGCTGCCAGCCCAGCTCGGCGTGGACTTCGGCGGCGCTGCGGCGCTCACCACGCCAGAGCACGTCGCGCTCACCGGCGAGGGTGGCGGCGACGTAGGACAGCGGCGTGAGGTCGCCGCTGGCGCCCACCGAACCCTCTTCCGGAATCAGCGGCAGGATGTCGTGTTCGAGGAAGGCATGCAGGCGCTCCAGCAGTTCCAGGCGCACGCCGGAAACCCCGTGGCTCAGCGAGCGCAGGCGCGCGGCCAGCACGGCGCGGGTGGCCTGCGGATCGAGCAGCTTGCCCAGGCCGCAACCGTGGAAGGTGAACAGGTGCTGCGGCAGCGCCTCGACGTGCTCAAGCGGCACGGCGACCACGCAGGAATCGCCATAGCCGGTGGTCACGCCGTAAATCACGCCTTCCTTGTCCAGCAGGGTATCGAGGAACTGCGCGCCACGGGCGATGCGTGCGCGGAAGTCGGTGTCGTCGTCCAGGCGGCTTTCGACGCGGCGCTCGGCGAGGGCGACGATCTGTTCGATGCTCAGGTGGCCTTGGCCGAAAACCGGCGCTTCAGTGGCTGTCGTCATGGGCTTTCCAGAACGGGTAGAAGTTGAACCACTGCTGCGGCGCGCGCAGGCAGTAGTGTTCCAGGCGTTGGGCGTAGCGCTGGGTCCAGTGTTTCAGGACCTCGGCGCGGTCGCTGCGGCGCCACTGGATGTGCTCGGCGAAGGGCTCCAGGTGCACGCGGTAGCGGCCTTCTTCCTTGAGGCAGAACATCAGGTTGGCCGGGCATTGCAGCAGTCCTGCGAGTAGCCAGGGGCCTTGCGGGAAGGCGGCCGGCGCGCCGAGGAAATCCACCTCGACATTGCGTCCGCCGTGCAGCGGAATGCGGTCCCCGGCGATCGCCAGCCACTCACCGGCGTCGAGGCGCTGGGAGAGTTGCAGCATGATCGCCGGGTCCAGCTCGCTCACCTGGATCAGCCGCAGGTGACTGGCGCCGGACTCGCCGAGCAGCTTGTTGAACTGCTCGGCGTGGCGGGTGTGCACCAGCACGTTCATCCGTACCTTTTCGCCCAGCTCGGCCAGCGCCCGGCAGACTTCGAGATTGCCCAGGTGCGCGCCCACCAGCAGTTGACCCCGCCCGTGGCGCAGTTGTGCTCGGAGGTTGTGCGGGTCGTTCAGCTCGATGCTGGAGAGGTCCAGCCGGCCGGCCCAGACGTCGAGCTTGTCGAGGATCGCATCGGCGAAGGCCATGAACTGGCCGAACACGCGGCCGGTGCTCGGGCGCAGCGCAGCATTGCCGCTGTGCTGCGCCAGGCGCTGCTGGTACTCGCGGATGGCCCCGCGGGCACGGGCGCCGAAGAGGAAGAAGTACAGCACGATCAGGTGCAGCAGCGGCGACAGCAGGCGCCGGCCCAGCGTGCGTGCCGCCCAGGCGGTGAAGCGCATCAGCAGCAGGCTGCCGCGCTCGCGCTGTTGCGCCCAGTGCTGTGCGCTCACGTGTCGCTCCCAGAGCCCGCATCGCCTCTGCTGCGCGTCGGCATCACGGCGTTAAAAGCTGACTCGGAATGCTCATGTGCAGTTGCACACTCCGCTTCCTCGCCAGCTTTGACTCGCTGCGCTCGCCCTTCGGGCCAGCCTTTGGCTGTTACTCCCGTTGGTCGTTGCACCTTGTGCTGCTCTAGCTCGCGAGAGGCGAAGCAGGTTCTGCGGCGGCGCCAGAGGATCGCGGGCGAGCGCCAGAGCATGCCGAGGAACAGCCGGGCATGCATGGATGAAATCAGTGCGTTGTCGTGGAACAGGCGGAAGTGCGAGAGGCCGTCCAGCGGGTAGTGCACCCTGGTCGGCAACCATTGCATCGGCTGGTTGCGCCAGGCCAGGCGCACGAGGATTTCCGGATCGAAGTCCATGCGCTTGCCCAGCGTGGTGCTGTCGATCAGCTGCAGCGTGGGAGCGAGCGGGTAGACGCGGAAGCCGCACATACCGTCGCGGATCGACAGCGACAGGCTGTTGATCCACACCCACACGTGGGTCAGGTAGCGCGCATAGAGGCGGCCCTTGGGCACGCTCGCGTCGTACTGCGGGTAGCCGCAGATCAGCGCGCCGGGGTGTTCGCGTGAGGTGTCGAGGAAGCGCTGCACGTCGCCCAGGTCGTGCTGGCCGTCGGCGTCCACCTGCAGTGCGTGGGTGAAGCCCAGACGCGCGGCTTCGCGCAGGCCGGCCATCACCGCACCGCCCTTCCCCTGGTTCACCGGCAGGCGCACCAACCAAGTGTCATGAGCTTCGGCGAGTTGGTCCATGACCACCGCGCACTCGCGGCTGGAGGCGTCGTCCACCAGCACGCAGGGCAGGCCAGCGGCGAGCAGTTCGGCCACGACCTTGGGCAACGCGTGCTCGTGGTTGTAGACCGGGATCACCGCGCAGGGCCGCACACTCATGCCTCGGCCCCCAGCAGGATGCGCCCGGAGGAGCAGGCCGCGTCACCGCGGGTGAAGGCGAAGTACAGCTTGCCGCGCTCGGCGTCCCAGCGCAGCGACAGCTGGCAGAGATCACCCGGCCGCAGCAGTTGCTGGAACTTCAGCACTTCCATGCCACCGAAGCGTGGCGGCAGGTCGAATACCTGGCGACCCAGTTGCTGCGCCCACTGCACCTGTACCACGCCGGGCAGCACGGGAGCCTTGGGGAAGTGGCCGGGGAAGTAGGCGAGGTCCAGGGGGATTTCCAGTTGGAAGTGCTGCTCGCCTTCCGCTTCGCTGTGTGCCAGCACTTCGGGGTCGCGACTGCGCGGCGCGTGCAGCAGTTCGTCCACCAGGCTTTGCGGCAGCTTGCCCTGGGCATTGCCCGGCAGGCGCCGCAGCAGGCGCCAGCGGCGTGGCAGGGCGAGGGCTTCGCAGTGGTCGGCGAGGTGTTCGCGCAGGCGTTGGGTCAGCGCGCGGCGGCCGCCGTTACGCAATTCATGCAGGCCCGCGTCACTGAGGGCGACCAGTGCGCCGAGGCTGGCGCGGTTCTCCTGCACCACGCCCAGGCGGGCTTCGCTGACGAAGGGATGCTTCGCCAGTGCGGCTTCCAGTTGCGGCAGGGAGATGCGTTTTTCTTCCAGTTTGACGATGCGATCCAGCCGGCCCAGCAGCTCGAAGCGGCCGTCGGCGCAAAGGCGCGCGGCGTCAGCAGTCTGCTCGGTTTCTCCCGGCGGCAGGTAGGTCGATTCGATGCGCAAGGCGCCGTGCTCGTCCTGGCTCAGCTTCACGCCGTCGAACGGCTGCCACAGCTGGCCGCCCTGGCGCCAGGCGATGCCGCCGGTCTCGGAGCTACCGTAGATTTCCGTCGGTGCCTGGCCGAGGCGTTCATGCAGCAGCTCGCCAGCTTCAGCCAGCAGCGGGCCGCCGGAGGAGAACACCCGCACCACCGGGCGCAGCGCTGGCCAGTCGAGGTTGTCGCCCATGCGCTTGAGCAGTGCCGGGCTGCCTACCCAGGCGAAGCGGGGTTGTTCCAGGCTGTGGCGTTGCAGATCTTCGGGGAAGGCAATCTGACGGCGCAGGAAGGCACGCCCGGCGGACAGCGGCCAGAGCACGCGGAACAGCAGGCCGTAGATGTGTTGCGCGGCGACGCTGCCGAGGATGCGCGCCTCGCCCAGTTCGGCGCCCCAGAGGGCTTCCAGCACTTGCACTTCGTTGCTCAGCTGGCGCAGGGACTTGCCGATCAGCTTGGGTTCGCCGGTGGAACCGGAGGTGCTCAGTACGAGGTGGCAGCTCTCGATATCCAACTCGGTGGGCTCAAGCGCGGGGCCATTCAGTTCGGCCAGCATCAGGTCGCCCGGTTGATCGCCAATCCAGGCATCGATCCGCGCGGCCAGACGCTCGCGGCTGTGGGCAAGGTTATCCGCCGGCAGCACAGCTTCGGCGCCAGCGAGCCAGGCGGCATAGAGGGCGATGGCGAGTTCGGCGGCGTCTTCCAGGTGGATCGCCACGCATTGGGCATTGCGCTGGCGCAGGGTGCCGGCGACGTTGCAGACGCGCTGCACGAAATCGCCGGCGGGCAGCGATGGTTCCAGCGCCAGAGCGCGTTCGGCGGGCAGTTCGAGCAGCAGCCGGGCGAGGGAAATCGGTTTCATCCTTGACTCCTGACCCGCTGCCGCACCAGCCACTCGACGGCGAACAGCACGCCCATCAGCAGGTAGGAAATCAGGCCGTTGTACAGCGTCCACCAAGCCAGTGGCGCCCACAGCGTGAGGGCCGCGGCGATCAGGCCGTTGCCCAGGAAAAACAGCACCCAGACCTGTGTCACCTGGCGCGTATAGCGCACCGCGTGGGGCGGCAGCTCAGGCTCGCGCAGGCGCGCCAGGCGCTCCACCAGCGGTGGGCCGAACTTCAGGCTGAGGGCGAACAGGCTCAGCAGGCCCGCGCTGATCAGCACCGGGTACCAGCGCAGCAGGTGCGGCTCGTTGACCAACCACAGCGCGATGCAGAAGACCACGGCGGCCAGGGCCATCCAGCGTTGTCCCGGACGTTGCCCGCTACCCAGGCTGCGGGCGAACCACAGGCCGCCCAGCAGCAGCGCGAAGAATTTCGGCGACAGGTGATCGATGCCGAAGTAGATCGCGAACGGGTAGAGCAGCCCGGCCAGCAGCAGGCCGAGCCCGACCAGGCGTGTCATGGGTTGGCCAGGCGATAGACCGCTTCGACCACATCGCCCACGGTACGCACCGACTTGAATTCCTCGGCGGCGATTTTCTTGCCGGTCTGGCGCTTGAGGTGGTCGATCAGGTCGACGGCGTCGATGCTGTCGATCTCCAGGTCCTCGTACAGGTTGGCGTCGAGGCTGATCTGCTCCGGCTCCAGTTCGAACAGTTCGACCAGGGCGTCGCGCAGGGTGTTGTAGATGTCCTCACGGGTTTGCATGGTCGGCGTTCTCAAGCGGCTTTCTGGGCGGTCACGAAGGCGGCCAGGCTCGCCACGTTGGCGAAGTGCTGGCGGGTGTCCTTGGCATCGGCGTCGATCTTGATGCCGTAGCGTTTCTGGATGGCCAGGCCCAATTCCAGGGCGTCCACCGAATCCAGGCCGAGGCCGTCGCCGAACAGCGCGTCGTCGGCGCCGATGTCATCAGGGCCGATATCCTCGAGCCCGAGGGCGTCGATGATCAGCTGTTTAATCTCCAGTTGCAGATCGCTCATCTCTTGCGAGCTCCTTGGTGAAATGCTGGTGCAGGAAGGCATTTAGCCGGCGTGAGGCCACCGGGGCCGGGCCCTGGCTGGCAAAGACCTGGGGGGCCAGGTCGTCGCCGACGCGCAGGCGGAAGTGCACGCGGCGGGTTGGAATGCTGTACCAGGGCTCGGCCTTGGTCAGGGTGGTCGGGGTGACGGTGATGGTCACCGGGGTGATGACGCTCGCGCCGCGCAGGGCGATGGACGCCGCGCCGCGATGGAATTCGGGGGCCTTGCCCGGCGTGGTGCGGGTGCCTTCGGGGAAGACGATCAGGGTCTGGCCCTGCTGCAGCGCGTCCACGGCTTCATCGAACATGTCCATGCTGCCGTTGTTGCTGATGTACTGCGCCGCCGTCACCGGGCCACGGGTGAAGGGGTTGGCGAACAGGCTTTCCTTCACCACGCAGTTGGCGTCGCGGATCAGGCCGATGAGGAACACCACGTCGATCAGAGAGGGATGGTTGGCGATCACCATCTGTCCCGGGCGGCCAAGGCGCTCGATGCCTTCCACTTCGTAGGTAAGCACGCCGCTGCGGTGCATGATCTGCACGAACAGCCAGAACAGCCGGCTGACCGTCCGGCGTGCACGGGCGCGGCGGTGCAGGGCATCGCCGGGCAGCAGCGACAGCAAGGGGAACACCAGCACCCGCAGCAGCAGGCCGCCGATGCCGAAGAGGGCGAAGCACATCCCGGTGGCGAACAGGCGCCACAGGTAAGCGTCGGAGCGCTTGCTCAGTGGTTGCGTTGCCAGGTCCATAGACGCTTCTTCCAGGGATGGTGGATCAGGTCGGTGCGCTCGATCAGTGCGCGCACCAGGTTCAGGGCATTGGGGTGGGACGGAGGAGCAAGTGCCGTGCCGTTTTCCGACAGGTCCAGCGACCAATCGCTGCCGGCGCTCAGGCGCAACGCCACGGCATAGGGGAAGGGCACGTCATCGATCCAGGGCGAATACAGCTCGGGCGGTAGCTCCTCAGTGACCACCAGCAGCACCTCCGGCGCCCCTTCGGCGAGCAGTGCCGCGGCTTCCAGCAGCCCGTGCTCGAAGCCGTCACGTTCGCCGGCGATCGCCGACATTTCGCTGGTGTCCTGCCGCAGGATGGACCACAGGCCGATCACCGCGTTGTGCACGGAAAGGCTGAATTGGGTCGGGGAAAGCGGTTGTTCGACGGCCAGCTCGCGCAGCAGTTCCAGGCTGCGGCCGGTTTCGCCGTGACGGGAGACGAAGATGAGCGGCATCGGCGACCGCCCGTCGGCCAGGGGCCAGGCGACGCTGAACACCATGCGCGCCAGAGGGCTGAAACGGCGGCGCTGCATGGCGGGGAGGAAGGCGACATCCGGTTGGCCGGCGGCGTCAGGAAGGCGTTCTTCCCGTACCCAGCTCTGCCAGTCGGCAATCGTGGACAGGCCGGGGGCCCAGGCGCTCCACTGGTCGATGTTGAATTGAATCACGCTGCGAGCTCTTGTTGGCCCTTTTGGGCATTCCTGTCGACTAATGGGTCGTCCTTGATCCACCAAGAGCTTCGTCGACACGTGCCATGGCGCAGGGCCGGTATTATCCCGGTCACGCTGCTGTCAAGCAAACTTTTGCTTACAAAAGGGATGATGTTGGAAATCAGACATTTCTAAAACTAATGCCGACTGTATGACGATGTGCCGTCTGAAATATCCTCGCCTGCCGAGCGGTAGCGAAACCAAAGGGCGCGCGCCGCTCGCCCTTGTCATGGGCTTTGCATAGAATCCCCCAGCACTCGAATGTTCCTGGAGGGATGGCTGATGCGACGCGTGGTGTTCAATCAGAAGGGCGGGGTCGGCAAGTCGAGCATCGCTTGCAACCTGGCGGCAGTGAGCGCGGCGGAGGGCTATCGGACGTTACTGGTGGACCTGGACGCCCAGGCCAACTCCACTCATTACCTCACCGGCTTGACCGGCGAGGACCTGCCGGTAGGCATCGCTGACTTCTTCAAGCAGACGCTGGCCTCCGGCCCGTTCAGTCGCAAGGGCAAGGTGGATATCTACGAAACACCCTTCGACAATCTGCACATCGTCACCGCCAGCCCCGAACTGGCCGACCTGCAGCCCAAGCTCGAGCAGAAGCACAAGATCAACAAGCTGCGCAAACTGCTGGACGAACTCTCCGAAGACTACGACCGGATCTACCTGGATACGCCGCCGGCGCTGAATTTCTACACGGTTTCCGCGCTGATCGCGGCTGACCGCTGTCTGATTCCCTTCGATTGCGACAGCTTCTCCCGCCAGGCCCTCTACGGCCTGCTGCAGGAGATCGAAGAGCTGAAGGAAGACCACAACGAAGACCTGGAAGTCGAAGGCATCGTGGTCAACCAGTTCCAGCCGCGCGCGACGCTGCCGCAGCAGCTGCTGGATGAGTTGATGGCGGAGGAGTTGCCGGTGCTGCCGGTGTACCTGATGAGCTCGGTGAAAATGCGCGAGTCGCACCAGGCCTGCACCCCGCTGATTTTCCTCGAACCCCGGCACAAGCTGACCCAGCAGTTCGTCGAGCTGCACAACCTGCTGGAAGCCTGACCCGGCTACTGGCTGATCAGCACGTCGCAGGGCGGCCGGCGCAGGTAATGGCGCGTCGAGCTGCCCAGCATGGCCTGCTCGATGGCGCCGCGGCTGCGACTGCCCAGCACCAGCAGGTTCGGCGTCCATTCCCGCAGGGCCACTTCCAGCGCCTGCACGACCGTTCCCTGCTGCACGGCGCACAGCAATTGCGGGCCCTCGGGCGGCACCTGCGCGCGCTCATCCTGTAGCGCCTGGCGAAGCAGTTCGCGTTGCGTCTCGAGATGCCCGGCGGCCCGATCAGCCTTCTTGCCCGGCTGATAGGCGTTGAGCGCCAGCAACTCGGCATCGGTCGACAGCAGTCGGTAGCCGGCACGCCACGCCTGGTAGGAGCAATGCGACAGGTCCAGCCCGACCAACGCCTTGGCGTAGGGCGCGGGGGATTCCTCGACCGCCAGGAGGATCGGCGCGCGACAATGCCGTGCGATGCGCTCCAGGGTGGTGCCGTCGAAGCGCTCCAGAATCTGCTGATGATGCGCACCGATCACCAGCAGATCGGCGCACAGTTCCTGCACCGCCTGGGTGACCGTGTTCGCCGCGCGCCCCTGGCGAATGACCAGCTGATAGTCGGTGATGTCATTGGCGCGAGCCGCGTCGCGCAGCGCCACCTCGGCGGCTTCGCGCACCGTGTCCATCATGCGGTCGGGAAAGTATTCCTCGATGACGTGCAGCAGCGTGACGCTGGCCCCGTGCTGACGTGCGAGCTGGGCGGCGCGCCGCACCGCGATGTCCGCCTCGACACTGAGGTCATGGGCGACGAGCAGATTCCTGTACATGGTGAGTTCCCTCTGTGGCGCTCCCACTGTCGCGCCACGTAGGAAATTTCACCTTGATGCAGGGCAACGGCGCGGGTTTAGCGGCTGCGCAGTTGATAGATGGCGTGGCTCTCGGCGACCACGTTGCCGTCGGCATCCTTGAGTTGCAGATCGAGCACGAACTCCGACTTGCCGTGGTGTGTGGCCTCGTCGCCGATACGCTGGATCTCCGCTTCGCTGAGCTGCGCGTCCACGGTCACGTCACTGGCGGCCGGGCGCAGGAAGCGCAGGCCTGCCTCCTTGACGATGGGATAGAAGCGCCGGGCGTCGAAACTGGTCAGCATCAGCACGCCCCCGGGCAGCTCGGCCACGGTGAACAGCGCCCCGGCATACATGTTCTGGATGTGGTTCTCGTTGCCCTTGAGCGGCATGCGCAGGCGCACGTGACCGGGTTCCAGCACCTCAGCCTTGAGGCCGGTGCGCTTGACGAAGGCGATGTGGTCTTCGGTGAGCTGGCGAATGAAGTCTTCGGGGTAGGAAGGCATGGGCGTGCTCCATTGTTTTTTGCCCAAGCCTAGCCCGTGCGTGCGGCCTGGCAATGACCGCACCGATTGACCGAAACGCTCGCCGTCAGACGCCCTGGCGCGACAGCCAGTCCAGCAACTGCGGCAGCGGCATCGCACCGCTCTGGCGCGCCACTTCCTGGCCATTGCGCAGCAGGATCAGGCTGGGAATCGAGCGGATGCCCAGGCGCGTGGAGAGGTTCGGGTTGGCATCGCTGTCCAGCTTGGCGAACCGTACCTTGCCCGACAACCGCGCCGCGGCCTGCTCGAATACCGGCGCAAAGCCCTTGCACGGCCCGCACCATTCGGCCCAGACATCTACCAGTAACGGCAGATCGCCTTTGGCCTGGGCGGCGAAACCGGCTTCGTCGAGGTCGAACGGTGCGCCCAGCACGATGGGCGACTGGCAACGCCCGCAACTGGGCGAGTCGCCCAGGCGCGTGGCGGGTACTCGGTTGAGGCCGTTGCAGTTTGGGCAGGGGATGATCAGGGGATCGGACATGGTGGGGCTCCTCGGGGTGTGAGGACTTAAGTGGAGGTGGGTCGCGAAATAGTCAAGCTGGCTGCTGTTCCTGCCTCCACGGTCGTGAGGATTGTTTATTTCAATCTAAGAGCTTATCGGGTCTGCCGGAAGTACATATAAATTCCTGCTAAAAATACTACCAAGCCGATTTTGTTTGTGATCCAAGCTATTTCGGTGGTGCTTGGCAGGATGTAATGAAGAGGGATTGTTGTGGAGAATAGTAGAAAGCCGAGCGTCATTGTCTTGGTGCTAGTGGTAAAGATATATCTATCTCTCGGGTAGGGATTCCAAACCATCAGTGTTATGCCTAGCATTGATAGGTAGAATGAGAAGATCATTATCCTTATTACAAAGTCTTTGAATTGACCTGGCTCGACATGAGGTGGTTTGAAGAATGCGGAGGTACCGGCTGCAGTGAAGAGAAGTGCTCCCACTAGCGCGAGCCAGACGTGCTTTAGAGTCAGAATGCGCATTTTACTGTTTTTAGACATGCTTTTACTCCTGCGGCAGCACCTTCTCCGATACCGATTTCCAGTGATCCAGAGGTGTCTTTTCCGTTTGTCGTATAGTCGCCAGTAACACTCGCTCCAGCACCACCGCGGGCGAACAACCCTCCGGATACATCATTGTTGACTGGGCAAAGATCCTGACTTGATCCAGACGCTGCTATTCCTGCGCCTCCTGCCAATCCAACTCCGGTGGCTGCACAGGTTTCCACAATTAAACAGATATTTCCACTGCCATTACCAGTTCCGACTGCAAGCTGGACTTTTCCGTCACCGCCGAGCCCGTTTGCGAATACGCCACCGCCGAGGCCAATTGCTATATATTCTGTTCCCATTGGGTCGATATTTCTAATTGGGTTTCCTGCTACATATCCGTAAGTATTATTTCCGCCATTTAGGCCAACTGGATCGCTTTCCACATATCGGCCAGCCTCCGGATCGTAATCCCGGAAGTAGTTGTAATGCAGCCCACTCTCCCCGTCGAAATACTGTCCCGGGAATCGCAGATTCAACACCGTCTGTTGTCCGTTCCCAAGCGGATCCTGATTCGCCGCACCGTTGCCAAAGGCATCCGACTGCCACTGCCACACAATCTGCTGAGTCGCTGAGGTCGCCAGGCGCGGCGTGTTCAGGTGGTCGCTGTGCAGGTAGAGCACGCGCGGTGCGTTGCTGCCCTGCTTCTCCACAGTGGCCAGCGGCATGCTGTCCAGCCAGAGATACGCCTGGCTGCGCTGCTGAACGCCGGCGCTGTTGTAGTCGGATTCCGCCAGCAGTTGGCCGTCAGGGCCATACAGGTAGGTGGTAAAGCCCTGGTCGGTGAGCTTGGCCACGCGCTGGCCGAGGCTGTTGTAGCGGTACTCGGCGACCTGCTGGCCGTTGATCTTCACAGTGGCCAGACGGTTCTGCGCGTCGTAGCCGAGCAGTCGGCTGGCGCGGTCCTGGGTCAGGTTGCCGGCGGCGTCGGCGCTGACGGTTTGCCCGTTGATGGCGGTCAGGCGGTTGCTGTCGCTGGCGTACTGGTAGATGGTGGTCGCCGTGGCGCCGCTCTCGGTAACTTGCCGTTGTGTGCGGTTACCCACCGCGTCATAGCTGTAGCTGCCCTGCTTGCCGGTGGTGTTCTCGCTGGTCAGGCGGTCCAGCGCGTCGTAGCCGTAGGTCAGCGTGCCCCAGAGGTTGTTCGCCAGTTCGGTGATGTTGCCGTTGGCGTCACGCTGGTAGTCGTTGCGCCACGGTCCGACGTCCTGGCGGGTCAGTTGATAGTCCTGGTCGTACTGACGCGAGAGCTGGATGCCATTGGCCCAGGTCAGTTGCTGCAGCGGACCGAAGGGCAGATAGCTGATGCCGCTGGCCAGATTGGTGGCGCTGCCAGTTGGCGTCGGTGACAGGGCTCCGTACTTACGACCGCTCGTGTGAGCGACCTGATGTGGTGCCGATTGATCCTGCGTTCTTTTCCGTAGTCTCCACAGCCCTCGCCTTTTACCGAGGGCCGCAGTTGTCGGTATTAGCGTCCGTTATCGAGTAGTTCGTGACCCGCCTGATAAAGCGAGCGCGCATCCGAAGCCAACAACAGAAGCGAACGGCTGATCTGCAGGACATTGCGCATCGGCTGGGCGTCGAGGGTGGAGAGGGAGAGGATGCCGAGAAGGTCGATGACGGCGCTCAGGCGGTCTTCGGCGGCGTTGTAGAGTTCGTCGGCGGGGGCGTCGGCGCGAAGGTAGAGCGTGGCGTTGCGGGGATGGGTGTGGTGTTGTGAGTCGGTTCCCAGGGGGATGAAGCGGTCGGACTCGGGGCGAGCGGGTGACGTAGTATGGGCGTTAGCCATGGTCAGTTCCTGCTTAGCTGATAGTGGTTAGCGGGCCCTCGGTGTTGGTAGCACCGGGGGTTCGCGTCTTTTGGGGTTGCCAAAATCCTGGGTGATCCGCGCCGTTCGGCACGTCTGGATCACGATTCTCTTCTTGAAAAGCTGCTGGTAACGTCCCGGAAAATCCAGGGATCGCGCTGCTTATGCTCGCGAAGATGACGCTATTTTACGGCTTTAAAATGCGTTGGAACCCAGCGGGAAGGTGATTCCACCGTGTCTGGCAGGGGCTTGCGAAAAGGCGGTTGGGGAAGGGGTAGGAAGGCGGGAAAAAGGTGTAGGCCCGCCTGACGTCGGCGTCAGGCGGGTTCGCGAGCAAGCTCGCTCCTACAGGGTGGGGTTACACGCGGAAGTGGCTCACCAGGGTTTGCAACTGCCCGCCCAGGCGGGCGAGTTCAACGCTGGAGGCGGCGACTTCTTCGTTGGCCGAGGCGGTCTGTTCGGAGACGTCGCGCACGTTCACCACGCTGCGGCTGATTTCCTCGGCCACGGCGCTCTGTTCCTCGGCGGCGGTGGCGATCTGCTGGTTCATCGCCTGGATGTTGGAGACCGTGCGGGTGATTTCGCCCAGTGACTCGCCGGCCTGGCGGCTGAGGGCGACGCTGCTGGCGGTGAGTTCGCGGCTGCCGAGCATGACGCTGGAGACCTGGCGGGTGCCGCTCTGCAGGCCGGCGACCAGGGCTTCGATCTCTTCGGTGGATTGCTGGGTGCGCTGGGCCAGGCCGCGCACCTCGTCGGCGACCACGGCGAATCCGCGACCGGCTTCGCCCGCGCGGGCGGCTTCGATGGCGGCGTTGAGGGCCAGCAGGTTGGTCTGTTCGGCCACCGATTTGATGACGTCCATGACCTTGCCGATCTTCTCGCTTTCCTGCTCCAGGCGCTGCATGGCTTCGGCGGAGCGTTCGACTTCCTCGGCGAGGCGCTCGATCTGCTCGACGGCCTTGTTCACCACGCGGTCGCCATCCTGGGCCTGGTGGTCGGCGGCGGAGGCGGCCTGGGAGGCCTGCTCGGCATTGCGCGCGACTTCCTGCACGGTGGCGGACATCTCGTGCATGGCGGTGGCGACCTGGTCGGTCTCGACCTTCTGGGTGTTGGCGCCGGCGCTGGTCTGCTCGGTGACGGCGGAGAGTTCCTCGGCGGCGCTGGCGATCTGGGTGACGCCGTCGCGGATGCCACCGATGAGCTCGCGCAGGCTCTGGCTCATGCGCTGCATGCTTTGCTGCAGGCGGCCGAGTTCGTCGCGGCGGGTGACCTGGACGGTCTGCGACAAGTCGCCGGCGGCGATGCGGTCGACCACGGCCATGGTTTCCTGCAGGGGGCGGGTGATCTGGCGGGTGATGATCAGCGCGGCTATGGCGCCGAGGACCAGCGCGAGCAGGGTGAAGAGGGTCTGCAGGGTGCGGGCGCGGGCGCTTTCAGCGTCGCGGCGATCGAGCTGCAACTGGTAGAGATTTTCGCTGATCTTGACGATGTCCTGGCCCTGGGTGGTCATTTCCTTGCGCGCCTGGACGATGGCGGCCATGTTGCCGCGCAGGGTGGTGACGGCGTCGCGGTAGGCCCGCAGGGCGGTGCCCAGTTGCTGGACGTACTGCGCTTCGGCGACACCGAGCACGCTTTCCAGGTTGGGCAGGCCGGCGATGCTTTCGTCCAGGCCGCGGGTTACGCCGTCGCCGTTACTGGTGAGCGCAGTGGCGAGGTAGTCGCGCACGTCGTAGCGCGCTTGCAGCAGCTCCTCGCGGGTGCCGGTGATGGCCTGGAAGCGGGTGGCGCGCTCTTCGTCGGCGGGGGCCTTGAGGATGTCCTGCTGGATGGTGGCGGTCAGTTCGGCGGCGCGGGCGGCGTTGTCCTGCAGGGTGCGGCGGGTGATGCCGGCGCTCTGGTAGCCAGCGCGCATGGCGGCCAGGGATTTTTCATAGTCGGCGATGATGCCGCCGAGCTGGTCGAGCATGCGCACGTTCTCGGGGCTGACGAAGGAGGCGCGCAGCTTCTGCTGTTGAGCCTTGAAGTCGGCCAGGGTGGACATGACGTTGGCGGCTTCCTGCTCGGCGCCGTCGGCGATCATGTATTGCAGGCGGGTGATGCGCAGCTTGGTGAGGCGCGAGTTGAGCTCGGTGATATCGCTCATCCAGTTGCTGCGGTCGATCAGCGAGCCTAGGCCGACCCAGCTGACGATGGCGAGGATGGCGGTGAAGGCGAGGACGAGGCCGAAGCCCAGGGCCAACTTGAGGTTCACGCTCAGGTTGGAAATCCAGGTGTTCATTGACGATCTCCAGGAAAGGTTGTGTGAAGTCAGGCCGTTCGGAGATTGTTCTTGTTGGTGGCCAGGGTGGCGAACCACGTCCCAGCCCTATCGGCAGGATCGGGCGGAACCGTATGGTCACGGGCGAAAAAAGTTATCCGCCGGCCGGCGCCTGGAAGGCGGGTCGGAAAGGAATGGGCAGGGGAAAGGCGGACGAAATCCCTGTTCGCTGGCGTGTCGCGCGCTGGCTTGCGGCGCTGCGCGGCATTTTACGGAAAGGCAGGCGGGCTCGTCTGCAAGTTGATGGCAAAGAGATATTACTGGCATTTGCTGAAGCGCGAATGAGGCGCCGGTGTGGCGCCTCATTCGGCTAGTAAGGGATCAGGCCTTGGCAGCTTCCAGCGCCTGGGCGAGATCGGCAAGGATGTCGTCGATGTGCTCGATGCCAATCGACAGGCGCACCATGTCGCGCGGCACGCCGGCCTTCTCCAGCTCCTCGTCGTTGAGCTGGCGGTGGGTGGTGGAGGCCGGATGGCAGGCCAGGGACTTGGCGTCGCCGATGTTGACCAGGCGCACGACCAGGTTCAGCGCGTCGATGAAGCGCGCGCCGGCTTCCTGCCCGCCCTTGATGCCGAACGAGAGGATCGACGCGGGCTTGCCGCCCATGTAGCGCAGCGCCAGTTCCTGTTCGGGGTGGTCGGCGAGACCGGCGTATTTCACCCAGCTGACTTGCGGGTGGTCCTGCAGGTATTGCGCGACTTTCACCGCGTTCTCGCAGTGGCGCTCCATGCGCAGGGCGAGGGTTTCCAGGCCTTGCAGGATGAGGAAGGCGTTGAACGGCGAGAGCGCGGCGCCGGTGTTGCGCAGCGGCACGACGCGGCAGCGGCCGATGAAGGCGGCGGGACCGAAGGCTTCGGTGTAGGTGACGCCGTGGTAGGACGGGTCCGGTGTGTTGAGCAGCGGGAAGCGCGCCTTGTTGTCCGCCCAGGGGAATTTGCCGGAGTCGACGACGATGCCGCCGATGCTGGTGCCGTGGCCGCCGATGTACTTGGTCAGCGAGTGCACGACGATGTCCGCGCCATGTTCGAACGGGCGGCAGAGGATCGGCGTGGCGACGGTGTTGTCGACGATCAGCGGCACGCCGTGGCGGTGCGCGGCGTCGGCCAGGGCCTGCAGGTCGACGATGTTGCCGGCCGGGTTGCCGATGGACTCGCAGAATACCGCCTTGGTGCGCTCGTCGATCAGCGCTTCGAGGGCGGCGATGTCGTCGTGCGCGGCGAAGCGGGTCTGGATGCCGAAGCGCGGCAGGGTGTGGGCGAACAGGTTGTAGGTGCCGCCGTAGAGCTTGGCCACCGAGACGATGTTGTCGCCGGCTTCGGCGACGGTCTGGATGGCGTAGGTGATGGCGGCCATACCGGAGGCCACGGCCAGGGCTGCCACGCCGCCTTCCAGTGCGGCCACGCGCTCCTCCAGCACCGCGTTGGTGGGGTTCATGATGCGCGTGTAGATGTTGCCGGCGACCTTCAGGTCGAACAGGTCAGCGCCGTGCTGGGTGTCGTCGAAGGCGTAGGAGCTGGTCTGGTAGATCGGCACGGCCACGGCCTTGGTGGTCGGGTCGGGGCTGTAGCCAGCGTGAATGGCGAGGGTTTCCGGTTTCATTGTTCGAGCATCCTTGTGGCAGAAAGGCCCGAGGATGCGAGCGGCGACCGCGCCCGGTCAATGACCGGGCGCAATGTCGTCGGGGCAGTGCTAGATCGCTTTTGGCTGAGCTTATAACCGGCTCAGGAGGAACAACTGATCTCCAGATGCCTGCCCCAGTCCGGCGGACGGCGGGTGAAGACCTCGGCATCGGGCTGCTCTTCGAAGGGCCGGCTGAGCACTTCGTGCAGGCGCCGCACCACGCTGTAGTCGCCCTGCTCGGCGGCCGTGATGGCTTCCTGGGCGAGGTAGTTGCGCAGCACGTAGAGCGGGTTGGCGGCGTGCATGCGCGCACGGCGTTCGTCCTGGCTGCCGCCTTCGCGTTCGACGCGGGCGCGGTAGTCGGCGGCCCAGGCGTCGAAGCCGGCGAGGTCGACGAAGTCTTCGCGCGCCACGGCCAGCGCCTGTTCCGGTGCTTGATCGCCGAGGCGTCGGAAGAACAGCGAGTAGTCCACCGCGCCTTTCTGCATGGTTTGCAGCAGGCGTTGCACCAGTTCCAGGTCGCCATCCTCGGTAGTGATGAGGCCCAGGCGGCGACGCATCAGGTCCAGGTAGTGCGCCTGGTACAGCGGCAGGAACAGGTCCAGCGTGGCGCGCAGGTCATCGACTTCGACGAAGTGGGTCAGCGCCTGGCCGAGCGCGGCGAGGTTCCAGTGGGCGATGGGCACCTGGTTGCTGAAGGAGTAGCGGCCGGTGTCGTCGGAGTGGTTGCAGATGTGGTTGGCGTCGAAGTCGTCGAGGAAGGCGTAGGGGCCATAGTCGAAGGTGATGCCGAGGATCGACATGTTGTCGGTGTTCATCACGCCGTGGCAGAAGCCGTAGGCCTGCCAGTAGGCGATCATCTGCGCGTTGCGCTCGACGACTTCGCGGAAGAAGGCGAGGTAGGGTTTCTCGTCCTGCAGGCAGTCGGGGAAATACTCGTGCAGGACGAACTCGCCGAGCGTGTTCAGGTGCTCTTCCTGCTTGGTGTAGTAGAAGTATTCGAAGTGACCGAAGCGCACGTGGCTGGGGGCCATGCGCAGCAGCATGGCGCCGGTTTCCTTGGTCTCGCGCCACACCGTGGTGCTGGAGCCGGTGACGCACAGGGCGCGGCTGCTGGGGATGCCGAGGGCGTGGAGGTATTCGCTGGCGAGGAATTCGCGGATCGACGAGCGCAGCACGGCGCGGCCGTCGCCCATGCGCGAGTAGGGCGTTTGCCCGGCGCCCTTGAGGTGCAGGTCCCAGTGCTGGCCGGCGTCGTTCACCACTTCGCCCAGCAGCAGGCCGCGGCCGTCGCCCAGGCGTGGGTTGTAGGAGCCGAACTGGTGACCGGAATAGACCATGGCGCGCGGCTGCGCTTCCGACCAGAGCTTGTGGCCGGCGAAGATTTCGGCGAAGACCGGGTTGTCCGCCTCGCTGGGGTCGAGGTCGATAAGCGCCATGGCCGAGGGACTGGCGACGACCAGATGCGGATCGGCGATGGGGTCGGGCAGGACTTCGGTGGAAAACACGTCGCCCAGGCGGGCGAAGCGGTTATCGAAGGTCAGTTCGTCGAGCTTTTTCACACGCATCTCCAATAGGGCCTGTTCCCGTTTCGGCGCGACCGCGACGGAGCCATTTTTTGCGCGGGGTTAGGCGCGAGGAGGGTGGTTTGGTCATTCCAAATGAACGACGAGTAACGCAGCACCGCGCAAAAAAGGGCCCGTCCCTTCGGGTTGCGCGTCAAATGGCGCCATGCGTCGTTGCGGGACTTGGAAAGGGAATGCCATTCCCTGCGTCCCCCGCCTAGCCTGGCGCCATTTGACGCGGCAACGCGGCTCGCGCCGAAACGGGAACAGGCCCTTCGTCGGAGCATTGTGCTCGGACTTGTCCGAAGGCGTCCAGCCTCAGGCCTTGTCGCTGTCGGGCTTGGCCGGCAGCTTCACCGGTGTGGCGGCGGGTTGCTGCTGCCCGACGATCACCTGGGCTTCCTGGCCCTGGAAGTTCTTCAGGAACACGTCGACCTGGTTGAACGCCATGTCGATGCCGGCCTCGCGGAAGGCCAGGGCGATGCGGGTGAGGGTTTCGTCCACCGCCGGGTTGCGGTCGCCCAGCTCGCGCACGTGGAAGCGCAGTTCGTAGTCGAAGGTGCTGGCGCTGATGGTGGTGAAGTACAGCACCGGCTCCGGGTCGCGCAGGATGCGCGGGTTGGCGTGGGCGGCGTCGAGCATGATCTTGCGCGCCAGCGGCAGGTCGCTTTCGTAGGCCAGGCCGATCTTGATGGTCACCCGCGTCACGGTATCGCTCAGCGACCAGTTCACCAGTTGCCCGGTGATGAAGGTCTGGTTGGGAACGATGATTTCCTTGCGGTCGAAGTCGGTGATGGTGGTGGCGCGGATGCGGATGCGGCTGACGGTGCCGGACAGCGCGCCGATGGTCACCACGTCGCCGATGCGCACCGGGCGTTCGAAGAGGATGATCAGGCCGGAGACGAAGTTGGAGAAGATCGCCTGCAGGCCAAAGCCCAGGCCGACCGACAGCGCGGCCACCAGCCATTGCAGCTTGTCCCAGCTCACCCCGAGGGTGGACAGCGCGCTGACGATGCCGACGCCGCTGATGGTGTAGGAGAGCAGGGTGGTGATGGCGTAGGCGCTGCCCTGGGCCAGGGTCAGGCGTTGCAGCACCAGGACTTCGAGCAGGCCGGGCAGGTTGCGCGCGAGGGCGACGGTCACGGCGGCGATCACCAGGGCCATGAGGAAGTCGCTGAGGCTGATGGGCGTGGTGGAGGCCGCGTCGCCTGTGCCGCTGGTGTATTGGTAGAGGGTTACGTTGTCGAGGTAGGAGACCACGCTGATCAGGTCGGCCCAGACCCAGTACAGGGTGACCACGAAGCCGATCAGCAGGCCCAGGCGGATCAGGCGCATCGACTGTTCGTTGATCTGCTCGATGCCCAGGGTCGGTTCTTCCACAACGACTTCGGCGCCTTCGATGCCTTCCTTGGGCGCGTTCTGGCGCTTCGACAGTGCGCGCTGGTATGCCAGGCGACGGGCGGCGACGCCCATGCCGCGGACGAAGGTGGCTTCCACCACCATCCAGAACATCAGCAGGAACAGGGTGTCGATCAGCCGGTCGGTGAGCTTGAGCGCGGTGTAGTAGTAGCCGAAGCCCACGGCGAGGAACAGCGCCACCGGCAGGGCGGTGAAGCCCAGGCCGACGATCATCTTGATCATCGACGGACGCTCGCTGGAGGGGCTGTTGAACAGTAGTTGGGCGAGCAGCCAGGTCATGGCGCCGTAACCGAACAGCACCACGGCGATGCCGATCACGTCGTCAGCCAGGGATGCCGGCTGGTGCTCGGCGACGGTGACCACTGCGACCAGCGACATCACCACCAGGCCCAGTCGGCGCATCAGCTTGCCGAGGAATTGCACCTGCGCCTGGCTCCAGTGGAAGTGCCGCTCGGCGATGCCGCCGGGGCGCAGGATGCGGTGGGCGGTGTAGAACACCAGCCAGACTTGCGCCATTTCCAGCAGCGCGCTGCCCAGGGTGGCGTTCTGGCCGCGGGCGTCGAGCAGCAGGGCGAGGCCGCCGATGGCCAGCGCGAGGGTGCCGGGCAAGGCCAGCAGCACGGCCAGCAGCAGGGCGAGCGGGGTGTGCGCCTGGCTGTCACGCTTGAAGTGGCCGATGTCGTCGTTCAGCGATTCGAGTTTGTCGTAGAGGAACTTGCGCTTCCACAGCAGGCCGGCGACCAGCAGGAGCAGCGGCAGGAACAGGAACGGCCGGTCGATCAGGCCTTCGCCCAGCTCCTTCACGCCCGAACCCCACGGCACTTCGGACAGCTGGTGGTGCAGGAGCTGCGGGGTCATCTTGAACCAGGACAGGTCCAGCGGGCGGTTGCTGGGAATCCAGAACATCTGCTCGTCGAGGGTGGCGCGCAGGCTGTCACTGGTTCCCTTGAGCTGCTTCTGGTTCAGCTGCAGGGTGATGGCTTCGTTGAGCAGCGCGTTCAACTCATGGTTGAGGCGCTCCATCAGCTCCAGGCGGGTGTCGACCAGCTCGCCGAGGTCGTGGCGCAACTGCGGCGTGACGCTTTCCTGCGGTTGCTGGGCCAGCAGGTTGTCGAGGTAGACCTGGGTGTTGTTGATCTCGTCGCGCTTCTGGTTCAGCTCGAACTGGTACAGGCGCAGGTCGGCGATTTCGTCGGCGAGATCCTGGTCGGTCTTGATCACCGGCAGCGATTGCTTCTGCTGGTAGAGGATCTTCGACAGCAGCAGGCTGCCGCGCAGGACGTTGATCTGCTCGTCCAGGGCCTGTTCGCCCTGGGTCAGGTTGTCCAGTTGCTGCTTGGCTTCCAGGTTGCGCCGGGTGAGCGTGTTGAGGCGGTCGGTGGTGCGCAGCAGGTAGTCGGAGAGCTTGAGGTTGGCGGCGCTCTGCTGGCTCAGCAGGCTGTCGGTGCCGGCGGCCTGGCTGTCCTTGGACAGCTCGGCGACGGTTTTCTCCGACTGCTCGCGCCGTTTGTCGCTGATCATTGCCTGCAGTTCGAGGGTTTCGCGCTCCTCGCGGCCGATCCGCTCGGCCAGTAGGTCGCGCTGACTGGAGGCGAGATCGAGCAGCAGGTTGTTGCCGGCCAGTTGCTGGCGCAGCAGGAGGTTCTGCGAGATGAGCATGGCCTGTTCGGCCAGCAGCTCGTTACGGCGTTCGTCGGCGATCGGCTTGGCGCCTTCCTTTCCGGCCTTGATCAGGCCGGTGATTTCCAGCAGGCGTGTCTGGTTCTTGCTCAGGTCGGCCTGGGCTCGCTCCGGACGGGTCTGCGCGGTGAGGATGTCGCTCTTGGCGTCGACCATCTCCTTCTGCCAGGCGGCGAGCTGGGTGGACTGCTCGTTGAGGAGCATTTCCAGCTGGGTGGTGCTGGAGTCCTTGTAGCGTTGGGTGGCGGGCTTGTCGCTGCTGCCCTTGAGGCGGCTGAGCGCCTTCTGGTTCTCGTTGATCAGCTTGGGAGCATCGGCCAGGCGGCCCTTGAGCTCGCTCAGCTGTTTCTCGCTGTCGGCCTTGGCCGCCAGAAGCTTCAAGGTGTTTTCCAGACTGGCCTTGATCGGCTTGGCCTCGGCATCGGCCAACTTGCGGTCGGCGAGGCTGTCCAGGCTCTGTTGCACCTTTTCGGCGCTTGGCGGAGTCATGTCGGCGGCCAGCACAGGCAGGCCGATGAAGGTGCCGCCCAGCAGGACGGCGGTCAGAAAGGTACGCAGCAGGAATGACATGGTCGCGGGCGGCGGCTCGTGCGGAAAGTGGGCAGAGGGTAGTGCTGGCGGGCCGGCGCCCGCAAGCGGGCACCGGTAGGCGGTCAGAGGAACAGACCGGGGCCGGGACGGCCTTCCGGGAATTTGACCCCGACCTTGCGGATCTTGTTCCCGTCCAGGGCAGCGACGGTCCAGGTCAGACCGTTCCATTCCACCTGGTCGCCGATGATCGCCTGGCCGCCGATCTCGTGGGCGATGAAGCGGCCCAGGTTCTGCTCGCCGTCCACGCCTTCGAGCTTGAGGCCGTAGAGCGAGGCCACGGCAGCGAGTTGGGCATCGCCTTCGAGGACGAAGTCGCCGAAGAAGCGCGCGCTCAGCCCGCGATCCGGCGCCTGGCTGAACAGTTTGCCCAGCGGCGAGAGGTCGTGCTCGTGGCCGATCACGCAGAGGATGTCGTCGGCTTCGAGGATGGTACTACCGGACGGGTGGAGCAGTTGGGTGCCCCGGAACAGTGCGGCGATGCGGGTGCCTTCGGGCATCTTCAGCTCGCGCAGGGCGGCGCCGATGCACCACTTTTCCTTGCTCAGGTGGTAGACGAACAGCTCCCACTCGCTGGTCGGGTGGACTTCCAGGCCGGCGCGGGAGATCGGCGCCGGGTCCGGCGGCACTACCACGCGCAGCAGCTTGGCGGCCCAGGGCAGGCTGGTGCCCTGTACCAGCAACGAGACCAGCACGATGAAGAAGGCCACGTTGAAGAACAGCTGGGCGTTGGGCAGCCCGGCCATCAGCGGGAACACCGCCAGAATGATCGGGACCGCGCCGCGCAGGCCGACCCAGGCGATGAAAGCCTTCTCGCGGCCATGGAAGGCGCGGAACGGGAACAGGCCGACCAGCACCGACAGCGGGCGGGCGAAGAGGATCATCCACAGCGCCAGGCCCAGGGCGGGCAGGGCGATGGGCCAGAGGTCGTGGGGCGTGACCAACAGGCCCAGCACCAGGAACATGCCGATCTGCGCCAGCCACGCCATGCCGTCGAGCATGTGCATGATGCCGTGGCGCGAGCGGATCGGCTGGTTGCCCAGCACCAGGCCGCACAGGTAGATGGCGAGGATGCCGCTGCCGTGCACGGCGTTGGCCACGGCGAAGATCAGCAGGCCGCCACTGATGGCGAGCAGCGGGTACAGCCCGTTGGCCAGGTGGATGCGGTTGATTACCTGCAGCAGCAGCCAGCCACCGCCCAGGCCGAGCACGGAGCCGATGCCGAACTCGCGCAGGAAGTGCCAGAGGAAGCTCCAGGACAAGCCGCTTTCGCCGTGGGCGAGCATGTCGATCAGGGTGACGGTGAGGAACACCGCCATGGGGTCGTTGCTGCCCGACTCGATTTCCAGGGTGGCGGTGACCCGTTCGTTCAGGCCTTTGCCGCCGAGCAGGGAGAACACCGCCGCGGCATCGGTGGAGCCGACGATGGCACCGATCAGCAGGCCTTCCATCCAGCTCAGCTTGAACAGCCAGGCGGCGGCGACACCGGTCAGCCCTGCGGTGATCAGCACGCCGGCGGTAGCCAGCGATAGCGCAGGCCACAGCGCCACGCGGAAGCTCGACACCCGCGTGCGCAAGCCGCCGTCCAGCAGGATCACGGCCAGCGCCAGGTTGCCCACCAGGTAGGCCATGGGATAGTTGGAGAAACCGATGCCGCCGGGGCCGTCGGTGCCCGCGATCATGCCGACGGCGAGGAAGATGACGAGGATCGGGATGCCCAGGCGCGAGGACAGCGAGCTGACCAGGATGCTCATGCCGATCAGCACAGCAGCGATCAGGAAATAGCTGTTGATGGCCACGGCATCCAAAGTGTCGATCTCCTGGGAAGTAGGGGAGTGGCGACGCTACGTGGAATCGGATGCAGGCCGCATGCCAATCGATTCTAACCTGCGGATTTACAAGGCTGTCAAAGGTTTGTTGAGGCCTGCTCTACAGTCTACTGGGGCCACGGAAGGGCAAGCTGCCAGCGAGGTGCCGCATCGCTGAAGGAGAGCAGCGCTGGCGCCCATCGGGAGGTATTTTCCGCCCCTTCGCTGGCCGCCTGCAGGCAGGCCACGCGGTCACTTTGCAGGATGGCGCTGGCCTGGGACAGTTCGCTGTGCAGGTCGTTGTGATCTTGCCCGTTCATGGCACGCAGGCGCACATGCCAGAGGTGCCTGGCGGAACTGCCGGCGACGCCGCAGCTGCCCAGCGGCTCGTAATAGGACGAACCGAACTGTGCGTAGCCGGAATTGACCAGTGCGTTGAAGTAGCGAGCCTGCGACAGGATGGACTGGTTATCGCCGCCGCGCAGGACGGCCTGGCCGTCGGCGCCGGCCTTGTCGATGGCCGTGAGGTAGTCGTTGGCGTGGCGCAACGCTTCGTCTCCGGGCTCGACGTAGATCGGGGTGCTGCTCATCAATGGCGAAAGGGCCCTGGACGCGCTGTCACCGGCTGGCGCGTCGGAGGAGCGTGGTTGTACCAGGCGGGTAGTGCAGGTCAGCGCCGTGGCGATAGCGAGCAACGGCAGTAGGACCTTCAGGCGGAAGGGCTGGAGGTACCAGCGGGAGATCAATGGGTATCTGGGCATGCTGTCGAATGGCCAAGGTTGCGCGGGCGTCATTCAAGGGCATTGCCTGGATGTGCTCCATCGGCGGAGTTGGCAGCCTGTGTCGGACTCTTCCTGGATTTTCATCGCCTTTCTACCAGGCATAAAAAAGCCCCGGACGTGACCGGGGCGAAAGGGACATACGGGACGCTTAGAACCAGGCGTCCTGCATGGTGGAACAGGTGTCGTCGCGGGCTTCGAGCAGGGCCAGGTCGTGGTGGCAGGACGGCACTTCCCAGGTCAGGAAGTAGCGCGCGGCCTGCAGCTTGCCGCGGTAGAAGTCCGTGTCGGCAGCGTTGCCGCGCGCCAGGCCTTCCTCGGCGCGAATCGCCTGCTCCAGCCAGCGCCAGCCGATCACGGCGTGGCCGAAGACCTTCAGGTACAGCGCGGAGTTGGCCAGGCCCTGGGCCACGCGGCCCTGCATCAGGTCGCCGAGCAGGCTCAGGGTGGTCGCCGAGAGGCGTGCCATCAACTGCTCCAACGGCTCGCGCAGCTTGTCCAGCGAGGCGTGTGCCTGGGCGCGCTCGCAGGCCTGGTTGATCAGGCGGGTCAGTTGCTTGAGGCCGGCGCCGTTGTTCTGCGCCAGCTTGCGGCCGAGCAGGTCCAGCGACTGGATGCCGTGGGTGCCTTCGTGGATCGGGTTCAGGCGGTTGTCGCGGTAGTACTGCTCCACCGGATATTCACGGGTGTAGCCGTGGCCGCCAAGGATCTGGATCGCCAGTTCGTTGGCCTTCAGGCAGAACTCCGAGGGCCAGGATTTGACGATCGGGGTGAGCAGGTCGAGCAGCTCGTGGGCCTGCTTGCGCTCTTCCTCTGTGGGCAGGGTTTCGCAGTCGTCGACCAGGCGCGAGGCGTACAGGCCGAGGTCGAAGGCGCCCTCGACGTAGGCCTTCTGGGTCAACAGCATGCGCTTGACGTCGGTGTGCTGGACGATGGACACCGGCGCCGAGGTCGGGTCCTTGGCGTCCACCGGGCGGCCTTGCGGACGTTCGCGGGCGTATTCCAGGGAGTACAGGTAGCCGGCGTAGCCGAGCATGATCGCGCCCATGCCGACGCCGATGCGCGCCTCGTTCATCATCTGGAACATGTAGGCCAGGCCGTGGTGCGGCTTGCCGACGAGGTAGCCGACGCACTCGCCGTTGTCACCGAAGTTCAGTGCGGTGGAGGTGGTGCCGCGCCAGCCCATCTTGTGGAACAGGCCGGCCAGGGTCACGTCGTTGCGTGCGCCGAGGGAGCCATCGTCGTTGACCAGGAACTTCGGCACGATGAACAGGCTGATGCCCTTCACGCCGGGCGGGGCATCCGGCAGCTTGGCCAGGACCATGTGCACGATGTTGTCCGACAGCGGGTGGTCGCCGCCGGAGATGAAGATCTTGTTGCCCTTGATCCGGTAGCTGCCGTCGGCGGCCGGTTCGGCGCGGGTGCGGATGTCCGCCAGGGACGAGCCGGCGTGGGGCTCGGTCAACGCCATGGTGCCGAAGTAGCGCGCCTCGATCATCGGCTGGAGGAACAGACGCTTCTGCTCGTCGCTGCCGAAGGTCTCGATCAGGTGGCTGGCGCCCATGCTCAGCATTGGATAGGACGAAGTGGCGATGTTGGCCGACTGGAAGTGCGCGAAGCAGGCGCGCGACAGCAGGTGCGGCAACTGCATGCCCCCCTGTTCGAAGCTGCGCGAGGCGTTCTGGAAACCGGCTTCGTTGAACGCATCGACCGCCGGTTTCACTTCCGGGATCAGCACCGCGCCGCCGTCGACGTACTGCGGTTCGTTCTCGTCGTTCTTGCGGTTGTGCGGGGCGAACAGTTCTTCGGCGATGCCGCGCGCCGTGGACAGGGCCGCATCGAAGGTCTCGCGGTTGTGGTCGGCGAAGCGTTCGCGCTGGGTCAGGGCCTCGGCGTCGAGCACTTCGTAGAGTTCGAAAGCGAGGTTGCGGGAGCTGAGCAGGGTCTCGGACATGGATCGACCTCCGTGGGAATCGCCGCAGTCTAGTCTGGTGAATGAAGCGCGCACAGAATCATCCATGAGCGTGATAAAGGGCTAAAACGCGCCGATTCCCGGTCGCGCCCGCAACGCCATGCCGGCTCGCGCCAGGCGGCCACAGGCCTTAAACTGCGCGCCTTGAGGAGCCTGCCATTCATGAACTACCGCCACGCCTATCACGCCGGCAACCATGCCGACGTGTTCAAACACATCGTCCTCGCGCGCCTCTTCGCGCTGATGGCGCGCAAGGACACGCCCTTCGCCTACCTCGACAGCCATTCGGGCATCGGCCTGTACGACCTGCTGGGCGATGAAGCCAGCCGTACCGGCGAGTGGGAGTCGGGCATCGGTCGCCTGTGGGAGCGCGAGGACCTGCCGGAGCTGCTACAGGATTACCTCGACGTGGTGCGCGCGCTCAATCCCGATGGCGGCCTGGAGTACTACCCCGGCTCGCCCGAGCTGGCGCGTCGCCTGACCCGCCCGCAGGATCGCGTGCTGCTCAACGAGCTGCACCCGGAAGATGGCCGCCTGCTCAAGGCCAACATGGGGGGCGAGCGTCGTATCTCGGTGCACCAGGGCGACGGCTGGCTGCTACCGCGGGCCTTCCTGCCCGTGGCGGAGAAGCGTGGCGTGCTGCTGATCGACCCGCCCTTCGAGCAGCCCGACGACCTGGAGCGCTGCGTGGCCGCGCTGGACGAGGCCATCGGCCGGATGCGCCAGACCGTCGTCGCCATCTGGTACCCGATCAAGGATCGCCGCCAGCTCAAGCGCTTCTACCAGCGCCTGGAGAAGAGCTCGGCGCCGAAGATGTTGCGCGCGGAGTTGTGCGTACACCCGGCGGACAGCGCCGACCGCCTGAACGGCTCGGGCCTGGTCATCGCCAACCCGCCATGGCCGCTGGACGAGGAACTGCGCGGCCTGCTGCCGTGGCTGGCGGACACGCTGGCGCAGAGCGAAGGTGGCTGGCAGCTCGATTGGCTGATTGCCGAGCAATGAATGTCCCGAGTGGAATCTGAAATTTCACTCGGATTCATGCGCTAATTCATACAAATCAGCCTGCTGATATCTCTGTACGTTGCGCGGATTGGGTCGGTTTCGGCCTGCGTTGATCCTGGATCTATCTGATCCATGGCTTCCACTCTGCCTGCACCGTTTGGAGCAATTTCATGCGAAAAATCGTTCGGCTTTCATGCTTCGTGGGATTACTGCCTTTCGCCGCCTCCGCCTCGGAGGCACTGGAGGGCAGTTGGAACATCGACTGGAGCCTGACCTTTCCCGACCTGCTCGACCGCTTCGAGGTGCGCGACGGCTACTACGCCTGCCTGACCTGCGCACCCGAAATCCGCATCAGGGCCGATGGCAAGGATCATCCGATCCGGGGTTACCCGGACTTCGATTCGCTGGCGGTGCAGATCAAGGACGACCATCAGCTGCGCACCGAGAAGAAGCTCGCCGGCAAGCTGGTCGAGACGGTGGTGATGACGGTTTCCAACGATGGCAACCTGATGCGCTACAACAGCTACACCGGGGCGGGACAGGGCGACGTGCAAGGCGGCGACCGTATCCGGCTGGGGCAGGCAGTGAGCGGCGTGCATGCCCTGACCGGCACCTGGATAACCCAGGGAATGTCGCAGCCCAAGGCTGACTCGGGCTTCAGCTACCACTTTACCGATGGGCAACTGGCGGTGCGCATGAGCAACGGCGAAGCCTATGAGGCGCCGCTGGATGGAACGCGGGTGCCCTATCGTGGGAGCCAGGAGATCAACCAGGTATCGGTGCGGCAGTTGTCCGACCGGGTGCTGAACATCCAGTTGTTCAAGAACGATGCATTCGTTCGCCAGATGCAGGTGACTGCTTCCGAGGATGGCGAGGCGATGTCGATCTATTTCGTGTCCTATGCCATGAGCGGAAACCTGATCGCCCGCCGGAGTGGGACGAGTCAGGCTCGGTAGTCAGGGGCGCGCCCCCGGGAGGCGGGTGCGCGCTGGTCGTCATGCCCGTGGTGGAGAAGCGTGGCGTGCTGCTGATCGCCCCGCCCTTCGAGCAGCCCGGCGATCTGGAACGCTGCGTGGCCGCACTGGCCGAGGCCATCGGCCGGATGCGCCAGACCGTCGTCGCCATCTGGTATCCGATTAAGGATCCCCGCCAGCTCAAGCGCTTCTACCAGCGCCTGGAGAAGAGCCCGGCGCCGAAGATGTTGCGCGCGGAGTTGTGCGTACACCCGGCGGCCAGCGCCGACCGCCTGAACGGCTCGGGCCTGGTCATCGCCAACCCGCCATGGCCGCTGGACGAGGAGCTGCGCCGCCTGCTGCCGTGGCTAGCGGACACGCTGGCGCAGAGCGAAGGTAGCTGGCAGGTGGACTGGCCGGTGAAAGGAGGCGCCAACAGTAAACGCTGAGCGCCTCGCGGAAGGTCCGATGGACGGTCAACGCATCGCTTTCTCGATATCTTCGGCCGAAAGACTGATCTGTGAGGTTGGTCCAGTGTCTTCCAAAACCTTGCGTGCGATTACTCGATTACTGGCGCCCAGGCCAGAGAAGTGGTCGGCGCCAGCTATGCGGATGAAGTGCACATGGGGATTTTCGGAGGCCCCCCTCATCTGTTCGAGGTCGTAGCTCATTCCTTCAATGCCTTCGATGACAAAGACAGGCGTTTTGATCGACGACAGCCATAGAATCGGGGCGCGTAGCCTGATTTCTTGTGGGGCCAGCTTCATTAGATCTACCTTGCTGAAAAAAGTCGGCGACCCGCTGCCGAAGGCACGAGGGCCAAACGAAAACGTCGCGCGAAAACGCGATGAGCTTTCCGCCGTCAGTAGGGTCAAGACCCCACCGGTGCTGTGTCCCCCCAGATAGATTCGCTGCGGGTCGACATAGGGTTGCTGGGCTAAAAAATCGGCCGCTGCTATGACGTCGTCGACTTCGCCATAGAAGCCTTCTGTATGACCCGGATTGCTGTTACCGCCGCGTAGCGAGGGATACATAGTGATGATGCCAGCGGCGCGATAGGCTGAGGCGCTCTGGTCGTTATCTGCCGGTTGCTGACTCCAGACATCGCCAATGGAGTTTGCGTCGCCACCGGTGATCCAGATTATGGCTGGATGACGCTTCCCATCGCCCGGATCGGCGCTCAAATAGGCTGGGAGTTTGCCTACGGCGGATGGATAGGTAATGAGCTTCAGGCTGGGATCAGGGGGAACCTCGACTGGATCGTTGCTGAGATGGCCGAGATTGACTTGGGTCGCGAACGCTTTTCTAGCCTGAGCCAAGGCGTTTGATTTGGGATTGCTGTCCGCACTCAGCGTCGCGGCGACGCCTAAGGGGGATATGAGGCAGGAGGAGATGAGAACACCAGTGGTAAACAGGCCAACTAATATTTGTTTGTTCAGGGACATGACATTACTGAAAGTGTTGAAGGAGGTTGAAAGTGTTACAGACCTCTTCAAAAGACGCCCTCTGACGCTTCCTTGATGGCTGCGGAATTCGAGGCTTCTCCCTGTCGAAATGGCCCATGTACTGGGCCAAAGTCGAATTTTGCTTACGCCGGCAGGCAGACGCCCGTGCCACCCAGGCCGCAGTAGCCGTAGGGGACTTTCGCCAGGTACTGCTGGTGGTAGGTTTCGGCGTAATAGAACGGCGGCACCTCGCGGATTTCCGTGGTGATATCGCCGTAGCCCTTGGCGCTCAGCTCCTTCTGGAAGGCCGCGCGGCTGGCATCGATGGCGGCTTTCTGCGCTTGGTCGTACCAGTAGATCACCGAGCGGTACTGGGTGCCGGTGTCATTGCCCTGGCGCATGCCCTGGGTCGGATCGTGGGATTCCCAGAACACCTTCAGCAGCGCCTCGGTGCTGGTCTCGCGCGGATCGTAGACCACCAGCACCACTTCGCTGTGGCCGGTGAGCCCGGAGCAGACTTCGTCGTAGGTCGGGTTCGGCGTGAAGCCGCCGGCGTAGCCCACCGCCGTGACCCATACGCCCGGCTGCTGCCAGAAGCGCCGTTCGGCACCCCAGAAGCAACCCAGTCCGACGACGATCTGCTGCAGGCCGGCCGGGAACGGCGCGGCCAGCGGGTGGCCATTGACGTAATGCGCTTCGGGCACTGGCATCGGGCTTTCCCGGCCTGGGAGGGCCTGGGCGGAGCTGGGCAGTTCCAGCTTGTGGGCAAGAATTTGCGAGCGCAGGGTCATGGCATTCGTCTCCTCTGAATAGGGGCGGCAATAGACTCGGGTACTCGCCGAAGATTACAGCCTTTTTTCCTACAGCGGGGATGGCTGCGGGCACGCCGTATGGCAGGCCTTCAATGGGGGCGGCAGGGATAGCGTTGCAGGCTGGAGGACAGGTCGTTGCTGGGGATGGGCTTGTCGAACAGGTAGCCCTGGCCGATGTCGCAACGGTTGCGCCGCAGGAAGGCCAGTTGCGCGGCGGTCTCGACGCCTTCGGCGACCACCTGCAGCTTGAGGTTGTGGGCCATGGCGATCACCGCCGAGGTGATTTCCATGTCGTCCTGGTTGTCCGGGATGTCCTTGATGAAGCTGCGATCGATCTTGATCACGTCGATGGGGAATTTCTTCAGGTAGCTCAGCGACGAGTAGCCAGTGCCGAAGTCGTCCATGGCCAGGGTCAGGCCGAGGTTCTTCAGGCGTTCCAGTTGCTGGCGGGTGTCGTCGGTGGCGTCCAGCAGCAGGCTTTCGGTCAGTTCCAGTTCAAGCTGCGAGGCCGGGATGCTCTCCTCGTGGAGGATCGCGGCGATGGAGCCGACCAGGTCCGGGTCGCTGAATTGCTTGGGCGACAGGTTGATCGCCATGTGCAGGTCGCCCAGGCCCTTGGCGGCCAACTCGCGCACCTGGCGGCAGGCCTGGCGGATCACCCATTTGCCGATGGGAATGATCAGGCCGGTTTCCTCGGCGACGCTGATGAACTGGTCCGGGCGGATCATGCCCTTTTCCGGGTGCTGCCAGCGCAGCAGGGCTTCCAGGCCCAGCAGTGCGCCACTGCGCAGGCACAGCTTGGGCTGGTAGTGCACGGCCAGTTCGTCCTGCACCAGCGCGCGGCGCAGGTTGCTCTCGACGAACAGCTTGTAGCTGGCCTCGGCGGTCATCGCCTCGGTGAAGGTCTGCACCTGGTGCTTGCCGTTGGCCTTGGCCTTGTGCAGCGCCAGGCCCGCGTGCTTCATCAGGGTCTGCGGGTCCTGACCATGCTGCGGTGCGTAGGCGATGCCGATGGAGCCGGTGATGCTGATCAACTGGTTGTCGACGAACAGCGGTTTGTCGAGCACATCGAGGATCTGCGCGGCGGTCTTCTCGCCGCGGCCAACCACGGATTCCTCCAGCAGCACGGCGAATTCGTTGCTGGCGAAGCGCGCCAGGGTGGTGCTGTCGCTCAGGCTGCTGCGCAGCCGCCGGGCGAGGTTGGCCAACAGTTTGTCGCCGGTCTGGTGGCCGAGGCTGTCGTTGATCCGCTTGAAGTTGTCGATATCCACCAGTAGCAGGCTCAGCGAATGTCCGCTGCCCGCCTGCAGGCGCTCCTCCAGGGCGCTGATGAAGAAGTGCCGGTTGGCCAGCCCGGTGAGGTTGTCGCGGTAGGCGAGCTTCTCGATGTGCTGCTGGGCCAGCTTGCTCTGGGTGATGTCTTCGTAGATGCCGATGTAGTGCGTCAGCTCGCCCTTGTCGTCGTAGACCTTGGACAGCGACAGCTGGCCCCAGTAGGGCTCGAGGTTCTTGCGCCGGCTGCGGAATTCGCCCTGCCAGCTGTTCTGCGTGACCAGCGTGGAGCGCGCGTCGAACAGCAGTTCGCTGAGGTTGGCCAGCGCCGGCAGCTCCGGCAGGCGGCGGCCACGGACTTCGTCGGCGCCGTATTGGGTGATGGCCGTAAAGCTCGGGTTGACGTACTCGACCAGGCCGTCGCGGTCGATCAGCAGGAAGGCGCTGGCGCTCTGCTCGACGGCGCGCTGGAACAGGTGCAGGGCGCTGGAGACGTTGCGCCGCTCGTGGTTCATCAATACCTGGGCGTACTGGTCAGCCAGCTCGCCGGCGAAGGCGATCTCGTCGCTCTGCCACATGCGCACTTCGCCGACATGTTCCAGGCACAGCACGCCGACCACTTCGCCGCCGACACGGATGGTGGCATCGAGCATGGCGCTGATGCCCTGCGGGCGCAGGTAGCGCTTGGCCAGTTCCTGAGTGCGCGGGTCCTGCTGGGCGTTATGGGCGTCGATGGCGCGGCCGCTGTGGACCGCGTCGAGATAGTTGGGGAAGTGGCTGGCGTCGATGTCCTGCGGCTTTTCGTACTGGTCGGTGTCGCGGCGGTAGGTGGTCACCGCCTCCAGGCTATTGTCCGGGTGCAGGCGCCAGATGCCGGCGCGGGCCACGTCGTAGGCTTCGCAGGCGGCCTGGGCGATCAGCTGCGCAGCCTCCAGCAGCGGATCGCTGGACAGGTAGCGGTGCCGCGCCAGGCGCACGATGAGATTCTGCTGGGTGCGCGAGCGCACCAGGTGTTGCAGGTGTTCGTCCTGGGAGCGCTGGTACATCTCCAGGGACATCTTCAGGCGGATGTTCTGGGCTTCCAGGTCGAGCAGGCGCGGGTCAAGCTCGGTGGCCTGTTCGTCGCCATCGTCCTGCAGCAGGTAGCCGTGGAGCAATTGGCGGCCGTGCTGCTGGAAGGCCTCGCCGACTTCCAGCACGTTCAGCGTGCCGCGCGGCGAGTGGAGCAGGTAGCGCACCCGGTAGCGGCCGTCCTTGACCAGTTGCTGCTGCACCTGTTCATGCAGGCGATGGCGCGCTTCGGGTTCCATCAGGCTGGCATAGGGGGCGTCGAGGATGCCGCAGAGGTCCTGGGCCGGTACGCCAATCTGGCGCTCGCAGCCCGGATCGAGGAACAGCAGTGTCCAGCTGGGCTCGTTCAGGCGCTCGAAGCGCAGCATCCCGAGCCTCGAAGGGACGGGAAGCTGCGTGACAACCTCGGCCGCCTGACGGCTGGCGGCATCGGGATGACTCTTCATGCGCGGCGGAATTCCAGGGTGCTGGACGGGGTACATGGCCCCGCCCGACTTCTATGGGCGTGGGCAAGATTTGCATGAGGCACGGGGCCATGACAAGCCAAGACTGTATCGGCTGGCGCCGGGGGAAGTTGAGCGCTGCGCGGGCACGCTGGCAGTCCGCCGGTCAGCGTTGCGCATACCGGCCTGGTGGCCAGGCAAAAAGAAGCCCCGCCATCCGGCAGGGCTGGAGAGTACGAGCGTGGCGTGCTCGTCGAGAGGAAGGGCCGGCGCGGGCCGGCCCCTTACAACACTTACAGCAGCAGGGTGCGGATATCACCCAGCAGGTCGGACAGGCGCTTGGTGTAGCGCGCGGCAGCAGCCCCGTTGATCACGCGGTGATCGTAGGACAGCGACAGCGGCAGCATCAGGCGCGGCTGGAAGGCCTTGCCGTCCCACACCGGCTGCATGGTCGCCTTGCTGACACCCAGGATCGCCACTTCCGGCGCGTTGACGATCGGCGTGAAGCCGGTGCCGCCAATGTGGCCGAGGCTGGAGATGGTGAAGCAGGCGCCCTGCATGGCGTCGGCGGAGAGCTTCTTGGTGCGCGCTTTCTCGGCCAGTTCGGCGGCTTCGGCGGCGAGCTGCAGGAGGCTCTTCTGGTCGACGTTCTTGATCACCGGGACCAGCAGACCGTCCGGCGTGTCCACGGCGAAGCCGATGTTCACGTACTTCTTGCGGATCAGCGCCTTGCCGCTGGGGGCCAGCGAGCTGTTGAAGTCCGGCATTTCCTTGAGCAGGTGGGCACAGGCCTTCAGCAGGATCGGCAGCACGGTCAGCTTGACGCCGGCCTTTTCCGCGACGGCTTTCTGGGCCACGCGGAAGGCTTCCATCTCGGTGATGTCGGCCGAGTCGAACTGGGTCACGTGCGGCACGTTCAGCCAGCTGCGATGCAGGTTGGCAGCGCCGACCTGCATCAGGCGGGTCATCGCCACTTCTTCCACTTCGCCGAACTTGCTGAAGTCGACTTCCGGGATCGGCGGAATGCCTGCGCCGCCCGTTGCGCCGGCCGGAGCCGACTTGGCGCGCTGCAGTTGCTCCTTGACGAACAGCTGCACGTCTTCCTTGAGGATGCGGCCTTTCGGGCCGGAGCCTTTCACTTCGGAGAGCTCGACGCCGAACTCGCGGGCGACCATGCGCACCGCCGGGCCGGCGTGAACCTTGGCGCCGTCACGGCTGGGCGCGCCCACCGGAGCGGCTTCCGCAGCCTTGGCCGGGGCGGCGGCAGCCGGTGCGGGAGCGGCGGCAGGAGCGGCAGCGGCCGGAGCCGGAGCCGGAGCAGCAGCCGGAGCTTCTGCGGCGGCTGGGGCAGCGGCGCCCGCGACCTTCAGCTTGAGGATCAGGTCGCCGGTGCCGACTTCGTCACCGATCTTGATCGACACGCTTTCCACCACGCCGGCAGCCGGCGAGGGGATTTCCATGCTGGCCTTGTCCGATTCCAGGGTGATCAGCGACTGGTCGGCTTCGACCGTGTCACCAGCTTTCACCATGACTTCGATGACGTTGGCCTTGCCGGCGGAGCCGATGTCCGGGACGTGGATGTCCTGGACGCTGGCGCCGGCGGCTGGCGCGGCGGCTGGCGCGGCGGCCGGCGCCTCTGCCTTCGGAGCCTCGGCAGCCGGGGCCGGAGCTTCGGCCTTGGGCGCTTCGGCGGCAGCCGAACCACCCTCGACTTCCAGCTCGAGGATCTCGTCGCCTTCCTTCAGGGTGTCGCCCACCTTGACCTTCAGGCTCTTCACCACGCCGGCTTTCGGCGAGGGGATTTCCATGCTGGCCTTGTCGGATTCCAGGGTCAGCAGGCTCTGGTCGGCCTCGACGGTGTCGCCGACCTTGACCAGCAGTTCGATGACTTCACCCTGACCATTGCCGATGTCGGGTACACGAATCAGTTCGCTCATCGTGCCTCTCCTCAGCAGTCCAGCGGGTTGCGTTTTTCGGGGTTGATGCCGAACTTGGCGATGGCCTCGGCCACCACTTTGGGTTCGATATCACCGCGATCGGCGAGGGCTTCCAGCGCGGCCAGCACGACCCAGTGGCGATCGACTTCGAAGAAGTCGCGCAGCTTGCGGCGGCTGTCGCTGCGGCCGAAGCCGTCGGTGCCCAGGACCTTGAATTCCTTGCTCGGAACCCACTGGCGGATCTGCTCGGCGTAGAGCTTCATGTAGTCGGTGGAGGCGATCACCGGGCCCTTGCGGCCGGCGAGGCACTCTTCGACGTAGCTCTGCTTGGGCTTCTGACCCGGGTGCAGGCGGTTCCAGCGCTCCACGGCCAGGCCGTCGCGGCGCAGTTCGTTGAAGCTCGGAACGGACCAGACGTCGGCGCCGATGCCGAAGTCCTTGCGCAGGATCTTCGCGGCTTCCTCGACTTCGCGCAGGATGGTGCCCGAACCCAGCAGTTGCACGTGGTGCGCGGCGTCCTTCTTGTCCTCATCGAGCAGGTACATGCCCTTGATGATGCCTTCCTCGGCGCCCTTGGGCATGGCCGGCTGGACGTAGTTCTCGTTCATCACGGTGATGTAATAGAAGATGTCCTGCTGCTCTTCGATCATCTGGCGCGAGCCTTCGCGGATGATCACCGCCAGCTCGTAGGCGTAGGTCGGATCGTAGGTGCGGCAGTTCGGGATGGTCGCCGCCAGCAGGTGGCTGTGACCGTCTTCGTGCTGCAGGCCTTCACCGTTCAGGGTGGTACGGCCGGCGGTGCCACCGATCAGGAAGCCGTGCGCGCGGCTGTCGCCAGCGGCCCAGGCCAGGTCGCCGATACGCTGGAAGCCGAACATCGAGTAGAAGATGTAGAACGGCAGCATCGGCTGGTTGTGCGTGGAGTACGAGGTACCCGCGGCGATCCAGCTGGACATGGCGCCGGCTTCGTTGATGCCTTCCTCGAGGATCTGACCTTTCTTGTCCTCGCGGTAGAACATCACCTGGTCCTTATCCACCGGCTCGTACAGCTGGCCGACGGAGGAGTAGATACCCAGCTGACGGAACATGCCTTCCATACCGAAGGTACGGGCTTCGTCCGGGACGATCGGGACGATGCGCGGGCCGAGTTCCTTGTCCTTGACCAGCTGCGAGATGATCCGCACGAAGGCCATGGTGGTGGAGATTTCGCGGTCGCCCGAGCCGTCGAGCATGGCCTTGAGGGTTTCCAGCGGGGGAACCGGGACCTGGAAGCTCTTCTCGCGGCGAACCGGCATCACGCCACCCAGCGCGGCACGGCGCGAAGCCAGGTATTTGGCCTCGGCGCTGCCTTCTTCGGGGCGGTAGAACGGCAGGTTTTCCAGGTCGGCATCCTTGATCGGGATGTCGAACTTGTCGCGGAACGACTTCAGGGACTCGACGTCGACCTTCTTGACGTTGTGCGCGATGTTCTTCGCTTCGCCGGAACCGGTGCCATAGCCCTTGATGGTCTTGGCCAGGATGACGGTCGGCTGGCCCTTGTGGTTGACCGCCTGGTGGTAGGCCGCATAGACCTTGTAGGGGTCGTGGCCGCCACGGTTGAGTTTCCAGACTTCCTCGTCGGAGAGGTCCTTGACCATCTCCAGCAGCTCCGGACGTGCACCGAAGAAGTGCTCACGCACATAGGCGCCGTCTTTGGCCTTGTAGTTCTGGTACTCGCCGTCGATGACCTCGTCCATGCGCTGCTGCAGCAGGCCGGCGGTGTCCTTGGCGAACAGCGGGTCCCAGAAGCGACCCCAGACCACCTTGTTGACGTTCCACTCGGCGCCACGGAACACGCCTTCGAGTTCCTGGATGATCTTGCCGTTGCCGCGAACCGGGCCGTCGAGGCGCTGGAGGTTGCAGTTGATGACGAAGATCAGGTTGTCCAGCTTCTCGCGGCCGGCCAGGGAGATCGCCCCCAGGGATTCGGGCTCGTCGCACTCGCCGTCGCCCATGAAGCACCAGACCTTCTGCTTGCCGGCGGGGATGAAGCCGCGGCTTTCCAGGTACTTCATGAAGCGCGCCTGGTAGATCGCCTGGATCGGGCCCAGACCCATCGAAACGGTCGGGAACTGCCAGAAGTCCGGCATCAGCCACGGGTGCGGGTAGGAAGACAGGCCGTTGCCGTCCACTTCCTGGCGGAAGTTGTTCAGCTGGTCTTCGGTGATGCGGCCTTCGAGGAAGGCGCGGGCATAGACGCCGGGGGAGGCGTGGCCCTGGAAGAACACCAGGTCGCCGCCGTGTTCGTCGGTCGGGGCCTGGAAGAAGTAGTTGAAGCCAACGTCATACAGGGTCGCCGAGGAGGCGAAGGAGGAGATGTGGCCACCCAGATCCGGGTCGTTCTTGTTGGCCTTCATCACCATCGCCAGGGCGTTCCAGCGCACCAGGGAGCGGATGCGGCGTTCCATGAACAGGTCGCCGGGCATGCGGGCTTCGTGGGTGACCGGGATGCTGTTGCGGTACGGCGTGGTGATCGCGTAGGGCAGTTGGGTGCCGGACCGGCTGGCCAGCTCGCCCATACGGGTCATCAGGTAATGGGCGCGGTCTTCACCTTCACGGTCCAGGACCGATTCCAGGGCGTCCAGCCATTCCTGGGTTTCGACGGGATCGAGGTCTTGCATGGCTTGCTCCAGGGCGGAAAGGCTTCCAGAATCGGAAGCCAGTAGATCGTTGCCGATAGCTGCGCCAACCTCGTGGGCGACGCGGCGAATTCTTGGAAGTGCTCCGGGGGTACGCCCGGCGGGTTGTAGTTTTACTACAAATCGCCAGCGGATACACCCCTCCGCCAGAAAAAGTTAGTAGTAAAACTACAGGGGCGCGAAAGACGGGAATGCCGGCGCCTCGCCGACCATTCAGGATAGACCATGAGCCTGCCGTCCCTGGCCGCTTTGCCGGCCACTTTGAAGCCCCTCGCCGAGCGGGCCGAACAGAATTTCCGCGCTGCCATCGCCGAGTTTTCCGCCGAGCAGATCGCCAGCTTCGACAGCTGGTCCGACGAGCGGCACGCGGATTTCGCCCGCGTGACCGCCGGCAGCGATTTCGTCGCCGAGCAGGTCCAGCGTGATCCCGCTTTTCTATTGGAGCTGGCCGCGACCGGTGAGCTGGAGCGCGGCCTGCAACCCGGCGAGATGGGCGCGCAGCTGGAAGCGCTGCTGGCCGATTGCGCCGATGAAGACGAGCTGGGCCGCCGCCTGCGCCGCTTCCGTCGGCGCCAGCAGATGCGCATCATCTGGCGCGACCTGAGCCGTCGCAGCGACCTGGCCGGCACCTGCCGCGACCTGTCCGACCTCGCCGACGCCTGCATCGACCAGTCCCTGTCCTGGCTTTATCAGCGCCACTGCCAGCAGTTCGGCGTGCCCATCGGCAATCGCTCGGGCCTGCCGCAGAAAATGATCGTGCTGGGCATGGGCAAGTTGGGCGCGGGCGAGCTGAACCTGTCCTCCGACATCGACCTGATCTTCGGCTACCCCGAGGGCGGCGAGACCCAGGGCGCCAAACGTGCGCTGGACAATCAGGAGTTCTTCACTCGCCTGGGGCAGAAGCTGATCAAGTCGCTGGATGCGATCACTGTCGAGGGCTTCGCTTTCCGCGTCGACATGCGTCTGCGCCCCTACGGCTCCAGCGGTCCGCTGGTACACAGCTTCGCTGCGCTGGAGCAGTACTACCAGGACCAGGGGCGCGACTGGGAACGCTACGCGATGATCAAGGCGCGCGTGGTTGGCGGCGACCAGGAAGCCGGCCAGCGTCTGCTGGAGTTGCTGCGTCCGTTCGTCTACCGCCGCTACCTGGACTTCTCCGCCATCGAGGCGCTGCGCACCATGAAGCAGCTGATCCAGCAGGAAGTCCGGCGCAAGGGTATGAGCGAGAACATCAAGCTGGGCGCCGGGGGCATCCGCGAGGTGGAGTTCATCGCCCAGGCCTTCCAGCTAATCCACGGCGGCCGGGACCTGAGCCTGCAACAGCGGCCATTGTTGCGCGTGCTGGCGATTCTCGAAGGGCAGGGCTACCTGCCGCCGCAGGTGGTCGCCGAGCTGCGCGAGGGCTACGAATTCCTGCGTTACGCCGAGCACGCGCTGCAAGCCATCGCGGACCGGCAGACGCAGATGCTGCCGGAGGACGAGTTCGAGCGTATTCGCGTGGCCTTCATCATGGGCTTCGCCAACTGGTCCGCGTTCCACCAGGCGATCAACCAGTGGCGCGAACGCATCGACTGGCATTTCCATCAGGTGATCGCCGACCCGGATGAAGATGAGGACGGCAAGGTCGACACCACCATCGGTGGCGAGTGGATTCCTATCTGGGAAGAGGCGGTGGACGAGGAGTCCGCCTGCCGGCAGTTCGCCGACACCGGGTTCGCCGACCCGGCCCTGGCCTGGAAGCGCTTGACCGACCTGCGTCACGGCCCGCAGGTGCGTGCCATGCAGCGCCTGGGGCGCGAGCGTCTGGATGCCTTCATGCCGCGTCTGCTGAACATGATCGCCGAGCGTGGCCCGGCGGATGTGCTGCTGGAGCGCACGCTGCCGCTGATCGAAGCGGTGGCGCGGCGTTCTGCTTATCTCGTGCTGCTGACCGAAAACCCCGGCGCGCTGGAGCGTCTGCTGACGCTGTGCGCGGCCAGCCCGATGGTGGCCGAGCAGATCGCTCGCTTCCCGATCCTGCTCGACGAGCTGTTGAACGAAGGGCGCCTGTTCCGCCCGCCGCAGGCCGCTGAACTGGGCGCCGAGCTGCGCGAGCGGCTGATGCGCATCCCCGAGGACGACCTCGAGCAGCAGATGGAAACCCTGCGTCACTTCAAGCTGGCCCACGCCCTGCGCGTGGTGGCTTCGGAGATCGCCGGCACCCTGCCTTTAATGAAGGTGAGCGATTATTTGACCTGGCTGGCCGAGGCGATCCTCGAGCAGGTACTTGTCCTGACCTGGGACCAGTTGGTGCAGCGTCATGGCCGGCCCACTCGTGTGGACGGCACGCCGTGCGATCCGGACTTCATCATCATCGGCTACGGCAAGTCCGGCGGCCTGGAGCTGGGCCACGGCTCGGACCTGGACCTGGTGTTCATCCACGACGGCGACCCGCAGAGCGAGACCGACGGCGAGAAGTCCATCGACGGTGCGCAGTTCTATACGCGCCTGGGGCAGAAGATCATCCACTTCCTCACCGCGCAGACGCCCTCGGGCATGCTCTACGAGGTGGACATGCGCCTGCGTCCGAGCGGCGCTTCCGGCTTGCTGGTCAGCTCGTTGCGCGCCTTCGAGGCCTATCAACTGGGCGAGGCCTGGACCTGGGAGCACCAGGCGCTGGTGCGCGCCCGCGTGCTCGCGGGCTGCCAGCGGGTGGCCAGGGCTTTCGAAGCGATCCGCGCGAAAGTCATCGGCCAGCAGCGCGACCTGGCCGAACTGCGCAAGGAAGTCAGCGAGATGCGCGCCAAGATGCGCGACAACCTCGGCACCCCGAGCACGGCGGCAGGCACGGCGCCGAATGCCTTCGAGGCCGCGGCCCCGTTCGATCTCAAGCAGGATGCCGGTGGTATCGTCGATATCGAATTTATGGTGCAATACGCGGCCCTGGCCTGGTCGTGGCAGCACCCGGAGCTGGTGGAGTTCACCGACAACATCCGCATTCTGGAAGCGCTGGAGCGGGTCGGGTTGATGTCCGGCGAGGATGTCCTGAAGTTGCAGGACGCCTACAAGGCTTACCGGGCGGCGGCGCACCGATTGTCCCTGCAGAAGCAGCCGGGCGTGGTGAGCGGCGATCACTTCCATGCCGAGCGACGCATGGTGATGCAGATGTGGAAGGCTTTCGAGCTGTCCTGAATCGCTGCGATTTCCCCTGAAGTAGCCAGCATCCGGCGATGATGTTCGCCGGAGCGCCCCGCGCTGTCAGTTGCGTTGCGCGGGTATATAGATGTCAGGAGCGAGGCGCGTGATGCCATTGCGCCAGGTCACAGGGAGTGACGAAATCCGCCCGGCCGGCTGATCGGCTGGGCTAGACTGCCGGCATTCGATGCTCGGCACCCGACCGTAAAGGCCCGCGCCGTACGGTTGGATGAATGGAGTACGGGGAGGCGAGAGCCTCCCCGGTCGTTTCTGGAAAAGGCATGAGAATTCTGATCGTAGGCCCCTCCTGGGTGGGCGACATGGTGATGGCGCAGACACTCTTCCAGTGTCTGAAGCAACGGCATCCGGACTGCGTGATCGACGTGCTGGCGCCCGACTGGAGCCGGCCGATCCTCGAGCGCATGCCCGAAGTACGCCAGGCCTTGAGCTTCCCGCTCGGCCACGGCGTGCTGGACATCGCCTCGCGCCGCCGTATTGGCAAGACCCTCAAGGGCCAGTACGACCAGGCGATCCTCCTGCCCAACTCGCTCAAGTCGGCGCTGGTGCCGTATTTCGCCGGCATTCCCAAGCGCACCGGCTGGAAGGGCGAGATGCGCTACGGCCTGCTCAACGACATCCGCGCGCTGGATAAAGAGCGTTACCCGCTGATGATCGAGCGCTTCATGGCCCTGGCTTTCGAGCCGGGTGCCGAGCTGCCGCAGCCTTATCCACAGCCGCGCCTGGCCATCGATCCGCAGAGTCGCGAGGCCGCGCTGGCCAAGTTCGGTCTGAGCCTGGACCGCCCCGTGCTGGCGCTGTGCCCGGGCGCCGAGTTCGGCGAGGCCAAGCGCTGGCCGGCCGAGTACTACGCCAAGGTCGCCGAGGTGAAGATCCGCGCCGGTTGGCAGGTATGGATCTTCGGCTCGAAGAATGACCACCCCGGCGGCGAAGACATCCGCATGCGCCTGATTCCGGGGCTGCGCGAAGAGTCGGTCAATCTGGCGGGCGAGACTGCCCTGTCCGAGGCCATCGACCTGATGTCCTGCGCCGGCGCCGTGGTCACCAACGATTCCGGCCTGATGCACGTGGCCGCCGCGCTGAACCGCCCGCTGGTGGCGGTCTACGGCTCCACCTCGCCGCAGTTCACGCCGCCGCTGGCTGATCAGGTGGAGATCGTCCGCCTCGGCCTGGAGTGCAGCCCCTGCTTCGACCGTGTGTGCCGCTTCGGCCACTACAACTGCCTGCGCGAGCTCAAGCCACGCCCGGTGATCGAAGCGCTGGACCGACTGGTCGCCGACCCGGTGGATGTGGATAGCGCGGAATGAGGGTGCTGCTGATCAAGACCTCGTCCCTGGGCGATGTCATCCATACCCTACCGGCGTTGACCGACGCCGCCCGCGCCATTCCCGGCATCCAGTTCGACTGGGTGGTGGAAGAAGGCTTCGCCGAGATTCCCGCCTGGCATCCGGCCGTGGCCCAGGTGATCCCGGTGGCCATTCGCCGCTGGCGCAAGAATCTCTGGCAGACGATCAAGAGCGGCGAGTGGAGCCGCTTCAAGCGTCGCCTGAAAGAGGTCGACTACGACCTGGTGATCGACGCCCAGGGCCTGCTCAAGAGCGCCTGGCTGACCCGCTACGCGCGCCGCCGTACGCCGATCGCTGGACTGGACAAGGAGTCCGCGCGCGAGCCGGCCGCCAGCCGCTTCTATAACCGCACCTACCCGGTCGCCTGGGGCCAGCACGCCGTCGAGCGCGTGCGCCAGCTGTTCGCCCAGGCGCTGGACTATCCGCTGCCCGCCGGCACCGGCGATTACGGTCTGGACCGCAATCGCCTGCTGGATGCGGTGGAGACCGAGCCCTATCTGGTGTTCCTGCATGGCACCACCTGGGTGACCAAGCACTGGCCCGAGATCTACTGGCGCGAGCTGGCTCAGCGCATGGGCGAGCGCGGCTGGAAAGTCCGCCTGCCCTGGGGCAACGATGCCGAGCGGCAACGCGCCGAACGGCTGGCCGAAGGCTTGGAAAACGCCTCGGTGCTCCCCAAGTTAAGCCTCGCAGGCATGGCCAAGGTGCTGGCCGGTGCTTCCGCCTGCGTGGCGGTCGACACTGGGCTCGGACACCTGGCCGCTGCGCTGGATGTGCCGACGCTGTCGCTGTTCGGCCCGACCAATCCCGGTCTGACCGGCGCCTACGGGCGCTCGCAGGTTCACCTGGCCAGTGACTGGCCCTCGTGCGCGCCCTGCCTGCAGAAGACCTGCACCTACCAGCCGACGGCCGAAGACAAGCGCCAGTTCGACCTGCGGCATGAACAGCCTCTGTGCTTCACGCGCCTGAATCCGCAGCGCGTGGCAATCCAGCTGGAGGCACTGCTGCTGGCCCCGGAGACGCTTCGATGACCCTGGCTTTCGTCCTCTACAAATACTTCCCGTTCGGCGGGCTGCAACGCGACTTCATGCGCATCGCCCTGGAATGCCAGAAACGTGGCCACTCCATCCGCGTCTACACACCGATCTGGGAAGGCGAAGTGCCGCCCGGTTTCGACGTGCGCGTGGCACCGGTGAAGTCGCTGTTCAACCATCGCCGCAACGAGAAGTTCAGCGCCTGGCTGGAGGCGGACCTCGCCCGCGATCCGGTGGACCGGGTGATCGGCTTCAACAAGATGCCGGGCCTGGATGTGTACTACGCCGCCGACGGCTGCTTCGAGGACAAGGCGCAGACCCTGCGCAATTCCTTCTACCGCCGCTGGGGTCGCTACAAGCATTTCGCCGACTACGAGCGCGCGGTGTTCGCGCCGGAGTCCAAGACCGAGATCCTGATGATCTCCGAAGTCCAGCAGCCGCTGTTCATCAAGCATTACCGCACCCCTGAGGCACGCTTCCACCTGTTGCCGCCGGGCATCGCCCAGGACCGCCGCGCACCGGCCAATGCCGCCGAAATCCGCGCCGAGTTCCGCCGCGAGTTCAAGCTGGGCGACGATGACCTGCTGCTGGTGCAGATCGGTTCGGGCTTCAAGACCAAGGGCCTGGACCGCAGCCTCAAGGCGCTGGCCGCGCTGCCGCGCTCGCTGCGCAAGCGCACCCGCCTGATCGCCATCGGCCAGGACGATCCCAAGCCCTTCCTGCTGCAAGTGAAGGCGCTGGGCCTGTCGGACAACGTGCAGATTCTCAAGGGGCGCAGCGATATCCCGCGCTTCCTGCTAGGCGCCGACCTGCTGATTCACCCTGCGTACAACGAAAACACCGGCACGGTGTTGCTGGAGGCGCTGGTGGCGGGGCTGCCGGTGCTGGTCACCGACGTCTGCGGCTATGCGCACTACATCGACGAGGCAAAAGCCGGCCGCGTGGTGCCGTCGCCCTTCGAGCAGGAACGTCTGAACACCATGCTCCAGGACATGCTGGAAGACGATGCCGCGCGCGCCGACTGGTCGCGCAACGGCCTGGCCTTCGCCGACACCGCTGACCTCTACAGCATGCCGCAGCACGCGGCGGATGTGATCCTGCGGGAGCGCGCATGAAGCTCGAACTGCACGAGCCCTTCAAGACCCTCTGGGCCGGCAAGGACCCGTTCGCCGAAGTCGAGCGCCTGCAGGGCAAGGTCTACCGCGAGTTGGAAGGCCGCCGCACGCTGCGCACCGAAGTCGACGGGCGCGGATTCTTCGTCAAGATTCACCGTGGCATCGGCTGGGGCGAGATCGTCAAAAACCTGTTCAGCGCCAAGCTCCCGGTGCTTGGCGCGGGCCAGGAGCAGCGCGCCCTGGAGCGCCTGCACCAGGCTGGTGTAGCGACCATGACCTCGGTGGCCTACGGCGAGCGCGGCGGCAATCCGGCCAGCCAGCATTCGTTCATCGTCACCGAGGAACTGGCGCCGACCATCGACCTGGAAGTCTTCTCCCTCGATTGGCTGCAGACGCCGCCCGAGCCGCGCCTCAAGCGCGCGCTGATCGCCGAGGTGGCGAAGATGGTCGGCACCATGCACCGCGCTGGCGTGAACCACCGCGATTGCTACATCTGCCACTTCCTCCTGCATACCGATCGCCCGGTGAGCGCTGACGACCTGCGCCTGTCGGTGATCGACCTGCACCGCGCCCAGACCCGTGCCGCCACGCCGCGCCGCTGGCGCAACAAGGACCTCGCGGCGCTGTATTTCTCCGCGCTGGATATCGGCCTCACACGCCGTGACAAACTGCGTTTCCTGCGCGGTTACTTCCAGCGGCCCCTGCGTGACATCCTCCGCGAAGAAGCCGCGCTGCTGGCGTGGATGGAGCGCAAGGCGGCCAAGCTCTACGACCGCAAACAACGATACGGAGACCTGCTCTGATGGCCGGCTGGGTACTCGAAGCCGACTACCAGCATCTCGCCGCCGATTTCGGCAGCCTGGATGCCGTGTTCGCCCTCGAAGGCGAGCGCATCACCAAGGATGCGATGTCCGACGTCGTACGCGTGGAGCGCGACGGTGTGCGCTACTACGTCAAACGCTATCGCAAGCCGGGCAAGGGCTTTCGGCGTTACCTGTCGCGTCCGCGCGTGAAGGCCGAGTGGCAGAACCTCAAGCAGTTCGCCAAATGGGGCATTCCCACCGCCGACGTGGTTGCCCATGGCCTGGAGCGAGAGCATGGCGCGCTCAAGCGTGGCGCGCTGATCACGCGCGAGCTGGTGGATACCGTTGACCTGGCCCATCTGGCGAAGAAGCGCGACCCGCGTCTGAAGGATCGTGCCTGGGTCGAGCACGTCATGCGCCAACTGGCCAGCTACACACGGACCATGCATGACCACCACTTCACCCACAACGACCTGAAGTGGCGCAACGTCCTGGTCGATGGCGAGGGCACGGTGTACTTCATCGATTGCCCCATCGGCGACTTCTGGATCGGCTTCATGCTGCGCTACCGCATCACCAAGGACCTGGCGACCCTCGACAAGGTCGCCAAGCGCCAGCTGTCCGCTACCCAGCGGCTGCGCTTCTACCTGTTGTACCGTCGGCGCGAGCGCCTGAACGCTTCGGACAAGAAGCGCATCCGCCACATCGTTCATTTCTTCGAGGGACGCGAGTGAAGGATTTCATCGCCAGCGACGACCAGGCCCTGCTCGAACGCAACGCCCTGGCCGATTTCGATGCCCTGTGGGACCTGCAGCTGGAGGCCGTGGACGAGCCCAACACCGAGCGTGGTGGCTGGAGCAGCGTCTACCGTCTGGAGCTGGATGGCACCGCCTACTACCTCAAGCGGCAGAGCAACCACCTGACGCGCAGCCTGAAGCGCCCGCTCGGTGAGCCGACCTTCAGCCGCGAGTTCCGCAACATCCAGCGCTACCACCAGCTCGGCATTCCCTCGATGCAGGCGGCCTTCTTCGGCGCGCGGCAGGTGGGCGGCGAGCGCCGGGCGATCCTGATGACCCGCGCCCTGGAAGGCTGGCGTGACCTGGACAGCCTGCTGCAGGGCTGGTCGAACCTGCCCGCCGAGCGTCGCCAGGCGATCCTGCGCGCGTGCGGCATGCTTGCCCGCCGCCTGCACGAGGCCGGGCAGATGCACGGTTGCTTCTATCCCAAGCACATTTTCCTGCGCGAGACCGACGACGCCTTCGAGGCGACCCTGATCGACCTGGAGAAGACCCGCCCGCTGTGGTTCGGCCAACGCGACCGCGTGCGCGATCTGGAGCCGCTGCTGCGCCGCGCGCCGGACTGGAACGAGACCGACGTGCGCAACCTGCTGGCGGCCTATCTCGGTACGGCGTCCAGTGGTCCGGAGGTCGACGACTGGTATCGCCGCCTGGGCGCGCGCCGCAAGAAGAAGGAAAACCGCGCATGAGGTTGTCCGCCCTGCGCGATACCGGTCGCACGCCATCGCTGCCCCTGCGCATCGAGCTGGAGGATGGCGCCGGTGCGGCCGAATTGCGCCTGGACAGCCTGTTGCGCGTACTGCCCGGCCAGCGCTATGTCGGTGCGGCCAATTGGCGCGGCCGCCCGGTGCTGGCCAAGCTGCTGGTTGGCGGCAAGGCCGCCCGGCACTTTCAGCGCGAGCGCGAAGGTGTGCGTCTGCTGGCCGAGCAGGGCCTGACCACGCCGGCGTTGCTGGCCGACGGCCTCAAGGACGGCGAGGGCGGCTGGTTGCTCTTCGAGTTCCTCGACAACGCCCAGAGCCTGTGGGACGCCTGGCGCGCCGTGGAGGGCGAGCCACTGCTGTCCGACGGGCAGACCGTGGTCATTGCCGAGGCGCTGACCGCCATCGCCCAGTTGCACGCCAAGGGCTTGTGGCAGGAAGACCTGCACCTGGACAACCTGCTGCGCCATGACGGCAAGCTGTACCTCATCGATGGCGCCGGCATCCGTGCCGAGACGCCCGGCCAGCCGTTGTCGCGCAAGCACGTGCTGGAGAACCTCGGCGTGTTCTTCGCCCAGTTGCCGGCCAGTCTCGATCCTTTCCTCGAAGAGCTGCTGATCCACTACCTGCTGGCCAATGGCGAGCACGCGCTGCCGCTGGAAGCCCTGCAGAAGGAAATCGCCAAGGTTCGACGCTGGCGCGTCGGCGACCTGATGAAGAAGATCGCCCGCGATTGCAGTCTGTTCAGCGTGTTCAAGGGGCCGTTCGGCCTGCGCGCGGTGCGCCGCGAGCAGGAGGAAGGCCTGCAGCCGCTGCTGGCCGACCCTGACGCCTTCATTGCCAAGGGCCATATTTACAAGACCGGCGGTGCGGCGACAGTCGCCAAGGTCGAGGTGAACGGCCGGCCGCTGGTCATCAAGCGTTACAACATCAAGAACCTGCTGCACTGGTTCAAGCGTTTCTGGCGCCCGAGCCGCGCCTGGGCCTCCTGGCGCGAGGGCAACCGCCTGGACTTCCTCGGCATCGCCACGCCAAGGCCGCTGGCGGTCATCGAGCGCCGCTGGCTGTGGCTGCGCGGCCCGGCCTTCCTGATTACCGATTACCTGGCGGGTCAGGATATAATCGCCCGTTTCAAACCCTACCTGGATCAACCGGAGGGGGGCGGCCTGCCGCCGGAAACGGATCTTGTGGCCCTGGACAGACTGTTCGCGGCGCTGGTGCGCGAGCGCATCAGCCACGGCGACCTGAAAGGGCACAACCTGTTCTGGCAGGAGCAGGGCGAAGGCGGGCAGTGGTCGTTGATCGACCTCGATGCCATGCAGCGCCACTCGCGAGAAGTGAGCTTCGCCCGCGCCTATGCCCGCGACCGTGCGCGCTTCCTGCGCAACTGGCCAGAGGGCAGCGCACTGCACCGGCTGCTCGACGAACGTTTACCGCGGGTGCCCGGCACCCGCCCAGATGAAAGAGGCTAGACCCTGTGGCATTGACCATCCTCGGCCTGTCCGGCGCCGTAAGCCATGACCCTTCCGCCGCCCTGTACATCGACGGCAAGCTGGTCGCGGCCGTCGAAGAAGAGCGCTTCGTCCGCGACAAGCACGCGAAGAACCGCATGCCCTACGAGTCGGCCAAGTTCTGCCTGGAGCAGGCTGGCATCAAGCCGTCCGACGTTGACGTGGTGGCCATTCCCTTCGCCCCCATCAGCATCTTCGACAAGGCCCGCTGGCACTACGCCAAGCGCTACGCCTACGCGCCGGACCGCGCGCTGGACGCCATCCTGCTCGGCAACCGCCGCTACCACCGCTACTACAAGCGCATCCAGTGGTGCCTGCAGCAGCTCGGCTTCGATCTGAAGAAGACCAAGATCCAGCCGGTCGAGCACCACCTGGCCCACGCCTCCAGCGCCTACCACTGCTCGGGCTTCAAGGAGAAGACGGCGATCCTCGGGATCGACGGCAAGGGCGAGTACGCCACCACCTTCTTCGGCTACGGCGAGAACGGCAAGATCCACAAGATCAAGGAGTTCTACGATCCGGACTCCCTGGGTGGCCTGTACGGTGCGCTGACCGAATACCTCGGCTTCGACATGCTCGACGGCGAGTTCAAGGTCATGGGCATGGCGCCCTACGGCGACGCCAGCAAGTACGATTTCTCCCGCCTCGCCAAGTTCGAGAACGGCGAGCTGATCATCAACACCGACTACGCCAACGTCATCGGCTTCCGTCGCTACAAGGAAAAGGGCAAGGGCTACTACTTCTCGCCCAAGCTGATCGAGTGGCTCGGCCCGAAACGTGAAGGCGACATCGCCGACGATCCGTACATCCACTACGCCGCCAGCATCCAGGCCCTGTTCGAGAAGCTGGCGCTGGAGATGATGGATTACTACCTGGGCGACATCATCCGCGAGACCGGCAAGATCGCCTTCGCCGGCGGCTGCGCGCTGAACGTCAAGCTCAACCAGAAGATCATCGCCCGTCCCGAGGTCAAGGAGCTGTACGTGCAGCCCGCGGCCAGCGACGCCGGCACCGCCGTTGGCGCCGCTGCGTACGTATCCTGGGAGCGCGGCGTGCCGGTCGAGAAGATGGAGCACGTCTACCTCGGCCCGGAATACAGCAACGAAGACGTCATCGCCGCCTGCGCCCGCCACGAAGCCAAGCCGCAATGGCGCAAGATCGACAACGTGCCCGAGCACATCGCCAAGGTGCTGGTCGAAGGCAATCCGGTGGCCTGGTTCCAGGGTCGCCTGGAGTTCGGTCCGCGCGCCCTCGGCGGTCGTTCGATCATCGGTTGCCCGAGCATTGCCGGCGTGGCCGATCGCATCAACGCGCAGATCAAGTTCCGCGAGCGCTGGAGGCCCTTCTGCCCGTCGATGCTGGATACCGTCGGCCCGCAGATGTTCAAGATCGACCACCCGGCGCCTTTCATGACCTTCACCTTCGAAGTCAACGAAGAGTGGAAGACCCGCGTGCCGGAAGTCGTCCATGAAGACGGCACCTCCCGCGCCCAGGTCCTCAAGCGCGAGTTCAACCCGCGCTACTACGACATGATGAAGGAGCTGGAAAAGCTCACCGGCAACGGCGTGGCGCTCAATACCTCGCTGAACCGCCGTGGCGAGCCGATGGTTTGCTCGCCGACCGACGCGCTGAACATGTTCTACGGATCGGACCTGCAATACCTGATCATGCAGGACATCCTCGTGGTAAAGGACGGCGTGCAGTGACCGGCGGAGCGCCAGCATGCGTGTTCTGATCATCAACCGGCAGGAGCGCGCGCGCTCGCTGGACACCCTCTACGAAGGCCTGATCGCCCTGAACCCCGGTTCGCGGATGATCAAGCTGAGCAAGGAGGAGATCCGCGACCTGCCGCGTACCCTGGCCAACCTGGACACCAGCGGGTACGAACGGGTCCTCTTCGACATCCCCCTGCGCCGCGCCGCGCACGCCTTCGATAGCGTGCGCGCCTTGCCAGGGCTGGTGTACTACGAGGAGGACGCGTACCAGGAGTTCATGGGCGAGAGTAAGTTCTACGGCAAGTTCCTGCGTTTCTTCCATTCGCTCCAGGGCGCGCCGGTGATCTACACCAGCGAGTCGGTACGCGCCTATTTCGCCAAGCAGGACGTCAACGCGCATTTCGTCGCCAAGGCCTTCGACGATCGCCAGCTCAGCGACCTGGGCCTGCCGCGGGATATCGACCTGGCCTTCGTCGGCCGGGTGAAGAGCAAGGTCTATGGCCGCCGCAAGGAACTGCTCGATCAGGTGACCGAGCTGACGCCGTTGCAACTGCTGCGCACCGAGAATCCCGACGAATACCTGACGGTACTCAACCGCATCCGCTTCTTCCTCAGTGCGGACATCGGTTTCAACGAGTACATGGCCAAGAACTTCGAGGCCATGGCTTGTGGTTGCGTGCTGGTCGCCAAGCGTCAGCCTACCGAGGATGACCTGCTCGGTCTGGTCGACATGCAGAACGTAGTGCATTACGACACCCTCGAAGAGCTGATGGATAAGTACCGCCAGCTGTTGGCCAATCCGCAGCAGGCCGAGGCCATTGCCCGCGCCGGGCATGACCTGGTGTTCGAGCGGCATCGCTTGAGCCAGCGCGCCGAGGAGTTCTCCCGGGTTCTCGCGCTGCCTCACCCGAATCCCCAAGGAATCAGTCGTCCGGGCCTGTTCCGGCGGCTCGGGTCGCTGTTCTCCCGCGCGTGATGCGCGGGCGGCGACCTCGCAACAGCAGGGTCTGAGCATGAAAATCACGATCTTCGGAAGCGGTTACGTCGGTCTGGTGACCGGTGCCTGCCTGGCCGATGCCGGCCACCAGGTGATCTGCGTCGACACCAACAGCGAGCGCACGCAGATGCTGTGCCAGGGACAGATCCCGATCTATGAGCCGGGCCTGGACGTCATGGTGCGCAACAACCTCGCCGCCGGGCGCATCAGCTTTACCGAAGACGCGGCCGATGCCATCGCCTTCGGTACGCTGCTGTTCATTGCCGTGGGCACGCCGCCCGACGAGAACGGCTCCGCCGACCTCACCTACGTGCTCAACGTGGCGCGCACCATTGGCCAGCACATCGACGGCTACAAGGTGGTGGTGAACAAGTCCACCGTACCGGTCGGCACCGCCGACAAGGTTCGCGCCGCCGTGCTCGATGAGCAGGGCAAGCGCGGCACCGATTTCCGCTTCGATGTCTGCTCGAACCCCGAATTCCTCAAGGAAGGCGCGGCGATCGAGGACTTCACCCGCGGCCCGCGCATCGTCGTCGGGACCGATTCGGAAGACGTGCGCACCCTGATGCGCGAGTGCTACGCCCCGTACAACCGCAACCACGACAAGCTGTTCTTCATGGGCGTACGCGCCTCCGAGCTGACCAAGTACGCCGCCAACGCCATGCTGGCGACCAAGATCAGCTTCATGAACGAGATCGCCAACATCGCCGAGCGCGTGGGGGCCGATATCGAGCAGGTGCGCCTGGGGATCGGTTCCGACCCGCGCATCGGCTACCACTTCATCTACCCCGGCTGCGGCTACGGCGGCTCCTGTTTCCCGAAGGACGTGCAGGCGCTGGCGCGCACGGCCGAGGAGATCGGCTACGACGCCGAATTGCTGCGCGCGGTCGAGCAGGTCAACGACCGGCAGAAGAACATCCTGGTGCAGAAGCTCGACCAGGCCTTCGACGGCCACCTCGCCGGGCTGACCGTGGGTGTCTGGGGCCTGGCCTTCAAGCCCAATACCGATGACATCCGCGAAGCGCCCAGCCGTGTGCTGATGGAAGCCCTGTGGGAGCGCGGTGCCCGGGTGCGCGCCTACGATCCGGTGGCGTCCCACGAGATCGGTCGTGTGTACGGCGAGCGCGCCGACCTCGAGCTGGTCGGCAGCCGCGAAGCGGTGGTGGAGGGCGCCGACGTGCTGGTGATCTGCACCGAGTGGAAGGAGTTCCGCGCCGTGGACTTTGCCTGGCTGGCCAAGACCCTGCGCCGCCCGGTGATCGTCGATGGTCGCAACCTGTACAACCCCGATGAAGTGCGCGCCGCCGGCCTGCTCTACTACGCCGTGGGTCGCGGAGATTCGCTGGAGAAGGACGTCTGATGGGGCGTCGCTCGGAGGGCTCGAAGCTCGCCCGCAAGGTCCGCAAGTACCGCACCCGTCTGCAGCGCAAGTGCCTGTTGCTCAGGTACGCCCTGGCCAATCGCTTCGCCTCGCACAAGGTGGTGGCGCAGGGCGGCCCGGTGGTGTCGCTGACCAGTTACTCCACGCGCCTGCGCAAGGTGCACATCACCCTCGAATCCATCGCCGCCGGACGTCTGCTGCCCTCGCGGCTGATCCTCTGGGTGGACGAGGAGAAGGTGCTGGCCGATTTGCCCGCTCCGCTACGCCGCCTTCAGGCGCGTGGGCTGGAAGTAAAGCGCTGCAATAATTACGGGCCGCACAAGAAGTATTTTCCGTACGTCCAGGGTGAGAGAATCGCCGCGCCGCTGGTGACCGCGGACGATGACGTGCTCTATCCCGAGGACTGGCTTGCCGGCCTGCAGGCGGCCCACGAGCAGACTCCTGCGCAGGTGGTGTGCTACATGGCCAAGCGGATCGGTATCGAAGCCGGCGTGATCCAGCCCTACCACGGCTGGGCGACCCAGCTGGGCAAGGCTGCCAGTGTGCGCAACTTCGCCATAGGGGTTTCCGGGGTGCTCTATCCCGCGGTGCTGCAGGAAGTCCTCAAGCGTGAAGGCGAGGCGTTCGTGCAGGTTACGCCCAAGGCCGACGACATCTGGCTGCACTGGCATGCGCTGCGTGCGGGCGTGCCGGTACGGCAGATTTCCGACAGCGACGAGCACTTCCTCAGCGTGCCCGGCACCCAGGACATCGCCCTGTATAGCCAGAATCTCAAGCAGGGCGGCAACGACCAGGTCATCGCGAAGCTGTACACGGCAGACGATATCGCCACGATGTTAAAGGACTGAAGACCGATGCTGTCGGCCGCCCAACAAGCACTGGAACACCTGTCGCCGGAACTGCTGGCGCGTATCGAGCGATCGCGCCGGATCATCCTGTTGGCGAACAATCCGTCGATCACCCGCGAACATATCGATGCCCTGGCCCTGGGGCCCGATGATCTGGTGGTCAGCTTCAACAAGTGCCGCAACCGCACCTTGCTGCGCCGACAGCTGCATAACCTCTTCATCCACCGCCACAACTACCGCAAGGGCGGCTATTTCGGCTTCCCCTACAAGGGCTGGCTGCGCCTGTTCCCGTGGTTCAACGCGCGCTTCCATAGCGTGCTGCTGGGCGGTGACCAGGCGTCGCTGCCGGCGTCGCACCGCAGCGCTTCGTTCCTACCGCTGCGCCAGCCTTTCCCGGCGCTGGAGGGGTATCCGTACGAGCGGCTGCCCACCCGCGGCGGCCCGTCCACCGGCTTCTACGCGGTGGCCTTCTTCGACTACGTGAAACGCCTGCGGCAGGCCGACTACGAGATCGTGCTGGTGGGCTTCTCCGACGAGGGCGGCTCATTCTGGGATGGCCATGCCTGGGATTTCGAGCGGGAGTGGACCCGCTCCTCCGGCGTCACCGTCATCAAACTTTAATTCCCGGTGGTGGCACAGCCCGCCCCTGCTCACTGACTTGCCAGCGTGGTGTTATGCAACTCGAAAGACGGTCGGATTGGTTGAAACTGGTGGGGCTGGCCTTTGCGGTCGTCACGCTGAGCATGCTGGTAGTGGGGCGTTTCTGGTGGCCTACGGAGAACGGTGACTGGCTCAAGAGCATCCGTCTGGGTGCTTTCCTCGCCATCATCTTCCTGTCGCTGCAGTTGTTCCGTGAGCGGGCGCGGTTGGCGACCGTGCCCTTCCTGCTCTACCTGGTGTTCTGGGTGGGGCTGCTGCTCAACTCGATACTCACCGACTCGCCCAGTTCGGTGAAGCAGTTGCTGGTGATCCTGTTCTTCACCTGGGTGGTGATGGTGATGGGTGGCCGGGAAAGCCGCCCATGGCTCTTCGTGCTGGGGCTCGATGCCTTGGCTGGTGCGGCCTTCGCGGGCTTCTCGCTGGCCAACAAGGCGCTCCTCGGGCAGTTCGACGTCGGCTACCGGATGATGAACATCAAGGACTCTGGCGTGCCCGGCATCGCCGACTTCGGCATCACCATCGAAGCGGGCATGCACTACGCGTTCTGCTTCATCGTTGCCATGTGGTTACTGCTGCGCGCCCGCCACTGGGGTATGCGCGCGGTCTGGCTGGTCTGCTCGCTGGTGCTGTTCACCTACCTGTACTTCACCTTTGCCCGCTCGGCGTGGGTGGCTGGCCTGATGGGGGCGGGCGTTCTGGTGCTGTGCATGACGCAGGGTCGCCAGCGCGCCATTGCTGTCGGTCTCGCCGCGCTTTTCGGCATCGCGGTGCTGATCTTCGGTTTTGAGCAGGTGGCATACGAATTCGGCTCGCGCGGGCTGACCCATCGCGATCAGATCTGGCGCGTGGTCTTCGAGCGCATCGGCGAGGCCTGGTGGTTCGGCCATGGCTCGCATACCGAGCTGGGCAAGGTCACGCTGTCCACCGGCCAGATCGTGCGCAATCCGCACAGCCTCTATCTGGAGGTGCTTTACCAATTCGGCCTGGTGGGGCTGTTCAGCATGCTGCTGGCCATGGCGGCGTGCATCTGGGGAGCCTGGAAGGCACAGTCGGAGTTCGCGCGCCTGTGGTTCGCGGTGATGGTGTCGGCGGCGGTAGTGATGAGCGTCGAGCTGCACTTCTTCGTGGCGGCGCCGAACCTGGTCTGGATGTGGTTCTGGCTGCCGATGGCCGGCTGCCTGGCGGTGGCGACCCAGTATCGGGTCGAGCGAAGCGCCTGAGGGGAACGGCCATCACGCCGGGCGTGATGGCCGCCGCGATCAGCGGCCGAACAGGCGGCTCAACAGTCCGCCGCTCTTCTTGCCACGGGTGACGTCGTTGCCCTTGTAGTTCTTCTGCGATGCCTTGGTGATGGTGCCGAAGCGCTGCTTCACCTTGTAGGTGTCCAGCGAATAGCCGGCGGCCAGGGCCTCGGCCAGGTAGCTGTCGAACAGCTCGATCAGGTCCGTGCGCGGGTGGTCGAACACGGCGCCGTCGAACCAGTGCTTCTCGCCGTTGCTTTCCAGGCGCTTGAACGAGTGCTTGTGCGAAAGCTGGGTGCCGATATCCGAGTAGTGCAGGATCTTGATCGCGTTGATCGGGTGCCCTTCGCCGTCGATATTGTTGAACTGGGTGTCGAACGCCTGGATCAGCTGGGTGTGCTCGCGGAAGTAGTCGCGCAGCTTGTGGTGGGCCTTGCGATCACTCTTGATCTCCGTCAGCGGCAGCAGGTGGCCCTTGGTCGCGGCGCAATCCCACATCGACACGCAGAAGCGCCAGGACTCTTCGCCGCCCTTGGCCATCACGATCTTGCCCGGCTCGAAGGGGGTGTTCCACAGTTCGGCGATGTCGCTGAGGATCACCACGTCGGCGTCCATGTAGATCGCCCGGCCTTCGAAATTGCAGAACGCCGGAATGCTCCAGCGGAAGCCCGAGAAGGGCGTGGTCCAGTCGTCGCTACGCCAGCCTTCGCCGGCCTCGGGGCGCGAATACCAGAAGCTTTCGGGGTCTCGGGACAGTTGCATCCAGTGGATTTCCACCGGCTGCGAAGCGTGTTTTCGCAGGCTGTACTCGAGAACCATCATCTGCTCGAGATCGCAGTCGTTCGGATCACATCCGACGAAGATCTTTACCGTTTCGTTCATTTCCGGGCATTCCCTGATCTGGGTGGAGCCGTGCTCCCATTGTCTGTTTACGCCCTGGAAACGTCGTACTCGGAAGCGATCTCCCGGCCATCCAAGGGCGTAGTCGAATTCTTGTTGTAGTGGTCGAAGAAGGCTTCCAGACCCAGTTTTCGGATCAGGGCGATGTCCTTCTTGTAGCGCAGCAAGTGCTTGAAATTACGTTTTCGCTTGGCTCGCGACAAGGGCGCAGGGCTGGTCCGCAGGTCGGAAAGATCGATCAATCCGTAAGCACCCGACGGCGTCAGGATGACGTTGCCCAGGTGCAGCGAGCGGAAGTAGATGCCCTTGTCGTGCAGTTGGGCGATGAAGGCCGCCACGTCGCGGAGGATCTCCAGCTGGCGCTGCGGCTCCTGCGCTGGAATGTAGCTGCGCAGCGTATGGCCGGGCAGCGGCTCATAGCGCACCGCGGTGCGTTCGATCTCAGGGAAATTGTAGGTGCGCAGCGCCTGCGGGCAGGGGATACCCTTCGCGGCGATTGCCGCACAGTTGTTCAGGAAGCGCTTTTCCGGTGGCGAGATGATCGCCGTGGACAGCAGGCGCTTGCGCCGGAACAGCTTGAGGAAGCTGCCGTCGCGCAGGTGCAGGACCTTGTCGCCGTGCGGGTCGCGCTCGATGACTTCGGCGCCTTCGACAAGCGAATGATAGGAAGAGTCGTCGAGGGCATTCATCCGGAGAGACTGTCAGACCTGGGGGCAACATGGAGTGGGACGGCGGTGGTATCATCCGCAGTCTTCTTACGACAAGGCAGCTTGCACTTCATGAGTGATTCTCCCCGGAGCGCCCAGCCGGTGTCCAGCGTCAAGATCTACTTCCGCCTGCTCTCCTATGTGCGCCCGTATGCGGGTCTGTTTGCACTGAGCATCGTCGGCTTCCTGATCTTCGCGGCCACCCAGCCGATGCTTGCCGGCATCCTCAAGTACTTCGTCGACGGCCTGACCAACCCGGACGCCGCGCTCTTCCCAGACGCCCCCTGGGCCTGGCTGCGCGATCTGGAGCTGCTTTACGCGGTGCCCCTGCTGGTGGTGCTGATCGCGGTCTGGCAGGGCGTCGGCTCCTTCCTGGGCAACTATTTTCTGGCCAAGGTTTCCCTGGGCCTGGTGCATGACCTGCGGGTGGAGCTGTTCAACAACCTGCTTACCCTGCCCAACCGCTATTTCGACCGGCACAACTCCGGACACCTGATCTCGCGCATCACTTTCAACGTGACCATGGTCACCGGCGCCGCTACCGACGCCATCAAGGTGGTGATTCGCGAAGGCATGACCGTGGTGTTTCTGTTCGCCTCGCTGCTGTACATGAACTGGAAGCTGACCCTGGTGATGCTGGCGATCCTGCCGATCATCGCCGTCATGGTGACTAGCGCCAGCCGCAAGTTCCGCAAGCAGAGCAAGAAGATCCAGGTGGCCATGGGCGACGTCACCCACGTCTCCTCAGAAACCATCCATGGCTACCGCGTGGTCCGCAGCTTCGGCGGCGAGCCCTACGAGAGCAAGCGCTTCCTCAAGGTGAGCAGCGAGAACACCAAGAAGAACCTGCGCATGAACAAGACCTCCGCGGTCTACACCCCCATGCTGCAGCTGGTGATCTACAGCGCCATGGCCGTGCTGCTCTACCTCGTGCTGCTGCTGCGCGGCGACGCCACCGCCGGCGAGCTGGTCGCCTACATCTCCATGGCCGGCCTGCTGCCCAAGCCGATCCGCCAACTCTCGGAAGTCAGCTCGACCATCCAGAAGGGCGTGGCCGGTGCGGAAAGCATCTTCGAGCAGCTCGACCAACCGCAGGAAGTGGATAACGGCACCGTCGAGCGCGAGCGCGTCAGCGGCCGCCTGGAAGTGAAGAACCTCAGCTTCACCTACCCCGGCACCGAGAAGCAGGTGCTCAACGATCTCAACTTCAGTGTTGAGCCGGGCCAGATGGTGGCCTTGGTGGGTCGTTCCGGCAGCGGCAAGTCGACGCTGGCCAACCTGATTCCGCGCTTCTATGCCCATAACGAGGGGCAGATCCTGCTCGATGGCCTGGATGTCGAGGACTACAGGCTGCGTAACCTGCGCAAGCACATCGCGCTGGTGACCCAGCAGGTCAACCTGTTCAACGACAGCGTGCTGAACAACATCGCCTATGGCGATCTCGCCAGCAAACCGCGCGAGGCGGTGGAAAAGGCCGCCGACGATGCCTTCGCCCGCGAGTTCATCGACCGCCTGCCCGAGGGCTTCGACACCGAGGTTGGCGAGAACGGCGTGATGCTCTCCGGTGGTCAGCGCCAGCGCCTGGCGATTGCCCGCGCGCTGCTCAAGGACGCCCCGGTGCTGATCCTCGACGAGGCCACCTCGGCGCTGGACACCGAGTCCGAGCGGCACATCCAGGCTGCCCTGGAAAAAGTGATGGAAGGCCGTACCACACTGGTTATCGCCCACCGCCTGAGCACCATCGAGGCGGCGGACCTGATCCTGGTGATGGACCAGGGCCACATCGTCGAACGCGGCAGCCACGACGAGCTGATCGCGCAGAACGGCTATTACGCCCGCCTGCACGCCCGTCAGTTCGCCGACGATCCGGTCGACGGCACCGAAGAAGCTCCGCTCGAGCAACCGGTATGACGGCAGTGGGGAACCGCCGTCCATGCTGAACCGCCTGCGAGTCTTCCGCGAACGCGGCTGGACATCCATTGCGGCGGCCGACTATGCCGCCGCCTGGCAGCGCTTCGGCGGCAGCGTCGCCACCCACCCGGACGTGGTCGAGCGCCTCGCCGGCCTGGCCGGTATTCCAGTGCGTTACCTGGGCTGGTTCGAGGGTGACGAACTGTGCGCCGCCGTGCCGACCTGGGGGCGCAACCTGGCGCTGTCCAAGGACGTGCTCAAGCGCGAAGGCAAGAAGGCGCTGTTCGACCTGGGCAATGCCGAGATCATCCTGCCGATCGCCGAGGGCGCGCGCATCGAGTTGCGCCACCAGGTGCGCTACCTCTCCGAGCTGAATCGCGAGCAGGTGAGCGATGCCCGCGAGCAGCCCGAGCAGTTGGCGATGAACCGCGCGCCGGCCGATTTCTCGAAGAAATTTCGCTACAACCAGCGTCGCGAGCAGCGCCTGCTGGAAGAGGCGGGCGGCGTGCTGCAGCCCATGAGCGAACTGAGCCCCGAGGAACAGGCGCGCATCTACGCCGACCTGTTCCAGCGCCGCTGGGAGTTCGAGGTGCCGGGCAAGGCGCGGTTGGCCGACGTCTTCACCCTGATGCGCGAGTTCATGCGTGGCTCCGTGGTGCGCCTGGACGGCGAGCCGGTGGCGATCCAGATTCTCTATCGGGTCGAGGCGCCGAAATGGGTCAGCGTGGAGTACATCAACGGCGGCGTCGCCCCGGAGAATCGCAACTTCAGTCCCGGTAGCGTGCTCAGTTTCGTCAACACGCAAGAGGCCTGGGCCGAGGCGGAGGCGCTGGGCAAACCGCTGCGCTATTCCTTTGGCCGGGCCGACCGCGAATACAAGGACCGATGGTGCCACCGCGTGCCGGTGTTCCAGGTCTGAAACGCCCTCTCCCTGAAGGGAGAGGGACTGGATCGGCGCTGTATGAAGGTGTGGTGTCAGCCGGCACGGAATGCTCCCTCTCTCTTCAGGGAGAGGGCGGCAAGAGTGTCGATCTTTCCCGTAAGCGGACTTCGTCCGCGATTGGTCTTGAGGGAGAACCGGCGTGACCGGGCGTAAACAGCAACTGCTCAAACAGCACCGTCGCAAGAAGCGCGTGGTCCTGCTCGTCGCCCTGCTGGCGCTGATCCTGCTGGGTATCTTCGCGCCCTGGTGGAGTGTGCCGCTGGCCGTGTTGCTCGGCTGGGTCGCCCATGAGGCGTGGTTCGCCGATCACCTGTTCTACTCGCCGCGCGACGACTACCGCTACGACTTCCCCGAGGGCTCCGTCGCCCTGCCGGTATTCCTTGGTCCGCACGGCCTGCACATTGCCGCCGATGCGCTGCCGGGGGACGAAGAGACGCTGGTGCTGGAGATCGAGGTGAAGGCCTCGCTGCTGGGGAGCTGGCTCGATCCGCAGGTGCTGATCGAAGGCGTCGGGAGTGACCGCCAGGACTTCGAGCGCGGCGTCAGCGGCAAGCGCTATATCAACCTGTCCGGCCAGGGCGAAGCTCTTCGCAGTGGCCATCTGCGCATTCGCAGCCGGCATTGCCGCCTGGCGCAGCAGGGCGTGCTGCACGCCTTCCACAATCCCGATTACGCCCGACAACGCCTGCTGATCATCGCGCCCCACGCCGACGATGCCGAACTGGCTGCCTTCGGCCAATACAGCCGTTGCCCCGACGCCTGGATCGTCACCCTGACCCAGGGCGAGATCGAAGCCGAGCATTATCAGCGACTGGGCCTGGACAAGGCCGCTGCCGCGCGCCTGAAAGGCCGCCTGCGCACCTGGGACAGCATTGCCGCGCCGCTGTGGGGCGGCGTGCCTGCCGAGCGTTGCGTGCAGCTGGGCTACTACTGCCTGCAACTGCCGGCGATGGCGGCGGAACCGAGCAAGGCATTCGGCTCTCGTGAGTCGGGCGAGAACGATATCCGGCCGGCTCGTGGCTTCAATGCGCTGACCCTGCCGGGCGATTCCGATGGCGCGCCAACCTGGCTCAACCTGGTGGCTGACCTGACCTCGCTGATCGAGCACATCCGCCCGGAGGTCATCCTCACCGCCCATCCGGAGCTGGACCCGCACGCCGATCACGTCCACGCCACCCGCGCGACGCTGGAGGCCATCGAGCGCAGCAGCTGGAAGTCGCAGACCCTGCTGCTCTACGCCAACCATCTGCACGACAACGACCGCTGGCCCATGGGCCCGGCCGATGGTGGCATCGCCCTGCCTCCTTGTATCGAGGCATTGCCGGCCGACCCGCTGTGGAGTCCGGTGCTGGATGCCGCGACGCGCATCGACAAGGCCCAGGCGCTGGCCCTGCAGCATGACCTGCAGACCCCGCTCACCGGCAAGAAACGCCTGCGCCGGCTGATCCAGCGCGTGCTCGCCGGGCGCCAGTGGCCGGCTACTGGCGACGACGAGTTCTTCCGCAAGGCGGTGCGTCGCCACGAGCTGTTCTGGGTGCGCAAACTGCCCTGACCGGCGCAAGTCGCACCGGGCGGCTATGGTATTATCCGCGGCGATTTCGACCTGCGGAGTTCCCATGAAATTGACCATGCCCCGATTCGATCAGGCCCCTGTGCTGGTGGTAGGCGACGTGATGCTCGACCGCTACTGGCACGGCGCGACCTCGCGCATCTCGCCCGAGGCGCCGGTGCCCGTGGTGCGGGTCGAGCAGCATGAGGACCGCCCCGGTGGCGCCGCCAACGTCGCGCTGAACCTCGCTGCCCTGGGCGCTCCCGCCTTCCTGGTCGGCGTCACTGGCGTCGACGAAGCCGCCGACAGCCTGAGCGACAGCCTGCAGGCCGTGGGTGTGACCACCCGCTTCCAGCGCATCGCCGGGCAGCCGACCATCGTCAAGCTGCGGGTCATGAGCCGCCACCAGCAACTGCTGCGCGTGGACTTCGAGGAAGCTTTCCGCACTGACGCCGTGGCCTTGTCTGCCGATGTCGAGGCGCTGCTGGACCAGGTCCGCGTGCTGGTGCTTTCCGACTACGGCAAGGGCGCGCTGAAGAACCACCAGGCGCTGATCCAGGCCGCCCGCCAGCGTGGCATTCCGGTACTGGCCGATCCCAAGGGCAAGGACTTCGCCATCTACCGTGGCGCCAGTCTGATCACCCCGAACCTCTCCGAATTCGAAGCCATCGTCGGCCGCTGCGTCGACGAGGCCGACCTGGTCGCCAAGGGCCAGCAACTGATGACCGAGCTGGAGCTCGGTGCGCTGCTGGTCACCCGCGGCGAACACGGCATGACCCTGCTGCGCCCCGGCCACAGCGCCCTGCACCTGCCGGCCCGCGCCCGTGAAGTGTTCGACGTCACCGGCGCCGGCGACACCGTGATTTCCACCCTGGCCGGCGCCATCGCCGCCGGTGAAGACCTGCCGCAGGCCGTGGCCCTGGCCAACCTCGCCGCCGGCATTGTCGTCGGCAAGCTGGGCACCGCCGCCATCAGCGCCCCGGAACTGCGCCGCGCCGTGCAGCGCGAGCAAGGCTCCGAGCGTGGCGTGCTGAGCCTTGACCAGCTGCTGCTGGCCATCGAGGACGCCCGCGCCCACGGCGAGAAGATCGTCTTCACCAATGGCTGCTTCGACATCCTCCACGCCGGTCACGTGACCTACCTGGAACAGGCGCGCGCCCAGGGTGACCGCCTGATCGTCGGGGTCAATGACGACGGTTCGGTGACCCGCCTGAAAGGCCCGGGCCGCCCGATCAACAGCGTCGACCGCCGCATGGCCGTACTCGCCGGCCTCGGCGCAGTGGACTGGGTCGTCAGCTTCGGCGAAGACACCCCCGAGCGTCTGCTTACTGAAGTCCGTCCGGATGTGCTGGTGAAAGGTGGCGACTATGGCGTCGAGCAGGTAGTCGGTGCCGACATCGTCAAGGCCTACGGCGGCGAAGTCCGCGTGCTGGGGCTGGTGGAGAACAGCTCCACCACCGCCATCGTCGAAAAGATCCGCCACCAGGGTTGATCTCTTGAATCCATGGCGTCCCCCCACCCCAGCCCTCTCCCGGGGGGGAGAGGGAGCTGACCGTGCCGACTGACGCTACTACCTCATCCTGCACCGAACGGTCCCCTCTCCCCCCGGGAGAGGGCTAGGGTGAGGGGGAGTCCCGGGCACCCATCGTCCCGGTTGCTCCCCACTGACCGCTCTGCCAGCGACCAACGGCAAAGCGGTCATGGTTCCCCCGCCATTTCCCGGCGCATGATCGGGGCATCCACCCTCCGCGGAGCGAGATGCCATGACCACCGACGTGCAGGGCCGCGCCCTGGCCGTGCTGAACCGAGTTGCCCAGGCCGACTGGCCGGATCGACTCAAGCTGCGCAAACCTTTCGAAAGACTGCTCTACAGCGGCAGCCGCACCGGCTTCCGGCTGGCCAGCGAGCGCGCTGCCAAGCAGCCCAAGACCCCGCGCAAGGCCGACCCGGACGGGCTGTTCGACCTGTCGCTGTCTGACGAGCAGCAGATGCTGGTGGAGATGCTCGAAGGCTTCGCCGCCGAAGTGCTGCGCCCGGCCGCCCACGAAGCCGATGCCAAGGCCAATCTCAGCCTTGAGCTGCTGGCCCAGGCGCAGGAGCTGGGGCTGACCCACTACGGTGTCAGCGAAGTGCACGGCGGCATGGCCGGAGAGCGCACCGTCGTGACCAATGCGCTGATCGCCGAATCCCTCGCCCGTGGCGACCTGAGCCTGGCCGCCGCATTGCTGGTGCCGCTGTCCGCCGCCAACTGCATTCGCCGCTGGGCTTCGCCGGAGCAACAGGCGCGTTGGCTGCCGGCCTTCGTTGCCGACGAAGCGGCGCCGCTGATCGCCATTGCGGTGAACGAGCCGCAGCTGCTGGCTGACCCGCAGCGCCTGTCCACCAAGGCCCGCAAGCGCGGTTCGAGCTACACGCTCTCCGGCGAGAAGTGCCTGGTCGTTCGCGGCGTGGACGCACAGAAGCTGATCGTTGCGGCCGATGCCGGCGACGGCCCGGCGCTGTTCCTCGTCGACACCCGCGCCAAGGGCGTCGAAGTGCGCCCCGAGCCGGCCATGGGTCTCAAGGCCACCGGCACCGCGCGAGTTCGCTTCAAGAGTGTGAAGGTCCCGGCCGAGCAACGGCTGGCGGCGGAGCGCTTCGACTATCAATCCTTCCTCGATTACACCGCGCTGGCCTGGTGTGCGTTGGCCGTGGGCACCGGGCAGGCTGCTCTGGATTACGTGATCACCTACTGCAACGAGCGCGAAGCGTTCGGCGAGCCGATCAGCCATCGCCAGGGTGTGGCCTTCATGGTCGCGGACATCGCCATCGAGCTGGACGCCATGCGCCTGATGGTCTGGCGCGCCTGCGCGCTGGCCGAGCGCGGCCAGGCGTTCCACCGCGAGGCCTACCTGGCCAAGCTGCTCTGCGCCGAGAAGGCGATGAAGATCGGTACCGACGCCGTGCAACTGCTCGGCGGCCACGGTTTCACCCAGGAACATCCGGCCGAACGCTGGTACCGCGACCTGCGCGCGATTTCGCTGATGGCTGGCGGCCTGCATCTGTAAGGAGCTTTGCATGTATCTCGAGACACCGAAGAAATTCCGCACCTTGCAGAACCAGGCACGCCAGGTCGCCGAGAACTACCTGCGGCCGATTTCGCGCAAGTATGACAAGGCCGAGCACGCCTATCCCAAGGAACTGGACCTGCTCGCCGCACTGCTGGATGGCATGAACGCCGGCTCGCCGGACGCCGTCGGCGCCACATCGGCCAGCAAGCGCAAGGCCGGCGCGGAGGAGGGCGTGAAGAACGGTGGCAACCTCTCCGCCTGCCTGGGCGTGATGGAAATGTGCTGGGGCGACACCGGCCTGTTGCTGGCCATGCCGCGCCAGGGGTTGGGCAACGCCGCCATCGCCGCGGTAGCCAACGAGGAGCAGCTCAAACGCTTCTCCGGCACCTGGGCGGCCATGGCCATCACTGAGCCGGGCTGCGGCTCGGACTCGGCAGCGATCCGCACCAGCGCCACTCGCGATGGTGATCACTATGTGCTCAACGGCGAGAAGATCTTCGTTACCTCCGGCGCTCGCGCCGATGCGGTGGTGGTCTGGGCGACCCTGGACAAGAGCCTGGGGCGCGCGGCGATCAAGTCCTTCGTGGTAGAGAAGGGCACGCCGGGCATGACCGTCACCCGGCTGGAGAAGAAGCTCGGGATCAAGGCCTCGGACACCGCCTCCATCAGCTTCACCGATTGCCGCGTGCCGGCCGCCAATCTGCTGGGCAATGCCGAGATCGACGTGCAGAAGGGCTTTGCCGGGGTGATGGAAACCTTCGACAACACCCGTCCGCTGGTGGCCGCCATGGCTATCGGCGTGGCCAAGGCCTCGCTGGACCGCACTCGCGAGTTGCTGAAGAGGGCCGGCTGCCGATTCGACTATCGCCAGCCGCTCCTCAGCGCCAGCCACGCCGAGGCCACGCTGTATCGCCTGGAAGCCGAATGGGAAGCGGCGCGTCTGCTGACCCTGAAGGCGGCGTGGATGGCTGACAACCGCCAGCCCAACTCCAAGGAGGCTTCGATCGCCAAGGCCAAGGCCGGGCGGGTGGCCAACGAGGTGACGCTCAAGTGCGTCGAGCTGGCGGGGGCGTTGGGGTATGGGGAAGAGGATTTGCTGGAGAAGTGGGCGCGGGATTCGAAGATCCTCGACATCTTCGAGGGTACCCAGCAGATTCAGTTGCTGATCGTGGCGCGGCGGTTGCTGGGCAAGAGCTCCAGTCAGCTGAAATAGAACGGTCTTTGACCGTTTATCGCGGACAAGGTCCGCTCCTACGAGATGCTTCTGCGCTTGGGTGAGGGGAAAGTATTCACCGGAAGAAGACAGTTGCTCCTACGGTCGTAGCGTTCGCCCGTAGGAGCGGACCTTGTCCGCGATCCGGCCGGAAGGCCGGCTAAGTCGGCTAGCGCCAATTCATCCGTTACCCGGCCGGATCAGGTACGGCCTCAGGCCGTGCGTCGCCCGCTGCCGGCATTGCCGGCGGCGGGCGGCCACTGCTCCATCCATTCGCGGAAACGGATGCGCTCTTCGCGCACCAGCCAGCCATCCTGCTCGGCGAAGCTTTCCGATAGCCACAGGCCACGGGTGCCGGCCTTGCGCAGTTCGCCCTTGCTCAAGGTGAACAGCTCACCGGTCGGCTGGCCGTGTTCCAGCGGCAGTAAGTAGAGGTCCGGACGACGGCGGTCCAGGCGCGCCACCAGCGGCCCGCTTTCGAGTTTCTCGTCGACATGGAACAGGCTGACCTCGCGGGCATCCTTGGGCAGTTCCATGCGCAGGTCATAGACCAGCTGCAGCGACGCAGTCGGCAAGTGCACATAGGCTTGCGGGCGCTCCAGCAGGCGCAGTGCGCCGGCCTGTACGGGGCGCGAGGCGCCGGACAGCGGGGTGAGCGAGAAGTGACTGCTTTCGCGGTAGCGCAGGATGCCCTCGTAGGGCGTTGGCAGCCAGGTGTCGCCGAAGCGCCCGCCGAGCCAGCCGTCGGCGGTTTCCACCAGGCATTCCTCGGCCACTTCCTGGATCGCGGTGAGCAGCGGCAGGTTCAGTTCGTGGGCCGGTACGTAGCCGGAAATCAGCTTGAGCACGGTGTCGCCACGGTCCAGGCGGCGCTGGCGCACCAGGATCCAGTGGTCGCGGCCCTGGTAATTCAAGGTCAGGCGCACCGAGACGCCGAGATTGGCCAATTCGGTGGTAAAGCGTTCGGTCTCGTGGATCTCGATAGGGCGGCGTTTCTCCAGGACCTGGGCGAAGTTCAGGGGCTTGCCGAGGGTCTGGTAGGTGATGCTTTCCGCGCTGGCTTCCACCAGCAACGGCAGGGTCTTGAAGGCGGTCGGGTCCTTGCGGGCGAGCGTACGGGGCATGTGGGCTTCCTTTTCTTGCAGGGCCTAGTCGTACAGGGCACCGGGTTGCGCTGGCGCGTCCCTTTCTAGTGGCAGCTAGTGGGCGACGCCGACGCGAACGCTGACCGTCTGGTGGGGACGGTCCGGCCGATCGTTCTTTACGGGGTCGCTACAACCTAGACAGCCTGACACCGATCCTGGTGTCATCGAAAATCAAAAGGATTTCCGGATTTTTCCCTGAAAGGCTTGGCGATTCCGGATGTTTTGTCTGGGAATCGCCGGCTGGCGACATTTTCTATGCCCACGGTTTTCGCCGGGGGATCTGGAGCATGGCACAGGAATACGCAATCCACATGACCGTACAGCGTCTGCCGATCAGCGGTCGAGCACCTCGGCGGCGACGTTCACGTTGTGGGCAAGATGCAGCGGATTGATGGTGCCGACGATGGCGCTGGCGACACCGGGATGGCCCAGCACCAGCTCGAAGCTGGCGCGTACCGGGTCGACACCCGGTGCCAGGGTGGCATGGCCGCTGGCCAGGGCCTTCTTGATCAGGATGCCGCGGCCATGGGCCAGGGCATGGTCGATCACTGGCTTTTCCGCCTGCTCGTTGAGGTTATAGGTGACCATCGCGCAGTCGCCGCGCTCCAGGGCCAGCAGGCCACCGTCAGCGGTCTTGCCGGAGAAGCCGAAGCCGCGGATCAGCCCTTCGTCCTTAAGGCGCTCCAGGGTCGCGTAGACCTCGGTGCCGCGCAGGATGTCCAGGTCGTTGCCGTCGGAATGCACCAGCACCAGGTCGATGTAGTGGGTCTCCAGGCGCTGGAGGCTGCGTTCGACCGAGCGGCGCGTGTGGGCGGCGCTGAAGTCGAACTGCGACTGGCCGCCGACGAACTCTTCGCCGGTCTTGCTGACGATCACCCATTGGTCACGCTGGCCGCGCAGCAGCGGGCCGAGGCGCTCCTCGCTGCGGCCATAGGCCGGTGCGGTGTCGATCAGGTTGATACCCAGGTCGCGGGCCAGGGCGATCAGGTCGGCGGCCTCGCGGTCATCGGGGATGCGAAAGCCGGCGGGGTACTTCACGCCCTGGTCGCGGCCGAGCTTCACGGTGCCCAGGCCCAGCGGCGAGACGTTCAGGCCGGTGCTGCCCAGCGGGCGGTGCAGGTGGTGCAGGGTTTTCATCCGAACAGTTCCTCCCAGACCGGACGAGCCGGGGCCGGCCGCGGCAGTTCGGGCAGCGTGGCGCTGGCCTGCGGGCGGAGGCCGCTCTTCTCCAGGGATTCCAGCACGCGATCGGCGAAGTTCGGCGCCAGCGCCAGCTTGGTCGGCCAGCCGACCAGCAGCGCGCCGTCCTCGGCGAGGAAGGCGCTGTCCGGACGCAGCAGGTTGTTCTGCGAGGGCTCGGCGCGGTCCACGCGCAGGGTGGCCCAGCGTGCGGCGGAGAGGTCGATCCAGGGCACCAGTTTGTGCAGCTCGCGCTGCGCTTCAGCAATCTGCTCGGTCTCGCTACGTGCCACGCCGCCGGCTTCGGCGATGTCGCCGCCCAGGTACCAGACCCAGTCGCCATTGCTCAGCGGATGGGTGGTGACGGTGACGCGCGGTTTCGGCCCGCCGCCGAGACAGTGGGCGTAGAGCGGTTTCAGGGTCGGCGCGGTGACCAGCACCATGTGCAGCGGGCGGCGTTGCATCTCCGGGCGCTCCAGGCCCAGCTCGCGCAGCAGCGCCTCGTTGCCGGCGCCGGCGCTGAGCACCACGCGCTGGGCGCGGATCTCACGGCCGTCTACGCGCAGGCCGACCAGCTTGTCGCCTTCGCGCAGGGCTTCGATACGTTCGCCGGCCAGCAGGCTGTCACCGGCCAGTTCGGCGAGGCGCGCAACCAGGCTGGGCACGTCCAGCACCAGTTCGGTGAGGCGGTAGGCCTTGCCCTTGAAGGCTTTGTCCTGCAGCGCCGGCGGCAGGTCGCTGCCTTTTACCTGGGCGACGCGGCTGCGTACCGCCTTGCTGGCGAAGAAGCTGGTAAGGTTGCCGGCGAGGCCGCCCGGGGACCACAGGTAGTGGGCGTCGGAGAGTACCCGTACGCCACGCAGGTCCACTTCACCAGTGCCGGCCAGGCAGTCGCGCCACAGTGCGGGCATGTCGGCGATGGCTTCCGAGGCGCCGGTCAGCGCGCCGTGCAGCGCGTACTTGGTGCCGCCATGGATGATCCCCTGCGAGCGCATGCTCTGCACGCCGCCCAGCGCGGCGTTCTCCACCAGCACGGTGGAAAAGCCGGCGCGACGCAGGCGGGCATTGAGCCAGAGACCGGCGATGCCGCCGCCGACGATGAGGATGTCGGTGCTCAGGGATTCGGACATGAAAGCGCCTCGTGGGGAAAACGAAGCGCGCAGTATAACCCTTGTAGGCCGCGACCAGCCGTCGTTGCCCTCACCCCAGCCCTGGCTGCGCGCCCCGCTCCTCAGAGAGAGGGAGCCGTCTGTGCCGGCTGATACCGAGTTTTCACTTCGTGTCGAACGGTCCCCTCTCCCGCTTGAGGGGCGGGGCGCGCAGCCAGGGTTAGGGTGAGGGGCTCTTCAGAGCTGGCCGTCAGCTACTCAGCCTCTTTAATGGCCTGCGGTGCGGGAGAACAACTGGATGACCACCACGCCGCTGACGATCATGCACATCCCCAGCACGGCGGCGGTATCGAGTTTCTGCTGGTAGAGGAACAACGCGGCAACGCTGACCAGCACGATCCCCAGGCCGGCCCAGATGGCGTAGGCGATGCCCACGGGAATGCTGCGCACCACCAGGGTGAGCATCCAGAAAGAAATCGCATAGCCGACGATCACCAGGATCAGCGGCAGGGGCGTGGAAAGGCCTTTGACCGACTTCAACGAAGCGGTGGCAACGACTTCGGCGACGATGGCGATAGCAAGATAGAGATAGCCGGGCATGGTGGGTGCTCCCCGGAACGACACGCCGCTCGGTATGAGCGACACGCTGCTGACGTTCGATTCTGCCGGGCATTCTAGTCTTCCTGGCGATGGGATAAAGTCATTACCCATCTGTATTGGAGATAGGCTGGAGAGATAGGCGATGCAGTGGAACCTGGACCAATTGCGGCTCTTCGTCAGCGTCGCCGATCAGTCCTCCTTCTCGGCGGCAGCGCGCCAGTTGCAGCGCGTGCAGTCGGCAGTGAGTTCATCCATCGCCCTGCTGGAAAGCGACCTGGGCGTAACCCTCTTCGAGCGCAGCAGCGGCCGCCAGCCAGTGCTGACCGCCGAAGGGCGCGCGCTGCTGGACGAGGCACGGGAGGTGCTGCGCCAGTGCGAGCGCCTGGAGAGCCGTGCACGGTCGCTGGTTTGCGGCACCGAGCCGCTGTTGCGCCTGGCGCAGGACGAGGCGATGCCCTACCAGCCGGTACTGTCGGGCCTGGAAGCGCTGGCGCAGGAATTCCCCAGCGTGGAGGTGCAGCTCTCCAGCAGTGCCCAGGGCGACGTCGCGCGCAAGCTGCTGGAGCGCCGTGCGGACCTGGGCTTGCTGTTCCATCACGAGGGCATGCCGGAGCAACTCGAGCGGCAGCGCCTGGGCACCATCGAGATGGTCACCGTGTGCGGCGCCGGCCACGAGCTGGCCAAGCTCGACTATGCCGACCGCCGTGAGCTGGCGCGGCATCGCCAACTGCTGATGGCCCCGCAGGACAGCCACTACCCCGGCGGTGAGCAGATCAGCCCGCTGGTCTGGCGCGCGGACAGCTTCTACGCCATGGCCGAACTGCTGATGCGCGACCTCGGTTGGGCCTGGTTGCCGACCCACGTGGCGCAGTACCCGGCGTACCAGCCGCTGCTGGTGGAGCTCGCCAGCGACTGGACGCCGCCGCCGCTGGTGGTGGAGCTGGTCTGGCGCCGCGACGAGCCGCTGGGACCGGCGGCGAACTGGCTGGGCGAGTGCTTCGCCGAACACCTCGCCTCACCGGTGTAATCGCCTTCGTAGGAGCGGACCTTGTCCGCGAAGTCCCGATGCTGTGCCATGGCTATCGCGGATAAGATCCGCTCCTACAAGTGCTTGGCGCTTCGGTGCCACGGTCGAGCGAGACGTGCCCGCGCAAACGGTTTGCACCCCATGGGGCAGCAGCGCGGGCGGGTAATTTGCTACTCTCCGCCGCCATGAACCGGACCCTCTATACCCTGCTGTTCCACCTGGGCCTGCCGCTGGTCGCGCTGCGCCTGTTCCTGCGTTCGCGCAAGGCGCCGGCCTACGCCCAGCGCGTCGGCGAGCGCTTCGCCTTCGGCCTGCCGGACCTCAAGCCCGGCGGCATCTGGGTGCACGCGGTGTCGGTGGGCGAGAGCATCGCCGCCGCGCCGATGATTCGCGCGCTGATGCAGCGCCATCCCGGCCTGCCGATCACCGTGACCTGTATGACGCCCACCGGCTCCGAGCGCATCCGCGCCATGTTCGGCGACGAGGTGCAGCACTGCTACCTGCCGTACGACTTGCCGTGGGCGGCGTCGCGCTTCCTCGACCGTGCGCGGCCGGTGCTGGGCGTGATCATGGAAACCGAGCTTTGGCCGAACCATATCCACCAGTGCGCCAAGCGCGGCATTCCGGTGGCGCTGGCCAACGCGCGGTTGTCCGAGCGCTCGGCGCGCGGCTATGCGCGCTTCGCCGGGCTGACCCGGCCGATGCTGGAAGAGATGAGCTGGATCGCCGTGCAGACCGAGGCCGAGGCAGAACGCTTCCGCCAGCTCGGCGCGCGCTCGGACTGTGTGAGCGTGACTGGTTCGATCAAGTTCGACCTGACCATCGATCCCGAACTACTGATTCGCGCCACGGACCTACGCGGCCAGTGGCAGGCGCAGCAGCGGCCGATCTGGATCGCTGCCAGCACCCATGCCGGCGAAGACGAGATCGTTCTGGCGGCGCATCGCCAACTGCTGGAAAAACATCCGGACGCCTTGCTGCTTCTGGTGCCGCGCCATCCGGAACGCTTCAATCCGATGTTCGAGCTGTGCCAGCGTGAAGGCTTCCGTACCCAGCGTCGCTCTTCCGGCGAGTTGGTCGCTGCGGATACCCAGGTGCTGCTGGGCGACACCATGGGTGAACTGCTGTTCCTCTACGCGCTGGCCGATGTTGCCTTCGTCGGCGGCAGCCTGGTGCCCAATGGCGGGCACAACCTGCTGGAGCCGGCGGCACTGGGCAAGCCAGTGCTATCCGGTCCGCACCTGTTCAACTTCCTGGAAATCGCCGCGCAATTGCGCACCGTCGGCGCACTGCGCGAGGTGGCCGATGCGCCTTCGCTGGCGGTGGCTGTGGCGGCGCTTTGGGATGAACCAGATGGTGCTGAACGCATGGCCGAGGCGGGGCTGGATGTGATGAAGGCCAACCAGGGCGCGCTCGGGCGTTTGCTGGATGGCCTTGGCAGGTTGATCAAGGGCTGATCGGGTCTCGGTGCGGGGGCGTTCCCTCACCCTAACCCTCTCCCAGGGGGAGAGGGGACCGCTCGGTGTCAGGCGGCACATCGAGTCAGCCGGATGCTGCAGCTTTCAAAAAGCCCGCCGACATGATGCTTACCTGCTTACCTGCTTACCTGCTTACCTGCTTACCTGCTTACCTACCTGCCTGCTACTCGTCGGCGCGCCGATCCGCCCCCTCTCCCTCCGGGAGAGGGCTGGGGTGAGGGGCAGGCGTGGCACCCAGAGCTTCCCGGTATCTTGTCTGTAGGAGCGAGCTCGCTCGCGAACACTCTTCCGGCAGTACCGGCATCAGGCAGGTTCGCGAGCAAGAGCTAGGCGCCCCCCCTCGCTCCTACAGAAAAACGGTGAGCCGCCGGCGCAACCGACTCAGAACGTCGGCGGCGTAATCACCCACAGCACCACGGCATCCACATCCCCCGGATTGCCATAGCGGTGCGGCTCCTGGCTGGAGTAGCTGAAGCTGTCGCCTTCATTGAGCAGGAAATAGCGCTCGCCCACCCACAGCTCGAAAGTGCCGCTGAGCAGGTAGCCGGCTTCCTCGCCCTCGTGGCTGTAGCTCTGCTGGCTGTAGGTGCCGGGCGGGAACTTCGAGTGGAGGATTTCCAGCTGGCGGCTGGGCTGCGGGCTGAGCAGTTCATCGACGATGCCATCTTCGTAATGCACGCTGGTGCGGGCATTTCGCCGCACCACGTAGCCGGCGTCGGCCGGGTCGACCTGCACTTCGCTGGCGAAGAACCACTGGATGGTCACGCCCAGGCTGCGGGCAATGTTGAACAGCGCCGGGATCGACGGGTAGGCCAGGTTGCGTTCCAGCTGGCTGATGTAGCCGGCAGTCAGCCCGCTCTGCTCAGCCAGCTCCGCCAGGGTCATGCCGCGCCGCTTGCGCAGGCCGCGGATGCGGGTGCCGAGGAACTGCGCTTCGGCGTTGGCGGGTGCTTCCTGCGGGGCTTTGCGGCTCATGCGGCGAGGGTCCTGGCGAATGTCGTCGTGGAGCATTCTAAACAATGCGCCGGGGCTGTGGACGCTTTGCTCTGCTGCACGGGCATGAGGCTTCCGCTATGAGTCCGCTCCATGCGTGACCGTAGGGCGGATAACCCGTTCCGGGTTATGCGTCCTACGGTTTGATCCAGTGGGCGATCAGATCGCCCAGCCTACCTTCAGCCCTTCGTAGATCGCTTCCTCGGCCGTACGCGGTGCCAGGCAGTCACCGATGCGGCGCACGTCCGCGAGATCGGCAATCTCGTCGGCCAGCTCATCCACCGGCTGGTGGCCCTGGCAGAGCACGAGGGTGTCGATGTTTTCCACCAGCATTGGCTCGCCGCTGGCGGTGTGTTGCAGGTAGACGGTGCTGTCGTCCACGCCGTACAGGCGTGCGTAGGTTGTGATGCTGATGCCCAGGCGGTGCAACTCGCCGGCCATGTGGTCGCGTACGTAGAGCGGCAGGCTTTCGCCGGCGTGGGTGCCGTTCACGGCGAGTTGCACCTGGTGGCCGTCGCGCACCAGGCGCTCGGCGATGCCGGGGGCGATCCAGTCGGCGCGCCAGTCGGTGACCAGCACCGAGCGGCCGAGCTTCACTTCGCCGCGCAGCACCTGCCAGGCGTCCACCACCTGCAGTTCGCCGGCTTCTTCGTAAGGGGGGCGATAGGGTTTGGCGCCGGTGGCGACGATCACCACGTCCGGGCGCTCGGCTTCCACCAACGCGCGGTCGACGCGGGTGTTGCGGCGCACTTCGACGCCGGCCAGTTGCATCTCCCGCTGCAGGTTGGTGGACGCACCACCGAACTCCGCGCGGCGCGGCAGCAACTGGGCGAGGTTGACCTGGCCGCCCAACTGCGCGGTGGCTTCACAGAGGGTGACGTCATGGCCGCGCTGGGCGGCGACCGCGGCGGCTTTCATCCCCGCCGGCCCGCCGCCGACCACCAGCACGCGCTTGCGCTGGGCAGCCGGATTGCGTTCGGCATAGATCAGTTCGCGGCCGGTTTCCGGGTGCTGGATGCAGGAGATCGGGTAGCCGCGGTGGAAATGGCCGATGCACGCCTGGTTACAGGCGATGCAGGCGCGCACGTCCTCGACGTGGCCGCTTTCGGTCTTGCTCGGCATCTGCGGGTCGCAGATCAGCGCGCGGGTCATGCCGCAGACGTCGGCCTGCCCGCGGGCGACGATCAGCTCGGCCTCCTGCGGCTGGTTGATGCGCCCGGTGACGAACAGCGGGATGTCCAGGTTGCGCTTGAAGGTGCCGGCTTCGTTGGCCAGGTACGCAGCTTCGATGGCCATCGGCGGCACGATGTGGATGGCGCCGCCCAGTGAGGCGGAGGTGCCGGCGACGATATGCACGTAGTCCAGGTCTTTCTGCAGCCCTTTGACGCCCTGCAGTGATTCGTCTTCGGTGAGGCCTTCGGGATCGCGTTCGTCGGCGGAGATGCGCAGGCCGATGATGAAATCCTCGTCGGTGGCGGCGCGGATGGCGGCGATCACTTCGCGGGTGAAGCGCAGGCGCGCGTCGAGGTCGCCGTTGTAGCCGTCGCTGCGGCGGTTCACCCGTGGATTGAGGAACTGCGCCGGCAGGTAGCCGTGGCTGGCGACCACTTCCACGCCGTCGATGCCGGCAGTGTGCAGGCGCCGTGCGGCGGCAGCGTAGCCTTCGATGATCTCGTCGATCATCGCCTGGCTCAGCTCGCGGGGCATGACGCGGAAGCGTTCGTTGGGCGAGGCGGACGGCGCATAGGCCACGGCCAGCAGGCCGTCGCTGGATTCCATGATTTCGCGGCCCGGGTGGAACACCTGGGACAGCACCACCGTGCCCTCGGCGTGGCACGCCTCGGCGATGCGCCGATAGCCGGGGATGCACTCGTCATCGGTGGCCATCAGCACATGGGAGGTGTAGCGGGCGCTGTCGTGCACGCCGGCGACCTGCAGCACGATCAGGCCGACGCCGCCCTTGGCGCGGGCGGTGTGGTAGGCCACCAACTGGTCGTTGACCAGGTTGTCGGTGGGCATCGAGGTGTCGTGCCCGGTGGACATGATGCGGTTCTTCAGCGCCTTGCCGCGGATCTGCAGCGGGCTGAACAGGTGGGGAAACTGGCTCATCGGGCAACTCCGGATTCTTGTTGTAGATACAGCGCTAAACATCGACCGCGCGAGCTGGAGCGCAACAAGGCGGAACCGGAGAGGCAGCGGTATTTACTCCAGTAAATGAGCATGCCGAGCCGGTTTCCAACGCAGTTGCGCCGACGCGCGGCCGGTCGATCAGCTAGGCGTTGCGCGCCTGCCAGTCCACCGGATAGAGGGCGTAGAACACGCAGGCTTTCTCGCCTTCGTAGGCCAGGGGCGTGCGCTCGGGTACCCAGATCACATCGCCCGGCTTGGCCTCGATCACCTGGTCGGCAAGGCGCAGGCGGAAGTTGCCCTCCAGCACCACGATCAGCTCGTCGTAGAGCACCGTCCACTCGATGGAGACGCCGTCGAAGCGGGCGAGGCCCGCGCCCATGGTTTCGCTGTCCGCAGGGCCGATCAGCCGACAGATGGCGGCGCGCTCGATGGCTTCGCCACCGTAGGACTGGAACTGCAGGGCGGACTGCTGGAAATGGCGGACCTGGGACACGGCACTTCTCCTGGAACGGGCAATGTTGTCTAAGCGAGTATTGATTAAGTTCTTTCTATGGAAATTTACCGACAGTAAAAAATCAACTTGTTTTTTTAAAAGTGACTGAGTAGTTTCATTCACGCCCGAGGTCTTTCGGGTGCAACGCGACGTGCTCCACAACAACTACAAGAGGAGAGGCGCATGAACCGTCACGTACGGTCCCCCCTCGCACGGCGGGCTTACCCGCTGGCAATCGATTTCCCTCTGCCCTGTCTCTCTTGCAACGTGGTTCCGGCGCGCCCGTCCTGCGTGCGCGCAGCCTTTGCGGCTGTGCGCGTGGTCTCCTACGACATGGGGTATGCCCGATGACTTTCCGCAAGAACGCTCTGCATCCGCTGCTGCTGGCCCTTGGATTGTGCTGCGCCGGTGCCCAGGCCAACGAGAACATGGTGGTGGTCGGTTATGGTGGTGCCGGCCAGAAGGCCCAGGAAGCGGCCTTCTTCCAGCCCTTCAGCAAGCAGTCCGGGGTCGGCGTGACCCAGAGCGAGTACAACGGCGAAATGGCCCGCATCAAGGTCATGGCCGACACCGGCCACGCCGACTGGGACGTGGTGCAGATCGAGGGCCCGGACCTCGCCCGCGGCTGCGACGAAGGCCTGTTCGTGCCGCTGGACTGGCAGCAGATCGGTGGCCATGACCAGTTGATCGCCAACGCCGCCAAGGACTGCGGTTCGGCCGCCCTGGTGTGGGGCGTGGCCATCGCCTACGACGCCGACAAGCTGAAGCTGGCGCCGCAATCCTGGGCGGATTTCTGGGACGTGAAGAAATTTCCCGGCAAGCGCGGCCTGCGCAAGCGCGCCATCTACAACCTGGAGTTCGCCCTGATGGCCGACGGCGTGAAACCCGCCGACGTCTACAAGGAGCTCGGCACCAAGGCCGGCGTCGACCGCGCCTTCGCCAAGCTGAACCAGATCAAGCCGTACATCCAGTGGTGGGAAGCCGGCGCGCAACCCGCGCAATGGCTGGCCGCCGGTGACGTGGTGATGACCTCGACCTACACCGGGCGCATCGCCGATGCCTACAAGGGCGGGCGCAACCTGCAACTGGTCTGGCCGGGTAGCCTGTATGGGATGGACTACTGGGCAATCATCAAGGGCTCGCAGCATGTGGATGCCGCCAAGCGCTTCATTGCCTTCGCCAACCAGCCCGATGCGCAAGTCGACTACGTGAAGCACATTGCGTATGGTCCGACCAACAAGCAGGCCGCCGAACGCCTGCCATCGGACCTGGCCAGCTGGGTACCCACCTCGATGCAGAACCTGCCCCAGGGGCTGGCGATGGACGATGAGTTCTGGGTTGACCACGGCGAGGAACTGGAAGAACGCTTCAACGCCTGGGCCGCGCAATAATCAGAGCGTGACCGTGGCGCCGGGGCCTTTGGGCTCCGGCGTCCCTGCCTGTGAAGAGGAGAGCACCATGACGTCGCTACAGGCGCCGGCACCGAGCCGCGCCACCTGTTCGCCCGAGGAGTGGAAGCTGCGCGAGGAGCTGGCGGCCTGCTACCGGCTGATCGCGCATTTCCGTATGTCCGATCTGATCTTCACCCACATTTCGGTGCGTATCCCTGGTCCCGAGCACCATTTCCTGATCAACCCCTACGGGCTGATGTTCGATGAGATCACCGCGTCGAGCCTGGTGAAGATCGATCTGTCCGGCCATGCCGTGGAGCCGACGCCGTACAAGGTCAACCCGGCGGGCTTCGTCATCCACAGCGCGATCCACGGTGCCCGTGAGGATGCGCAGTGCGTGCTGCACACCCATACCCGCGCCGGCTGCGCGGTGGCGGCGCAGGCCTGCGGGTTGCTGCCGCTGAACCAGATGTCCATGGAGTTCTATGGCCGCCTGGGCTACCACGATTACGAAGGCATCGCGCTGTCGATGGATGAACAACAGCGGCTGGTTGCCGACCTCGGTGATCACCTGGGCCTGATGCTGCGCAACCATGGGCTGCTGACGGTCGGACAGACCGTGCAGCAGGCGTTCCTGCGCATGTACTACCTGGAGAAGGCCTGCGATATCCAGCTGGCGGCCCAGGCGGGCGGCGAACTGGTGATTCCCCCGGACGAGGTGTGCCGTCACACCGAGCAACAATTCAACGCCCCGGCGCGGCCCCTGGCCGAAGGCGAGCTGAGCGATCCGGATGGTTATGACCTGGCGTGGTCTGCGCTGCTGCGGATGCTGGATCGCGTGGCGCCTGGGTATCGCGATTGATCAGTTGGTCCCTCTGTTGGTGGGCTTGGCGTGTGGGGCTGCCAATCGCGGACAAGGTCCGCTCCTACAGAGTGGCATGAGGTTTGTGTAGGAGCGGACCTTGTCCGCGATGTCTTGCCTGCGGTTCTGTTGGTGGGCTTGGCGTGTGGATCGGCCAATCGCGGACAAGGTCCGCTCCTACAGAGTGGCATGAGGTTTGTGTAGGAGCGGACCTTGTCCGCGATGTCTTGCCGGCGGCTCTGTTGGTGAGCTTGGCGTATGGATCAGCCGATCGCGGACAAGGTCCGCTCCTACGCGTGGCATGAGGTTTGTATGGGGGTGGACTCCATCCGCGATGTCTTGCCGGCGGCTCTGTCGATGGGCTTGGAGTGTGGATCAGCCAATCGCGGACAGAGTCCACCCGTACGCCCGGCGTGAAGCGGGGCGCGATCTGGAGGAACGCAGGTCTTGTCCTGCTGACAGGCCAAAGAAAAAGCCCCGCGATGCGGGGCTTTTTCATGGGGCCGGATCAGTACTTGGGATTGGACTTGAGCTGCTCTTCGGCGGCCTTGGCCAGGTCCGGCGGCAGGAAGTCCTTGTCCGGGTTGTAGTCCGGCTTCAGGTAGGCGCTCAGCGCCTGCAGGTCGGCCGGGCTTAGGGTGCCGGCGGTCTGCTTCAGGCGCAGGTTGTCGAGGATGTAGTCGTAGCGGCTGTTGTTGTAGTCGCGCACGGAGTTGTACAGCGAACGCTGGGCATCCAGCACGTCGACGATGTTGCGGGTACCGACCTGGTAACCGATCTCGGTGGCTTCCAGCGAGCTCTGGTTGGAGATGATCGCCTGACGCCGCGCCTTCACCGTTTCCACGTCGGTATTCACCGCGCGGTGCTGGTTGCGCGCGTTCTGGACTACCTGGCGACGCTGGCTTTCGCGCAACTGCTCGCTCTGGTTCAGGCGCTGGTAGGACTCGCGCACCTGGGAGCTGGTCAGGCCGCCGCTGTAGATCGGCACGCTCAGTTGCAGGCCGATGCTGGTCTGGTCCACGTACTTGCCGTAGTGCGGTTCGCCCGGCACGCCGGTGTTGGTGAAGCCCAGGGCGTCGTTGTCGCCCTTCTGGTACTGCGCCACGGCGTCGAGGGTCGGCAGGTGGCCGGCCTTGCGCTGGCGCAGGGTTTCCTCGGCGGCGTCGACCGCGTAGTTGCTGGCCTGCAGTTGCAGGTTCTGCTGGACCGAGGTGTCGACCCAGGCCTTGGCGTCGTTGGGCACCGGCACCACGACGGGCATCGAGTGCAGGATGCCTTCGATGGCGCTGTATTCGCGGTTGGTCAGCGTCACCAGGGCCTGGAAGGCATCGTCAACGCGCTGCTCGGCGACCAGGCGGTTGGCCCGTGCGGTGTCGTAGCTGGCCTGGGATTCGAGCACGTCGGTCTTGTCGGACAGGCCGACGTCGAAGCGCTCGTTGGACTGGTCGAGCTGGCGCTTGAACGCCGCTTCCTCGGCCTTGCTCGCCGCCAGGTTGTCCTGGGCGCGCAGCACGCCGAAATAATTTTCTGCCGACTGCAGGATCAGCTGCTGCTGAGTCGCGGAGAACTCCAGTTGCGCCTGCTCGGTGACGTTTTCGGCCGCCTTGAGCTGGAACCAGCGGTCCGCGCGGAACAGCGGCTGGCTGAGGCTCGCCTGCACCAACTGGGTGTTGCGGTTCAGCGTGGCGGAGGGCTCGTCCAGCGCGGTACGGGTCTGCCCGGTGCTGGCGCCGGCGTTGATCTGCGGCAGCAGGCCGGAGCGCGCCTGGGGCACGGCTTCCTTGCGCGCCAGGTAGTCGGCCTGGGCGGCGGCGAGGTCGGCGTTGTTGTCGACGGCATCTTTATAGACGCTGATCAGGTCCGTCTTGGTGGGCAGAGGAATAGCGGCCGGAGCGGGCTGTGCAGCCCAGGCAAAGCCTGTCGTAGCGGCAACAGCGACAGCCAGAGAGAGTCTGCGCAGCATTCGTTCATCCTGGAAAGTGATGCGAGGTGGGGCAAGGCTACGGTCGCCGCCGGTGGCGGTCAAGGCACGTTCGTACGAGCCTTCCGAGGCTGGAGTGTAGCTGCGTGTAGGCGATTGCGCGTTTTCGGCCGGATGGCGTTGGCTAATCTCTGCGCACTTGATTAGACTGCGGGCGTTCTTGTCGGGGTGCCCCATTGCGAGGGGCTGAGATCGGATAGTTCCGGATCCCGTTGAACCTGATCGGGTTAATACCCGCGTAGGGAACAAGAAGTACGCATCCCGCGGCGCATTCCGCCCCGGCCCCAGCCCTTCCCGGGGTGCGTCCCTTCGCTGCGGCAAGCAGCTCCTCTCGTCCCAGGTTCTCCCCGGCAATCAACCCCAGGAGAGCCAGGATGAGCACCCAGAAAAACAACGTCACCCGCCTTGAGCAGCTGGACCGCCAGTCGACCCAGCCCTTCCCGAATTCGAAGAAGGTCTACCTGACCGGCTCGCGCCCGGACATCCGTGTCCCCGTGCGGGAAATCGCCCTCGCCGATACCCCGACCGCCTTTGGCGGCGAAAAGAACGCCCCGGTGATGGTCTACGACACCTCCGGCCCCTACACCGACCCGGATGTGCGCATCGACCTGCGCAAGGGCCTCCCGGACGTGCGCTCGCGCTGGATCGACGAGCGCGGCGACACCGAGATCCTCCCCGGCCTGACCTCCGAGTTCGGCCAGTCGCGCCTGGCCGACGCCAGCCTCGACGCCTTGCGCTTCGCCCATGTGCGTACCCCGCGCCGCGCCAAGGCCGGCCGCAACGTCTCGCAGATGCACTACGCGCGCCAGGGCATCATCACGCCGGAGATGGAATACATCGCCATCCGCGAGAACATGAAGCTGCAGGAAGCCCGCGCCGCCGGCCTGCTGGACGCCCAGCATCCGGGTCAGAGCTTCGGTGCCAGCATTCCGAAGGAGATCACCCCCGAGTTCGTCCGTGACGAAGTGGCCCGTGGCCGCGCGATCATCCCGGCGAACATCAACCACACCGAACTGGAACCGATGATCATCGGCCGCAACTTCCTGGTGAAGGTCAACGGCAACATCGGCAACAGCGCGCTGGGTTCCTCCATCGAGGAAGAAGTGGAGAAACTCACCTGGGGCATCCGCTGGGGCGCCGACACGGTGATGGACCTGTCCACTGGAAAGCACATCCACGAGACCCGCGAGTGGATCCTGCGCAACAGCCCGGTACCGATCGGCACCGTGCCGATCTACCAGGCGCTGGAGAAGGTCAACGGCATCGCCGAGGACCTGACCTGGGAAATCTTCCGCGACACCCTGATCGAACAGGCCGAGCAGGGCGTGGACTACTTCACCATCCACGCCGGCGTGCTGCTGCGCTACGTTCCGCTGACCGCCAAGCGGGTCACCGGCATCGTTTCGCGCGGCGGTTCGATCATGGCCAAGTGGTGCCTGGCCCATCACCAGGAGAATTTCCTCTACACCCACTTCGAGGAAATCTGCGAAATCATGAAGGCCTACGACGTCAGCTTCTCGCTGGGCGACGGCCTGCGTCCGGGCTCCATCGCCGACGCCAACGACGCCGCGCAGTTCGGCGAGCTGGAAACCCTCGGCGAGCTGACCCGCATCGCCTGGAAGCACGACGTCCAGGTGCTGATCGAAGGCCCCGGCCACGTGCCGATGCACCTGATCAAGGAGAACATGGACAAGCAGCTGGAGTGCTGTGACGAGGCGCCGTTCTACACCCTCGGCCCGCTGACCACCGACATCGCGCCGGGCTACGACCACATCACTTCCGGCATCGGCGCGGCGATGATCGGCTGGTTCGGCTGCGCCATGCTCTGCTACGTCACGCCCAAGGAGCACCTGGGCCTGCCGAACAAGGATGACGTGAAGACCGGCATCATCACCTACAAGATCGCCGCGCACGCCGCCGACCTCGCCAAGGGCCATCCGGGCGCGCAGATCCGTGACAACGCCCTGTCCAAGGCGCGCTTCGAGTTCCGCTGGGAAGACCAGTTCAACCTCGGCCTCGACCCGGACACCGCCCGCGCCTTCCACGACGAGACCCTGCCCAAGGACTCGGCCAAGGTCGCGCACTTCTGCTCCATGTGCGGGCCGAAGTTCTGCTCCATGAAGATCACCCAGGAAGTCCGCGACTACGCCAAGGAGAACGGCCTGACCGATGAGCAGAAAGCCATCGAGGCCGGCTTCCAGCAGCAGGCCGCGCGCTTCAAGGATGAAGGCTCGGTGATCTACAAGCAGGTGTGACCGGGTAGCCCCCGTAGGAGCGGACTTCGTCCGCGATTGGCATCCGCCTCCACAAGAGCGTCGCGGATGAATCCGCTCCTACAAACAGCCAAAGCAAAAATAAAACCTAATCCAACCTTCGAGCCTTGCACGCATCGTGACCACTACCGCCATCGACTATTCACCGACATCCGCCGTGGGCAGTGCCCAGCGCGTGCTCGGCCTGCGCGACCTGTTCTCCCTCTGGTTCTCCCTGGGCATCGGCCTGATGGTGCTGCAGACCGGCGCCCTGCTGGCGCCGGGCCTGGGCCTGGCCGGCGCGCTGGGCGCGATCCTGCTCGGCACGCTGGTCGGCGTGCTGTTGCTGGCCAGCGCGGGGGTGATCGGCACCGATACCGGGCTGTCCGCCATGGCCTCGCTCAAGCTCAGCCTGGGCAGCCACGGCGCCGCGCTGCCGGCGCTGCTCAACCTGTTGCAACTGATCGGCTGGGGCGCCTTCGAGATCATCGTCATGCGCGATGCCGCCAGCCTGCTGGCCACCCGCGCGTTCGGCGACGGCGCCTGGACCAATCCGGCGCTGTGGACCCTGGTGTTCGGCGCGCTGGCGACCCTGCTGGCCGTCGCCGGCCCACTCGCCTTCGTGCGCCGCGTGCTGCGCCGCTGGGGCATCTGGCTGCTGATCGCCGCGTGCGTCTGGTTGACCATCGACCTGTTCCAGCGCGCCGACCTGGCTGCGCTGTGGGCCAAGGCCGGTGACGGTTCGCTGTCCTTCGCCGTGGGCTTCGACATCGCCATCGCCATGCCGCTGTCCTGGTTGCCGCTGATCGCCGACTACTCGCGCTTTGGCAAACGCGCCGGGCAGACCTTCACCGGCGTGGCGCTGGGCTTTTTCATCGGTTGCTTCTGGTTGATGGGCCTGGGCGTGGCCTACACCCTGGCATTCGCCGAGGGCAGCGATGCCAATGCGCTGCTGCTGGCGCTGGCCGGCGCCGGGATGGGCATTCCGCTGTTGCTGATCCTGCTGGACGAGTCGGAAAAGGCGTTCGCCGACATTCATTCGGCGGCGGTGTCCAGCGGCATCCTGCTGCCGCTCAAGGTCGAGCACCTGGCGCTGGCCATCGGCGTGATCTGCACGCTGATCGCCTGGTTCGCGCCGCTGGCGCAGTACCAGAACTTCCTGCTGCTGATCGGCTCGGTGTTCGCGCCGCTGTTCGGCGTGGTGCTGGTGGACCACTTCGTCCTGCGCCGCCGCGCGCCGAGTGAGATCCCCCAGGGCCTGCGCTGGGGCTCGCTGCTGGCCTGGGCTGGCGGCGTGGTGGTCTATCACCTGCTGGCGAACTACCAGCCGGACCTGGGCGCGACCCTGCCGGCGCTGGTGGTGGCGGGTGTGCTGCAGCTGTTGCTGGGGCGTGTTGGAGCGAAGGTGACAGCTTCGGCTTGAGGTTGGTCGCGGACAGGGTCCGCTCCTACAAAGGCACTCCGTGCCCCGTCTGTAGGAGCGGACCCTGTCCGCGAAATCCCGCCGACTACGCCGGCGCTGAAGAAGGCTACTGCGCCCCGCGCCCCGGGAAGTAGTACGGTTTCACGATGCCATTCAGGCGCGGGTACGGAATCTTCAGCTCCGGATGGCCGACCGAGTGCGGGGCGATGCGGTCGATGTCGTACTTGAGCGTCAGCGAGCCGAACGTCAGGGCGAAATGCTCGGTCGGCTGGAACGGCCAATCCTTCGAGAAGTTCGCATCCTGCTCGTTCAGCTTGTTCTGCAGGATCCACGCCTGGTGCGCCATGCGCGCCACTTTCCAGAAGTTGTCCTCCTGGCCGGGCAGGAGAATGTCCTGCAGGGTGAGCACCTTGTGGATACGTCGATCATAATTGATGAACGCGCGGCCCGGCTGGCCGTACTCGCCGCCGGTGAAGCGGTAGCTGGACAGCTCGATGATCACCAGACCGTCATGCTGTTCGCGGATCTTCGCTTGCAGGTAGCTGTTCCAGCCCGGTTGCGCCGAGTCGAGGAAACGCTTTTCGTAGACCTCGAGATTGGCCGGTGCCGCTCCCTCGCCATCGCGGGCCAGCTGGAGCAACTGGGCATTGATCGCGTCATTGAGCGCCGGCTCGTCGTCGAAGCTCAGCGTGTCCAGGTTGAACAGCGGGCATTGCTCGCCCTGGCAGCCAGGCTTGAGGTGTTCGAAGGTGATGTGACGGGCGGCGAGCGGTTCGTCGAGCGCGGGCTTGAACAGACTCTGGCAGGCCCCCAATAACAGGCAGAGGCTGCCCAGGGCAGCGAGTTTCAGAAGTCGCATGGGATTCCTTGTCGTTGACGTTCACCGGCAGTGGAGTGGTTCGACCGCCATCGGCGCTACCGGTTCGGCGGGTGAGTATGAACCACTTTGGCGGAACGACGGCACCGTGCGATGGTCACAGCCAGCCTGGCCGCCAGGCGGCCGCGAAAGAGGCTGCGCCGCTACCGGCGGCGCGATAGGATGGCGCGAAGTCAAACGTACAGTGAGTGGAACGGGATGTCGGAAGCGTTCAAGCCAGGCCCCCAGGACATCGAGATCCAGAAGCGCGAGCAGTGCTTCAAGGGCTTCTACAAGGTCGACCGCCTGCACCTGCGGCACCGCCAGTTCGCCGGCGGCATGGGCCCGGTGCTGACCCGCGAATTGTTCGTGCGTCACGATGCCGTGTGCGTGCTGCCCTACGACCCGCAGCGCGATGAAGTGGTGCTGATCGAGCAGTTCCGCGTCGGCGCCATGGACGCCGGGGTCAATCCCTGGCTGATGGAACTGGTCGCCGGTCTGATCGACAAGGACGAGGAGCCCGAGGAGGTCGCTCGCCGCGAAGCGGTGGAAGAGGCTGGCCTGACCCTCGGCGCGCTCTGGCCGATCGCCCAGTACCTGCCGTCACCCGGCGGCAGCAACGAACTGGTGCACCTGTTCGTCGGCCGCTGCGACAGCAGCACCGCGTCGGGTATCCACGGCCTGGAAGAAGAGGGCGAGGACATCCGCGTCCACGTCATGCCGTTCGAGGAAGCACTGCAGGCTGTGCGCGACGGGCGCATCAACAACGCGGCGAGCATGCTCGCCCTGCAATGGCTGGCGCTCAATCGCGCCGAGGTAAGGGGGTTATGGGTGTGAATCTGTTGCGCGAGCGCTATCGCGTCGACCTGGCGGGTCTGCAGGCGACCTGCGAAGCGAACTACTTGCGCCTGATGCGCCTGTTGCCCGAGATGCGCGAAGCCCAGGTTTCCCGCCGCGTGGCGCTCAGCGAGGGCGAGCGCCTGCTCGGCGTGCTGGTGCTGGATGTGGTGGAAGCCTGCCCGTACACCACCGTCCTGCAGGTGCGCCAGGAGCTGGGCCTGCCCTGGCTGCCGGCGCCCAAGCTGGAGGTACGGGTGTACCACGACGCGCGCATGGCCGAAGTGGTGGGCGCCGAACAGGCGCGCCGCCTGTTGGCGATCTACCCCTATCCGAACCAGGCGATGCACCAGCCGGACGAGAAGAGCCAGCTCAACCTGTTCCTCGGCGAATGGCTTAGCCACTGCCTGTCTTGCGGCCACGAACTCGAGCCGGTGCTGCAGCGCTGATATTACCGTGATGGCGACATGCCATGATAGGCTGCCCGCCCATCGAACTCTGCGTGTCCCTAACTGTGATCTGTGACGCTTTCCCGGTTTGCTCGGGGTTGCGCCTGTCACCATACTCATCACGATTTCCCGGACGCCCGCCTCACAGGAGAAGGCGCATTGCCCACCCAGCCCACTGCCTCCGATTCCGTCCTGGTCATCCAGCTCTCGGATAGCCACCTGTTCGCCGAAGGCGATGGCCGGCTGCTGGGGATGGATACCGCCGACAGCCTGACCCAGGTGGTGCGCCTGGTTGTCGAGGAGCAGCCGCGGATCGACCTGGTGCTGGCCACGGGCGACCTGTCGCAGGACGGCTCGCTGGAGTCCTACCAGCGCTTCCGCAGCATCTCCGCGCCGATCGACGCCCCCAGCCGCTGGTTCCCCGGTAACCATGACGAAACCGCACCGATGCGCGAGGCCGCCGCGGGCAGCGATCTGCTCGATCCGGTGGTCGATCTGGGCGCCTGGCGCGTGATCCTGCTGGACTCCACCATTCCCGGCGCGGTGCCGGGGCAGGTGACCGACGAGCAGGTCGCATTGCTGGAGAGCGCCATCCAGGCCGCGCCGGACAAGCACCTGCTGATCAGCTTCCACCACCATCCGGTACCCATCGACAGCCAGTGGATGGACCGTATCGGCATCTATAACCCGGAAAAGCTCTTCGCCGTGCTGGATCGCTACCCGAACGTACGTTGCCTGCTCTGGGGCCATGTGCACCAGGAAATCGACCGGATGCGCGGCGATGTGCGCTTGCTGGCCTCACCGTCGACCTGCGTGCAGTTCACACCGGGCAGCGAGGATTTCTGCGTCGACAGCCTGGCGCCCGGATACCGCTGGTTGCGCCTGCAGCCCGATGGTGAAGTGCAGACCGGCGTATCGCGGGTGACCGACATCGAGTTCGAGGTCGACTACAGCATCAAGGGCTATTGATCCGCCCCATGGTGCGCCTTGCGACGCTGCCCCACTTGCGGCATGCCACTTGCAGCTTGTAGCCTCCCGGCCCATGACCGCATTCCTCTATATCCACGGATTCAACAGCTCGCCCGGTTCGCAGAAGGCCCGGCAGTTCACGGCCGCCCTGGAACACCTGGGCCTGGCCGGGAACATTCGCGTGCCGGCGCTGCACCATCATCCGCGCCAGGCCATGGCGCAGCTGGAATCCGCTATCGCCGAACTGGGCCGGCCGCTGCTGATCGGCAGCTCCCTGGGCGGCTACTACGCCACGTATCTGGCCGAGCGACTTGGCCTCAAGGCCGTACTGATCAATCCGGCAGTGGCGCCGCACAGGCTGTTCGATGGCCAACTCGGTCCGCAGACCAACTATTACAGCGGCGAAACCTGGGAACTGACCCTGGACCACGTCGCCGCCCTGGCGGAACTGGAAGTCCCGGCTCCCACCGACGGCTCGCGCTACCAGGTGTGGCTGCAGACCGCCGACGAAACCCTCGACTACCGCGCCGCCGAACGCTATTACCGTGCCTGCGCGCTGCGCATCGAGGCCGGTGGCGACCACAGCTTCCAGCGCTTCATCAGCCACCTGCCGGCACTCCTGGCCTTCGCCGGCGTGCCGTCCAGCCAGTGGCGCGACGTGGATTTCTCCACCTTTGAAGCCATCACCTCTTCGACTGATTAAGCAGGAACCCCATGGCCCAGCAGAACGCCTATAACGCAGACGCCATCGAGGTTCTCTCCGGCCTCGATCCGGTGCGCAAACGCCCGGGCATGTACACCGACACATCGCGGCCCAACCACCTGGCCCAGGAAGTCATCGACAACAGCGTCGACGAGGCGCTGGCCGGCCACGCGAAAAGCGTGCAGGTGATCCTCCACGAGGACAACTCGCTGGAAGTGATCGACGATGGCCGCGGCATGCCGGTGGACATCCACCCCGAAGAGGGCGTGCCCGGCGTCGAACTGATCCTCACCAAGCTGCACGCCGGCGGCAAGTTCTCCAACAAGAACTACCAGTTCTCCGGCGGCCTGCACGGCGTGGGCATCTCGGTGGTGAACGCGTTGTCGACGCTGGTCGAGGTCCGCGTCAAGCGTGATGGCAACGAATACCGCATGACCTTCGCCGACGGCTTCAAGTCCAGCGACCTGGAAGTCATCGGCACAGTGGGCAAGCGCAATACCGGCACCAGCGTGCACTTCTGGCCCGATGCCAAGTATTTCGACTCCCACAAGTTCTCCGTCAGTCGCCTGAAGCACGTGCTCAAGGCCAAGGCCGTGCTGTGCCCCGGCCTGCTGGTCAGCTTCGAAGACAAGTCCAGCGGCGAGCGCGTCGAATGGCACTACGAGGATGGCCTGCGCTCCTACCTGGTCGACTCGGTCTCCGAGAACCTGCGCCTGCCCGACGAGCCGTTCTGTGGCTCGCTGGCCGGCAACAAGGAGGCGGTGGACTGGGCCCTGCTGTGGCTGCCCGAGGGCGGCGAGTCCGTGCAGGAAAGCTACGTCAACCTGATTCCCACCGCCCAGGGCGGCACCCACGTCAACGGCCTGCGCCAGGGCCTGCTGGACGCGATGCGCGAGTTCTGCGAGTTCCGCAACCTGCTGCCGCGCGGCGTGAAGCTGGCGCCCGAAGACGTCTGGGAGCGCATCGCCTTCGTCCTCTCGATGAAGATGCAGGAGCCGCAGTTCTCCGGCCAGACCAAGGAGCGCCTGTCCTCCCGCGAGGCCGCCGCGTTCGTCTCCGGCGTGGTCAAGGACGCCTTCAGCCTGTGGCTCAACGCCCACCCCGAGCTGGGCCTGCAACTGGCCGAGCTGGCCATCAGCAACGCCGGCCGCCGCCTCAAGGCCGGCAAGAAGGTCGAGCGCAAGAAGATCACCCAGGGCCCGGCGCTGCCCGGCAAGCTGGCCGACTGCGCTGGGCAGGACCCGATGCGCTCCGAGCTGTTCCTGGTGGAAGGTGACTCCGCCGGTGGTTCGGCCAAGCAGGCGCGCGACAAGGAATTCCAGGCAATCATGCCGCTGCGCGGGAAGATCCTGAACACCTGGGAAGTGGACGGCGGCGAAGTGCTCGCCAGCCAGGAAGTCCACGACATCGCCGTGGCCATCGGCGTCGATCCGGGCGCGGCGGACCTCACCCAGCTGCGTTACGGCAAGATCTGCATCCTCGCCGACGCCGACTCCGACGGCCTGCACATCGCCACGCTGCTGTGCGCGCTGTTCGTCCGCCACTTCCGTCCGCTGGTGGACGCCGGGCACGTCTACGTCGCCATGCCGCCGCTGTTCCGTATCGACCTGGGCAAGGAAGTCTTCTACGCCCTGGACGAGGCCGAGCGTGACGGTATCCTCGACCGCCTGGCCGCCGAGAAGCGCCGTGGCAAGCCGCAGGTCACCCGATTCAAGGGCCTGGGCGAGATGAACCCGCCGCAGCTGCGCGAAACCACCATGGACCCGAATACCCGTCGCCTGGTCCAGCTGACCCTGGAAGACACCGAGGGCACCGTGGAAATGATGGACATGTTGCTGGCCAAGAAGCGTGCCGGCGACCGCAAGTCCTGGCTGGAATCCAAGGGCAACCTGGCGGACTTCGCCTGATGCGCTGGCTGCTGGCCGCCTTCGGCCTGTTCGCCGGCCTGGCTGGCGCCGTCGAGGCAACCAGGCCCGCGGCCCCCTCCGCTGCGCCGGTCACTTTGCAGTTCGTCGCCGAGCATCCCGTCGAAGGCATGCCCAGCGGGAACCTGTCCGGCCTGGCAATGTGCGGCGGCGAAATGTGGACAGTGTCCGACCGTGATGACGACCGCATCTACCGCCTGCTGATCGACGAGCAGCCGGGCAAGGCCTGGCAAGCCACCGCCGAACCTTTCGTGGTGCCTGGTGTGCCGGACAGCGGCCTGTCCTGGGGCGCCCGTGCGCGGGTGAGCGTCGGCGGCCTGCTGCGCGGTGGCGCGATGGATTTCGAAGGCATCAGCTGCGACCAGGCCGGTAACCGCTACGTGGTCAGCGAAGCCTATGCCGCCGTCCTGCTGCTGCCGGCCACCGGCGAGCCGACCTGGCTGCCGTTGCCCCAGAGCCTGCTGCGCCAGGCGCGCGCCAGCGGGCTGCTGATGGAATTCAATGCGCTCTACGAAGGCATCGCCGTGAGCGCCGATGGCAAGGAACTGTGGCTGGCCGCCGAGCGCCAGCGCCGCGGCCTGCTGAAGGTGCGCAACGAGAATGGCACGTGGAAGTGCGACGGCAACTGCGTGATGCTCAGCGAAGGCGGTACGGCGTTGCCGCCCCCGGAGCTGGGCGCTGAACGCGCGCTACCGATCGATTTCTCCGACCTCGTGCTCTACAAGGACAAGCTGTTCACCCTCGAGCGCCTGGCGCATCAGATCTGCCGCCGCGACGCGAAGACTGGCGCGCAGGAGCAATGCTGGTCCGTCGCCGCCGGCATGCTCGCCCCGGAGCGACGCTACGACCTGCCATACGGCGTGGCCGAAGCGCTGATCCTCGACGACAAGGGCGCCTGGATCGGCCTGGACAATGGCGAGCACGCCCGCGCCGATGGTGACGGGCGTCCCTACGTGCTGCGCTTCGCGGCGCCGGCCGGTGGCTGGCTCGGTGGCAAATGAGCGACGCGGTGCCGGGGCGGCGGATCGGCAAGATCATGATGTTCCTCGCCTGGGGCGCGGGCATCCTGCTCGCCACCCACTATTTCGGCGCCTGGGAAACTCGCCAGCACAACCCCAATCCACAACCGCAGTCGACCCGCGGCAGCGGTTACGTGGAAGTGCGCCTGCTTGGCAATCGCGCCGGACACTACGTGGTCGACGGGCGGATCAAGGGCGAGACGGTAACCTTCATGGTCGATACCGGTGCCACCCAGGTGGCCATTCCGCAGCGGCTGGCCCAGCGCCTGGACCTGCCGCGCGGCCTGCCGGTCACCCTGGACACCGCCAACGGCCGCAGCGAGGGCTGGCGCACGCGCCTGCCCAGCCTGCAGCTTGGCGACATCCGCCTGACCGATGTGCCGGCGCTGGTCGCGCCGGGCATGGAAGGCGACGAGGTGCTGCTCGGCATGAGCGCACTCAGACAACTGGATTTCACCCAGCAGGACGGCACCCTGGTGCTGCGCCAGCGATCTACACCGTGAGGCACGCATGAGCGAAACCCTCGATCTGAGTCTGGAGGGCGTGGAGCGCCGGTCACTGGCCGACTTCACCGAACAGGCTTACCTGAACTATTCCATGTACGTGATCATGGACCGAGCCCTGCCGCATATCGGCGACGGCCTCAAGCCCGTACAGCGGCGCATCATCTACGCCATGAGCGAGTTGGGCCTGGATGCGGACTCCAAGCACAAGAAATCGGCGCGTACCGTCGGTGACGTGTTGGGTAAGTACCATCCCCACGGCGACTCGGCGTGCTACGAAGCCATGGTGCTGATGGCCCAGCCGTTCTCCTACCGCTACCCGCTGGTGGACGGCCAGGGCAACTGGGGTGCGCCGGACGATCCCAAGTCCTTCGCCGCCATGCGTTACACCGAGGCCCGCCTGTCGCGCTATGCCGAAACGCTGCTGTCCGAGCTGGGCCAAGGCACCGCGGACTGGGTGCCGAACTTCGACGGCACCATGGACGAGCCGGCCGTGCTGCCGGCGCGCCTGCCCAACCTGCTGCTCAATGGCACCACCGGCATCGCCGTGGGCATGGCCACCGATATTCCGCCGCACAACCTGCGCGAAGTGGCTGCCGCCTGTATCCGTCTGCTGGATGAGCCCAACGCCACCGTTGGCGACCTGATCGAGCACGTGCAGGGCCCGGATTTCCCCACCGAGGCGGAAATCATCACCCCGCGCGCCGACCTGCAGAAGATCTACGAAACCGGCCGTGGCTCGGTGCGCATGCGCGCCGTTTACCGCGTCGAAGACGGTGACATCGTGGTCACCGCGCTGCCGCACCAGGTCTCCGGGGCCAAGGTGCTGGAGCAGATCGCAGGGCAAATGCAGGCCAAGAAGCTGCCGATGGTGGCCGACCTGCGCGACGAGTCGGACCACGAGAACCCGACCCGCATCGTCATCATTCCGCGCTCCAATCGCGTGGATGCCGAAGAGCTGATGACCCACCTGTTCGCCACCACCGACCTGGAAAGCTCGTACCGGGTGAACATGAACGTCATCGGCCTGGACGGCAAACCGCAGGTGAAAGACCTGCGCCAGGTGCTCAGCGAGTGGCTGACCTACCGCACCGACACCGTGCGCCGCCGCCTGCAGTTCCGCCTGGACAAGGTCGAGAAGCGCCTGCACCTGTTGGAAGGCTTGCTGGTCGCCTTCCTCAACCTCGACGAAGTCATCCACATCATCCGCACCGAGGACCAGCCCAAGCCAGTCCTCATGCAGCGCTTCGAGCTCTCCGAGCTGCAGGCCGACTACATCCTCGACACCCGCCTGCGTCAGCTGGCGCGCCTGGAAGAGATGAAGATCCGTGGCGAGCAGGACGAGCTGGCCAAGGAGCGCGCCAAGCTGCTGTCGATCCTCGGTTCCCCCGCCAAGCTGCGCAAGCTGGTGCGCGATGAGCTGATCGCCGACGCGGAGACCTACGGCGATGACCGCCGTTCGCCCATCGTCGCCCGCGCCGAAGCCCGCGCGCTGTCGGAAACCGAGCTGATGCCGACCGAGCCGGTGACTGTGGTGCTGTCGGAGAAGGGTTGGGTGCGTTGCGCCAAGGGCCATGACATCGACGCCACCGGCCTGTCGTACAAGGCCGGTGATGGCTTCAAGGTGTCCGCGCCGGGACGCTCGAACCAGTATGCGGTGTTCATCGATTCCACCGGCCGCAGTTACTCGCTGGCCGCTCATAGCCTGCCGTCGGCCCGTGGCCAGGGCGAGCCGCTGACCGGCCGCCTGACGCCGCCGCCGGGCGCGTCCTTCGACCGCGTGCTGCTGCCTGAGGACAGCGCGCTGTACGTACTGGCCTCCGACGCCGGCTACGGTTTCGTCGCCAAGGGCGAGGACATGCAGGCCAAGAACAAGGCTGGCAAGGCGCTGCTCAGCCTGCCCAATGGTGCGCAGGTCATGGCGCCGCGGCCGGTCAACGACCTGGAGCAGGACTGGATCGCCGCCGTCACCACCGAGGGCCGACTGCTGCTGTTCAAGGTCTCCGATCTTCCGCAGCTGGCCAAGGGCAAGGGCAACAAGATCATCAGCGTGCCGGGCGACCGCGTGGCGAGCCGCGAGGAGTACCTGACCGATCTGGCCGTGCTTCCGACGGGGGCGACCCTGGTGCTGCAGGCTGGCAAGCGGACGCTCTCCCTCAAGGGCGATGACCTGGAGCATTACAAGGGCGAGAGGGGCCGTCGCGGGAACAAACTGCCGCGCGGTTTCCAGCGAGTGGACGCCTTGCTGGTAGAATCGCTGTCTCAGGATTGAAACGCGGTTCGATACATTCTGCCTCTGGAGCTGAAGCGCCGGTTAGGGGATGATACGTCCCTTTGGCAACCGGCGCCTCGGCGCGTTGCCTGTAGTCATAGTGAATTTGTTGGATGTAGCGCCGAATTTCGGCGAATGACGGTGATCCAGATGAGCGCGTGGCGCGTCTTGGCCTTGTTTTCCCTCGTCAGCCTCCTGGGGCTGACGGGCTGCACAGTGAATCGGCCGACCCAGTTGTACCAACTGGATGCAGGTGCGGTTCCTGTCCCGACCCGTGATAACGGTGTCGCTGTACTCCTCGGTCCGGTGTCCCTGGCCGATTACCTGAAGCGCGAGACGATGGTTCAGCGCCAGGCCGACGGTATCCTCAACCTGTCCACCGAAGCCCGCTGGGCCGGCAGCCTGGAGACCAATGTCAGCCAGCAACTGATGCGCCTGCTCTCGGGCGAGCTGGATAGCACCCGCCTGGCGCTGTTCCCGGAGAAGCCCGGCTTCACCCCGCAGGTGCAGGTCATGCTGACCATCAGCCGCCTGGACTCCGGCCCGAAGGAGCCGGCGGTGCTCGAGGCACGTTGGCGCTTGCTCGACCAGAAGGGCGAGCTGCGCGACAGCCGCGTGTTCCGCGAAGAAGAAGCGCATTCGGGCAGCGTTCAGGACCAGGTGCGTGCCCAGGGTGACCTGCTGCGCAAGCTCTCGGTCCAGTTGGCCCGTGACGTGCGACCGGTCGCCACCGCCGTGGCCGAACAGCAGGCCGCTCCGCCACGCAAGCCGACGGTCGCCAACACTGAACAGGCGGCCAAACCCAAGGAAGAAGGTCCGAAGATCCCGCTGGTGGTGCCGATTCGCACCGACGTCGAGGTTTATCGGTTCTGATTTCGGGGCGCTCCCCCTCCTGACATCGACGCCCGGGCCAACCTCGCTGGCCGGGGCGTTTGCATTTTTGTCGGGGAAATACGCGCGTTTGACATCTTCTTGACGGCGCGGGTGGTATCCAGAGGTCCGTGTGCAGGTTGTTGGCGCCCGGACGTTTTCCGAGCGAAACCTGCGAGAGGCTTCGTGTGCCGTCAACTTCCCTTGCCCCCGTCGTTCAGGCGGACTCCGCCCTGAGCCGGCAGACGCTGTGCGTCATGCTGGCTGCGCTGCTGTTGTTCCTGCTCGGCGTGCAGGGCGATGCGTTCGTGGGATTCGATTCGCGCTTCGTGCTCTTCGCGCGGGAAATGCTCCGCCATGGCCCGAGTCTGTTCCCGACCACCTACGGCCAGCCCTACCCGGATTACCCGGCCACCTCGACCCTGTTCATCTACCTGTTGTCGCTGCCGCTGGGCCGGGTAACCGCGTTCACCGCGTGGCTCCCGACGGCGCTGGCGGCAGCATTGTGCGTGGGCATCGTCTATCGCCTGGTGGCGCCGTTCTCCCGTGCCTGGGCGCTGGTCAGCGTGGCAATGCTGCTGCTCACCGCCACCTTCCTCAGCGAGACGCGTGCCGTATCCCTCGACCTGATGGTTGCTGCGGTCGGCATGCTGGCCTTCGAGATCGCCTTCCATTCGCGGCGTTTCGGCCTCGCCGGATTGCTCCTGCGCCTGCTGCCGCTGCTGCTTGTGGGCTTTGCCCTGCGCGGGCCGCTTGGCCTCGTGGTGCCGGCAGGCATGGTGTGCAGCCAGTTGCTTCTGGACCGGCGCTGGAAGCCGCTGCTGGTCTTCTCCGCTAGTGCGGCGGCGTTGTTGGCTGCCTGCGTCGTGCTGCTGATCGAGGCGGCGCGCGCTGCTGGTGGCGATGCCTTCGTCGCGGACGTGCTGCGCATGCAGGTCATCGGTCGCCTGGACGGTTCGGCCGGCTCCAGCGATGCGCTTTATTACTTCCGCAGCTCGCTGGGCAACTATGCCCTGGCGTTCCCGCTGGCGCTGCCGGCACTGGCGCTGCTGTGGCACGCCCGGCGCGAGCCGGCTGCTCGACTGGTGGCGGGCTGTGCGCTGGCGGCGTTGGTGGTGATGGCCGGTTTGTCGGTGCCGCAGGCGAAGAAGGCGCGTTACATCGTGGCGATGGCGCCCTTGGCGGCGATCATCGCCAGCTATCCGTTCATGCTCGCCGGCAACCGTCTGGCCCGCCTGTTGCGCGTTGCGCTGCAAACGCTGTGGCTGGCGCTGCCGGTGTTGTTGATGGCTGGGCTGTGGTTGGTGTGGAAGCGCTACCCGCAGGAGCTCGCCGGAATCGGCTGGCGCTTGCCGGTCTGTATCGTGGCGCTGGGCCTGCTGCTGGTGCTGGGAGCGCTGCAGTGGCGCCGCCCTCCGGTCATGGCACTGAGCGCTGCATTGGCCTTGTGGGCCGGCTACATCCTGGTCTTCGAGCCGGTCGAGCGGAATCGCTACGATACCCAGGAGTTCTCCGCCGATCTGATCCGCCAGCTCGACGCCCAGCCCGCCCCCCTGGTGCTCTTCGGTATGGCGCGCGATGCGCGGGCGATCAAGCTGATGGTCAACCTCGATCGTGACCTGCAGCCGCTGTTCCTCGACCGCCCCGAACAGCTTGCCGCGCTGGATACGCTTTTCTACCTGATGATCGAGGAGCGCGATGTGCAGCATCTCGCGGCTGTGCTCCCCGCCCATTCCGAACTGTTGTTCGGCGGCCGCTTCGACAATGACAACTATCGCCTGCTGCGCCTCCAGCGCGCAGGCACTTCGCCGTGATGAAACCGATACCCATCCTTCTCGCTTGCAGTCTGCTGCTCAATGGTTGCGACAACACCGACACCCAGGACCAGGTGGAGCGCAACCAGGCCTTCTTTCGCCAGCATCCGTTGCCGCCGCTGCAACTGGTATCGGGCTCCGGCAGCTTCATCCTGCCCTTGCTGCCGGATACCCAGTTCTATGCGGAGAACAACCACCGCGAGCGCCACCTGTTCCGCAGCGAGCAGCGCTATCCGGACCTGCCGTATCCGCCGGCGCTGGCCTTCTATGCGCAGACCTACTGGCTGGCGAAGTACGCCGAGGCCTTGCAGGTGCCGCTGGTCGTGCACCTGGGGGATGTGGTGGAGAACGCTGGCGCCGCCAGTCAGTGGCAGACCGCCAGCGGTGCCATGCGTACGCTCGAGGAGCGCGGTGTGCCCTACAGCATCGCCACTGGCGAGCGGGATGTGCACGAGGAGACCAGCAATGATGACCAGCGCTCCTTCCTGGACCGCTTCAAGAGCCACTTCGGTCCCGAACGTGCGGCGTGGCAGAGCACCTATGTTGGCAGCGATCCGAAGGGGCTGAGCCAGGTCCACCTGTTCCAGCGTTATGGCCAATCCTTCCTGCTGCTGGCGCTGGACTGGAGCCCGTCGGAGGCGACCCTGGACTGGGCTCAGGGCGTGCTCGACACTCATCCCCATGTACCGGTGATACTCGCCTCGCACAGCATCCTGCGGCTTAACGCCAAGGGTGTCGTCGAACTGTCCCACGATGGCAGCGCCAGTGGCCCGCGCCTGTGGGATCGGCTGATCCGCCACAACGACCAGGTATTCCTCACCCTCAGCGCGCACGTCGATGGCGCCGCGCATACGCGGATGTTCAATGACCTGGGGCACAGCGTGGACATGGTGATGGTCGACTACCAGCACCAGTACCTGGGCGGCAACGGCCTGATGCAACTGCTGGAGCTGGACTTGCGGCGAAGCCGGCTGGGCGCGCTGTCGCTGTCACCCTGGGTGTTGTGGAAGCGCCAGGTGTATGCGCAGGCCTATCATCCGTGCGCGACGCCGCAGGCATTGCACGATTGCGACCAACTGATGCCGGCGGTCTCGCCGGGGTGGGACAATCGCTTCCTCGTCGATCTGGACTATCGCGCGCGCTTCGCCAGCTTCCAGGGTTATACCGCTCAGTTGCCGGTCCAGGGCGGGCAGACTTCCCTGCTGGAACAGCTCCAGGCGCAGCTCGGCGCCCACTGAATCAGCTGTCGCGGCGCACCAGGCGGCGCAGCCCCATGCCGCCCAGTGCCACGGCGAGGCACGGTATCCAGACCCAGCGCGCTTCCGAGAGCAACACGTCCATTCCGCGCGCGCTGAGGAAGCGCGACAAACCGATGGGTGAAACCTCGATGGGATGGAACGGCAGGAAGTAGCGCTGTTCGCTCCACGGCCAGAGCCAGGCAACGCCCAGGCCGCCGTCGGTCATCGCATCCAGCACGCTGTGGGACGCGGTCGCCAAGCCGATCCACAGGCCGGCTTTCAGCGGGCCGCTGCCCAGCAGGCGGCAACACAGCGCGCCGAGCACGCTCATGCAGGCAGCGAACAGCAGCGAATGACTGAAGCCGCGATGGCCAAAGGCGTCGTGATAAGCGATGCCCAGCTTGAAGGCGACCACATCGAGGTCGGGCAGGCAGGCGGCGAGCATGCCGGCCAGCAGCAGGCGAGGGGGAATGACGCGCGCGCCGAGCGCCAGACCGACGGCCAGCACTGGCAGCGGATGGGTGATCAGGGTGGTCATGGAATCCGTTCCAGAAGGGGCCTTTCGGCCCCGCGAATCAGGTGGTGCGCAGGGCGCGCATGCGCGAGAGCTGGCGCTCCAGCATCGACGGGTAGGGTTCCTTCAGCCATTCCACGCAGCAGGCGTTTTCCGGGCTGGCGATGGGGCGGATGCGCGCCCGCTCGCGGACTTTCTCGTCGTCGCCGATGGATTTCTCCACCAGCAGCAGGTTGCGGCTGTGCTGGCTGAGGGCCAGAGCGTCCTGGGCGGAGGAATCCTGCAACAGTTCGGCTTGCTCCAGGTCGGCGACGTCTTCGCCCAGCACCAGGCCCAACTGCAGTTGCAGGGTGATGCCGCTGTCGGCGACTTCGATCTGCAGAGCGTGACCCAGGGCGCGCATCAGCTCGCCGCAGCACAGCGCGTTGGTGAGGAATTCCTCGTCCTGATCGCGGCTGTGGAAGAGGATCAGGCTGCCGCCGTCATTGAGGGTGTACAGCGTGCCCTTGTAGAGGCGCGCGGCCTGTTCCAGGCAGTCGCGATAACGCTGCAGCAGGTCGACCAGGCGGGCCCGTGGCAGGCGGCGCAGCTGTTCCTGGGCGCCCAGTTGGACGGCCAGCACGGCGCTGGTGCCGGAGGAAAGCGGTTCTGGCTCGGCTTCGGGCTCTTCCTCGACGCCGATCTCGTCGTCCGCTTCCTCGTCGACCGCGGTCTCGAATTCTTCCTCGGGGAAGTCATCGTCACCGTTTGCTTCGTTGCGGCGGCGTGCGGTGGGCGCGGGCAGTTCGTCGTCGGAGAAGATGTTCTCGTCGAACTCGTGCTCGTCGCCGGCCTCGTCCTCATTCAGGGAGGGTTCCTTGGCGGCCGGCTTGGCGGCGGCTTTCGGGCGTGGCGGGGGAGCGCTGACGACCGGCTCCGGCGCGGGCGGCTTCTCGGGCACCAGGCGTGCCTGGAGTTGGCGCGCGAGGTCGCCGATCTCGTTCTGCAGGCCGGCGCCGGGCGCAGGATCGTCCGGATCGCGCAGCCAGACACGAAGCTGTAACAAGGGTGTGGAAATCTGCCGGCCCAGACGCAGGCTCAGCGTCAGGGTGAGCAGCAGCAGGATCAGGCTGATCAGCCCCATGCTCTGCAGGCTGACGGTCATCGGTTGCTCGAATTGATGCATGTCGAGACTGATGCGCAGATGGCCGGCGATCACTTCCTGGAAGGTGATCGGCGTGGAGTAGAGGCCCTCGGCATCGCCCAGCAGGCCCTGCTTGGGCCGGGTGCCGGCCTCGGCGAGGATGCGATTGTCCACGCTGTAAATCGCCGCATGGGCGACCAGCGGGTTCTTGGTCAGGTTGTTGAGCAGCACGTTGAGGCTGAGGATGTCGTTGGACACCAGCAGCTCGGTGGCGGATTGCGCCGTCTGGGTGGTCAGGCTCTGGCCCAGGGCGTCGGCCTGCTGCTGCATGGCCTGCTTGAACTGCATGCCCATCACCCAGGCGTAGATCACCAGTGCCGCGGCAACCAGCAGCAGGCTATGGATGGCGATCTTCAGGGCGACCGGTACGCGACGCTGGCGCAGGGCGTGGAAGAGCAGCAGGAAGAAATTGTCGGGCTTGACGGAGGTGGGCCGGGTCACAGCGGGCTCGGTCTTCTTCAGGGCAGATGCGGGGCAGTATAACGAGGCCCTACTGAGGGGCAAAGCGCCGCGCGGCCTGTCAAGGCGGCGAAAGTCGGCGTGCCGGTGCCATTCGCGGGCCATTCCGATCGACGGCGCCGCCCGCGAGGAGGCGAGCGGGGCATCCCGGCATGGCGAAAGCAGGTAGAATGGCCGCCATTTTTTCAATGGCGGAGACAGCGCCTTGCGCGAGATCGTCCTGATCAACATCACCGGGGAAGACCGCCCCGGCCTCACCGCGGCCATTACCGGCGTCCTGGCACAGGGTGGCGTGAACATCCTCGACATCGGCCAGGCGGTGATCCACGACACCCTGTCCTTCGGCATCCTGGTGGAAATCCCGGGCACCGAGCAGGCCTCGTCCGTGCTCAAGGACGTGCTGTTCACGGCCTACAAGCTGGACCAGCAGGTGCGCTTCACGCCGGTGTCGGAAGACGATTACCGGCTGTGGGTCGGCGGCCAGGGTAAGCCGCGCCACATCGTGACCCTGCTGACTCGCCGAGTGACCGCCGAGCAACTGCAGCGGGTCAGCTCGATCACTGCCAAGTATGGTCTCAACATCGACCAGATCGACCGCCTGTCCGGGCGCATGCCGCTGGACATGCCGGCCGACCAGGGCAAGGGCTGTATCGAGTTCTCGGTGCGCGGCGAGCCAGCCGATCCGGTGGCCCTGCGTGCGGAGTTCCTCAGCGTGGCCCAGGAACTCAACGTCGACATCGCCTTCCAGCAGGACTCGGTGTTCCGCCGCAACCGTCGCCTGGCGGTGTTCGACATGGACTCGACGCTGATCGAGGCCGAGGTGATCGACGAGCTGGCCAAGGCCGCCGGCGTGGGCGAGCAGGTCTCCGAGATCACCGAGCGCGCCATGCGCGGCGAGCTGGACTTCCGGGCCAGCTTCAAGGAGCGCCTGGCACTGCTGCAGGGGCTCTCCGAGGATGTGCTGGAAGAAATCGGTGCCTCGCTGCGCCTGACCGAGGGTGCCGAGACGCTGTTCGCCGAACTCAAGCGCCTGGGCTACAAGACCGCGATCCTGTCCGGCGGCTTCAGCTATTTCGCCAAGCAACTGCAGGCCAAGCTGGGCATCGACTACGTGTTCGCCAACGAGCTGCAGATCGTCGACGGCAAGCTGACCGGCGTGGCCATCGAGCCCATCGTCGATGCCCAACGCAAGGCCGATCTGCTGCGCGAACTGGCGGCGAAGGAAGGCCTGCAGCTTGAGCAGACGATTGCCGTGGGGGATGGCGCCAATGACCTGCCGATGCTCGGTCTGGCCGGCCTGGGCGTTGCTTTCCGCGCCAAGCCGCTGGTCAAGCAGTCGGCCAAGCAGGCGATCTCCACCCTGGGCCTGGACGGCATTCTTTACCTGCTCGGTTTCCGTGACCGCGAGGGTGTGGACGGTCTCTGATCCGCAGCAGAATGAAAAAGCCGCCCCCAAGGGCGGCTTTTTTGTTTTCGCCTGCACTGGATGGCGTGAAGCGGATCCGATCGCGGACAGGGTCCGCTCCTACATGATGGTCCTGCGTGCGGGAGCGGCCCTCACCCTGACCCTCTCCCGGAGGGAGAGGGGACCGGTCGGTGCAGGTTGGAACCCTTGGCATCAGTCGGCGCGATCTGCCCCTCTCCCTTTGAGCGGGGCGCGCAGCCAGGGCTGGGGTGTGGGGAGTTCAATGGCACGGAGTGACCGAAGAAGACGGTTTCTCCTACCCCGGCTTGGGCGTAGGAGCGCACTCTGTCCGCGATGGATCACCCCTAATGCCGGAACTCCGCCGTGACTCCCGCTTACTCGTCCGAGGCGAAGTCGTAGTCCATTGCCTGGCTCGGGCCCTGCAGGTAGCGGCCCTGGATGTAGTTGGCGCCGGCCTGCCACAGGGTGGCGAGGGCGCTGGCACTTTCCACCATCGGCACGATGGTCAGCTTCGCCTGGGCGTGCAGGCTGGCCATCAGGGTCTTCAGGTTTTCCTGGTTCTCCGGATTGTTCAGGTCCTGCACGTAGGAGCCATCGACCTTAACGAAGTCGACGTTCATGTGCTTGAGCGTGTTGAACGGGTTGAGCGCGCAGCCGAACTGGCACAGCGCGACCTGGCAGTGCAGTTCCGCCAGACCTTGGCTCAGCGCCTTGGCCTGACGCAGGTAGGCGATGGCGTCCGGTTCGCTGACCTGGATGATCAGCGCGTCGGCCGGCAGGCGCGAGGCCTTCAGTGCCACGCTCAGCCACGACAGCAGTTCCGGGTCCTGCAGGCTCGGGCCGGAGATATGCACGAAGAGCTTGGTCTCGTGGCCCTTGGCGCGGTGTTCGGAGAGCAGCTTGATCGAGTTGAGCAGCACCCAGCGATCGATCTTCTCGGCCAGCCCGCCGGCTTTCGCCGCATTGAGGAAATCCGCGGGCGGCACTTCCTCGCCCTGCGGGTTGAGCAGGCGCAGCAGTACTTCGTAGTGTTCGTGGGTATCGCCACGCAGGCTGATGATCGGCTGGAACAGCAGCCGGAAGCTGTTCTGCTCCAGGGCCTGGCGGATGATCGCGGCGATGTCGCCACGGTAGGCCGCGGCGGCGAGTTCATCGGCCGGGTTGTAGGCCTTCAGGCCATTGCCGTCCTTCTGCGCGATGTCGTCGGCGCTACGGTGCGCGCGCTCGATGACGTCCTGGGCGCGGGTGGTCTTCTCGTCCAGGCCTGCGAGGCCGATGGACAGCGTGACCTGGGCGGTGCGGCCATGGATGTCGAACAGATGGCTTTCGACTTTCTTGAGCAGGGCGCTGAAGCGCGGCGCGGATTGCTCCGGTGCCTCGCCCGACAGCAGTACGGCGAAGACGTCATCGCTGAAACGGGCCAGTTGCGCCTGCTCGGGGAACTGGGCGCGCAGCAGGTTGCCCAGATCGGCCAGCAGCAGGTCGATGCTGGCGACGCCGAGGTTAAGCTGCAGGTTCTGCGCGCGGTCGAGCAGCATGTAGGCGAAGGTCGCCGGCTGGCCGGCGGTGACGGCGCGCTCCACCGCGCTGTCCATCAGGTCGAGGAAGTGCCCGCGGTTGTACAGGCCGGTGACCAGGTCCTGGCTGCTGACTTCACGCAGTTTCTCTTCGAGCTGGGCGTTGTCGGATTCCGCGCGGATCACCACCTGAATGCAGGGCTCGCCGTCGTAGGTGGCGGGCGAGAAGCTCATGCGCGCGGCGAAGGCCTGGCCGTCGCTGCGGATGCCGCTGCAGGCGAGATCAGCGTTGTCCTCGGTGGTCTGGTAGCCCTTGAGGAAGTCCTTGAAGTTGGCCTGGTCGCAGCCGGCGATCAGGTCGATCATCGGCATGCCTTCCAGTTCCTCGGCATCCTCGTAGCCGAACAGGCCGACGTAGGCGCGGTTGGCATAGATGTGCATGCCGTCGTGGACGTAGGTGATGGCGTCCACCGAGCTGTCGAGCAGCAACTGGCAGCGTTTTTCCGCTTCGCGCAGGGCGACTTCGGCGGAGCGGCGCGCACGGCGCTCCTCGAGGTTGGCCAGTTCGCGATTGGCGACCAGGATCAGGCGCTCGTCTTCACCTTGCGGCAGCGCGTCCTGCGCACCGAGCGCCAGGGCCTCGGTCACGGCATCGGAATCGTTGCCGCTGACCAGTTGGATGAACGGAATGTCCTTGGCCTGGCGGCGGATGGCACCGAGCGCTTCGCCCGGGTCCAAGGCTTCGCTGTCGGGGGCCGCGATCAGCAGGTCCCAGCCCTGGGGAAGGATGTCCGTCAGGTCTTCGCTGGAGGTGATGCGATGCACGCGGGTCGCACGACCGGCGTTGCGGAACAGGCTGACCAGGCGCTCGGCTTCGTTCTGCGAGTCTTCCAGGATCAACAGGCGGATAGTTTTCTTTTCATTGGCCATGAGGAAGGCTGCTTATACCGCGCTGGACGGCAGCAAATAGGCGACGAATGGGAATTCTCCCGAATCTACAGAGACTTCCAGAGTGAGTCAAAGTCTTCCTCCCCGCCATTCCCGCGAGCATTCGGCGCTGTGATGGGCTTATCGCTCGGGGCGGTTCCCACGTCCTGTGCCTGGTACTCGAACTGGGTGAAGCTGGCAGTGGCGGTGACTTTGCGGGTCAGCGTGGCGCGACGCTCCTCGCCGTGCAGGTTGATCTGCACACGGTTGCCTTCCTGGAAGGGCAGGCGTGGGGTGATGACGGTTGCCGGGCGCGAGATTGCGGCGATCTCCGGTAGCAGAAGGGCGCGCAGGTACTGACTACCTTGTTCGGTCTTGCGCAACAGTTGCAGGCCGCAGGGCTGTGCCATCGGCGCGATCAGTTCGATGCCCATCTGCGTTCCGCCGCCTCGCACCTGGCGAATCCAGCGGACCACGGCGATGCTCCAACTGTGTTCCGGGGTGTCCTGGATGCCAAGCAGTTCGCCGGCTTGCAACTGGCTGGGGATTTCCTTCGGCCAGGTCAGGCAATAGCCGCCCGGACTGTGGTTGACGATGGAGAGGGTGAATATCGGGTAATCGTCGCGCGGGTTTTCCGGCGCCGCGCCCACGTTGCCGCCTTCGGTTGGGGCGTTCGGCGCGGTGTACTCGATCTCTTCCAGCGGCATGCCGGGTTGCCAGTCGTTGACCTTCTGCGCGTCGAAGGCGCCGGACCAGGCATCGTTGACCTCGGCCTTGAAGGTCGGCACGTGCTCCTGCACCTGGATCTTCAGGACGTCGGCGAAACTCCGGCGGCCGGCGAGGAAGTAATGCAGCGCGCTCATGCCGATGCACAGGGTCAACTGGCCCTGGCCGGGGGTGCGCTGGAAGGTCCGTTCGGCGATGTCGCCCCAGGCGGCGCCAAGGTGCTGCAGCAGGTCGACGCTGACGCCGTCGGGCACCTTCAGGCGGGCCTGGGCGCGGTTTTCCGGTGGCAGCAGCAGGTATTCGCGGATCACATCCACCAGCGGCTGCGGGTCGATGCCCAGGCCGCCGGAGAGGTCGCTGTCCTTGAACAGGGTGCGATAGCGCGGCGGCCCGTCGACCTGCGGCATGACCACGAAGAGTGTCGAAGGCTGCTGGGCGGGCTGCACCTTCACCAGCTCACTCCAGCTTTCCAGGACCTCGGCGACGCGGGCGATGTTGTTCTGGCGCATCTGGTTGCAGCGCGCCGAGCCGAGCATGACGGCGACCAGATATGCGTGCTCGATGGACAACCCCGGCGCGTGACGCGCCAGCGCATCGCGCACGGGCGAATGCTGCAGGCCGTGTTGGCAGGCGAGCTGGTAGAGCTGATGAAGCTCCAGCCAGAGGTGTTCGGGCACCGGGCAGTAGAGCTGCGATGCGCGCACCAGCGGCCCGCAGAGGCTGCGGATGGCGCGCTGGATGGCGGCGGTCATCACCTGCGCACGCTCGCGGGTGAAGCGCGAGGCTTCGCGCACGACGATCAGCTTGTAGCCGATGGCCAGGTGGTTCTGCAGGGCCTGGCAGAGGTTGGCGACCTTGCGCGGGCGCTCGTCCAGGACGATGGATTGGTTGAGGAAGTGCCGTTCCAGATTGTGGCAGACGAAGTGGACTTCCGGGCGGAACAGCTCCAGCAGTTGCAGGCGTGACTCCACCGGCAGCTTCAACTGGTTGAGCTCGATGAGGCCCTGATACAACTGGCGCGCGGTCTCCCCGAGGTTGGCCTTGGGCAGATGGTCCAGCCAGTTTTTCAGCTCGCGCGGGTTGGCGTTGCAGAAGCTCAGGCTCTCGTGCGTCGGGGTGGGGACGCGTAGAAACTGCTGGGGACTGTTGTCCATGGTTGGATCTGTTTCTCCACAATCTGGGCCGTTTGGCGGACCAGCCGGTCATAGCTGTCGGCTTTTTCCGAACTCTAGCAGCATCCGCCGCACACCGCAGCCCATCGCCCGGCTGGTGCGCGGACAGGTCACGCTTGCGAGCGTCCGCCTGTGATCTGCCGTTGCAGAGCGTCCTTGGCCGAAGCCTGCGCGGTGACGCGCACCCAGCCATCACCCTGGGCCATTACCGGGTGGGCTGCCCAGGCGAGCAAGTCCTGGCGCCGGCAGGCACCGGTGTTGCCCTTGCCGGCTCCGGCGACCACCTTGTAGACCAACTGATCCTGGCGGCCCTGTTTGCCGGGATGGTCGTCGATCACCTGGCGCACGGCCCAGGCGTCACCGCTCAGGGCGTTGCTGTAGCAGGCGCCGAGGAGGATGTCGTCGAGTCCCAGGCGCTGCGCCTGGGCGTGTTCCTGGGCGAGCTGGAGGATCTTCAGCAGGTCGTCGAACTGCACGTCGATGTACGAGTCCATCTTGCGCAGCGCGTGGTACAGGTCCTCGGGCGCGGGGCCGGCGGGCAGCTTCGGCGTGGCCGGCAGGCGCGCCAGCGGTGCGGGATAGCGGCGCCAGGCGAACAGGCCGTTGAAGGCCACGGCAACCGCCAGGATCAGCACCACGTTGAGCAGCACAGGGCTGAGCGCGTAGTGGAAGCCCAGGGCAGTGATGGCTGGCCCGCCGGAGACTGCCGCCAGTGCGGTGGCGCCGCCCGGCGGGTGGATGCAGCGCGCGTAGTGCATGACCAGGATCGCCGTGCCCACCGCGAGGGCAGGGGTGAAGGGCTGGTCAGGGAAGAGTTTCTGGCAGCTCACGCCGACGATGGCCGACAGCACCTGGCCGCCGAGTACCGCCCAGGGCTGTGACAGCGCGCCGTGGGGGACGGCGAACAGCAGGACGGCACTGGCGCCCATCGATGCGACGACCCAGATGGCCGCTTCGCTGGGCAGGACCCAGTGGGTGACGGCATAGATGGCGGCGATGCCGCACAGCGCTCCGATTGCGGAGAGCCACTTTTCAAGATGGCTGGTGGCGTTGGCACGCCAGCCCATCAGATGCAGGAAGCGTTTCATGGCAGGGAACTAGCACGATGAGGCGAGAAGCGGTGGCGGGCGGCTCATTGGCCGTCCGCCTTATAGAAAGCCGGCGTTGGAGTCTGTTTACGATCCTTGCGAGCTGGCGCCGTCGTAGGCGCAAAGCACCCGAGGAGCGGAGTTTACGCGCTGTAAGTGAGCCTCCGAGGGCGCTTTCCTGCGCCCTACGGCTGACGCGCAGCAGATCGTAGACAGGTTCCTAGCCCTGGCGCGCACCACCCAGGCGCTCGCCCATGCGCACGGCGCTGGTGGCGGCGAGGTTTTCCGCCCAGCTCACCTGCTCCGGTCCGAACAGCACGATGGCGGTCGAGCCCAGCTTGAAGCGGCCCAGCTCGGCGCCTTTCTCCAGGTGGATCGGCGCGCGAGCGGCCTCGCCGTAGGAGAAGGATTTCAGCTCACGCTTGGGCGGCGTGACCAGGCCGGCCCAGACGGTTTCGATGGAGGCCACGATCATCGCGCCCACCAGCACCACGGCCATCGGCCCGCGCTCGGTGTCGAAGATGCACACCACGCGCTCGTTGCGGGCGAAGAGTTCCGGCACCTGTTCGGCAGTCAGCTGGTTCACCGAGAACAGGCGGCCCGGCACGTAGACCATCTCGCGCAGGGTGCCGGCCAGCGGCATGTGCACGCGGTGGTAGTCCTTGGGCGACAGGTAGACGGTGGCGAATTCGCCGCCCATGAAGGGCGCGGCGCGCTCGGCGTCACCGCCCAGCAGTTCCATCAGGCTGTAGCTGTGGCCCTTGGCCTGGAATACGCGGCCGTGCTCGATCGGGCCGAGCTGGCTGATGGCGCCGTCGGCGGGGCAGAGCACCGCGCCATCGGTTTCGTCCAGCGGGCGTGCACCGTCTTTCAGGGCGCGGGTGAAGAAGGCGTTGAAGTGCTCATAGGCGCGCAGGTCCTCGACCTGGGCTTCGCGCATGTCCACCTGGTAGCGGCGGGCGAACCAGGGGATCAGGCGGTCCTTGAACCAGGGGGCGCGGCACTCGGCCGCGCAGCCGATCAGGCGCGACAGCAGGTGATGCGGCAGCAGGTACTGGCTGAGGATGAACAGACGATCTTTGAACGACATTCCTTAAACCTCTACGGGGGTGTCGGGATGGTTGCCCCATTCCGACCAGGAACCGGCATAGCCCTTGACCTTCGGATAGCCGAGGGCCTTGGCCACCAGGTAGGTGAAGCCGGAACGGTGATGGGTCTGGCAGTGGGTGATCACTTCCTTGTCAGGGGTGATGCCCAGGTCCTTGAGGATCTGCGGCATATCGGTACGGATGCGCAGCGCGCGGGCCGGGTCCATGCCGGCGGTCCATTCGAAATTGACGGCACCGGGCACGTGCCCGCCTTTGGCGGCGAGGACTTTCTGGCCGCTGTACTCGCTGGGGTTGCGCGCGTCCCAGATGGCCAGGTCGGCGGCGCCCAGGCGGCTCTGCAGGTATTCGCGGGTGGCGGTCGGCTCGTCGTGCAGGGTCAGTGGCAGCGCGCCACCGGCCGGCGCGGGGACTTCCTGGCTCAGCGGCAGGCCGTCGGCGAGCCAGGCGTGCAGGCCGCCGTCGACGTAGTGGTACGTGTGGTGGCCGATGACATCCAGCAGCCAGATGAAGCGACCGGCCCAGCCGCCGCCTTCGTCGTCGTAGACCACGTAGACGGCGTCAGGGTTGTGGCCCAGCTCGCCGAACAGCGCTTCGAGGTCGGCCTTGGCCGGCAGCAGGCCCGGAGCCGGCGTGCCGCCCAGCTGGGTGCGCGCGGGGGCGACGAAGCGGGCGCCGGGGATATGGCCCTGGGCGTAGCGCGCGGCGCTGGTCAGGTCGACCAGGATCAGTTCGGGGGCGTCGAGGCGGCTGGCGAGGTCAGCCGGTTCGATCACCAGGGGCAGGGTGGAGAAGGCGGACATGTCGGAGTCTCCCGGCGGGAACGGTGGGGAGCAACGTGAGCGGGTGCCCTGGATTACCCCATGAGGGCCGCTAGTTTAAAGGGGACGCGCCGGTGCGCAAACCTTTCGCGGTTCAGGCGCCCCGCGCCATCTGCTTCACGGCGTGCTCGATGCACTGTGCGGTGCGCCCGAAGGCTTGGGCGTGCAGGTCCGCCAGGGGGTGTCCGTGGCGATCGGCGGCGAGCAGCATGACCACCCGCGAGCCGTTGCCCAGCGAGCGCAGCAGCAGGTGCTCGCTGGGAATCAGCGCTTTCAGTGCGCCGGGAATCACGGCCGAGAACTCGGCCATGTTGGCCGGGCTCAGGCGCAGTTGTCCGGGTTGTTGCAGGAGTTTGCGCAGCAGCGGGCTGGCGGCAACTTCCAGCTTGAAATCGCCGATTTCGCTGTCCAGGCCGAAATGCCGGCGTGCCTGCAGCCAGCTGCCGCCCTTGTCGGCCAGCAGGATCAATCCGCGCTGCAGTCCGCAGGCCTGGAGCGCGGCGCTGGCGCAGTCGAGCAGTTGCACGGCGTTGCCGAACGGGCTGGGCGTCTGCATCAGGTGGGTGCAGTGCTGGCGCCACTCGGCCAGGGTATCCGGCGCCTTGGCCGGCTCGTCCGCCTTCGGACCGTTGTTCCAGCGGCGCGCATCCCAGGGCCAGAGCAGCGCCTCGGCCGGGTGCCAGAGCTGGGGCCGGGCGTGGCGGCGGGCGCTTTGCGCGGCGAGGCCATGGACGGTCTGCTGCAATTCTTCCAGCGGCATCTGCAGATAGAGGCTGGTCAGGCGTTGCCAGCGCAGCATGTGCACGCCGCCCCAGGACTGGTGGGCGGCCGTGGCGAGGCTATTGGCAAGGAGGATGGTATTGGCCGGACGGGTCAGCCAGCGCTGCAATTCCGGATCGGCGTCCAGGCGCTGCTGCTGCCCCAGTGGTTCGGGCTCGGTATGGGCCACATGCAGGGCACGCACCAGCAGGCGCTTGTCGTCGCTGAGCAGGGCGTAGCCCTGGCCGACCCAGTCGGGCAGGCGCCAGCGCTCGGCCAGCTCGCGGCACAGCGGCAGCAGCCGGGTGCCGAGCAGTTCTTCTTCAACTTCGCTGCTGCAGCGACCCAGCCCGTAAACCTGGCGCTGCCAGGTTTCCAGCAGTTCCGGCCTGGCGGTCGCCAGCGCCCATAACGGCGCGAGGGTGAACAGGCTGCCCCAGTGGATTTCCTGCCAGAGTCGCGCCAGGCGGTTGGCGAACAGGCCGCTGGCCTGCTGCATGGCGTGGCGGCTGATCAGCAGCAGTTGGCTCAGCGCGCGAGGCATCTGCGCTTCGGGCATTGCCGGCAGGCTGTCGAGCAATTGAGTGACGCGGGTCAGGCCCAGGCGGTTGAGGGCGACTTCCAGGCTTTCCGCCGGATTGCTGCGCGCGCTCTCGGCGCGGTTGGCTTCGCGCAGGATGGCGAAGGCCAGGGTCGGGGCGTCCTGCAACAGATCGGAGATATCGCGGATGGAGCGGCGGCTGTCGTTCAGCGCCCGGCGAATGTCGTCGCGTTGCTCCAGAGGAACGGGCAATGGCAGATCTTCCAGCTGGGAGAGCCAGGCCTTGAGACGCTCTGGATGAAGCACTTGGTTAGACATGCGAGAGGCGCCGAACTGGTTTTTAGTGTTTTCGGCCTATAGTCTTGCCCGAAATCTCCGATAACAACAGGGAGGCGGGAATCATGCCTCCTTTCTGTTCACAGTTTCAGTCCGGTCCCCATGGCAAAAATCATCGGCATCATCGTCATTCTGGGTAGCGTGCTCGGCGGCTACATGCTCTCCGGCGGCAAGATCGCGGCCATCATCCAGCCGTTCGAAGTGCTGATCATCGGCGGCGCCGCGCTGGGCGCGTTCCTCCAGGCCAACCCTGGCAGCACCTTCATGACCGTGCTGAAGAAGGCGCCGAAGATGTTCGGCAACCGCTTCACCCACACCTTCTACCTGGAAGTGCTGGGCATGCTTTACGAAGTGCTCAACAAGAGCCGCCGCGAAGGCATGATGGCCATCGAGGCCGACGTCGAGGACCCGGCCGCCAGCCCGATCTTCAGCAAGTACCCGGCGGTGCTGAAAGACGAGCGCATGACTGCATACATCTGCGACTACCTGCGCATCATGTCCTCCGGGAACATGGCCCCCCACGAACTGGAAGGCTTGTTCGACATGGAGTTGGGTAGCCTGAAGGAAGACCTCGAACACCCGGCCCATGCCGTGACCCGTGTCGCCGACGCCTTGCCAGGCTTCGGTATCGTCGCCGCGGTGCTTGGCATCGTGATCACCATGGCCCTGCTCGGCCAGGGCAGCCAGGCCGAAATCGGCCACCACGTCGCCGCGGCGCTGGTGGGCACCTTCCTCGGTATTCTCGCTGCCTACGGCTTCGTCGGTCCGCTGTCCAACGCTCTGGAGCATGACGCCAAGGAAGAGCTGAACCTGTACGAGTCGATCAAGGCCTGCCTGGTGGCGTCCGCCTCCGGCATGCCGCCGTCGCTGGCCGTTGAGTTCGGCCGCAAGGTGCTGCTGCCGGCGCACCGTCCCAGCTTCAGTGAGCTGGAACAGGCGGTACGTGGGCGCTAAGCATGGATAACAACCAGCCGATCATCGTCAAGCGCGTCAAGCGCTATGCCGCCGGCCACCATGGCGGTGGCTGGAAGATCGCCTTCGCCGACTTCGCCACCGCCATGATGGCGTTCTTCCTTGTGCTCTGGCTGCTGTCGTCGGCCACGCCTGAGCAGAAGAAGGCCATCTCCGGCTACTTCCAGGACCCCATCGGCTTCACCGAGAGCGCCAGCCCCTACGTCATCGACCTGGGCGGCACGCCGACGCCGGCGCCGGACAAGACGCTGAACCCGCAGATCCAGGCCCAGCCGGACGCCGACGAGACGCGGATCAACCCGGACGAGAACGCCAAGATCAACGAACAGCAGGCCGAGGACGTCGCCGAGAAGGTCGAGAAGGAGCGCCTGGAGCTGCTGCTGCAGGAATTGCAGAACAAGGTCGACGAGAACCCGACGCTCAAGCGCTTCAAGGACCAGATCCTGTTCGAGATCACCCAGGACGGCCTGCGCATCCAGATCGTCGATTCGGACAACCGGCCGATGTTCGACCTGGGCAGCGCGCGCTTGCAGCCGTACTTCGAGGACATCCTGCTGGCGCTGGCGGAGACCATCAAGCAGGTGCCGAACAAGATCAGCATCAGCGGCCACACCGACGCCAAGCCCTACGCGGGCAACGGCGATTTCGGCAACTGGGAGCTCTCGGCCAACCGCGCCAACGCGGCGCGCCGTACGCTGGAAGCCGGCGGCTACCCGGAAGACCAGATCGCCCGCGTGGTCGGCTATGCATCCTCGGCGCTGTTCGACCGGGATCAGCCGCTGAACCCGGTGAACCGCCGCATCGACATCATCGTTCTGACCAAGAAGGCCCAGCGCGCCATCGAGGGCCAGGATGGCGGCAGCGACAAGCCCGCCGATGGCGGGGCTCCCGCTGCTCCGGGCGCCGCTGTGCCCAGTGGTTCGCCTGCCCAGCCGACGGCCGGGCAGACCGATCCGCTACCGCCGGACCAGCTCAAGCAGAAGCTCAATCTCTTTGACGACGGCGGCACGCTGAAGCTCGACGAGCTGAACAAGCAGCAGTAGCAAACGAAAAAGGCCAGCGGATCCGCTGGCCTTCTTCATTGCGCCCTAATGCACCGCGAACACCAGGCGGGCTTTCGTAGGAGCGGACCTTGTCCGCGATCCGGCCGATAGGCCGGCGATTTGGTTGCAATGTCGTCCCGGCTTCGCCGGGATTTCGCGGAGAAGCTCCGCTCCTACAGTCAGGTGCGGGCAGTCAGGTGCAGGCTTGAGGCGTTATGCGCCCTGCGGCTCGGCTAGTACTCGTCTTCCGGCAGGCTGGCGAGGATGTGCCGGTAGCTGTTCATCCGCTGCGGCGAGATACGTCCGTCCTCCAGCGCCTTGAGCAATGCGCAGCCCGGTTCGCGGTCGTGCTTGCAGTCACGGAAGCGGCAGTGGCCGAGCAGGTCGTGGAATTCGATGAAACCGGCTTCCACGTCGTCGCGGCTGACATGACCGAGGCCGAATTCGCGGATGCCGGGGGAGTCGATCAGGTCGCCGCCGGCGGGGAAGTGGAACAACCGCGCGGTGGTGGTGGTGTGGGTGCCCTTGCCGGTGACTTCCGACAATTCGCCGACACGGGTGTCGACGCCCGGCAACAGTGCGTTGACCAGCGAGGATTTGCCGACGCCGGACTGCCCGACGAACACGCTGACATGCTCGTTCAGCGCGGCGCGCAGGGCGTCCATCGCCAGGCCGTTGAAGGCCGAGACCTCCAGCAACGGGTAGCCCAGCTCACGGTAGGTGCCCAGCAGCGAGTCGAGGAACGGCGCGTTCTCGTCGTCGATCAGGTCAGCCTTGTTCATCAGCAGCAACGGCTTGATGCCGGCGTGTTCGGCGGCCACCAGGTAGCGGTCGATCAGGTTAGCGTGGGGTTCCGGGCGCGGCGCGAAGACGATGACGATGCGGTCGACGTTGGCCGCCACTGGCTTGAGCACACCGCGCATGTCCGGGCGGCACAGCTCGGAGGTCCGCGGCAGCTGCGCGACGATCACGCCGATGCCCTGGTTGCCCGGGCGCCAGACCACCTGGTCGCCGGTTACCAGTGTCGGCAGGTTGGCGCGCAGGTGGCAGCGGAATACCTGGCCGGCGTGGTCGCCTTCCTGGGCCTCGACCTCCACCTGCACCCCGAAGTGGGCAATCACCTGCCCGGTCTGCTCCGGACCCAGGTCGCCGCCTTCCAGCTCTTCCAGGGCGCGTGACTCACGCTTGGCGGCGCGGGCAGCGCGCTCTTCCTGGACTTTTTCGATCCGCCAGCTCTGCCGGCGGGTGAGGTGACGCTTGGCCATAGGGTATCCACAGGGAAAATCGCGCCGCAGTTTAGCATGCACTGGTGCGCTTCCCGCTAAACTAGAGGGCTGAGCTGAGGAGCCCCATCATGCAGAACCCGCAGAACCTGATCTGGATCGACCTGGAAATGACCGGCCTCGACCCGGACAAGGACGTCATCATCGAGATGGCGACCATCGTCACCGACAGCGACCTGAACATCCTCGAAGAAGGCCCGGTGATCGCCGTGCACCAGAGCGAGGAGCTGCTCGCCGGCATGGACGAGTGGAACACCCGCCAGCACGGCCAGTCCGGCCTGACCCAGCGCGTGCGCGAAAGCACCATCTCGGCGGCCGAAGCCGAGGCGATGACCATCGCCTTCCTGGAAAAGTGGGTGCCCAAGCGCAGCTCGCCGATCTGCGGCAACAGCATCTGCCAGGACCGCCGCTTCCTCTATCGCCACATGCCGAAGCTGGAAGGCTACTTCCACTACCGCAACCTGGACGTCTCCACCCTCAAGGAACTGGCCGCTCGCTGGGCGCCGCAGGTGCGTGACGGCTTCAAGAAGGGCAACACCCACCTGGCGCTGGACGACATCCGCGAATCCATCGCCGAGCTGCGCTACTACCGCGAGCACTTCATCAAGCTCTAGTCTCTCGCCAATCTCGGCCTGTTATCACACTGGTCTGGCCTGCCCTCTCCCTAACCCTCTCCCTGAAGGGAGAGGGGACTGAACGGTGCAGGATGGGGTTATGGCGTCAGCCGGTGCGAGCTACTCCCTCTCCCTGAAGGGAGAGGGGACTGAACGGTGCAGGATGGGGTTGTGGCGTCAGCCGGTGCGAACTACTCCCTCTCCCTGAAGGGAGAGGAACTGAACGGTGCGGGATGGGGTTGTGGCGTCAGCCGGTGCGAACTACTCCCTCTCCCTGAAGGGAGAGGAACTGAACGGTGCGGGATGGGGTTGTGGCGTCAGCCGGTGCGGACTACTCCCTCTCCCTGAAGGAGAGGGAACTGAACGGTGCAGGATAGGGTTGTGGCGTCAGATGGTGCGGACTACTCCCTCTCCCTTCAGGGAGAGGGCAGGGGAGAGGGGCTTTCAGGCTCCGTGCCGGTGAAGCGCCCACTCCACATGCTCGCGCACCAGTTCCGACGGGAACTCCCGCCGCGCGCGCAGTGCCTCGATCACCGGAATAGTCGACGGTGCATTGCCCAGTCCAACCGCAAGATTCCGCAGCCAGCGCTCATAGCCGGCGCGCCGCAACGGCGAGCCTTCGGTGCGACTGAGGAATTCGTCTTCCGTCCACAGGAACAGCTCCGCCAGCGCGGCGTTGTCCAGACTATGGCGCGGCTGGAAGTCGTTCTGGTCGGTGGCGCGGGCGAAGCGGTTCCATGGGCAGACCATCTGGCAGTCGTCGCAGCCGAATACACGGTTGCCGATGAGCGGGCGCAGATCTTCGGGAATCGGGCCTTTCAGCTCGATGGTCAGGTAGGAAATGCAGCGTCGCGCATCCAGCACATAGGGCGCGACGAAGGCGGCGGTGGGGCAGATGTCCATGCACGCCGAGCAGCGCCCGCAGTGCTCCGTACCGTGCGGCTCGTCCACCGGCAGCGGCAGGTCGGTGAACAGCTCGCCGAGGAAGAAGTAGCTGCCGGCCTTGCGGTTGAGTACCAGGGTGTTCTTGCCGATCCAGCCCAGCCCGGATTGCTCGGCGATGGCCTTTTCCAGCACCGGTGCGCTGTCGACGAAGGCGCGAAAGCCGAACGGCCCGACCTGCTGCTGGATACGCTCGGCCAACTGCTGCAGGCGCTTGCGGATCAGCTTGTGGTAGTCGCGGCCCAAGGCGTAGCGCGAGACATAGGCCTTCTCGGCATCGCCCAGCACCTGCGCCATACGGGTGTCGCCGGGCAGGTAATCCATGCGCAGGGAAACCACCCGCAGCGTACCGGGTACCAACTCGTCCGGCCGCCAGCGCTTGCTGCCGTGGGCGCCCATGTAGTCCATCTCGCCGTGATAGCCGGCCTCCAGCCAGCGCTGCAGGTGCGCGCCGTGCTCCTCCAGGTCGAGCCCGCTGATGCCGACCTGCTGGAAGCCGAGTTCGCGCCCCCAGTCCTTGATGGAGCGGGCGAGATCGTCATAGTCGAGCGTTGAATCGTGCATGGAAGGCGGGAAACGGAAGTCGGGGTGCGTATAATTCTGCCAGACCTTGCCGGCGTCGGCCCGTCCGTACGCCAAGGCGACACATTCTGCCGCCCGGAACCGCGATGACTGCCCACGACGATCTGCCCCTGAACCTCTACAGCGCCCAGCAGGTGCGCGACCTCGACGCACGCCTGATCGCCGCCGGCACGCCCGGCTTCGAGCTGATGCGCCGCGCCGCCCATGCCGCCTGGCGCGCCCTGCGCCGCCGATGGCCGGACGCTGGCGAGATCACCGTGCTGGCCGGCCACGGCAACAATGCCGGCGACGGCTACCTGATCGCCGCCCTGGCCTTGCGCGCCGGCTGGCGCGTGCGCGTGCTGGCGGTGGGCGATACCTCGCGGCTTTCCGGAGACGCCGCCTCGGCCCATGGCGAAGCGCGTTCCGTCGGTGTGGATATCACCCCCTGGACCGAGCGCGCCGAGCTGCACGGGGTGCTGGTGGACGCGCTGCTGGGCACCGGCCTCGGCGGCGAAGTGCGCGATCCCTATGCTTCGGCCATCGCGGCGATCAATGCCAGCGAGCGGCCGGTCCTGGCGGTGGATATTCCTTCCGGCCTGAGCGCCGATACCGGTCAGGTGCTGGGCTGCGCGGTGAACGCCGACCTGACGGTCACCTTCATCGGCCTCAAGCTCGGCCTGTTCACCGCCCACGGCCCGGACCAGTGCGGCGAGCTGGTTTTCGACGATCTGGACGCCGATTCCACGCTGCTTCCTGAAGACTGCATGGCGCGCAGGCTGGCTCCGGCCTCTCTGGGCCGCCTGGCCCCGCGCCCGAAAGCCGCGCACAAGGGCCAGTTCGGTCATGCGCTGGTGATCGGCGGCGATACCGGCATGGGCGGCGCCGTGCTGCTGGCGGCGGAAAGTGCGTTGCGCTGTGGCGCCGGGCTGGTTTCCCTGGCGACGCGCGCGGCCCATGTGCCTGCCGCGCTTGCCCGCCGGCCTGAATTGATGGCGCGCGGGGTTTCCTCCTCGGCCGAACTGCTGCGCCTGGCCGAGCGCGCCGACGTGCTGGTGGTCGGCCCTGGTGTCGGTCGCGAAGCCTGGGGGCGCGTAGTGGTCAGCGCGGCGGCCAGCCTGGAGCGGCTGCAAGTCTGGGATGCCGATGCGCTCAACCTGCTGGCCGAAGGGCTGGTTTCGCGCCCGGCCGGCGACTGGGTGATCACGCCGCATCCCGCCGAAGCGGCGCGCTTGCTGGGTATTTCCACCGCCGAGGTCCAGGCAGACCGGCCCAGGGCCGCGCACGAACTGGCGCAGCGGTACCGGACGGTGGTGGTGCTCAAGGGTGTCGGTAGCCTGGTCGCTTCGCCCGATGGCCGGCTGGCGCTGTGCAGCCACGGCCACCCGGCCATGGCGGGCGCCGGCCTGGGCGACGTGCTCTCGGGGATTATCGGCGCGCTGCTGGCGCAGGGTATGCCTGGCTATGAGGCCGCTTGCCTGGCCGTCTGGCTGCATGCTCGCGCTGGCGATTCGCTGGGCCCGCAAGGTCGCGGACTGGCTGCCGCCGATCTGATTTCTGCCGTTCGTCAGTTGCTCGAGGAGTTGTCCCCATGCCTGAACTGAATCTGTTCGCCGAGGGCGAAGAGGCCATGTACGACCTCGGTCGCCGGATCGCCGAGGCCACTGGCGGACGCGGGGTGATTTACCTGCATGGGGATCTGGGAGCGGGCAAGACCACGCTGTCGCGCGGCATTCTGCGGGGATTGGGTCATGGTGGAGCGGTAAAGAGTCCGACCTTCACCCTGGTCGAGCCCTACGAAATCGGCGATATCCAGGCCTTCCACTTCGACCTTTACCGCCTCGCCGACCCGGAGGAACTGGAGTTCCTCGGTATCCGCGACTACTTCGAGGGTGATGCGCTGTGCCTGATCGAGTGGGCAGAGCGTGGCAAAGGCATTTTGCCAAAGGCCGACATGGACATTACCATTGTTCCGCATGCGGGCGGACGCATGCTGCGCCTCTCCCCGCAAGGAACACGGGGCGAAGCCTGGTGTGCCGCCCTGGCCACGGGAGCATAGAAAAAAGATGGGTTGGGGGTTGCGCCTTCGGGCGTTGTTTATCGGGGTGTCCGTTCTGCTGGCATTCTTTGTCGGCGAGGTTTCTGCCGCCACGCAAATCAAGAGCGTGCGCATCTGGCGCGCGCCGGACAACACACGCCTGGTGTTCGATCTGTCCGGCCCTGTGCAGCACAGTCTGTTCACCCTGAGTGCGCCCAACCGCATCGTCGTCGACATCAACGGCGCACAGATGTCCGCCGCCCTCGACAAGCTCAAGCTGAGCAATACGCCGATCACCGCGATGCGCTCCGCCCAGCGCTCGCCCACCGACCTGCGCCTGGTGCTGGACCTGAAGAACCAGGTCACGCCCAAGAGCTTCGTCCTGCCGCCGAACCAGCAGTACGGCAACCGCCTGGTCGTCGACCTGTATGACCAGGGCGCCGATATCGCTCCGGAAGTCCCCGCGACCCCGACGCCCAGCGTGCCGGCTACGCCCGTCAGTCCCGCCCAGTCGGTGGCCAAGATTCCCGCGCCCAGCAGTGGCGGCAAGCGCGACATCGTCATTGCCATCGACGCCGGTCACGGTGGTGAAGACCCCGGCGCCCTTGGCCCGAATGGTCTCCATGAGAAGAACATCACCCTGTCGATCGCCCGTGAGCTGCAGCGGCAGATCAACCAGATGAAAGGCTTCCGCGCCGAACTGACGCGGACCGGCGACTACTTCATCCCGCTGCGCAATCGCACCGTGATCGCCCGCAAGAAGGGCGCCGACCTGTTCGTCTCCATTCACGCCGACGCCGCGCCCAGCCGCAGTGCCTTCGGGGCCTCGGTGTTTGCCCTGTCCGACCGTGGCGCCACGTCCGAGACCGCGCGCTGGCTGGCCGACACGGAAAACCGTTCCGACCTGATCGGCGGTGACGGCGGCGTGAACCTCGACGACAAGGACAAGATGCTCGCCGGCGTGCTGCTCGACCTGTCGATGACCGCCACCATGTCTTCCAGCCTGGATGTCGGCCACAAGGTGCTGACCAGCGTCGGTCGCGTCACCCCGCTGCACAAGCGCCGCGTGGAGCAGGCCGGCTTCATGGTGCTGAAGTCCCCGGACATCCCGTCGATCCTGGTTGAAACCGGCTTCATCTCCAACCCGAACGAATCGGCCAAGCTCGCCAGCGGCTCGCACCAGCAGGCCCTGGCACGCTCCATCGCCAGTGGCGTGCGCCAGTATTTCGTACAGACGCCGCCGCCGGGCACCTATATCGCTTCGCTGCGCGACGGCGGCCAACTGGCTTCCGGTCCGCGTGAGTACGTCGTGCGCAGCGGTGACAGCCTGGCGATGGTTGCCAGCCGCTTTGACGTCAGTACGTCCTCGATCCGTAGCGCCAACTCGCTCAAGAGCGACGAGCTGAAAATTGGCCAGGTGCTGAAGATCCCGGGCACTTCCCTGGCGTCGCAGCAATGAGTGACGTTCGCCGAATCCAGCTGCTGACCCCGCGGCTGGCGAACCAGATCGCTGCCGGCGAAGTGGTCGAGCGGCCCGCCTCGGTCATCAAGGAGCTGCTGGAAAACTGCCTGGACGCCGGTGCCAAGCGCATCGACGTCGAAGTCGAGCAGGGCGGCGTGAAGCTACTGCGGGTGCGGGACGACGGCAGCGGCATCCCGGCCGACGACCTGCCGCTGGCTCTGGCGCGCCACGCCACCAGCAAGATCCGCGAGCTGGAAGACCTGGAGCGGGTGATGAGCCTGGGCTTCCGTGGCGAAGCGCTCGCCTCGATCAGCTCCGTCTCGCGCCTGACCCTGACTTCGCGCACTGCCGACGCCGAACAGGCCTGGCAGGTGGAGGTCGAGGGCCGCGACATGGAGTCCACGGTAAAGCCGGCGGCTCACCCGGTGGGCACCAGCATCGAAGTGCGCGACCTGTTCTTCAATACCCCGGCCCGCCGCAAGTTCCTGCGCGCCGAGAAGACCGAGTTCGACCACCTGCAGGAAGTCATCAAGCGCCTGGCCCTGGCCCGCTTCGACGTGGCCTTCCATCTGCGCCACAACGGCAAGACCATCCTCTCGCTGCATGAAGCCAAGGATGAGGCGTCCCGCGCCCGCCGCGTCGGCGCCGTGTGCAGCGCCGGTTTCCTCGAGCAGGCGCTGCCCATCGAGGTGGAGCGCAACGGCCTGCACCTGTGGGGCTGGGTGGGTTTGCCGACCTTCTCGCGCAGCCAGCCGGACCTGCAGTATTTCTATGTGAACGGCCGCATGGTGCGCGACAAGCTGGTCGCCCACGCCGTGCGCCAGGCCTACCGCGACGTGCTGTACAACGGCCGGCATCCGACCTTCGTGCTGTTCTTCGAGGTCGATCCCGCGGTGGTGGACGTCAATGTCCACCCGACCAAGCACGAAGTGCGCTTCCGCGACAGCCGCATGGTCCACGACTTCCTCTACGGCACCCTGCATCGGGCGCTGGCCGAGGTGCGTCCGGACGATCAGTTGGCGCCGCCGGGCGCCACCACCCTGACGGTCCAGCGCGCCACAGGCGCGGAAGCCGGCGAGTTCGGCCCGCAGGGCGAGATGCGCTTGTCCGAAACCGTGCTGGAGGCTCCCACCGCCGCACGCGCCTGGCAGCCGAGCCCGTCGTCGGGCGGCTCGGGCGGTGGCGGTTACAGCTATCAACCGACGCGCCCGGACATGCCGCCGGTCCAGGAGGCCCAGGGGGCCTACAAGGCGTATTTCGCGCCGCTACCCGACCAGGCGCCGCAGGCGTTGCCGGAAAGCAGCCAGGACGTGCCGCCGCTGGGCTATGCCCTGGCGCAGCTCAAGGGCATCTACATCCTCTCGGAGAATGCCCACGGTCTGGTGCTGGTGGATATGCACGCCGCCCATGAACGCATCATGTACGAGCGCCTGAAGGCCGCCATGGCCAGCGAAGGCCTGCGCGGCCAGCCGCTGCTGGTGCCCGAGTCCATCGCCGTCAGCGAGCGTGAGGCGGACTGCGCGGAGGAACACGGCAGTTGGTTCTCCAAACTCGGCTTCGAATTGCAGCGGCTCGGTCCGGAAACGCTGGCGATCCGCCAGATTCCCGCGCTGCTCAAGCAGGCCGAGGCCACCCAGCTGGTGCGCGACGTACTTGCCGATCTTTTGGAATATGGCACCAGCGACCGCATCCAGGCGCACCTCAACGAATTGCTCGGCACCATGGCCTGCCACGGCGCCGTGCGCGCCAACCGGCGTCTGACCCTGCCGGAGATGAACGGCCTGCTACGTGACATGGAAGTGACCGAGCGCAGCGGCCAGTGCAACCACGGCCGGCCGACCTGGACGCAGTTGGGGCTCGACGAGCTGGACAAGCTTTTCCTGCGCGGGCGTTGATTTCCGTAAGGTTGCGTTCAGGAAAGTGCAGTAAACTGCGCGCCAATCGATTCAGCAACGCGCAATAACGAGCTCCCGATGTCCCCCCGTCCTCCCGCGATCTTCCTCATGGGCCCCACCGCCGCCGGCAAGACCGACCTGGCGCTGGAGTTGGCGCGCCTGCTGCCCGTGGAACTGATCAGCGTGGACTCGGCGCTGATCTACCGCGACATGGACATCGGCACCGCCAAGCCCTCCCGCGAGGTGCTGGCCGAATTCCCGCACCGCCTGATCGACATCCGCGACCCCAGCGAAGCCTATTCGGCAGCTGAATTCCGCACTGATGCCCTGGCGGCAATGGCCGAGATCACCGCGGCCGGTCGCATTCCGCTGCTGGTCGGCGGCACCATGTTGTATTTCAAGGCGTTGCTGGAAGGCCTGGCCGACATGCCCAGCGCCGATCCCGCTGTGCGTGCCGAGCTGGAAGCCTGGGCGGCTGCCGAAGGCTGGGGTGCCCTGCACGAGGAGCTGGCCCGCGTCGATCCGGAGTCGGCGGCGCGCATCCATCCCAACGACCCCCAGCGCCTCATCCGTGCCCTGGAAGTCTACCGTGTGAGCGGTATGTCCATGACTGCACACCGACTGCGGCAGGCGAGTGAAAATGCGGGTTTCGGCGCGCAAGGCGGTGGACAATTACCGTATACTGTGGCCCATCTGGCTATTGCGCCTCTGCAGCGCCAGGTGTTGCACGCGCGTATCGCGCAACGTTTTGACCAGATGCTGGAACAGGGCTTCATCGCCGAGGTCGAACGCCTTCGCGCAAGGACTGACTTGCACGCGGGGCTACCGTCCATTAGAGCGGTGGGTTACCGACAGGTATGGGATTACCTTGAGGACAAACTGTCCTACGCTGAGATGGTAGAGCGCGGCGTCATCGCCACGCGCCAGCTTGCCAAGCGCCAGTTCACCTGGCTGCGGAGCTGGAGCGATCTACACTGGTTGGACAGCCAGGCTAGCGACAATTTGCCGCGTGCCTTGAAATACCTTGAGGCGGTCTCCATATAGGCTCGAGACCTTAATTCCGGCCGTCTATCCTTGGGGTTCAGGACGGCGTTAAGCCAAATTCGACTACTACTAAATCAGTTTTTTACCCTTACAAGGAGTGCGGCATATGTCAAAAGGGCATTCGCTACAAGACCCTTACCTCAATACCCTGCGCAAAGAACGCGTTCCGGTTTCCATCTACCTGGTCAACGGCATCAAGCTGCAGGGTCAGATCGAATCCTTCGACCAGTTCGTCATCCTGCTGAAGAACACTGTCAGCCAGATGGTCTACAAGCATGCGATCTCCACCGTGGTCCCCAGCCGCCCCGTGCGTCTGCCCACCGGTGATCAACCGGCCGAGCCGGGCAACGTTTGACGGGAGTCCGCCTTGTTCTTTGAGCGCCCGGGTGGTGGGGAACGGGCCATTCTGGTCCATCTGGAAGGTCAGGACCCCGAGGCGCGCGAAGATCCGCAGGAGTTCCAGGAACTTGCTCGTTCGGCTGGCGCGGAATCCGTAGCCTTCATCAGCATTTCGCGCCATCAGCCCTCAGCCAAGTACCTTATCGGTAGCGGGAAGGTCGAAGAGTTGCACGACCTCGTCCGCGCCGAGAAGGTCGAGCTGATCATCTTCAATCACACCCTCACGCCGAGCCAGGAGCGCAACCTCGAGCGAGCGCTCGAATGCCGCGTGCTCGACCGTACGGGGTTGATCCTCGATATCTTCGCCCAGCGCGCCCGTACCCACGAGGGCAAGCTGCAGGTGGAGCTCGCCCAGCTCGAACACATGAGCACGCGCCTGATCCGCGGCTGGACTCACCTTGAGCGCCAGAAAGGCGGTATCGGCCTGCGCGGCCCGGGTGAAACCCAGCTGGAAACCGACCGTCGCCTGCTACGTGGGCGTATCCGTCAGATCAAGTCGCGCCTGGAAAAGGTCCGCAGCCAGCGCGAGCAGGCTCGTCGCGGCCGTCGTCGCGCGGAGATTCCGGCGGTATCTCTGGTCGGCTACACCAACGCCGGCAAGTCCACGCTGTTCAATGCGCTGACCACTTCCGAGGTCTATGCGGCCGACCAGTTGTTCGCCACCCTCGACCCGACCCTGCGCCGACTGGTGCTGGATGATCTGGGACCGATCGTGCTGGCCGACACCGTGGGCTTCATTCGTCACCTTCCGCACAAGCTGGTGGAGGCGTTTCGGGCTACCTTGGAAGAGTCCAGCAACTCCGATCTGCTGCTGCATGTGATCGACTCGCACGAGCCGGACCGCGATGCGCAGATCGAACAGGTGCTGGCGGTGCTTCAGGAAATCGGCGCAAACGAGTTGCCGATGCTCGAGGTGTACAACAAGATCGACCTGCTGCCGGACATGCAACCCATGATCCAGCGCGACGAGCTCGGCAAGCCGGTGCGTGTCTGGCTGTCGGCGCGTGAGTCGCGTGGGCTGGAACTTCTGGAGCAGGCGGTCGCCGAGTTGCTGGGGGAAGATCTTTTCGTAGGGACGCTCTGCCTTCCGCAACGCCTGGGACGACTTCGGGCTCAGTTCTTCGAGCTGGGTGCTGTACAGTCCGAGGGGCATGATGAACATGGACGCGCCGTTTTGCAGGTTCGCCTGCCGCGTGTCGAGTTGAACCGACTGGTGAGCCGCGAAGGCTGGCAGCCGGCAGAGTTCATTGCGCAACACACTTTGCAATAAAGCCTGGCACTCTGCTTTTGGCAGGGTAAAGGGCATTCGGTAGCATAGGTGGGCGCGCCGTAGGCGCGTTTTCGCGTTATCAGATGGAGAGCGCTATGGCTTGGAATGAGCCGGGTGACAACTCGAACAAGAACGACCAGGACCCCTGGGGTGGACGCCGTGGTGGTGGTCGCCAGGGTCCTCCTGATCTGGATGAGGCCTTCCGCAAGCTGCAAGACAGCCTGAACGGAATTTTTGGCAAACCCAAGCGCGGCAATGGTTCGGGCGGTGGCGGCGGTGGTCGGGGCGGTAGTCTCGGTCTGTTCGGTATCGGCCTGGCGATCCTCGCTGTGCTGTGGCTGTACAACGCCATCTACGTGGTGGACGAGCAGGAGCAGGCAGTGATCCTGCGCTTCGGCCAGTACCACGAGACCGTGGGCCCCGGCCTGAACATCTACTTCCCGCCGATCGACAAGAAGTTCCAGGAGAACGTCACCCGCGAGCGTGCCTACAGCAAGCAGGGCCAGATGCTCACCGAGGACGAGAACATCGTCGAGGTTCCGCTGACCGTGCAGTACAAGGTCAGCAACCTGAAGGACTTCGTGCTCAACGTCGACCAGCCGGAAGTGAGCCTGCAGCACGCCACCGAAAGCGCCCTGCGCCACGTGGCCGGCTCCACCACCATGGACAAGATCCTCACTGAGGGCCGTGAACAGATGGCCACCGAGGTGCGTGATCGCCTGCAACGTTTCCTCGATACCTACAAGACCGGTATCACGGTGACCCAGGTGAACATCCAGAGCGCCGCCGCGCCGCGTGAAGTACAGGAAGCGTTCGACGACGTGATCCGTGCCCGCGAGGACGAGCAGCGCGAGAAGAACCAGGCCGAAGCCTATGCCAACGGCGTGGTGCCTGAAGCCCGTGGCCAGGCGCAGCGCATCATCGAGGAAGCCAACGGCTACCGCGACGAAGTGGTTTCCCGCGCCCAGGGTGAGGCGGATCGCTTCGCCAAGCTGGCCGGCGAGTACCACAAGGCTCCGGAGGTCACCCGTCAGCGTCTGTACCTGGACACCATGCAGGACGTCCTGAGCCAGACCAGCAAGGTGCTGGTCACCGGCCAGCAGGGTCAGAACAACCTGATCTACCTGCCTCTGGACAAGATGATGGACGGCCGTGGTTCGGCAGCTCCAAGCAGCGCACCCAGCGCGAGCAGCAGCACGCCGGATATCGGTTCGCGGGTCGCCAACGACCTGCAGCAGCGTGACACGCGTACCCGGGAGAGCCGCTGATGAGTAACAAGTCCCTGATCGCCCTCATCGCGGGTGTGGTGGTTGCTGTTGCCGTCTGGAGCAGCGTCTACGTGGTGCAACAGACCGAGCGCGCCGTGCTGCTGCGCTTCGGTCGCGTGGTCGAGCCGGACGTGAAGCCCGGCCTGCACTTCAAGATTCCCTACGTCAACACGGTGCGCAAGTTCGACGGCCGCCTGCTGACCCTGGACTCGCCGACCCAGCGCTTCCTCACGCTGGAGAAGAAAGCGGTGATGGTCGACGCCTACGCCAAGTGGCGCGTCTCCGATGCCGAGCGCTTCTACACCGCGACTTCCGGCATGAAGCAGATTGCCGACGAGCGTCTGTCCCGTCGTCTGGAAGCCGGCCTGCGTGACCAGTTCGGCAAGCGCACCCTGCACGAAGTGGTGTCGGGTGAGCGTGATGCGCTGATGGGTGATATCACCGCTTCGCTGAACCGCATGGCGCAGAAAGAGCTGGGGATCGAGGTGGTCGATGTTCGCGTCAAGGCCATCGACCTGCCCAAGGAAGTGAACCGCAGCGTGTTCGAACGCATGAGCACCGAGCGCGAGCGGGAAGCCCGTGAGCACCGTGCCAAGGGTCGCGAGTTGGCCGAAGGTATCCGTGCGGATGCCGATCGTCAGCGCCGCGTACTGCTGGCCGAGGCTTATCGCGAATCGGAAGAGACCCGTGGTGACGGCGATGCCAAGGCGTCGGCGATCTACGCCAAGGCCTACACCGCCGATCCGGAGTTCTACGCCTTTACCCGCAGCCTCAAGGCTTACCGCGAGAGCTTTGCGGACAAGAAGGACGTGCTGGTGCTTGATCCCAGCAGTGAGTTCTTCCGCTATCTGGAAAAAGCTAAACCCTGAGTCAAACTCTCCGGCGGGCGGCAGCGCCCGCCGGAGAAATCGTGTTATCATGGGTCAGCCGGGAAATCCCGGCTTTTTTGCGTCCGCGAGAATGATCTACGAGAGCCATGTGGCAGGAATTCGGCAAAGCGTTCTGTCTGTTGCTGGTGCTGGAAGGCATCCTTCCATTCCTGTATCCGCGTGGTTGGCGCGACGCCGTGAGCGGGCTCGGGCGCCTTGGCGACCGCAGTCTGAGACTCATCGGGCTGGGCAGCATGCTGCTCGGCACCATCCTTCTTTACTGCATTCATTGAAGTGCCGCCCGGCTGAAAGGGGAGAGGCGACATGGCAACGGTAGATCGCTGGCTACTGCCAGATGGGATCGAAGAAGTGCTGCCACCGGAGGCGGCGCGCGTTGAAGCAGCCCGCCGTCAGGTGCTGGACCTGTTCCAGCGCTGGGGCTACGAGTTCGTCGTCACCCCGCATATCGAATACCTGGAATCCCTGCTGACCGGTGCCGGCCAGGATCTGGACCTGCGTACCTTCAAGGTCACCGACCCGGCTTCCGGGCGCCTGATGGGCTTCCGCGCGGATATCACGCCGCAAGTCGCCCGCATGGACGCTCATAGCCTGCGTCGCGAAGGTCCGAACCGCCTGTGCTACGCCGGTAGCGTGCTGCATGCCCGTCCGCGTGCGCTGGCCACCTCGCGCAGCCCGATCCAGTTGGGTGCCGAGCTTTACGGCGATACCGGTTCGGCCGGTGACGTCGAAGTCATCAGCCTGCTGCTCGACATGCTCGAGATGGCCCAGGTGCCGGACGTGCACATGGACCTCGGTCACGTCGGCATCTACCGTGGCCTGGCGCAGGCGGCCGGACTGTCCGGCGAAGTCGAGCAACTGCTCTTCGATGCCCTGCAGCGCAAGGCCGTGGATGAAGTTGCTGCACTGACCGAAGGCCTGCCGGTGGAACTTGCCGGCATGCTGCGTGCGCTGGCCGAGCTGTGCGGCAGCCGTGATGTGCTGAATCAAGCGCGCGAAGTGCTCGCGGGTGCGCCGGCTCCGGTGCAGGCCGCGCTGGCCGACATCACCGCCATCGCCGATTCGCTGGCTGCGCGCTTCCCGCAATTGCCGCTGTACTTCGACCTTGGCGAATTGCGCGGCTATCACTATCACACGGGCGTGGTGTTCGCCGCGTTCGTGCCTGGCGTTGGCGAGTCCATCGCCCAGGGCGGTCGTTATGACGACATCGGTGCCGATTTCGGCCGTGCGCGTCCGGCGACTGGTTTCTCTACCGACCTCAAGACCCTGGTCACTCTCGGCCGCGCCCAGCTCGATGAGCCGCGCACTGGAGTCTGGGCGCCGGCCGATGGGGCTGGCTTGTGGCAGGCGGTGCAGCAGTTGCGCCGTCAGGGCGTGCGCGTCGTACAAGCGCTGCCCGGGCAGGATGCGGCTTCGGCCACCGAAGCGGGCTGCGACCAGCAACTGCTGGCTCGCGATGGCAATTGGCAGGTGGTCGCGCTCTGAGGTGCGCCACTTCGAGTTTTCGCCGGCCGCGGCCGGCACCGAACATCCACGATGGGGACAAGAGTTATGGGTAAGAATGTCGTAGTCCTGGGCACCCAGTGGGGTGATGAGGGCAAAGGCAAGATCGTCGACCTGCTGACCGACCAGGCTGCTGCCGTGGTGCGTTACCAGGGCGGCCACAACGCCGGTCATACCCTGGTCGTCGCAGGCGAGAAGACCGTACTGCACCTGATTCCGTCGGGCATCCTGCGCGAAGGCGTGCAGTGCCTGATCGGTAACGGCGTGGTGCTGGCACCCGATGCGCTGATGCGCGAGATCGCCAAGCTGGAAGAGAAGGGCGTACCGGTGCGCGAGCGCCTGCGCATCAGCCCGTCCTGCCCGCTGATCCTGTCCTTCCACGTAGCCCTGGACCAGGCTCGCGAGAAGGCCCGTGGCGACGCGAAGATCGGCACCACCGGTCGCGGCATCGGCCCGGCCTACGAAGACAAGGTGGCCCGTCGCGGCCTGCGCGTCGGCGACCTGTTCCACCGCGAACGCTTCGCCGCCAAGCTGGGCGAGCTGCTGGACTACCACAACTTCGTCCTGCAGAACTATTACAAGGAGCCGGCCGTCGACTTCCAGAAGACCCTGGATGAGTGCATGGCCTACGCCGAAGAGCTGCGTCCGCTGATGGCCGACGTGACCTCGACTCTGCACGACCTGCGTCGTGCCGGCGAGAACATCATGTTCGAAGGCGCTCAGGGCTCGCTGCTGGATATCGACCACGGTACCTACCCGTTCGTCACCAGCTCCAACACCACCGCTGGCGGCACCGCTACCGGTTCGGGCTTCGGTCCGCTGTTCCTGGATTACATCCTGGGCATCACCAAGGCCTACACCACCCGCGTAGGCTCCGGCCCGTTCCCAACCGAGCTGTTCGATGACGTCGGCGCGCGCCTGGCCAAGGTTGGTCACGAGTTTGGCGCCACCACCGGCCGCGCCCGTCGTTGTGGCTGGTTCGATGCCGTCATCCTGCGTCGCGCCATCGAGATCAACAGCCTGTCGGGCCTGTGCCTGACCAAGCTGGACGTCCTCGACGGCCTGGAAACCGTGCGCATCTGCACCGGCTACCAGAACGCCGATGGCGAACTGCTGACCGACGCCCCGACCGATGCCGACAGCTACATCGGCCTGCAGCCGGTCTACGAAGACCTGCCGGGCTGGAGCGAATCGACCGTTGGCGTCCAGTCGCTGGACGGCCTGCCGGCCAATGCGCGTGCTTACATCAAGCGCATCGAGGAGCTGGTCGGTGCGCCCATCGACATCATCTCCACCGGCCCGGATCGCGCCGAGACCATCGTCCTGCGCCACCCGTTCGCCTGATCCATACGCTGTACCGCAACGGGCCGCTCATGCGGCCCGTTGTCGTTTCTGTCCTCCGCGGTTTGCGGCTCGGCACGCGCTTTGCTGGTGAAACGGATCGGCGCGCTGTCTGCGCCAGAGATCCGTTGCCTACCGGAGGAAGCCCGCCGTGTCCGCCGTCCTGTCTCTCCTGCGCAGCCGCCTGCTGCGCCCCGCTTTCATCGCCCTCGGAATCGCGCTTCTGGTGCAGCTGGTCATCGCCCTCTGGCTAACCCGCACCACGGTCGATGGGCTGGTCAACAACCTGGGTGCGCACCTGGGTAACGAATCGCAACGCCTGGCTGGCGAGCTGGAGCAGGCGGGCAAGGAAGTTTCCACGGGTCTGAACGACCTGTCGGCCCGCACTCGTGAACGGCTGGGGTCAGCGCTTTCAGCTCGCCTCGAAGAAGAGCAGGGCGAACTGCGCCAGAGTCTGGAGCAGGGCTTGCGCCAGTCCGCCACCGAATTGGCGCAACTGCTGGCTGCCGTGGCGCCCAAGGCCATGTGGGACAACGATGTGCCGACGCTCTCCGACTATGCGCGCCGCGCCCAGAGCAATCCCAATGTGCTGTTCGTGATCTATGACGATCCGCAAGGGCAGCACCTGACGCGCTATCTCAATCGCGAGGACGCACGGGTCAAGGCGCTGCTGGAAAAGGGCAAGGGTGAGCGGGCCCTGGACAAGGTGCTGGAAGCCGCCAGTCATGACAGCTCGGTGTTTCTCGTCGAGGCGCCCATCAGCCCGAATGGCGTGGAAATCGGCAAGGTGCGTCTGGGTGTTTCCACCGATGCCATCGAGAAGCAGATTGCTGCGCTGGACCAGCGCTTCTCCGCCCTGGTCGCCAGCGGCGATCAACTGGTGGGCGACAGCCTGGCCGGCGCTGCCGCCGATAGCACCAAGGCGCTGACCGCGCGCCTGCAGGCGGCGAAGCAAGCCGCAGAAGGCATGAGCCAGGGCGCGAAGGTTTCCATCGAAGAAGCGGCCGGCACGCTGCGCTGGCGGATCGGCATGGGGTTGGTGCTGGTCGGGCTGGGCGTACTGCTGTGCCTGGCGATCGTGCTCGGTCATCGTGTGGTGAATCGCCTGCGTCTGCTGATCAACGCATTGAATGACCTGGCGGCCGGGGAGGGTGACCTGACTCGCCGGGTGCGCCTGGACAGCCGCGACGAGTTGGGTGAAATGGCGACGGCGGTGAACCGCTTCGTCGACAAGCTGCAGCCCATCGTGCGAGAGGCCGGGCAGGTCGCTCAGCAGACCGGCAGTGAAATTGCCGCGCTGGCCAGTCGCAGTGCCAGCGCCGAGGCGGCGGCGGATCGACAGCGCAACGAGGTGGCGGGCAGCCTGGAGGCGCTCTCCGGGATGGCGGCGGAAGCGGAAATGGAAAGCCGCTCCATGCAGGCAGCTTTGGCGCGGGTCGGCGAGATCCGTAAGGCGGCGCAGGACAATGCAGCCATTGCCCGCAAGGTCGGTGGCCTGATCGAAACCCTGGAGTCGCGCGTGCAGAGCGGCGCTGGCGTGATCGAGCGCCTCGCGCGGCAAAGCGAGCAGATCGAAGTGGTGCTCTCGGTGATCCATGGCATCGCCGAGCAGACCAACCTGCTGGCACTGAACGCCGCCATCGAAGCGGCGCGCGCGGGTGAAAGTGGGCGCGGTTTCGCCGTGGTGGCGGACGAGGTGCGGGCGCTGGCGAGCAAGACCCAGCAGTCGACTGGCGATATCCAGTCGCATATCGGTGCGTTGCAGCAAGGGGCGCGGGAGGCAGTCTCCGCTATCGGGCAGGCTCGTGAGCAGGCTGTTCAGGGGCTGGCCGCGTTGCAGGATAGCGAGCGGCTGCAGCGTGAAGTGCAGAGTGCGGTGGAGGAAGTGCATGGTGCCATCGAGGCGGCGACCCATTCGGCGCAGCAGCAGGCGGCTGGCGCTGCGGCGGTGCGTGGCCGGGTCGAGGTGATCCATGCTGAGGCGAGTCGCGCAGCGGAGGCGGTGAGTGCGACGGCCAGCAGTGGGCGCGTGCTCGATGGGTTGGCGGAGCAGTTGCGCGCCAGTCTGGGGCAGTTCAAGGCTTGAAGGTATTTTTGTAGGAGCGGACCCTGTCCGCGATAGGTCCGCATCGCGCCGGAAGCCATCGCGGACGGAGTACGTTGGGTTCCGGATGGCAGAAAGCCGAAAACGAAAAAGCCGAGCAGTGCTCGGCTTTTTCGTTTGAAGATGGTGCCCAGGAGAAGACTCGAACTTCCACGGTGTTGCCACCGCTAGGACCTGAACCTAGTGCGTCTACCAATTCCGCCACCTGGGCATGCTTTTCAGCATGGGGTGCGATGATCGCTCATCGTCTTGCGGTGATGCAACCTTGGGTTGCATCGGGCGGTCTATCGTTCGGTTATCAGGGTTCCGAACCCGCCGGGATAAAATCTGTCAGTGACTGACTTTATCCTTGAATAAGTGGTGCCCAGGAGAAGACTCGAACTTCCACGGTGTTGCCACCGCTAGGACCTGAACCTAGTGCGTCTACCAATTCCGCCACCTGGGCACTGGAGTCGATGATTGCTCATCGTTTCCGTGTTACAACGTCTGTCTGACGCTGTGGGCGCGAACTATACGGAGAGCGTTTTCGCTTGTAAACCCCTGATGCGATAAAAAATTTATTCTTGCCCAAAGCTGACCGACGAGCGGATTTCGCGCTTCAATAAGCAGATGGCGAACCATACCCCTATATATAAGGTGACCGCACTTTAATGGCCGATTGGCAAAACCTCGATCCCGAGGCCGCCCGCGAGGCGGAAAAATACGACAACCCTATTCCCAGCCGCGAACTGATTCTGGCGCACCTCGCCGAACGCGGCGCGCCCGCCACGCGGGCCCAATTGCTCGATGAGCTCGGCCTCTCCGGCGAAGAGTCGGAAGAAGCGCTGCGGCGTCGTCTGCGCGCCATGGAGCGCGACGGCCAGCTCATCTATACACGCCGTGGCGCCTATGCGCCTGTGGACAAGCTCGACCTGATTCTCGGCCGCATCGCTGGCCACCGCGACGGCTTTGGCTTCCTGATCCCCGACGATGGCAGCGACGACCTGTTCCTCAGCCCGACGCAGATGCGCCTGGTATTCGATGGTGACCGGGCCCTGGCGCGCGTTTCCGGCTTCGACCGTCGTGGTCGCCGCGAAGGCGCCGTGGTGGAAGTGGTCGAGCGCGCCCACGAGACCATCGTCGGCCGCTATTTCGATGAAAGCGGCATCGGTACGGTCGTGGCCGATAACCCGAAGATCCAGCAGGAAGTGCTGATCCCACCGGGCAAGGCTGGCAAGGCCAAGCACAATCAGTTCGTCCAGGTGCGCATCGATGTCTGGCCGAGCGTGCATCGCCAGGCCCAGGGCGAAGTGGTGGAAGTGCTCGGCGACTACATGGCGCCGGGCATGGAAATCGAAGTTGCGCTGCGCAGCTACGACATTCCCCACACCTGGCCCGAGGCCGTGGAGAAGGAAGCGGCCAAGCTCAAGCCTGAAGTGCTGGAGAAGGACAAGGAAAAACGCGTTGACCTGCGTGCCCTGCCTTTCGTCACCATCGACGGCGAGGATGCCCGCGACTTCGATGACGCGGTCTATGCCGAGAAGCGCAAGGGCGGCGGCTGGAAGCTGTTCGTCGCAATCGCTGACGTCTCTCATTATGTGAAGGTCGGTTCGGCCCTGGATGAAGAAGCGGCCAAGCGTGGCAACTCGGTGTACTTCCCCGAGCGCGTGATTCCGATGCTGCCGGAGATTCTCTCCAACGGCCTGTGCTCCCTGAATCCGCTGGTGGATCGCCTGGCCATGGTCTGCGAGATGAATCTCTCCAAGGCCGGCAAGATGACCGACTACCAGTTCTACGAGGCGGTCATCCATTCCCACGCGCGACTGACCTACACCAAGGTCAGCCAGTACCTGGAAACCCCCGACAGCCCCGAAGGCCAGCGCCTGAAGGAACAGCTGCCGGCGGTGGTGCCGCACCTCAACACGCTGTATGACCTGTACAAGGTCCTGGTCGGCGCGCGCCATGTGCGCGGAGCCATCGATTTCGAGACCCAGGAAACCCGCATCGTCTTCGGCGCGGACCGCAAGATCTCGGAGATCCGCCCGACCCAGCGCAACGATGCGCACAAGCTGATCGAGGAATGCATGCTGGCGGCCAACGTGGCCACCGCCAAGTTCCTCGAGAAGCACGGCATTCCGGCGCTGTACCGCGTCCACGACGGCCCGCCGCAGGAGAAACTGAACAACCTGCGCCAGTTCCTCGGCGAACTGGGGCTGACCCTTTACCGCGGCAAGGGCGACCCGACCCCGGCGGATTACCAGAAGCTGCTGGAGTCCATCCAGGGCCGCCCGGACCTGCAACTGATCCAGACCGTGATGCTGCGCTCGCTGAGCCAGGCGGTGTACAGCCCGGAGAATGCCGGTCACTTCGGCTTGAACTACGAGGCCTACACCCACTTCACCTCGCCGATCCGCCGTTATCCGGACCTGCTGACCCACCGCGCCATTCGTGGTCTGATCCGCTCCAAGGCGGCGTCGGAGCACGTGCAGCGCGTCGGGGCGGCGAGCATGCCGAAGGCGCGCATCTATCCGTACGACGAGGCGCGTCTGGCGCAACTGGGCGAGCAGTGCTCGATGACCGAGCGCCGCGCCGACGAAGCGACCCGTGATGTCACCAACTGGCTGAAGTGCGAGTTCATGCGCGAGCGCGTGGGCGAGACTTTCCCGGGTGTGATCACCGCAGTGACCGGCTTCGGTATCTTCGTCGAACTGACCGATATCTATGTCGAAGGTCTGGTACATGTCACCGCGCTGCCGGGCGACTACTACCACTTCGACGCCGTGCATCACCGCCTCGCAGGTGAGCGTACCGGCCGCAGCTTCCGCCTTGGCGATACCGTCGAAGTGGTGGTTGCCCGTGTCGACCTGGACGAGCGCAAGATCGACTTCGAACTCTCGGATAACGTGCTCAGCGCGCCTATCGGCCGCAAGAAGCGCGGCGAGAAGGCTGAGCCGGTCGCCAAGGGCAAAGCGGCCAAGGGCAAGGCGCCCAAGGGTGTGATTGCGAAGGACAAGCCGGCCAAGGCTCCTCGTGCCGTCGCGGACGATCCGTATCTCGCTCCAGATGTCGCTGTGCAGCCGCGCAAGCGCAGGGTTGGCGTGGTCCAGGCGCTGCCGTCGGTGGCGCCGGAGATGCTCGCCAAGGCTGAGGAAATGCTTGGCAATACCGATGTGCGCAAGAGCCGCGAAGTGAAGAAAGCGCTGCTCGAAGAGGCCAAGGTCGGCGGCAACAAGCCTGCCGCTGGCAAAGGCAAGGGTGGGCCTGCGGCGGGTAAGCCGCGCAATCCTTCGAAACAGAAGGCCCGCTCTGGCAAATCGACCAAGCATCGCAAGGGGGCGTCGCAGCCTAAGGCGGGTGCATCGACTGGCGCTCCGGCAGGCAAGGGTAAGGCGAAGAAATGAGTCAGTGGGAAAAGGTCTACGGGGTCCATGCCGTAGAAGCGTTGCTGCGCCACCACCCCAAAAGGGTCAAGCAGCTCTGGCTGGCTGAAGGCCGGCATGATCCGCGCGTCCAGGCGCTGGTCGAGCTGGCTGGCCAGGTCCGCGTGCCGGTGGGCACGCGCGACCGCAAGGAACTGGATGAGTGGGCCGAAGGCGTGCACCAGGGCGTGGTCGCCGAGGTCAGCCCGAGCCAGGTGTGGGGCGAGAACATGCTGGAGGAGCTGCTGGAGCGCTCCACCGGCCCAGCCCTGCTGCTGGCGCTGGACGGCGTCACCGATCCGCACAACCTTGGCGCCTGCCTGCGCACCGCCGATGCGGCCGGCGCGCTGGCGGTCATCGTGCCGAAGGACAAGTCCGCGACCCTCAACGCCACCGTGCGTAAGGTCGCGTGCGGCGCCGCTGAGGTGATCCCGCTAGTGGCGGTTACCAACCTTGCGCGCACCCTGGAGAAACTCCAGCAACGTGGCCTGTGGATCGTCGGTACAGCCGGCGAGGCGACCCAGATGCTCTACGAGCTCGACCTCACCGGACCGACCGTGCTGGTGATGGGGGCTGAGGGCAAGGGCATGCGCCGCCTGACCCGCGAGCACTGCGACTATCTGGCCAAGCTACCGATGCAGGGCAGCGTCAGCAGCCTGAACGTCTCGGTGGCCACCGGCGTCTGCCTGTTCGAGATCGTCCGCCAGCGCCAGCTCAAGGCCGGCGCCTGACGTCCCCACGCGAGGCGGCCTGTGCCGCCTCGCGCTGTTCAAAGTTTCACCAGTTTTCCTTGCGCCACCCGGCGCGCTTCTCTAGAATGTCGGCCCTTGTCGTCCGGGCAGGCGTTTGCGCGTCCTTCCGAGCGGCAAGGAAAAAATCATTCACTCCTTGTCTGACCGCTTAGTCGGCAGGCTGCAATCCGTAAGGAGCATTTATGCGTCATTACGAAATCGTGTTCCTGGTTCACCCGGACCAGAGCGAACAAGTCGGTGGCATGGTCGAGCGTTACACCAAGGCCATCGAAGAAGACGGCGGCAAAGTCCACCGTCTGGAAGACTGGGGCCGTCGTCAGCTGGCTTACGCCATCAACAACGTGCACAAGGCTCACTACGTTCTGATGAACGTCGAGTGCACCGCCAAGGCCCTGGCAGAGCTGGAAGACAACTTCCGCTACAACGACGCCGTGATCCGTAACATGGTCATCCGTCGCGACGAAGCCGTTACCGGCCAGTCCGAAATGCTGAAGGCCGAAGAGAGCCGCAACGAGCGCCGTGAGCGCCGTGAGCGTCCCGAATCGAACGAGGGCGAGTCCGCTGACGGCGATGATAGCCGCGACAGCGCTGACGAGTAATCCCGGACCAGTATTGAGGAGCCACACACATGGCACGTTTCTTCCGTCGTCGTAAGTTCTGCCGTTTCACCGCTGAAGGCGTGAAAGAGATCGATTACAAAGATCTCAACACCCTGAAGGCCTACGTTTCCGAAACCGGCAAGATCGTTCCGAGCCGTATCACCGGCACCAAGGCCAAGTACCAGCGTCAGCTGGCGACCGCTATCAAGCGCGCCCGCTACCTGGCCCTGCTTCCCTACACCGACAGCCACGGCCGTTGATCGGGCAGTCGACTGGAATTGATGGATAGATCGCATGCGCGCATTGGCTGAATTTGTCATGCGAGGCCGCATGCAGGCGACCCTGGTGGTCGTCGCAGCCGCGGTACTGCAGCCGTTGTTCTGGCTCGGTGCCGCAGCAGGCAGTCTGGTGCTGTTGCGCCGCGGCGCCGGTGATGCCTTTGGCATCCTGGTGTGGGCGATGCTTCCGGCACTGGCCTGGTGGTACCTGGGTGACCCCAGCGTAAGTCTGGTTCTGATGGGTAGTGCCGTGCTGGCGCAGGTTCTGCGCAGCAAGGTGTCCTGGAACCAGGTGATGCTGGCGAGCGTTGTGCTCGGTGCGGTGTTCGTGCTGCTGCTCAGCACGGTGTCGGCCGGGTTGGTCGTGGGTCTTGCCGATGCATTCGGCAAGGCGCTGCCGCAGGTTCTGGCCGAAGCCAAGCTTTCGCCGGAACAGATGGCCGCCCTGCAGGCGGAGATGGTTCCGACCATCACCGGCCTGATGGCAGCCTCGCTGCAGACGATCAGCCTGTTGTGCCTGATGCTGGCGCGTTATTGGCAAGCAGTGCTGTACAACCCGAAAGGGTTTGGCAGCGAATTCCGCGCCTTGCGCCTGTCGCCGGGCACGGCCATCGCGCTGTTGGTTGGCGTTGTGGCACTGCCCTTTGCAGGGCCCGCGGCCACGATGTTGGCGCCGCTGTGCATGATCCCGCTGCTGTTCGCCGGGATCGCACTGGGGCACGGCCTGGCCGCGCTGAAGAAGCTTCCGGGCTTCTGGCTGGCACCGCTGTACCTGCTGGTATTCGTACTGGGCAATGTGATCTGTCTTGTCGCCGTAGTCGACAGTCTGTTTGATTTTCGCGGTCGTCTGGCGAAGCGCCAGAAAGCTGCGAACGGTGAAGGTTAAAAGTTAAGAGGTAAGACTCAAATGGAAGTCATCCTGCTGGAAAAGATCGCCAAACTGGGCAACCTGGGCGACAAGCTGAACGTAAAGGGCGGTTACGCTCGTAACTACCTGCTGCCGCAGGGCAAAGCCACTGCTGCCACCGCTGCCAACGTCGCTGCTTTCGAAGAGCGCCGTGCAGAGCTGGAAAAAGCCGCTGCTGAGAAAAAAGCCGTTGCTGAAGCTCGTGCTGCCCAACTGGCCGAACTGATCGTGACTATCGGCGCCCACGCTGGCGACGAAGGCAAACTGTTCGGTTCGATCGGTACCCGCGACATCGCCGACGCCGTTTCGGCTGCCGGCTACCCGCTGGAAAAGAGCGAAGTTCGCCTGCCCGACGGCGCCCTGCGCGCTGTAGGCGAATACAACATCGAAGTGCAACTGCACATGGATGTTGATGCAACCCTGCACGTGGTTGTAGTCGCCGAGTAAGCGATCCGTCGCTAGGACGTTTCGCACGGCTTGCCTGTACGAAGCTGTCCGCTAACAATGGGCACGGCACCGAATCTCGGTCCGTGCCCTTTGTTTTTTCCGCCGTTTGATTCTCTCCTACGAAGAGCCAACACGAAGAGCCCATGAACGACATCACCATTCCCGAGCAATACGACCTGCAGACCGCTTCCCTCAAGGTGCCGCCGCACTCGATCGAAGCTGAACAGGCGGTGCTGGGCGGCCTGATGCTCGACAACAATGCATGGGAACGCGTCTCCGACGCCGTGTCCGATGGCGATTTCTACCGCCATGACCATCGCCTGATCTTCCGCGCCGTCTACAAGCTCGCCGAAGGCAACCAGCCGATCGACGTGGTGACGCTCTCCGAGATGCTCGAGCGCGAAGGCCAGTTGTCCCAGGTAGGCGGCCTTGCCTATCTCGCCGAGTTGGCGAAGAACACGCCCTCCGTGGCGAACATCAAGGCCTACGCCAACATCATCCGTGAGCGCGCCACCCTGCGGCAGTTGATCGGCATCAGCAGCGACATCGCCGACAGCGCCTTCAACCCCGAAGGGCGCAGCGCCAACGAAGTGCTCGACGAAGCCGAGCGCAAGATCTTCGAGATCGCCGAAGCGCGTCCCAAGAGCGGCGGTCCGGTGGGAATCGGCGACATCCTGGTCAAGACCATCGACCGCATCGACCACCTGTTCAATACCGCGGACGCGCTGACCGGTATTTCCACGGGCTTCACCGATCTGGACGAGAAGACCAGCGGTCTGCAGCCGTCCGACCTGATCATCGTGGCCGGTCGACCGTCCATGGGTAAGACCACCTTCGCCATGAACCTGGTGGAGAACGCCCTGATGCGCAGCGACAAGGCCATCCTGGTGTATTCCCTGGAGATGCCCTCCGACTCCATCGTGATGCGTATGCTCGCCTCGCTCGGGCGCATCGACCAGACCAAGGTGCGTACGGGCAAGCTGGACGATGAGGATTGGCCGCGACTGACTTCGGCGGTCAACCTGCTCAACGATCGCAAGCTGTTCATCGACGACACCGCCGGTATCTCGCCCTCGGAAATGCGCGCGCGTACCCGCCGTCTGTCCCGAGAGCACGGCGAGATCGGCCTGATCATGGTCGACTACCTGCAGCTGATGCAGATTCCTGGCTCCGCCGGTGACAACCGGACCAACGAGATCTCCGAGATCTCCCGCTCGCTCAAGGCGCTGGCGAAGGAGTTCAACTGCCCGGTGGTTGCGCTCTCCCAGCTCAACCGCTCGCTGGAGCAGCGCCCGAACAAGCGCCCGGTGAACTCCGACCTGCGCGAATCTGGAGCGATCGAGCAGGACGCCGACGTGATCATGTTCGTCTACCGAGACGAGGTGTATCACCCGGAGACCGAGTTCAAGGGCGTCGCCGAGATCATCCTCGGCAAGCAGCGTAACGGTCCCATCGGCACCGTGCGCGTGGCCTTCCTCGGCCGCTACAGCCGCTTCGAGAACCTCGCGCCCGGCATGTACAACTTCGAAGACGAGTAACGATGCCGCATTCCGCGTGACCGACGGGCGCCTTAAGATAGGCGCCCGTTTTCATTGCAGAGGCCGCCATGCGCCCGCTCGTCGCTTACGTCGATCTAGCCGCCATTCGCCACAACTACGCCGTCGCCAAGCGCTGCGCGCCCGGGCGCGAGGCCTTTGCGGTGGTCAAGGCGAACGCCTACGGGCACGGTGCGCGGGAAGTGGTGAGCTGCCTGCACGACGAGGCCGACGGCTTCGCGGTGGCCTGTCTGGAGGAGGCCGCCGAGGTGCGCGCCCTGCACGCCGGCGCGCGCATCCTGCTATTGGAAGGCTGTTTCGAGCCGGCGGAATACCTGATTGCCGCCCAACTGCGCCTGGACGTGGCAGTGCAGGGGCCGGAGCAGGCCAAGGCGCTGCTCGCCGCGCAACTGCCGACGACGCTGAACGTGTGGATGAAGCTGGATTCGGGAATGCACCGCCTGGGCTTCTCGGCGGATGCGCTGCGTGACTGGCATCCGCGCCTGCGTCAGGCGCCGCAGGTGGCCGAGCTGAACCTGATGAGCCACTTCGCCAACGCCGATGTGCGCGGCGACGAGCTGACCGAAGACCAGGTGGCCTGCTTCCTCAGCATGCTGGATCTGGATTTCGACCAGCGCTCGCTGGCCAACTCGGCCGCCGTCCTGACTATTCCTGCCGCGCATATGGACTGGGTTCGCCCCGGCATCATGCTCTATGGCGCCACGCCCTTCGCCGACATCGGCGCTGCCGAACTGGGTCTGCGCCCGGCCATGAGCCTTGAGGCCCAGCTGATCGCCGTGCGCAATGTGGAGATCGGCGACAGCGTCGGTTACGGCGCCACCTGGGTGGCCGAGCGACCATCGCGTATCGGTACGGTGAGCTGCGGTTATGCGGATGGTTATCCGCGCCATGCGCCGGCCGGTACGCCGGTCCTGGTCGAGGGCCAGCGCGTGCCCCTGGCCGGGCGCGTCTCGATGGACATGCTGGCGGTGGATCTCACCGACCTGCCGAATGCCGCCGTGGGCGATCGCGTCGAGCTGTGGGGCGTCAACTTGCCAGTGGATGAGGTGGCAGCCCATGCGGGGACCATTGGCTACGAGCTGCTGACCAAGGTCACCGCCCGCGTGCCGCGCCGCTATCGCAGCTGATCAGACGCGGTCTTCGCTTTCCAGCCATTAGCTTTCCAGCCAGAGCTCGCTGGTCTCGCCGCTGCTTTCGCTGGCGATGGCATAGCTCGCCCGGCCGTTGCCCTTTACTTCGTAGAGCGCCTGGTCCGCGGCCTTGTAGAGCTTGCTGAACTGTATGGCATGGCTGGGATAGATGGCGACGCCGATGCTCGGCGTGACGCGCAGCTCCAGGCTGTCGAACTTCACCGGCCGCGACAGTTCGTTGAGGATGCGGCAGGCGATCTCCTTGGCGTGTCCTTCGGCATCCGGGCCGGCAATCAGCGCGGCGAATTCGTCTCCGCCCAGGCGCGCCACGCAATCGCTGCCGCGCACGCACTGGCGCAGGCGGTTGCCGACGTTCTGCAGCATGAAATCACCGGCGTCATGACCGTGGCTGTCGTTGATCGGCTTGAAGTGGTCGAGGTCGATCAGCATCAGTGCCAGGGTTTCGCCGTTCAGTTGGGCATGGTTCAGTGCGTGTTCGGCGTGTTCCACCAGGTAGCGGCGATTCGGCAGGCCCGTGAGCGGGTCGTAGTGCGCGGCGTGTTGCAGCTGCACTTCGCGTTCGCGCAGTAGCTGATTGCTCTGGGTCAGTTCGGCGGTGCGCTCGGCGACGGCCTTGGCCAGGTCATGCTGCGCGCTCTGCATCAGCGTCAGGCGTGCGCTCTTTTCGCGGTCGGCCTGCTCCAGTGCCACGGCGCGCTCGCGCTTGAGGCCCTGGATGCGCGAGGTGAGGGCGAAGGAGAACAGTACCGATTCCATGGCCACGGCGATGGGGAAGATGTACGAGGTCAATGGCGAGGGCTGCACTACGCCGGTGGCGCGCATTACCGAGATGCTCACGCTGGTCAGCACCAGGCCGAAGCCGAGCATGTAGAGGAAGGCCGGGAACGAACCCTGGCGCCAGCGCACCACGGCGCCGCCGAGTGCTGCCGGGACGCCGATTAGGGTGATGACGACCAGCATCCAGCCGGCGGGGCCGCGCAGTTGCAGGGCTCCGAGGGCGATGGTCAGCACGTACAGCACGCAGTTGAGGTTCAGCAGCCAGTGCGACCAGCGCACGTGCCGGCGAGTCTGCAGCAGGGTGATGGTGAAGCGGTGCACGCACAGGCCCCAGAACGAGGGCAGCGTGATGCGGTCCAGCCACCAGGGCACCGGATGGTCCGGCCAGAAATACTCGAAGCCATGCCCGGTCATGCCCAGGCTGAAGAGCAGCGCGCTGGCGGTGGTCAGCACGTACCAGAAGTACGCCGGGTCGCGCAGGGTCAGCAGGATGAACAGGTTGTACAGCAGCAGCGCGGCGATCAGGCCGTAGATCACGCCGAGGAACAGGTTGGTGTCGGCGCGGTGTTCCTGCAGGTCGTCCAGCGACCAGATGCGCAGCGGGAAGGAGTTGCCGGCGGGGTCCTGGACGCGCGCATAGAGGCGCACCGGGCCAATACCTTCGGGCAAGTGGAACAGCGGCCGGCGGTACTGGCGGTCGCGGCCCTGGGCAAAGGGCACGGCCTCGCCGGAAAGCACCTCGCGGTAACCGCCTTCCGAGTCCGGTAGATAGACGCGAAGGTCCTGCAGATTGACCGCGTCCACTTCCAGCCACCAGCCGCCCAGCGGCGTTGCCTGGCGATCCAGGTCCAGGCGCAGCCACCAGCCGTCGGGGCTCTGGCCGACGCTGGTACGGCCATTGGCCGGCACGAAGTCGCGGCTGGACCGCACGGCGTCCAGCGTCAGTGGGCCGTCGCGCTCCTGCAGCAATTCCAGGTGATCATTGAGCCACGCGCCGCTGGCCTTGTCGTCCAGCTCGAAGGCGAGCGCCGTGTGGCAGAACAGCAGGGTGAGCAACAGCACGAAGGCACGACGCACGACAGGCACTCCCTGGCCTGGCGGGATGGCCAGGCGTACTGCGGATAGTGGCTGAAGTATAGCCAGATGATGGCATTGGCAATCTACCGTGTGCCGGTTAGATCGCCGGCTAAATCTGAGCTCACTAGTCGGATTTGTACACTTTTTGTGCTATATTCCGCGCCCGCGTTTTTCCGCGATACCTACTTAGAGATACCCGGTGCCCGTGATGCAAGCCGCCAAGCCGTTGTTCGACTATCCCAAGTTCTGGGCCGAGTGTTTCGGCCCGGCGCCGTTCCTGCCTATGAGCAAGGAAGAGATGGATCAGCTGGGCTGGGATTCCTGCGACATCATCATTGTCACCGGGGATGCCTACGTCGACCATCCGTCGTTCGGCATGGCCATCATCGGTCGCCTGCTGGAAGCCCAGGGCTTCCGCGTCGGGATCATTGCCCAGCCGGACTGGCAGTCGAAAGACGACTTCATGAAGCTGGGCAAGCCGAACCTGTTCTTCGGCGTCGCCGCCGGCAACATGGACTCGATGATCAACCGCTACACCGCCGATCGGAAGATCCGTTCCGATGACGCCTACACCCCAGGCGGCAACGCCGGCAAGCGCCCGGACCGTGCCAGCATGGTCTACAGCCAGCGCTGCCGTGAGGCGTACAAGGGCGTGCCGATCGTCCTCGGCGGCATCGAGGCCTCGCTGCGCCGCATCGCGCACTACGACTACTGGCAGGACAAGGTCCGCCATTCGATCCTGATGGATGCCAAGGCCGACATCCTGCTGTTCGGCAACGCCGAGCGCGCTGTGGTCGAAGTGGCCCAGCGCCTGTCCGCCGGTGAGTCCATCGAGTCGATCACCGACGTGCGCGGCACCGCGTTCGTCCGTCGCGACACCCCCGAAGGCTGGTTCGAGCTGGATTCCACCCGCATCGACCGCCCGGGCAAGATCGACAAGATCATCAACCCCTACGTGAACACCCAGGACACCGCCGCCTGCGCGATCGAGCAGGGCAAGGGCCCGCAGGACGATCCGAACGAAGCCAAGGTGGTGCAGTTGCTGCCCAACCCGAAGCTGACCCGCGAGCGCACGGTGATCCGCCTGCCGTCCTTCGAGAAGGTGAAGGGCGATCCGGTCCTCTATGCCCACGCCAACCGCGTGCTGCACCTGGAAACCAACCCGGGCAACGCCCGTGCGATGGTCCAGCGCCACGGCGAGACCGACGTATGGTTCAACCCGCCGCCCATTCCGCTGACCACCGAGGAAATGGACTACGTCTTCGGCCTGCAGTACGCGCGCGTCCCGCACCCGGCGTATGGCGGCGAGAAGATTCCGGCGTACGAGATGATCCGCTTCTCGGTGAACATCATGCGTGGCTGCTTCGGCGGCTGCACCTTCTGCTCCATCACCGAGCACGAAGGCCGGATCATCCAGAACCGCTCGGAAGACTCGATCATCCGCGAGATCGAGGAAATCCGTGACAAGGTGCCGGGCTTTACCGGCGTCATCTCCGACCTCGGCGGCCCGACCGCGAACATGTACCGCATCGCCTGCAAGGACCCGGAGATCGAGCGTCACTGCCGCAAGCCGTCCTGCGTCTGGCCGGGTATCTGCGAGAACCTCAACACCGACCATTCCTCGCTGATCCAGCTGTACCGCCGCGCCCGCGACCTGCCGGGGGTGAAGAAGATCCTCATCGCCTCGGGCCTGCGCTACGACCTGGCCGTGGAATCCCCGGAGTACGTCAAGGAGCTGGTGACGCACCACGTCGGCGGCTACCTGAAGATCGCCCCGGAGCACACCGAGGAAGGTCCGCTGTCGAAGATGATGAAGCCGGGCATCGGCAGCTACGATGCCTTCAAGCGGATGTTCGAGAAGTTCTCCAAGGAGGCGGGCAAGGAGCAGTACCTGATCCCGTACTTCATCGCCGCGCACCCGGGCACCAGCGACGAGGACATGATGAACCTCGCCCTGTGGCTCAAGCGCAGCGGTTTCCGCGCCGACCAGGTACAGGCCTTCTACCCGTCGCCCATGGCCACCGCCACGGCCATGTACCACTCGGGCAAGAACCCGCTGCGCAAGGTCACCTACAAGAGCGATGGTGTGGAGATCGTCAAGGGCGAGCGTCGTCGCCGCCTGCACAAGGCCTTCCTGCGCTACCACGACCCGAACAACTGGCCGATGCTGCGCGAGGCCCTGAAGGAAATGGGCCGCGCCGATCTGATCGGCAACGGCAAGCACCAGCTCATTCCCACGCACCAGCCGACCGGCGACAGCGGCTACCAGAGCGCGCGCCGCAAGAACTCCACCCCGGTGGGCAGCAAGAAGGCCGGCAAGCCGTTGCTGACCCAGCACACCGGCCTGCCGCCGCGCGCCAGCGATGGCTCCAAGCCGTGGAACAAGGCTGCCGAGGACAAGGCGACCGGCTACGCCAAGGGCAAGAAGCGCACCACCAAGCGCCAGCCGAATATTCCGCGCTGATCGTCCGGCGCTGAGCCTTCGAAAAGGCGTGACCGCTGCTAGGCGGTCACGCCTTTTTCATGGAAGAAGCCGACGTAGGCCTTGTCCACCTTCAGGATGTGGTGGGTCAGCCAGCCCTTGAGCAGCTCCAGCGCCTCGACCGATACCACTTCGCCGTCCTCGTGGCGGTACAGCAGGTCGATGATCTGCCGGTTGAAGCGGTCGTGCTCGGCCTTGTGCGCCTCCTCCTCGGGATAGCCCAGGCGCTGGAATAGCACTTCCTCGACGATGAAATGGTTCATCGTGTATTCCACCAGTTGCTCCAGCAGTTCGCCCATTGGCGGGCCCTGGTCGTCCAGGCCGCGCAGGCGGTCATACAGCGCGTTGGTCAGGTCGACCAGCCAGCGGTGCTGCTCGTCGATCCGCTCGATTCCAATCACGAACTCGTCGTTCCAGGGCATGAAGCTCATCCGTGCACTCCTTGGGTTGGAAGCGCAGATCATCCCGATCCGCCGGCGCGAAGCCGTGACGTCAATCAATCAAAGTGCGAAGTGACTGAGGGGCTGGCGTGGCGCGGGATGTAGGAGTATTCTCGGCTTTATTTGGTACGATAGTTCCATATCATAAAAACAAGACCGGAGCCCGCCATGCGTCTCGCTACCCTCTCTCTTCTCGCATTCTCCGTTGCACTGGCCGCCTGCGGCGAAGGCGACAAGCCCACCGCCGCCGTCAGCAGCGACTTCCAGAAGGACTTGCAGGCGCGCCTGATCAAGGCCAAGACCGGCGATGTCATCGATATTCCCGCCGGCACCTACCACCTGGACCGCAGCCTGAGCCTGAAGGTGGACGGCGTGACCATCCGTGGCGCCGGCATGGACAAGACCATCCTCAACTTCAAGAACCAGAAGGCTGGCGCCGAGGGGCTGTTCGTCGACGCCTCGGACTTCACCATCGAAGGCCTCGCCATCGAGGACACCAAGGGCGATGGCCTGAAGGTGATCGGTGGCAAGAACATCGTCATCCGCAACATCCGCACCGAATGGACCAACGGCGCCTCCACCGATAACGGCGGCTACGGCATCTACCCGGTGCAGACCGAAAACACCCTGCTCGAAGGCAACGTCGCCATCGGCGCCTCCGACTCGGGCATCTACGTCGGCCAGTCGCGCAACGTGGTGGTGCGCAATAACCGCGCCGAGCGCAACGTCGCCGGCATCGAGATCGAGAACACCATCGGCGCCGACGTGTACAACAACGTCGCCACCGACAACACCGGCGGCATCCTCGTCTTCAACATGCCCAACCTGCAGCAGCCGGGGCGTGGCACCCGCGTCTTCGACAACGACGTGCAGGGTAACAACCACGAGAACTTCGGCCACAAGGGCACCCCGGTGGCCAGCGTGCCGGCAGGCTCGGGCGTGGTGGTGAACTCCAACGACGACGTGGAGATCTTCAACAACAAGATCGGCAACCACAAAACCGCCAACGTCATCATCAGCAGCTACTTCAGCACCAACTATTCGCAGAAGGCTACCCAGCCGAACTTCGACCCGTATCCCGAAGGCATCTTCATTCACGGCAACACCTTCGGACCCGGCGGCGACAGCCCTGACCACCTGGAGCTGAAGGCGCTGAAAGTCGCCAAGTTCGGTCTCACCGGGCACCTGCCGGATATCCTCTGGGACGGCTACTTCAACGAGAAGAAACTGGTCGACGGCAAGCTGCCCGAAGCCCTGGCCATCTGCATCGACAACGGCAATGCCGGCATCGTCAACGTCGACGGTCCCAACGGCTACAAGAACATCAGCACCGACATCAGCTCGCACCAGTGCAAGCTAAAGCCGCTGCCGAAGATCGAGCAGGCCGGCCTGGGTGAAAAGGGCAACAAGGCATGATGAAACCCGCTTCGTTCCTGTTGTCGCTCGCCCTGGCCGCTGCGGTGGCCGGGTGCGGGCAGGAGAGCAAGCCGCGTTATCAGCCCGACGGCGACGACTACCCGGAAAAGCTCAGCGGCTGGGGCATGCTGCACCTGGCGGACGGTCACCTGACGCCGGCCGCCGAGGTGTTGCCCTATGACCTGAACACGTCGCTGTTCACCGACTACGCGCACAAGCTGCGCACCGTGTGGATGCCCGAGGGCCAATCGGCGCAATACGCCGAGGACCGTTTCGACTACCCCGTCGGCACCGTACTGACCAAGACCTTCTATTACCCGAAGGACGCCCAGGGCAACCTGTTGCAGAACAGCCAGGACGACCGCGATCCCAAGGTCGGCCTGGACATGTCCCGTGTTCATCTGGTGGAAACCCGCGTGCTCGTGCGGCAGAAAGACGGCTGGGCCGCGTTGCCCTATGTCTGGGACGCCGACCAGCGCGAGGCGCGCCTGGAAGTGGCCGGTGACAGCCCGGCGCTGGAGCTGACCGCCGAGGACGGCAAGAAGACCGCCTTCACCTACATAGTCCCGGACGCCAACCAGTGCTCCGAATGCCACGCCGAGCAGAAGGGCGCCGGCATTGCGCCGTTGGGGCCCAAGGCGCGTCACCTGAACAAGGACTTCGCCTACGCCGACGGCAGCGAGAACCAGCTGCAGCACTGGCAGGCGCGCGGCTTCCTCAAGGGTCTGCCGGCGCTGGCGCAAGTTCCGCAGAACGCCCTGTGGGGGCATCCGCGCCCTGGTGAGGATCTGGAAAAGCAGGCGCGCAGCTACCTCGATGCCAACTGCTCGCACTGCCACAACCCCAAAGGCGCGGCGCGCACATCGGGTCTGTACCTCGATCCGCATACGCCGGTTTCCATTGCCTATGGCATCTGCAAACCACCGGTGGCGGCGGGTGGCGGCACGGGCGGACGGCTGGAGGATATCCACCCCGGCAGCCCCGAGAAGTCCGTGCTCAGCTACCGTGTCGGCAGCGATAAACCGGGCGACATGATGCCCGAGCTGGGCCGCGCGCTCGTGCACCATGAAGGCCTGGAAATGCTCAACCGCTGGATCAGCTCGCTGCCCGGCGACTGCTGAGGGAAACCGCCCGGAGCCCGCCAGGGCTCTGGGCTGCGCGTTGCGACGAGCAAACCGCTGGGGCCGTGCTAGCGTTCATCTGGTCCCTTTCTCTCGCAGGTGCGCTTCCATGGACGATACGAACATCATCAATGTGGGTACGGAGAAGATCAACGCACTGTGGGCGACGGTTTCGCAGTACGCGCTCGCGTTCGGTGTGAAGATCCTCGTAGCCATTCTCTTCTGGGTACTCGGTCGCTGGCTGATCAGCTTCGCCGTCGGCATGGTCGAGAAAGCCCTGGCGCGACAGAGCGTCGACCCCACGGTCCTGCGCTATGTCGGGTCCTTCATCACCGTCACCCTGAACATCCTTCTGGTCGTCGGCATCCTCGGCTACTTTGGCGTCCAGACCACCAGCCTCGCGGCGCTCATCGCAGCCATCGGCCTGGCCATCGGCATGGCCTGGTCTGGCCTGCTGGCCAATCTGGCGGCCGGCGGCTTCATCATCGTGCTGCGGCCCTTCAAGGTTGGCGATTTCATCTGCGCCGGCGGTGTGACCGGCACCGTGAAGGAAATCGGTCTGTTCGCCACCGCGATCAACACCCCGGACAACGTCCTGACCCTGGTGGGCAACAACAAGATCTTCAGCGACAACATCCAGAACTTCACTCATAACCCCTTCCGCCGCGTGGATCTCAAAGCCCAGCTCTCCGGCGCCGCCGACTGGCAGGCCGCCGCCGCCGTCCTCAAGCAGCGCATCGCGGCGGTTCCCAATGTGCTGAGCGATCCGCCGGTGGACGTGGAGATCCTCGAGTTCAACCTGGTCGGCCCGGTGCTCGCGGTGCGTCCGTACTGCCATAACGACGCCTACTGGCAGGTCTACTTCGATACCAACCGCACCATCAAGGAAGCGCTCGGCACCGACTTCCCGGCGCCGATGCCGGCGCAGACGGTAATCGTGCAGCAATCGGGGAGCTGACGAGCCCCATGCAGAAGAAAGGCCACCGCGAGGTGGCCTTTGCATTTCTGCGCTGGAAATCGCGTTCGGCGGGATCGGTGGCAGGCTCTTGTGGATGAGCGGCACGATTGCTTGCGCGTCTTCCGAACACCCCGTCCGATCATGGTTTGCCGGAGGAATTTTCCCTGGAAACTCCCGGAACCGGTCTGGCTGACCTTGCCGTGAATGGCCCTGCACTCTTGCAGAACGACCCATCACCGGCGAGGCGTTACGCATGGACAGCCGCTTGCGGGGCAAGGGATTCACCTTGATCGAGCTGCTGGTTTCGCTCGTCATTCTTTCCATCGGCCTGCTCGGGTTGGCGGGGTTGCAGAACGTCGGCATCGCCGCCAACTACAGCTCGCTGCAGCGCTCCCAGGCCTCCTGGCTGGCCAGCGAGATGGCCGAACTGCTGCGCGCCAATCCCGTTGCCGCGCGTGCCGGTTCCTATGACACAGGCTTCAGCGCAACGGCTGGCGGATGCCCGTCGCTGTCCGGCTCGACACGCGCCCAGCTCGACCTCAGCCAATGGCTTGGCAGCGTCTGCGAAGCGCTTGGCGGAACGGGCAGCGGATCGGTGCGGGTGGTGCGCAACGGCGACTTGTACAGCGCGATCATTGCCGTGCGCTGGGACGATGGTCGTGCCCGTCGACGCCTGACTGACAGCGGCGAGTCATGGGAAATCTTCACTTTTCACGCGGGACTGTGACATGCGCCCGTCCGCGCAGCACGGCATCTCGCTGGTGGAATTGCTGATCGCGATGGCGCTCAGCCTCGTACTGCTGGTTGGCGTCATCCATGTCGTGCTCGCCAGCAAGCGCAGCTATCAGTCCGCCGTTGCCTTGTCCGAACTGCAGGAGGGCGGGCGCTTCGCCTTGGAGAGCATCGGGCAGGACTTGCGCAACGCCGGCTTCATCGGCGCCTGTTCCGGCGGCCTGGTGAATGCCAGCGGTTCCGCCAGTGCGCAGTACGCGCTGGAGAAATCGGGCGTGGAAGGATTCGGCAGTGGCATGCCGACACCGGCCTGGGTGCCCTCCGGGCGCGTAGCGAATACCGATGCCCTGCTGCTGCGGTACGCCACCGAGCCCGCGCTCGAAGCACGCGCGATCGCCGGCAGTACCTTGGCGCTCGCAGCAGGTGGCGCGGCGTCGGGCGCCTATTACCTGATCTCCGATCAGCAGTCGTGCCTGTTGGTGCGTAACACGGGAAGCGCGACGGCGCTGGTCGCGGACCGCTCGCTGGAGCGTTTCCTCCCGCCTGCGACCCGTGCCTATCCCTACCGCTACCTCATTTACTGGATTGGCCGTGGCGTGGATGGCAATCCCGGATTGTTCGTCACCGACAACAGCGAGAACAGCGGGGTCGCGCAAACCAGCGAACTGGTTTCCGGCGTTGCCGGCCTGAGCCTGCGCTATGGCGTGGCCGCGGGCGACGCAAGCGTGGTCACCGCCTACAAGGCCGCGCGGGAAATGTCCGCTGGTGAATGGCGCACGGTGCGCACGGTGCGCGTCAATCTCCTGCTGCAGAGTCAGGCGCGAGGTGTCGACGAGGTTCCGACGAGCCTGGTCTTTGACGGGCGGACGCTGCCGCTGGACGCGGAGCGCCGGCTGCGCCGTGCGATGGGCAGCACAACGGCGCTACGCAATGTCGCGCCATGAAGAGGGTCATGACGATGCGTAATCAGTCCCAGGGCGGCGCGGTGCTGCTGGTCTCGTTGGTCATGCTGTTGCTGCTGACGATCGTTGGTCTTGCAGGCTTGCGCATGGCGCAGTTGGAGGAACGCATGGCCGGCAACCTGCGTGATCGGCAGGTGGCGTTCCAGGGCGCGGAAGCGGCGTTGCGGGCCGGGGAACTGGCTGGCCAGGAGGTCTACCGGCGAATGGGCGCCGACATTGCCGCCTACGATGTCGGCGCGGAGATCGAGTGGAGCGATCCGGTCGCCGATGCCGTGCCGCCGGCACGCAAGCCGGCCTATCGACTGAAGTTTCTGCGTGCGCTGAACAGCGAGGGGCTGGAGGTCGGCAAGGGCCTTTCGACCTACGGCGTGGCCATCGAGGTGAGTGCGGTCGGCTACGGCCAACGTCGCCAGCCTTCGGGCGAGCCGGTTTCGCACGCGAAACTGGGCGGCATCTTCGTGATTCGCTGAGGACGCCGGGAGGTGGCGATGGAATGTGGGTGGCTCTGCACCGGGATGATATTGCTGGTACTCGCTTGCCCGGCAGAAGCCGGCCCGGTCAGCCAGACGCCGTTGCAGATCGGCAGCGGCGCTCCCGGCAACCTGGTGGTGCTGCCTTCGACTGCGCACGCGGCGACTGCGGCGGCAGCCAATCCGGCCACGGTCTACGCCCCGGGAGAGGCCTACATCGGCTATTTCGACGCGGAGAAGTGCTATGCCTTCCGCCCGGCGGAACGCTACTTTCAGCCGTCCGGGGCGGCAGTCGGACATGCCTGTTCGCGCGCCTGGAGCGGCAATTTTCTCAATTGGGCCAGCGCGCAGGCCGTCGATGTCTTTCGCGCCGTGATGACTGGCGGCGATCGACTGATCGACAGTGCCGACACCACGGTGTTGCAGAAGGGCAGGAACCTGGCGAGCGACGCATCCTTCCCCGACCGCGGCGTGCCTGCCGAACACGTCGGGGGCGCGACGCCATACAGTGGTTTCCCGCTGTACATCCGCATCGCAGGGCAGGACCGCAGCCTGTTGCTCAGCCGCAGTCCGGAGTTTCCCGGGGAGCCGCAGGACTTCGAGCCTGGTGCGCTGCTGGAGCCGCCAAGGAGCTACCGGATACCCGTGCGAGTGCAGGTCTGTGTCGACGGGCAACTCGAGGACAACTGCCAGCGCTACGGTGCGCACTTCAAGCCCGAAGGGCTGCTGCAGCAGTTTTCGGAGGGGCTGCGATTCAGCGTTTTCGGACGCTCCAGCAGCGCCGCCGAGGCGCTTGCCGCACTGCGTGTGCCGCAGAAATTCGTCGGGCCGCAGCTGGATGATGGTCGAGTTAACCCGGAGGCGGAGTGGTCGCCACGCACGGGCGTCTTCGTGGACCGATTCTTTGCCGAAGCGCCCGACGCCACGGGTCGGGGCGGTGGTGCCATCAACTACCTGAACCGCTTCGACGAGATTCAGCCGCGGACGTTCGACGATGTTGGCGAGCTGTTCCATGCCGCCACGCGCTACCTCGGAAGCCAGGAAAGCGGACACGTGGACCCGCTGATCTATGCCTGCCAGCGCAATGCAATTCTTGGTGTGGGCAGCGATGGATCGGGGAACGTGGGTGAATCGCTCGCCGGCCTCGCCGCCGATGACCCCCGTGTGGACTTGAAGCGCGCCGCGCAACGCGTGGCGATTCTCGAGGGAGCGTCACGTTCCGGGGCGGCCCTTGCTCTCGCAGGCCTTGCGTATGACACCCATGTGGGCGATCTGCGTCCCGAGCTGCCGGGCCGGCAGAGTGCGTCCACTTACTGGCTGGCCTCACCGGGCTACGCGCCGCACGTCGATGACGCGCTCTGGCTGGCGACGAAGTACGGCGGATTCCTGGCGCCACAGGACTATCGTGACGAGCACGTCGCGCCGCTGGCCGAGTCCTGGTGGAAAGGACCGGCAGGTCGTCCCGCCAATCTCTTCCTGCTTTCCGCGCCCCAAGCGTTGCGCGCAGAACTGAAGCAGGCCTTCGCACATGCGGCCAATGCTGAACGGGAGAGCATCGGCAACCTCAGCCATGGCGGTGGAGCCGGCGAGCTTTTCAGTGCGGCGCTGGAGCCGAAGTTCTGGAGCGGCGACCTGTCGCTCTGGCGCGATCAGCAGCTCGTGTGGTCCGCCGCCGAAGGGCTGGACCGCCTGACGGAGGCTCAACTGACATCGCGCAACATCCTCACCGTGCGGCCCGTGCAGAGCGAGGGTGCGGCGGTCGCACGGCAAGGTGTGCCATTCATCTGGAGCGCCCTCGACGACGAGCAACGTCGCAGGCTGGGTGTCGAACCGACCGATGGCCCGGCGTTGCTGGCTTTCCTGCGGGGCTCGAGGGCACTGGAGCGCAATGGGCTGGACGGCACCCTGCCGTATCGTCAGCGGCGCGGTCGGCTGGGCGACATCGTGAATTCCCGGCCCGTCCATTCGTGGCATGACGCCCAGCCCTATGGCTCGTTGTCGCTGGCGCTGGGCGAGGGACGAACGCTGGGAAGCACCTACCGGGAGTTCCTCGACAGCGCCACCTACCGCGAGCGGACACCACTGGTGGCCGTGGGCGCCAACGACGGCATGTTGCATGGCTTCGATGCCAGCGATGGCAGGGAGTTGTTCGCCTATGTGCCGGCGGCCATCTTCGCTCATCTGCGCGAGCTGGCCGATCCGGGCTATGCCCATCGTTTCTACGTGGATGGGTCGCCCAGCGTCGGCAATGCGTGGGTTGCCGGGCAGTGGCGGACCTTGCTGGTGGGAAGCACTGGCGCTGGCGGGCGGAGCGTGTTCGCGCTGGACGTCACCAATCCGCAGGCCGTGCAGCCCGGCAGCGTGCTGTGGGAGTTCACTCACCCGGACCTCGGTTACACGCTTGGCCGCCCGGCGTTGGTCGCGCTGGGTTCGGGACGCTTCGTGGTGATCGTTTCCTCCGGGGCTCGGGAGCCTGAAGGGCAGGGCGGGGACATCTGGCTGCTCGATGCGGCGGATGGCCGCCTGCTCAAACGCATCAGCCTGCCCGGCGCCGGAGACCTGGGGGCCGTGACGGCGATCAGCAGCGTCGGCGACGTGACCGCCAATCGGCTCTACGTGGGCGATAGCCGCGGCAATCTCTGGCGCGTGGACCTGGCCGGTGAGGACGGGCGTGACTCAGTGATCCCCTCTTCGCTGGCAGGCAAACCACTGTTCCGCGCGCAGGCACCGAGAGGGGCGGCGCAGGGTATTTCCGCACCCGTGGCCGCGGCGCTGGATCGAAACGGGCAGGTTCGGCTGATCGTTGGCACCGGGCGTCTCTATCGGGTCGGCGACAGTGAGCCGCCGCTGCGCCAGGAGGTGGAGAGCCTCTACGGCGTGCTGGACGAGGGCCGCCCCATCGCCGGACGTTCGCAGCTTCAAGCGCCGCGCCAGGGCCCGTCGTCCAGCCCGCCGGGCAGCGGCAGCCACGGCTGGTACCTCGACTTGCCCGCCGACGGCACGCGGGTGATCGAACAGCCACAGCTGCGCGATGGGCAGTTCGCGCTGTTCAACCTGCTCAGGCCGGGCGACGACCCTTGTGGCGATCCTTTCCTGCACCGCTCCATCGCACTGGATTTGGACGATGGCGGCGCCCTGAATGCCCCTCTGGCGGACCTGGCGGGCGATAGCGAGAGTGATCAAGGGAGCGGCGCACTGGTGCGCTCCGATGGGAACGGCGACCTGCGCGTTTCAACCCTCGATCGGGAAGGGCGTCCGCAGGTACGAACGGTCGAGCTGCCCCATGGCAGCGAACGCAGGGGCTGGTGGGAGTCACGCTGAGATGAAACGGTGCAGTGAACGCAGTGACGGTTTCACGTTGGTGGAACTGCTGGTCGGCGTGGCGTTGATCGGCATCCTGGCGAGCGTTGCCTTGCCGGTTTACCAGGAGCACATCCAGCGAGTACGACGCACGGACGCGGAGAAGTCGCTGATGGAGCTGGCCCAATATCTGGAGCGCTTCTACACGAGCCGAGGTTCGTACGTCGGCGCAGTGCTGCCGTTCACCATCGCGCCACGTGACGGCGCGCCGGTGCAGTATCGATTGAGCTTCGCCAAAGCGCCCGAGGACTCGAGTTATGTCCTCCAGGCCGTGCCGGAGGGGGCGATGGCGCGGGACGGCTGCGGGGTACTGACACTGGCCAGCAGCGGGCTCCGTGGCGCGGCCGCGGAGCACTGCTGGTAGTCGCGGGTCAGGTTGGCGTGCGATCCACCCATTTCGGCGCGGCCAGGGGCTTCCAGGCGGCGAGGGCCTCGATCAGCGCAGCCGGCGAGTCGGCTCGCTGCAGCATGTCGCGGTGCGGCTGGCGGACGAAGCGCTCCTGCACCAGATGGTCGAGGAAGGTCAGCAGCGGGTCGAAGAAGCCGTTCACCTCCAGCAGGCCCAGTGGCTTGCCGTGGTAGCCAAGCTGGCCCCAGGTCCAGACCTCGAACAGTTCCTCCAGGGTGCCCAGGCCGCCGGGCAGGGCGATGAAGGCATCGCTCAGTTCGGCCATGCGTGCCTTGCGCGCATGCATGCCATCCACCACTTCCAGGCGGGTGAGGCCGTGGTGGCCGACTTCGGCATCCTTCAGGCTCTGCGGGATGATGCCGATGACTTCGCCGCCGGCGGCCAGCGCCGCGTTGGCGACCATACCCATCAGGCCGACGGCGCCACCGCCATAGACCAGTTGGATGCCGTTTTCGGCGAGATAGCGGCCCAGGGCTTCGGCTGTTTCCTGGTAGATCGGGGTGGCGCCGGGGCTGGCACCGCAGAACACGCAGATGGAACGCAAGGTCATGGATCACTCCTCGTTTTGCAGGCCGTCAGGGTAGCGGCAGTCCGAGCAGCGACCAAGTCCGAAAAGTCCTACTCCAATTCCACCAGCCCGCAGCCTCCGGCGCACGACGCCAGGGCGTAGCATGCCAGCAGTTTTTGTAACAACGGGTACCGATTCATGGCGCGAACTCCTGTTGGGCCGGGGTGTGGCGTCTATGCTAGGCGGGGTGCGCTGATCTGCCTCGTTGAAGATGTGGATCGGCCTGATAGACAGTTCCAGGCTTCGCCCGTGGCCATTCGCCAGTGGGCTGTTGATTTGGATCAGGGGAACCGGATCGCCGATCCGGCAGTCTTCCCTTTTAGGATTCTCCGCCCAACCTGCCTAGGAGGCTTGTATGTTCCGTAAACTCGCTGCTGTATCCCTGCTTGGCCTGTTCAGTGCCCCGCTACTGGCCGCCGAATGCTCCGTGGATATCCAGGGCAACGACCAGATGCAGTTCAGCACCAACGCCATCAGCGTCGACAAGAGCTGCAAGACCTTCACCGTCAATCTGTCCCACCCGGGCAGCCTGCCGAAGAACGTCATGGGCCATAACTGGGTGCTGACCACCGCCGCCGACATGCAGGGCGTGGTGACCGATGGCATGGCCGCCGGTCTGGACAAGAACTACGTGAAGGATGGCGACACCCGCGTAATCGCCCACACCAAGATCATCGGTTCCGGCGAGAAGGACTCGGTGACCTTCGATGTTTCCAAGCTGAAGGAAGGCGAGCAGTACACCTTCTTCTGCTCCTTCCCGGGCCACTCGGCCATGATGAAGGGCACCCTGTCCCTGAAATGATCCGGGCTTCCTGAGAAAGGGAAAACCGGTACACGAAAAGCCCGACCCATGGTCGGGCTTTTCATTTCACGCTTTTTATTTCACGAAAGGGCGCTAGGGTGTTCCTGCTTGAAATCGCAACGGGGGACCCATGTACCACGGTGAACGCTTCAACGCCTGGACCCATCTGATCGGCGCAGTGCTGGCGCTGGTGGGCGGCATCTGGCTGCTGGTGGCCACCAGCCTGGTCGGTGAGCCACTGCGCATCGTCAGCGTGGCGGTGTATGGCACGACGCTGACCATGCTCTACAGCATCTCGACGCTCTACCACAGCGTGCAGGGGCGGGCGAAAGTCATCCTGCGCAAGCTCGACCACCTGTCGATCTACCTGCTGATCGCCGGCAGCTACACGCCGTTCTGTCTGGTGACGCTCAAAGGGCCCTGGGGCTGGACGCTGTTCGGCATCGTCTGGTCAATGGCGGTGATCGGTATGCTGCAGGAAATCAAGCCGCGCTCCGAGGCGCGGGTGCTGTCGATCATCATCTACGCGGTGATGGGCTGGATCGTGCTGATCGCCATCGGCCCGCTGTACCGCGCGCTGGGCGGCGCGGGCTTCGCCTGGCTGGTGGGCGGTGGCGCCTTCTACACCATCGGCATCATCTTCTTCGCCTATGACAGCCGCTTCCGCCACTGGCACGGCATCTGGCACCTGTTCGTGATCGCCGGCAGCCTGCTGCACTTCATCGCCATCTGGCGCTACGTCATTCCCCAGCATTGAGCCGGGCGGCGCGGGATCGCTCCCGCGCCGCTGGTTGCAGACTGCTTACGGCGCGGTCGGCAGGGCGCGCTTGTGGCGGGTCTTCTCGAAGGTGCGGACGATGATGTCGAAGGCCTCCTGGCTGACCTCCTGGCCGTGCAGGAAGGCGTCGATTTCCTTGTAGGTCACGCCGTGGGAATGCTCGTCCGGCTTGCCGGGGGCGAGGTCCTCGAGGTCCGCCGTCGGCACCTTCTCCACCAGATGCTCCGGCGCGCCCAGGCTGCGGGCGATGCTGCGCACCTGGTTCTTCACCAGGCCGGTGAGCGGGGCGAGGTCGCAGGCGCCGTCGCCGAACTTGGTGAAGAAGCCCATCACCGCCTCGGCGGCGTGGTCGGTGCCGACCACCAGGCCGGCGCGGGCGTTGGCGATGGTGTACTGGGCGACCATGCGAATGCGCGCCTTGGTGTTGCCCAGGGCGAAGTCGCGGGTGGCTGGCGCCAGGCCTTCCAGCGCCTGGGTTTCGGCTGCCAGCGCCTGCACCGATGGGCCGATGTTCACGGTGTGGCGTTCGTCGGGGGCGATACAGTCCACCGAGTCCTGGGCGTCCTGCTCGTCGCCCTGGACGTTGTAGGGCAGGCGCACGGCGAGGAAGCGGTAGTCCTGGTTGCCGGTCTCGGCGCGCAGGCCCTCCACGGCGCGCTGGCAGAGCATGCCGGCGGTAAGCGAGTCGACGCCGCCGCTGATGCCCAGCACCAGGGTCTTCATCCCCGAACCCTTCAGGCAGTCCTGGATGAAGCGAATGCGCCGCTGGATCTCGGCCTGCAGCTCGGCGTCGGACTGGAAGGGCGGCTGCACGTTGAGTTCTCTGGCGATGGCGGCCTGTCTGTCTTTCATCTGATGGGCTCCTGGTCGGATGCGAAAAGGGTTACACCGGCACCTTGAACACATGGCGCAGGTAGGCGACGAAGTTCTCGTCGCGGCATTGGGTCTTGCCCGGGGTGTCGGAAATCTTCGCCACGGGGTGGCCGTTGCAGGCCGTCATCTTGATCACGATGTTCATCGGTTCCACGCCCGGAATGTCGCAGGTCAGGTTGGTACCGATGCCGAAACTGACGTTGATCTTGCCACGCAATGCACGGAAGAGCTGCAACGCCTTGGGCAGATCGAGGCCATCGGAGAACACCAGGGTCTTGGTCATCGGGTCGATCCCCAGGCGGCGGTAGTGGGCGATGGCCTTCTCGGCCCAGACCAGCGGATCGCCCGAATCGTGGCGCAGGCCATCGAAGAGCTTGGCGAAGTACAGGTCGAAGTCGCTGAGGAAGGCGTCCATGGTAATGCAGTCGGTCAGCGCGATGCCCAACTGGCCGCGGTACTCGCGCACCCAGCAGTCCAGCGCGGCGATCTGGCTGTCGATCAGCCGTGGGCCGAGCTGCTGGTGCGCCATCAGCCATTCGTGGGCCATGGTGCCGATGGGCTTCACGTCGAATTCGCGGGCCAGGTGCACGTTGCTGGTGCCGACGAAGCGGCCGGGGAAGTCGCGTTTCAAGATGTGCACGACTTCTTCCTGGGTGCGGTAGGAGAAGCGCCGGCGGGTGCCGAAGTCGGCGACCTGAAATTCCGTCAGTTCGTCCGCGCTGGCGTTGCCGGCGAGCCAGTCGAGCTTGCGGTAGAGCTGCTCGCCGACCTGCTCCAGCACCACTTCACGGTAGCGGTAGCGGTTGCGCACCTCGCTGACGATGGCCAGCAGCGGTACCTCGAAGAGGATCACGTGCAGCCATGGCCCGCGCAGGCGGATGGCCAGTTGGCCATCCTCGATGCTGGTGTGCACGTAGCGCAGGTTGAAGCGGAACAGGCTGAGGAAGCGGATGAAGTCCGGCTTGATGAACGGGATGCGTTCGAGGAAGGCCAGTTGGTCCGGCGTGGCCTCCAGTTCGGCCAGGCGCTCGATCTGGTAGCGGATTTCCGCCAGGTACGGGCGCAGATCCTCGGCGTTGCGGCAGCGGAACTCCCACTCCACTTCGGCGTTGGGGTAGTTGTGCAGCACCGCCTGCATCATCGTCAGTTTGTAGAAGTCGGTGTCCAGCAGGTTCTGCACGATGCTCTCGGCAAATACGCTCTCGGCCATGATCAGTTCTCCCTGATGCCCATGAGGGCCTCGTCCAGCTCGTTCTCGTCCGCGCAGAGGATCACTCCGGCGTCGCGCATCTCGGTGCAGGCGGTCTTGGCGGTTTCCTCCGCGATGGCCCGGCAGGCCGGCAGGTACAGCAGCACCTGGAAGCCGGCGCGGCGCAGTTGCAGCGCGGTGGTCTTCACGCAGTAGTCCAGCGCCAGGCCGCCCACCAGCACGTGGCTGACCGCGTTCTGCCGCAGGTATTCGATGGCCCCGGTGCTGCGTCGTTCCGCCAGGTCGTGGTAGCACGCACCGTAGGGGTGCAGGTCCGGCTCGACGCCCTTCCAGATGAAGAAGTCGTACTCCATCGGCTGCGGCAGTTCGTCCAGCAGTTCGAAGCCCGGCGTGCCCGGCACGCAGTGGCTGACCCAGGTGAGGTCGGCGTTGGGTAGGGACAGCGGTTGCAGCATCTGTGCCGGCTCGCTCACGACCCAGGGCGCTTGCGCGGTGTGCGCATCCTTGCTGCCCAGGCGCAGGCTGGCGCGCTCGGCCAGCAGATTCAGCGCGCCGCCGATGGCATCGCCGCCGGGCACCGGCAGTTCGTTGGGGCAGAGCGGGGTGAAGCCCTTCTGGGCGTCTACGTCGAAGCTGGCGATCAGGTTCATGGGAGCCTCCGCTTGACCGTTGGTGGCCTGTCGTGGCTACATAATTCACGACGTGAAATAAGTCGTCAAGTAAAAAGAACGGAAATGGGTGGCAGTGGAAGATGCTTTCTATGCGTGGTGAAATAAGTCACAGGATTTTCCCGGCGAAAGCCTATTCGAGGAGCTTCGATGAGTACCGCTGAAGTGCTGGCGACCGTGGATATCGTGGCGCTGCGCCTGAATCCCGAGCGCGGGTTGGAGCTGCTGCTGATCCGCCGCGCCCACGGGCCGTTCGAGGGGCAATGGGCATTGCCCGGCGTGCTGATCAACGGCCGTTGCGCGGATCACGGCCTGGACGATGCGGCTTTGCGCGCGTTGCGCGAGAAGGCGCGCGTACAGCCGGCCTACATGGAGCAGGTGGCCACGGTCGGCAACGCAGTGCGCGACCCGCGCGGCTGGTCGCTGAGCGTGTTCTATCTCGTGCTGGTGGCGCCGGAGACCGAACTGGCCGCCGACGATCTCGACTTCGTGCCGCTCGACGCCGTGCGCGGCGAGCGCCTGGCCTTGCCCTTCGACCATGCCCATCTGGTGCAGCAGGCCTGTGAGCGGCTGGCCAGCAAGTCGGTGTACAGCGCATTGCCGCTGCACCTGTTGCCGGAGCGTTTTACCGTGGCGGAAGCGCTGAAGGCGTTCGAGCTATCCATCGGCGAGGAGGTCCAGCATTCCAGTCTTCGCGGGCGCCTGGAGCGGATGAAGGCGGCGGGCTGGGTGGAAGACACCGGCGAGCGCCACCAGCCGCCAATGGGGCGGCCGCAGCATGTGCTGCGCTTTACGCCGCAGGGGGATGGGGCGTTTGTGTTTGATCGGAGTTTGTTGGTCTGACGCTCCGGCGCTCGGGCATTCCCCCTCACCCCAGCCCTCTCCCGGAGGGAGAGGGAGCCGTCTGTGCCAGTGAGAGCAGTGGTGTACGCCTGCACCGATCAGTCCCCTCTCCCTTTGGAGCGGGGCGCGCAGCCAGGGTTAGGGTGAGGGGCTCTTGGCGCCGCGCTGAACTCACCCCTCCATCCGCTCCCCAATCCACTCCACGAACGCCCTGACCTTGGGCACCGCCGCCGCATGCTCGGGGTACGCCAGGTAGTAGCCGCTGCGGCTTGCCAGCCCGTGCTCCCAGGCGATCACCAGCTTGCCCTCGCTCAGTTCTTCCTCCACCAGGAAGCGCGGCAACAGCGCCACGCCGCAACCGGCCTGGGCGGCGCGGATGCACATGTAGAAAGTGTCGAAACGCGGTCCGTGGTAGCTGTGCTCGCTGTGCTGGCCGAGGCTCAGGAACCACTCGTGCCAGGCCTCCTGGCGCGTGGCGTTCTGCAGCAGGACCAGATCGGCCAGTTGCGTCGGCTCGCTCAGCGGCTGCGCTGGCAGGATCGCCGGGGAGCACACCGGCACCATCTCCTCGCCGAACAGCGCCACGCATTCCGCGCCGGGCAGGGTGCCGGCGCCGAAGAAGAAGGCGATGTCGCAGCGCGATTGCAGCAGGTCGCCGGGTTCCAGTTCCTGGCGGAGGTCCAAGTGGATGTTCGGGTGGCGATGGCGCCAGCCGTTCAGCCGCGGGATCAGCCAGCGCGCGCCGAAGGTCGGCGGCGTCGCCACGCGCAGTACTTCGGTTTCGCCGCCGTAGGACAGCAGGTAGTGGGTGGACATCTCGACCTGGGTGAGGATCTTGCGCACTTCCACCAGGTACAGGTCTCCCGCAGGCGTCAGTTGCAAGCGGCGGCGTACGCGGCGGAACAGCAGGTGCTGGAGCATTTCTTCCAGCTGCGCCACCTGCTTGCTGACTGCGCTCTGGGTCAGGTTCAGCTCTTCGGAGGCGCGGGTGAAACTCAGGTGCCGCGCCACCGCTTCGAAGCATTGCAGGGCGGTCATGGACGGCAGGTGGCGTTTGCTCAGCATGGTGGGCAGTTCATGAATTTACGGAATGATGTGCATAGGAAACGTCGTTTGTTGTGCCCAGGCAAGCCGTTTATTACTGCTGGCATTCCAACTGGTTCTGAACCTATTCAGGAGTCCGCATGATTTCCGCACTGCTCGAATCCCTCGGCGTCGACGCCCGCCTGGTCACCGGTGGCGATCAGGTCATTCACACTCCCATCGACGGCAGCCGTCTGGGCGCGGTGCGCCTGGAAAGCGCCGCCGAGGTGGAGCAGAAGATCGGCCGCGCCGCCCACGCCTTCGAGGCCTGGCGCAAGGTGCCGGCGCCGCGTCGCGGTGAGCTGGTTCGGCTGTTCGGCGAGGAGCTGCGGGCAAGCAAGGCCGCCTTGGGCGAACTGGTGTCCTGGGAGGCCGGCAAGATCACCCAGGAAGGCCTGGGCGAAGTGCAGGAGATGATCGACATCTGCGACTTCGCCGTCGGCCTGTCGCGCCAGCTCTACGGCCTGACCATCGCCTCCGAGCGCCCCGGCCACCACATGCGCGAGACCTGGCATCCGCTGGGCGTGGTCGGGGTGATCAGCGCCTTCAACTTCCCGGTCGCCGTCTGGTCGTGGAACACCGCGCTGGCGCTGGTGTGCGGCAACTCGGTGGTGTGGAAACCGTCGGAGAAAACCCCGCTCACCGCGCTGGCCTGCCAGGCGCTGTTCGAGCGCGCGCTGAAGAAATTTGGTGATGCGCCGGAGCACCTCAGCCAGGTGGTGATTGGTGACCGCAGCGCTGGCGAAGCGCTGGTGGACGACGTGCGCGTCGCCCTGGTCAGCGCCACCGGCAGTACCCGCATGGGCAGCGAAGTCGGCCCGCGCGTGGCGGCTCGCTTCGGCCGCAGCATTCTCGAGCTGGGCGGCAACAACGCGATGATCCTGGCGCCCAGCGCCGACCTCGACATGGCCGTGCGTGCCGTGCTGTTCAGCGCCGTCGGCACTGCAGGGCAGCGTTGCACCACCTTGCGCCGGCTGATCGCCCACGAGTCGGTGAAGGACGAGTTCGTCAGCCGCCTGAAGACTGCGTATTCCAAGGTGCGCATTGGCCATCCGCTGGAAGGCAATCTGATCGGCCCGCTGATCGATGAGCGCAGCTTCCTGGCCATGCAGGGCGCGCTGGAGCAGGCGCGCGGTGAGGGCGGCGTGGTATTCGGCGGCGAACGCCAGCTGGCCGACAAATTCCCCAATGCCTACTACGTATCGCCGGCCATCGTCGAGATGCCTGAGCAGAGCGACGTGGTGCGCAGCGAGACCTTCGCGCCGATCCTCTACGTGGTGCCCTACAAGGACTTCAACGACGCGGTGGCGCTGAACAACGGCGTACCGCAGGGCTTGTCCTCGTGCATCTTCACCACCGATCTGCGCGAGGCGGAAGCCTTCATCTCGGCGGTGGGCAGCGACTGCGGCATCGCCAACGTCAACATCGGCCCCAGCGGCGCGGAGATCGGCGGCGCCTTCGGGGGCGAGAAGGAAACTGGTGGCGGCCGCGAGTCCGGCTCCGACGCCTGGAAGGGCTACATGCGCCGGCAGACCAACACCGTGAACTACTCGCGGGAACTGCCGCTGGCGCAGGGCATAGTCTTCGACTGAGCGTGCCGGGGCGCATGCCCTTGTAGGAGCGAGCTTGCTCGCGAACAAACTCCGCTGCGGGGCCGTTCGCGAGCAAGGACTGGGCGTCCCCCTCGGTCCTGCACAACAACACAGCACCGTAGGGCGAATAACCTGGAGCAGGTTATCCGCCGTTCTGTTGCGGCGGATAACGCTGGCGCGTTATGCGCCCTACGAACTACACAAGAACACAGCTGTACAGAGTCATTCACAAAGGTTCGCGTAGAAGGATCGCTGGATGTCGCTTCGCCAAGAATGTCTGTGGGAATACCTGACACCCGATCGCCCGGAAGCTCCGGAGCTACGCGGGGATCGCAAGGTCGACGTGTGTGTCATCGGCGCCGGCTTCACCGGCCTGTCCGCTGCGCTGCATCTGCTGGAACGGGACCAGACGGTCTGCGTGCTGGAAGCCCACACCACCGGGCACGGTGGCTCCGGGCGCAATGTCGGGCTGGTCAACGCCGGCCTGTGGATTCCCCCGGACGAGATCGAAGCAGGCATGGGCGCGGAAGTCGGCCAGCGAGTCAACCGCATGCTCGGCAACGCGCCCTCGCTGGTGTTCTCTTTGATCGACAAGTACGGCATCGATTGCCAGGCGCGCCGCGAAGGCACCCTGCACATGGCGCACAACGCCCGTGGCCTGGCGGACCTGCGCAGCCGCTGCGAGCAATGGGGTCGCCGCGGCGCTCCGGTAGAACTGCTGACCGGCGCCGACTGCGAGCAGGCCTGTGGCACCGACAAGATCGCCGGCGCGCTGCTGGATCGCCGCGCCGGCACGCTCAACCCGATGGCCTACGTCAGCGGCCTCGCCCGTGCGGTGATGGGCCTGGGCGGCGAGCTGTATCACCATTCCCCGGTGGTCGGCCTGGTGCGCGTCGGCAACGCGTGGAATGTGATCACTGCTGGCGGCGTAGTGACCGCCGAACAGGTGGTGATCGCCTCCAGCGCCTACACCGAAGGCGAGTGGACGCAGCTGCGTCGCACCTTCTTCCCCGGCTACTACTACCAGGTCGCCTCGCGTCCGCTGGAGGGCGCCGAAGCCGCGCGTATCCTGCCGGGCGGGCAGGGCTCCTGGGACACCCGCCAGGTGCTCAGCAGCATTCGCCGCGACGCCGATGGGCGCCTGTTGCTCGGCAGCCTCGGCAAGGGTACTGGCAAGCCGGCGTGGTTCCTGAAGAGTTGGGCGGACCGCATCCAGCAGCACTACTTCCCCAGGCTGGGCAAGGTGGACTGGGAGTTCACCTGGACCGGCTGCATCGACTTCACTCCCGACCACCTCATGCGCCTGTTCGAACCGGCGCCGGGGCTGGTCGCCATGAGCGGCTACAACGGCCGTGGCGTCACCACCGGCACCGTCGTGGGCAAGGCCTTTGCCGACTTCCTGCTGGATGGTGACGCCAGTGCGCTACCGATGCCGCTGCGGCCCATGGAGGAGATTTCCGCCGCCGGCCTGCGCAGTTGCCTGTACGAGGCCGGATTCTCCCTTTACCACGCCGGGCAATGCCTGCGGGTGGTGATCTGAGGCGGGTTCGCTGCGGGAGGGCGCCTCCCGTGGGATAACCCGCCTGCAGCCGCTGCACTTTGGTCTAGCCTCTTATGGTGCGTTACCCCGACGGGTCTGCACCGCGGATGTGCACTTCGGTGACAGCGATGGTTACGGTTGGGGTTGCGCCTGTGGTGGCTGGGAGAGCCAGTCCACGGGAAGGATGGTTGCACCCTTTTTGCTGTCTGGTTGCACCTTCTGCTTTCAATGGGTTGCACGTGTCTAGCGCTTGATGCCTGCCAGCCCTGGCTGTTTTTGCTGTAGGTCTTGGTTAATAACAAAAACGAATGGCACGCGGCTTGCTGGCGATAGATCGCTTAATCGCTTAATCGCTTAAACGAGAAATCGCCAACACGTCATATACGCGCCATTACAAAAACCCTCAGGAGCAAAACTCCATGTCGCAGAAGATTTTCAGAAAAGGTTTTCTGGCTCTGGCGGTCACCACCGCGCTGGGCATGTCTTCCGTAGTACAGGCCGATGTCGTTATCGGGGTCGCAGGACCGCACACCGGGGCCAACGCCTCGTTCGGTGAACAATATTGGCGCGGGGCGAGCCAGGCCGCCGAGGACATCAACGCCGCCGGCGGTATCAATGGCGAGAAGATCAAGCTGGTGAAGGCGGACGACGCCTGCGAACCGAAACAGGCCGTGGCCGTGGCCAACCGCCTGGTCGACCAGGACAAGGCGGTCGCCGTGGTCGGCCACTTCTGCTCCTCCTCCACCATCCCCGCCTCGGAGGTCTACGACGAGGCCGGCATCATCGCCATCACCCCCGGCTCCACCAACCCGCAGGTTACCGAGCGCGGCCTGTCCGGCATGTTCCGCATGTGCGGCCGTGACGACCAGCAGGGTATCGTCGCCGGCGACTACATCGTCGACGTGCTGAAGGCGAAGAAAGTCGCGGTGATCCACGACAAGGACACCTATGGCCAAGGCCTGGCGGACGCGACCCGCGCGCAACTGAACAAGCGCGGCGTGAAGGAAGTGCTGTACGAAGGCCTGACCCGTGGCGAGAAGGACTTCAACGCCCTGGTCACCAAGATCCGTGCGTCCGGCGCAGAAGTCGTCTATTTCGGCGGCCTGCACCCGGAAGCCGGCCCGCTGGTACGCCAGATGCGCGAGCAGGGCCTGACCGCCAAGTTCATGTCCGATGACGGCATCGTCACCGACGAGCTGGTCACCACCGCTGGCGGCCCGCAGTACGTCAAGGGCGTGCTGATGACCTTCGGCGCCGACCCGCGCCTGATCCCGGACGGCAAGGCCGTGGTGGAGAAATTCCGCGCCAATGGCTTCGAGCCGGAAGGCTACACCCTCTATGCCTACTCCTCGGTTCAGGCCCTGGCCGCTGCCTTCAACGGCGCGGGCAAGACCGACCCGGCCAAGGCCAGCGAGTGGCTGAAATCGCACCCGGTCGCCACGGTCATGGGGCAGAAGGAATGGGACAAGAAGGGCGACCTGAAAGTCTCCGACTACGTCGTCTACGAGTGGGACGACAAGGGCAAGTACCACCAGCTCGACGCGTTCAAGAAGTAACCGCCTGACCCGGCCGGCGCCGCTACCCGCGGCGCCGGCTTCCCCGCAGGTCGGCGGTACGCGCGCAGCTGGTCACGAGCCGGTGATTGCGCGAGCCGTCAGCCTTTCCTGCCCTGCTTGCGCGAGTACCCAATCGTGGACGGTATCTTCCTTCAGCAAATGATCAACGGGCTGACCCTCGGGTCGGTCTACGGTCTGATCGCCATCGGCTACACGATGGTCTACGGCATCATCGGCATGATCAACTTCGCCCACGGCGAGGTGTACATGATCTCCGCCTATCTCTCGGCGGTGGGCCTGGCCCTGCTGGCCTTCTTCGGCCTGCAGTCGTTCCCGCTGCTGATCCTCGGCACCCTGGTCTTCACCATCTTCGTCACGGGTGTGTACGGCTGGGTGATCGAACGCATCGCCTACAAACCGCTGCGCAACTCCACGCGCCTGGCGCCGCTGATCTCCGCGATCGGCATGTCGCTGATCCTGCAGAACTACGTGCAGCTGGCCCAGGGCCCGCGCCAGCAAGGCGTGCCGACCCTGCTCGACGGCGCCTTCAAGTTCCACATTGGCGAAGGTTTCGTGCAGCTGACCTACACCAAGGTGTTCATCCTCATCGCCGCCTTCGTCGGCATGGGCGTGCTGACCTACGTGATCCAGTACACCAAGCTCGGGCGCATGTGCCGCGCCACGCAGCAGGACCGCAAGATGGCCTCGATCCTGGGGATCAACACCGACCGGGTGATCTCCTACGTGTTCGTCATCGGCGCCGCCATGGCCGCGCTGGCCGGCGTGCTGATCACCATGAACTACGGCACCTTCGACTTCTACGCCGGCTTCATCATCGGCATCAAGGCGTTCACCGCCGCGGTGCTCGGCGGCATCGGCTCGCTGCCCGGCGCCATGCTCGGCGGGCTGATCCTGGGCGTGGCCGAGGCGCAGTTCTCGGGCATGGTGAACACCGACTTCAAGGACGTGTTCGCCTTCGGCCTGCTGGTGACCATCCTGATCTTCCGGCCGCAAGGACTTCTGGGCCGTCCCCTGGTTTCGAAGGTGTAAGCACGATGTCCGCGACCCAGACTTCAGCCGCGCCCAACACGGCGCGCATCGATATCAAGAAGAGCCTCGTCGACACCGTGCTCGCCGGCCTGATCGCCCTGATCGTGTTCGGCCCCATCGTCGGCATCGTGCTCGATGGCTACAGCTTCAAGGTCGAACCGGTCCGCCTGGCCTGGATGATCGGCGCGGTGATGCTCGGCCGCCTGCTGCTCAGCCTGTTCCTGCAGACCCCGGCGGGCCTGCGCATCATGGATCGCTTCGAAAGCTCCGACTCGGGCATCAGCGTGCTGCCGCCGGGCTACAAGACGCGCCTGCGCTGGATCGTCCCGCTGGTGATCCTCGCCGCGGTGATCTTCCCGTTCTTCGCCAGCAAGTACCTGCTCACGGTGATCATCCTCGGGCTGATCTATGTGCTGCTCGGCCTGGGGCTGAACATCGTGGTCGGTCTCGCCGGCCTGCTCGACCTCGGCTACGTGGCCTTCTACGCCATCGGCGCCTACGGCCTCGCGCTGGGCTACCAGTACCTCGGCCTGGGCTTCTGGACGGTACTGCCGTTGGCCGCCATCGTCGCCGCGCTGGCGGGGGCGCTACTGGGCTTCCCGGTCTTGCGAATGCACGGTGATTACCTGGCCATCGTGACCCTGGGCTTCGGCGAGATCATCCGCCTGATCCTCAACAACTGGCTGTCCTTCACCGGCGGCCCGAACGGCATGCCGGTGCCGTCGCCGACCTTCTTCGGCCTCGAGTTCGGCCGCCGGGCGAAGGAGGGCGGCACGCCGATCCACGAATTCCTCGGCATCGATTACAACCAGAACTTCAAGTTCCTGTTCATCTACATCGTGCTGTTCCTCGTCGTGCTGCTGGTGCTCTACATCAAGCACCGGCTGACCCGCATGCCGGTCGGCCGCGCCTGGGAAGCGCTGCGCGAGGACGAAATCGCCTGCCGCGCCATGGGCCTGAACCACGTGCTGGTGAAGCTCTCGGCGTTCATGCTCGGCGCCTCCACCGCAGGCCTGGCCGGCGTGTTCTTCGCCAGCTACCAGGGCTTCGTCAACCCGTCGTCGTTCACCTTCTTCGAGTCGGCGCTGATCCTCGCCATCGTGGTGTTGGGCGGCATGGGGTCGACGGTGGGCGTGGTGATCGCCGCCTTCGTCCTCACCGTGGCGCCGGAACTGCTGCGCAGCTTCGCCGACTACCGCGTGCTGCTGTTCGGCATCCTCATGGTGCTGATGATGATCTGGCGGCCGCGCGGGCTGATCCGCATCAGCCGTAGCGGCTTTGCCGTACGCAAGGGGGTGGCGCCATGAGCGGTGACAAGATCCTCAGCGTCGAGCACCTGATGATGCACTTCGGCGGTATCAAGGCGCTCAACGACGTCAACCTCGATGTGGAACGCGGCTCCATCACCGCGCTGATCGGCCCCAACGGCGCCGGCAAGACCACGGTGTTCAACTGCCTCACCGGCTTCTACAAGGCCACCGGTGGCAACATCCTGCTCAACACCCAGGGCGGCACGACCGACGTCATCAAGGTGCTCGGCCAGCCGTTCCAGGGCGGCGACTTCGTCAACCCGGCGCAGTTCGGCAACCGCCTCTACTACAAGATGTTCGGCGGCACTCACCTGGTGAACCGTGCCGGCTTGGCGCGCACCTTCCAGAACATCCGGCTGTTCCGCGAGATGTCGGTGGTGGAGAACCTGCTGGTGGCGCAGCACATGTTCGTCAACCGCAACCTCATCGCCGGCGTGCTCAACACCCCCGGCTACCGCCGTGCGGAGAGCGAGGCGCTGGATCACGCCTTCTACTGGCTGGAAGTGGTGGACCTGGTGGACTGCGCCAACCGCCTGGCCGGCGAGATGTCCTACGGACAGCAGCGCCGCCTGGAGATCGCCCGCGCCATGTGCACCCGGCCCGAGCTGATCTGCCTGGACGAACCCGCGGCCGGCCTCAACCCCGCCGAGACCCAGGCGCTGGCGCGCATCGTCCGCTACCTGCGCGACCACCACGGCATCACCGTGCTGCTGATCGAGCACGACATGGGCATGGTGATGAACATCTCCGACCACATCATCGTGCTCGATCACGGCGTGGTCATCGCGCGCGGCGGCCCGGAGGAGATTCGCCACAACGACAAGGTCATTGCCGCCTATCTCGGCGCAGACGAAGAGGAGCTGGCATGACGGCGCCGATGTTGGAATTCCGTGAAGTCGATGTGTTCTACGGGCCGATCCAGGCACTGAAGAAAGTCTCGCTGACCGTCAACGAGGGGGAGACCGTGGCGCTGATTGGCGCCAACGGCGCGGGCAAATCCACGCTGCTGATGTCGATCTTCGGCCAGCCGCGCGCGGCGGGCGGCGCGATCCTCTACAAGGGGCAGGACATCAGCCACAGGTCCGCGCACTACGTGGCCTCCAACGGCATCGCGCAGTCGCCGGAAGGGCGCCGGGTGTTCCCCGACATGACCGTGGAGGAGAACCTGCTGATGGGCACCATCCCCATCGGCATGGACCACGCCCAGGAAGACATGCAGCGCATGTTCGACCTCTTCCCGCGCCTGAAGGAGCGGCGCAACCAGCGCGCCATGACCATGTCCGGGGGCGAGCAGCAGATGCTCGCCATCGCCCGCGCGCTGATGAGCCGGCCCAAGCTGCTACTGCTCGACGAGCCTTCGCTGGGGCTGGCGCCCATCGTGGTCAAGCAGATCTTCCAGACCCTGCGCGAGCTGGCGCAGAGCGGGATGACGCTGTTCCTCGTGGAGCAGAACGCCAACCACGCGCTGAAGCTGTCGGACCGTGGCTACGTGATGGTCAACGGCGAAATCCGCCTGAGCGGCACCGGTGCGGAACTGCTGGGTAACCAGGAGGTTCGCAACGCGTATCTGGGTGGGCACTGACGCGGTTGCGTTTCCTCTGCGCTGGCTGCCCTCACCCTAACCCTCTCCCATAGGGAGAGGGGACCGTTCGGTGGAGGATGGATGCCATGGTGTCAGCCGGCACGTACGGCCCCCTCTCCCATAGGGAGAGGGGATCGTTCGGCGGAGGATGGACGCCATGGTGTCAGCCGGCACGTACGGCCCCCTCTCCCATAGGGAGAGGGGATCGTTCGGCGGAGGATGGACGCCATGGTGTCAGCCGGCATGTACGGCTCCCTCCCCCATAGGGAGAGGGGATCGTTCGGCGGAGGATGGATGCCATGGTGTCAGCCGGCAAGTACGGCTCCCTCTCCCTATGGGAGAGGGTTGGGGTGAGGGGGGCATCGGCACGGAGTTGCCACAGGAAGACGGTTGCTCCTATGAGTTATCCACCGCTCCCAGCTGAGGAGAATCCATGCAAGACCTCCGCTTCCTCACCAACGCCGACGTCGCCCAGCGCCTGGGTTATCCCCAACTGATCGAAGCTCTGCGCATCGGCCTTGCCGGTGAGTACCAGGCCCCGGTGCGCGCCTGCCATGAGCTGCCCAGGAACGCCTCCCTGCTGACCATGCCGGTGTGGCGCCCCGGCCAGGACATCGGCGTGAAGCTGGTCACCGTGTTCCCCAATAACGGTGCGAAGAACCTGCCGGCGGTGGCCGCCTTGTTCTGCCTGTTCGACGGCGAAACCGGGCGCCCGCTGGCGATGCTCGAAGCCTCGGAGATGACCGCCCGGCGTACCGCCTGCACCTCCGCGCTGGCCGCCGATTACCTGGTGCGCCGCGATGCGCGGCGGCTGCTGATCGTCGGCAGCGGCACCCTGGCGCCGCACATGGTCCGCGCGCACTGCTCGGTGCGCGAGTACGAGGACATCGCCCTCTGGGGTCGCCACGAAGACAAGGTGCTGGCCCTGGTGAAGCAATTGCAGGACGAAGGCTATCCCGTCCACGCCTGTGTCGATCTGCGCGGTGGCGTCGCGGCGGCGGACTGTATCAGCTGCGTCACCACGTCCCGCGAGCCCATCGTACTCGGCGAATGGTTGCGCTCGGGCTGCCACCTCGATCTGGTCGGCGCGTTCCTGCCGAGCATGCGTGAGACTGACAGCGAAGCCGTGCGCCGCGCGCGCATCGTCGTCGATACCCGCGAAGGCGCGCTGGAAGAGGCGGGCGACCTGCTGATCCCGATGGGCGAGGGTGTGATCGATGAAAGCGCAATCGCTACCCAACTGAGCGACTTGCTGCAGGGACGCGGTGCGCGCCGGGGCGACAGCGAGATCACTCTGTTCAAGTCCGTCGGTTATGCACTGGAAGACCTGATCGCGGCGCGGCTGCTGGTCCCGTGAAGTTGTCCCGAAATTCTGTGGGCGGGGCTGTGGATAACGTCTGGGAAAACGCTGCCATGCCGCGTGGCCGCAGGCGCCGCCAGGGCCGCTCGAATTCTGTTCGATTACCCCGCAACCCCTGTATGGATGGACAGGTACGGCTTCGCGGAAAAGTTCCGGGAAGCTGACAATTGTCCCCGTCAGCCGTTGAAAGATCTGTGGATAACCTTGGGAAGAACTTCTCCAGCGCAGCGGTGGCGCGGACTGCAGGGAAGCGCTCGAAATTCGTCCAGCGGGAAAGCGTACTTCCGCTTGCCCACAGAAACCGTGGAGCAGCCTGTGGACAAGGTGGGCGCAACTCGCGGCAGGCCCGCAGCCATGGGCCTTTCACGCGGCTGTGCGGGTTTTATCCAGCACGGCTGTAACGCAACGCGGCAGATTCGGGCTGTTATGCTCGACGACCGATAAGAACGCGCACCGCACGATTCCCCGGCATGCATCGGCGACGGCAGTGCCCAGCAAGAGGATCTCTGTGATGACCACTCCCACCCTGTTCATTACCGGCGCCACCTCCGGCTTCGGCGAAGCCTGCGCGCGACGTTTCGCCCGTGACGGCTGGTCGCTGGTGATCACCGGCCGCCGCGAGGAGCGCTTGAACGCGCTGGCCCAGGAGCTTTCCGCCGAGACCGACGTGCTGCCGCTGGTGCTCGACGTGCGCGACCGCGCCGCGATGACGGCGGCGGTGGACAGCCTGCCGGAGAAATTCGCCAAGTTGCGCGGCCTGATCAACAACGCCGGCCTCGCCCTGGGCGCCGACCCGGCGCAGCAATGTGAGCTGGATGACTGGGACACCATGGTGGACACCAACATCAAGGGCCTGATGTACGCCACCCGCCTGCTGCTGCCACGCCTGATCGCCCATGGTCCGGGCGCGAGCATCCTCAACCTGGGTTCGGTGGCCGGCCACTGGCCCTATCCGGGCGGCCACGTGTATGGCGCGACCAAGGCCTTCGTCGAGCAGTTCTCGCTGAACCTGCGCTGCGACCTGCAGGGCACCGGCGTGCGTGTCACCAACCTCGAGCCGGGCATGTGCGAGAGCGAGTTCTCCCTGGTGCGCTTCGGTGGCGACCAGGCGAAGTACGACAAGACCTACGCCGGCGCCGAGCCGATCCAGTCCGTGGACATTGCCGAGACCATCCACTGGATCCTCAACCAGCCGCCGCACATCAACATCAACACCCTGGAAATCATGCCGGTGAGCCAGGCATGGGCGGGGTTCTCGGTGCATCGCAAGGGGTGATTTGCGGTTGGGCAACTGAAGTTTCCGGGGGAGAGGTTGTTGGGCGATTCCCCTCACCCCAGCCCTCTCCCAAAGGGAGAGGAAGCCGTCCGTGCCGGCTGATGGTTCGGTTTCATCCTGCACCTTACCGTCCCTCTCCCAAAGGGAGAGGGAGCCGTCCGTACCAGCTGATGGTTCGGTTTCGTCCTGCACCTTACTGTCCTTCTCCCTCTGGTAGAGGGAGCCATCCGTACCGGCTGACGCCATGGTTTCATCCTGCTCCGGACAGTCCCCTCTCCCGCTTGAGGAGCGGGGCGCGCAGCCAGGGGCAGGGTGAGGGGCTCTTGATCTTGTAGGAGCGGACCTTGTCCGCGATAGGTTCCCAGCGCGCTGGAAGACATCGCGGACAAGGTCCGCTCCTACGGCCCCACCGAGGCGCGGATAGTTTTGTAGGAGCGGATCAGCTGGCGAGCAGCCATGCACCCGCGCCTGCCGAAACCAGCCCGGCGACACGCACCAGCGGTGCCGCCGCTTGCGGCAACAGACGAACGATCCCATAACCCGCCGCATGCAGCGCCGCAGTCGCGCCGACGAAGCCGGCGGCATACAGCCACGGGCTGCTCAGTTCCGGCAGTTCCAGGCCGTGCGCCACGCCGTGGGCGAGGGCGAACAGCGCGGTTGCGCCCATCGCCAGGAACAGCGGCGGACGCACCGCCAGCGCGACGCACAGTCCCAACGCGAGCACGGAGGCGGCGATGCCGGTCTCCATGAACGGTATCTGCATTCCTTCGAAACCGAGCAATCCGCCGATCAGCATGGTGCCAACGAAAGTGCAGGGCAGCGCCAGTCGCGCAGCGCCTCGTTGCTGTGCTGCCCAGAGGCCGACGGCGAACATCGCCAGCAGATGGTCGAGGCCGGTGATGGGGTGGGTGATACCGGCGATCAGGCCATTGTCGCCGTGGCCCGGATGGGCGAAGGCCACCGCCGGGGTGAGGAACAGCGCCAGGCTGTAGAGGGCTTTGCGCAGTTGCATGGGTAACTCCCTGGTTCTTGTCGTAGGGCGGCCGTTCTTCTGCGGCCGCGAGAAATGAATCAGGCTGCGGTCAGCAGGCCCTGGCGTTCGATGAAGGTGATGATCTCGGCCAGGCCCTGGCCGGTCTTCTGGTTGCTGAACACGAACGGCTTGTCGCCGCGCATGCGAGAGGCGTCCTGGTCCATCACTTCCAGCGAGGCGCCCACCAGCGGGGCGAGGTCGATCTTGTTGATCACCAGCAGATCGGACTTGCAGATGCCCGGCCCGCCCTTGCGCGGGATCTTGTCGCCCGCGGACACGTCGATCACGTACAGCGTCAGGTCCGACAGCTCGGGGCTGAAGGTGGCCGAGAGGTTGTCGCCGCCGGACTCCACCAGGATCAGGTCGAGGCCGGGGAAGCGGCGGTTGAGCTGGTCCACGGCTTCCAGGTTGATCGAGGCGTCCTCGCGGATCGCCGTGTGCGGGCAGCCGCCGGTTTCCACGCCGATGATCCGCTCCGGCTCCAGCGCCTCGTTGCGCACCAGGAACTGCGCGTCTTCCTGGGTGTAGATGTCGTTGGTGACCACGGCGATGTTGTAGCGCTGGCGCAGGGCGCGGCACAGCGCCAGGGTCAGGGCGGTCTTGCCGGAGCCCACCGGGCCGCCGATGCCGACGCGAAGAGGTTGAGAGTTCATGGCAGTTCTCCTAGGAGCGGAACAGACGGCTGTATTGGGTTTCGTGATTCATGCAGGCCAGTGTGAGCCCGAAGGGCGCGCCGCCGTGGGGATCGTTTTCGAGCGCGGTACGGCAGGCTTGGTCGAGGTCGGGGAGCAGGTGCGAGGTGAGCTTCTGCGCGGCCAACTGGCCCAGCGGCAGCGTTTTCATCAGCACCGCCAACTGGTTCTCCAGCCAGCTCCACAACCAGGCGCCCAGGGCCTGTTCCGGGGATAAGCCCCAGGAGCGTGCGGCCAGCGCCCAGGCCGCGGCGAAGGAGGGTTCGGGTTGCTCGGCGAGCCACTGGCGCGCGGGTTCGTCCAGCTCGGGCAGGGCGTCGAGCAACTGGCCAAGGGAGAAACCCATCTGCCGGTTTTCCAGGCCCAGCTCGCGGGTCTCGCGGCTGGCGCGATGGCGCTCGGCGGCGTCGCGCAGGGTCTCCCAGTCTTCGGCCTGCGCGGCGTGCAGCAGTTCGGCCAGCAGCGGGCCTTCGAAGCGGGCGAGGTTCAGGTGCAACTGATCGGCGAGCCAGGTCCGCGCGCCTTCGGCGTCCTTCACCACGCCGTGGTCGATGGCGCTTTCCAGCCCCTGCGAGTAGCTGTAGCCGCCAATGGGCAACTGAGGACTGGCCAGGCGCAGCAGCGGCCAGAGGCTCGCAGAGTCAGTCATGAACGACGACCTGTCCGCGAACACCGCTCTGCCCCCTCTCCCTGAGGGAGAGGGCTGGGGTGAGGGGGAGGAGCCAGCACGGCGGCTTCACACGCGCACTCCGAACTGATGCAACTTCGGCGCATAGTTGAACTGCTCTTCTCCATGGTGCGAGTGGTGATGCCCGCCGCCGTAAGCGCCATGTTCCGGCTGGAAGGGCGCTTCGATGGCCTCCACCGTGGCACCGAGCTGGTCGAGCATCGCCTTGAGCACGTAGTCATCGAGCAGGCGCAGCCAGCCCTCGCCGACCTGCAGAGCGACATGGCGATTGCCCAGGTGATAGGCCGCGCGGTTCAGCTCACGGGCGTTGGCACAGGTGACGTGCAGCAGCTTCTCCGGCGCTGCGCAGACTCGGACCACCCGGCCATCGTTGGCCAGCAGGCACTCGCCGTCGGCCAGCGGTGACTGGCCGCGCTCGAGGAGCAGGCCGACGTCCTCACCGGTGGTGCTGAAGCAACGCAGGCGGCTCTTGCTGCGCGCCTCGTAATTCAGACGCAGCTCGGCGTCCCAGTGTTCGCGGGGTTCGATTCGTTGATGGATGACCAGCATGGCAGCGTCCGGCAGTAGCAATGGCGGTGCTACAGCAAGGGGCTTGCCAGTACGGGCCGGCGTCAGCGTTGACGCGGCCTGGCGGGACTGTCCGGGCGATCAGGAATGGTGCGCGCGCACGACGATGGTGCGCACGAAAAAGGTGCGCACCGTACCGGGGCGTTGCGGCTTTTGTAGGAGCGAGCCTGCTCGCGATCCGAGTCCGCTGCGGGGTTGGTTCGCGAGCAAGAACTAGGCGTCCCCCTCGCTCCTACAGGTAATAGTCGGACGTGTGCGCAGGCGTCAGGGGCGCGAGCCGATCCCGGTCCAGTGCTTGGCGCCGATCATGATGAAGCGCAGCTGCTGGGTGATCTTAGCCTGGGGCGAGAGGTGCGTCGGCAGGCTGTCGGCCGGCGGGTCGATCAGCTCGGGCAGGGTGGCGAATACCGTCTTCACCACCAGGTCGGCAATCACGTCGATGTCCTGGCCGGTGAGGTGCGGCAGCTTGTTGAGCAGCGCCAGGTCGGCCGCGAGATCATCGGTGATGCGCTGGCGCAGGGAGCCCACGGCCTGGCGGATCGGGTGCGAGCCGCCGTACTGCTCGCGAGCGAGGAAGAGGAACTGGGTGCGGTTGGCGGTGACGGCGTCGAGGAAGATGCGCACCGACGCTTCGATCACGCCTCCCAGTTCGAACTCGTTGCGGCGTACCACGCGCAGGGTCTCGCGGAAGGTCTCGTCGACATCGGCGACCAGCGCGAGTCCGAGCTGATCCATGTCGGCGAAATGCCGGTAGAAGCCCGCTGGGACAATGCCCGCCGTCTTCGCCACTTCGCGCAGGCTCAGGCTGCCGAAACCACGGCCGCTGTCCATCAGACTGCGCGCGGCATCCATCAGGGCCAGGCGGGTCTGTAGTTTCTGTTCGGCGCGGGGAGTGGACATACGGCTATCCATGACGAAGGCGCAGGCACTCTAGCAAAAGCCGGTCGGCGCCGGGGAGTTCCGAGCAAAACAGTGAACGACTGTTGACTGAAAAGTCCTGTGCATGAGATTTTAAGTGAACACATGTTTACTGTTCGGTGCCGCCCATGTCACTTCTTCCCCTGTCCGGCTTGCGCCTGATCGAGCCCGTGCTCGTGCCCCTTCGTGCGCTGGTGCGCCGCCAGTGGCTGCGCGAGTCGGACGTCGATGCCGTGCTGCGCGCCTGCAATCGCGCCTGGTCGCTGCGGCGTGTGTTTGCGCGGGTCGAGGCGCGGCAGTGGGTGGCCGATGACATGCTCGAACTGCGCCTGCGGCCTAACGCCCACTGGCGCGGTGCGCGCCCCGGCCAGCACGTTCAGCTGTATGTGGAGCGCGACGGTGTGCGCTGCAGCCGCAGCTACAGCCTCACGCGTATCGCCGAGGATGGTTGCCTGGAGTTCGCCGTGAAGTTGCAGCCGGGCGGACGGGTTTCCTCGTTCCTGCTGCACCAGTTGTGCGTGGGTGATGTGCTGGAGCTGGGGCGCCCGGATGGCGAGTTGAACTGGCCGGCGGACGGACAGGGCGTACTGTTGCTCGCGGCCGGTAGCGGGTTGACTCCGTTGTTGGGCCTGCTGCGCGAGGCGCTGGCGCGCGGATACACCGGGCCGGTAACGCTGCTGCATTACGTCCGCGAGTGCGGGCAGAAGGCTTTCGTGGCCGGGCTGGAGGCGCTGGCGCGGCAGTATCCCAATCTTGAGCTGCGCTGGGCTCTGAGCGGCGATGTACCGACCGAGGGCGAGTTGCGTGGTCGTTTCCACCCGGACCATGTGGCGGGTCTCGATGACCGCCACGTGCTGGTCTGCGGCCCCGGCGGCTTCGTCGACAGCGTGCGCCAGGCGCTCGGCGCAAGCAGTCGCAGCCTGCAGCTGGAAAGCTTCAGCCCGCCAAGCTGGGACGAAAACGAGCCGGCAAGAACCGTGAGCCTGCAGTTTGCCCGCAGCGCCCTAACGGTGTCCGGCGACAGCCGCCGCAGTCTGCTGGAGCAGGCCGAAGCCAGCGGTCTGCGCCCGGTGCACGGCTGCCGGCAGGGTGTCTGCACCCGTTGCACCTGCACCCTGGTCAGCGGTTGCGTGCGCGACCTGCGCAGCGGCGAGCTGTTCAGCGAGCCGGGCCAGCCCATCCGCATCTGCGTCAGCGCGCCCCAGGGCGATCTGACCGTCGATCTCTGAAACTTCAGGAGCCCATGGCCATGCGCGAAGACCGCGATCTCACCGCCGCCGAGCTGGCAGCCTTCGGTGCCGAACTGGACGCCCTGCGCCAGCGCACCCTGCATGACCTGGGTGAGAAAGACGCCCGCTACATCCGCCGCATCCGCGCGGCGGTGCGCTTCTGCTGCTGGAGCGGCCGCGCGCTGCTGATGCTCGGCTGGTTCCCGCCGACCTGGCTGCTGGGCACTCTGCTGCTTGGGCTGGGCAAGATCCTGGAGAACATGGAGCTGGGCCATAACGTCATGCATGGCCAGTACGACTGGATGAACGACCCGGAGTTTTCCGGGCAGGACTACGAGTGGGACATCGTTGGCCCCGCGGACTTCTGGCGGCACACGCACAACCACATGCACCACACCTACACCAATGTGCTGGGCATGGATGACGACGTGGGATATGGCGTGGTGCGGCTGTTCCCGGAGCAGAAGTGGAAGCCGTTCTACCGATGGCAGCCGCTGTGGGTAACGATCCAGGCGCTGCTGTTCCAGTACGCCGTGGCAGTGCAGCACCTGCGCCTGGACAAGTACGTGAAGGGGCGGATGAGCAAGGAAGAACTGCGCCCGCTGCTGCGCCAGTTCAACGCCAAGGTCGGGCGCCAGTGGGTCAAGGATTACTTGGTGTTCCCGCTGCTCGGCCTGTTCACCGGCGCCTTCGGCGCAGTGCTGCTGGGCAACGTCATCGCCAACTTGATGCGCAACCTGTGGACCTTCACCGTGATCTTCTGCGGCCACTTCACCGAGAAGGCCGCGGTGTTTCCGCCGGAGGTACTACAGGGCGAGACGCGCGGCCACTGGTACCTGCGCCAGCTGCGCGGGTCGAGCAACCTGGAAGGCGGGTCGATCTTCCACATCATGACCGGCAACCTCAGCCACCAGATCGAGCACCACCTCTATCCGGACCTGCCGGCGCGGCGCTATGCACAGCTATCGCGCGAGGTGAAGGAGATTGCGGCGCGCTACGGCCAGACCTACAACAGCGGCCGCCTGTCGGCGCAGTTCGCCACGGTGCTCAAGCGCATCTGGATTCACCGCCTGCCGACGCTGCCAGCCACTGCCTGAACCGGATCAGGCGCGGCGCGATAGCGGCGAGGCGATCTCTTCACGCAGGGCGCGCAGTTCGGCGGCGTCCTGGTTGAGGTGGTGGATGGCCTTGAGCAGTTTTTGCCGGAGCAGGTCGTCCTGGACCTGTTCGACGGCCCGCATGACTTCCAGGGCCGTGGCTTCATTGTTGCTGGCGACGGCATCGAGGGTCTTTCGCAGGCTGCGGGTTGTGTGGTGCACAGTGAGTTCTCCTGAAAACTGCGTGCACCCTACGACCTGCGTATTTCCAATAAATTTCAATAAGTTGCTTTCCGATCGGCGGTCATGATGTCGCACCGGTGGCGCATCGATTCAGAAAAGCATGCACAGCGCCAGCAGTGGCGCCAGGTTGAACAGCAGGACGCCGATCTTGTAGATCGCCATACCGCCGTAATGAATGGCGTCGAACTTCTCCACCGGCAGGGCGAACCAGCGGGTGTGCAAGCGATAGACGAAGTCGTGGGCGCCGGTAAAGGCGGCGAACCAGATCAGCAGGATGAGGTAGTTGATCAGGGTGCAGTAGAGCAGGAAGGGTTTCAGTTCCGCGGTGGGCATAGCGCTGCCTCTTGCATTGGCCTAATACAGTTTTGAGCCGGGCAGAGCCACTCGGTTCGATCTCTTCGTGCGATTTGCTGTTAGAAACATGGAAAGATCATACCCTTCGCACTACCATGCGAAACTTTTCATTCATTCCGTTGGAGTACTGCGCAGTGATCACGGCCATCCCGGCAATTCGGCGAAATTGGGCATTGGCCTTCGTCATTCTAATTGCTGTAGCAGGCGCTATTGCCCATAGCTGGTTCGGCCAATCATGGGTTTCCACCAGCGGGCATGCTGTTGGAAGTGATGATGCATATATCTCATATCGATATGCGAGTAATTTTTTCAATGGTGGTGGGCTTGTCTTTAATTCGGGTGAATATGTAGAGGGGTATTCGAATTTCCTCTATATATTGATGGTGTTGCCGTCTTTCCTGATATCCAGGGATATTGTTTATGTCTACAGTGTTGCGCTGAATACGCTGTTTTTTATTGCCACAATCCTGATTTTCTTCACATTCGTTAAAGCTCGATTAGGTCGCGATCTTGCCTATGCGGGGGCTTTTCTGCTCTCTGCCAATCCGTGGATGTGGGCGAACGTGGCGACTGGCCTGGAGACATCTCTCATACTCCTCGTTACAACAGCGCTCTGGGTGTGCGCAGAGCTCTATTACGAGCGCCATGAGCGACGGCTGCTAGTCGCGATACTATTGTTGTGTGCTGTTTCGATGCTGAGCCGCGTAGACGGATTTTTACTGCCGTTGGCATTGTCGCTATGGTCTTTCATTCGAGGCGAAAGACGCTTGGGTTTCAGGATTGTGTTGCTCGTCCTGAGCGTGGCGGTTTTTTATACCGCTTGTAGGTATTTTTACTATCACGACGTGATTGCCAATACTTTTTACAATAAGGTCTCCGGTAATTTATTTGTTCGCATAAAAGCTGGAGTGTCCTTTGTTGTCGATTACTCAATAAGATCGGGGCTCTGGGTTGCCATATTGGGTGTGCCTCTCGTCTTCGTTCTAACGGCTATCCGAACTGGTCGGCGAGGCGGAGTGGGATTCGCGGAGTTCTTTCTGGTCTTATGGCTGGGCTATCTGGTCTGGATTGGTGGCGATATATATTACGAGAGGTTCCTGGTGGCGATCATGCCTATGGGGCTTTTCGTGGTGCTCAAGCTGATGAGCAGGATCCAGTTTCGCGGAGTGTTGATGATTGGGGTGCTGATACTCGCTATTTCCCAATCTGTTTTTGCCCTCAAGGATGGCCGCTTTGATTACAGAGCCGAGCGCTACGACTGCTGGTTGGCTGTTGGAAAATTGCTTGGCGAGCGTTACCCCGGCGCAACGCTGGCTGTCGATGCCGCAGGCAAGATTCCATATGTCTCCGGGCTTTTCACCATCGACATGCTCGGTTTGAATGATCGGCATATCGGCAAGATGAAGGTTGAAAGCGCAAGCTTTCATCCCGGGCACTCGAAGTTCGATGCTGCTTATGTCATGGGGCGGAAGCCTGATCTGATTGCGGCGTGGATGACTCCCTCGCTGGACCTTGGTTGGGATATCACGCGTAATCGATATGAAGGTTCCTACCATCTCAAGTTTCTGGTGAACTCGTCGCGACAAGATCTGGGGGCTGGGAACATCGTCGACGTGAGCGGCAGGAGCGATGCGGAGCTCAAGGACCTGGTCGCCCGGGAATTTAACTACGCGGTATTGGTTCGGAACTGACTGACGTAAAAAGGTATCTCTAGATACGGGTAGCTCAGGGCGTGATCGTTTTTCGAAATGTCGCCTGCTTCTAACTCTCTGGCCGCGCCTTTGAGCCATTCCCTGTCAGTGCTAGTGTTCTGCTCCCAATTTCTATTCTGCCTGCCGGACTCGCCATGTTCAGCCCGCTCGTCACGTTCCCTGCGCTCTATACCGCCACGCTGCTGATGCTCGCCGGCTCCGGCCTGTTCACCACCTACATGGGCCTGCGCCTGACCCAGGAAGGCGTCAGCGACCTCTGGGTCGGCGGCCTGATGGCGGCCTATTACTTCGGCCTGGTCTGCGGTGGCAAGTTTGGCCACAAGCTGATTGCCGGCTTCGGCCACATTCGTTCGTACGTGGCCTGCGCGGGCATGGCGACGGTGATCGTGCTGATCCATGCGCTGGTCTCCCAGCTGGAGGTGTGGATCTTCCTGCGCTTCGTGATGGGCGCGGTGATGATGAACCAGTACATGGTGATCGAGAGCTGGCTCAACGAGCAGGCCGAAGGGCACCAGCGCGGCAAGGTATTCGCCGGCTACATGGTGGCGGTGGACGCCGGCCTGGTGGTCGGCCAGGGCCTGCTGGCGCTGAGCCCGGCGCTGGATTACAAGCCGCTGTTGCTGGTCGCCATCTGCTTCTCCTCGTGCCTGATCCCGCTGGCGCTGACCCGCCGCGTCCACCCGGCCAAGCTGGTGGCGGCGCCGCTGGAGATCGGTTTCTTCTGGAAGCGCGTGCCGCAGTCGCTGGGCACCATCTTCGTCGCCGGCCTGATGGTCGGTGCCTTCTACGGCCTGGCGCCGGTGTACGCGGCGCGCAACGGCCTGGACACGTCACAGGCGAGCTTCTTCGTCGGCATGTGCATCGTCGCTGGCTTCTGTGCGCAATGGCCGCTGGGCTGGCTCTCCGACCGGGTCAACCGCAGCTGGCTGATCCGCGCCAACGCCTTGCTGCTGTGCCTGGCGGCGGTACCGATGTGGGGGCTGATCGAGCTGCCGTACACGCTGTTGCTGGTGAACGGCTTCGTCACCGGCATGCTGCTGTTCACGCTCTATCCGCTGGCTGTGGCCCTGGGCAACGACCATGTCGAGCAATCGCGCCGCGTGGCGCTCTCGGCGATGCTGCTGACCACCTATGGCGTTGGCGCCTGTATCGGCCCGCTGTTCGCCGGCGCGATGATGCGGCACTTCGGCCCGGGCATGTTCTACATGCTGGTGTCGGCCTATGCGCTGATCCTGATCTTCTGGGTCCAGCCCAAGCGCGTCACCGGTGCGCACCGTGTCGACGAGGCGCCGCTGCACCACGTGGCGATGCCCGATACCGTCAGCCCGATGGCCGCCGCGCTGGACCCGCGCGTCGAGGAAGTGCCGGAGGAGTTGGTGGTGGATGCGCCCGCCAGTATCGGTCGCTCCGATGGCGAGCCGGATGCTGGAGAGGCGAAGAGCTGATCGATCCGCTTTTCCAGATCGCAAACATGAGAAAGCCCGGCAGATGCCGGGCTTTTCTTTCGCCTGTTCGGCGTATTTCGCTGAATCAGGAAATACGCTTCAGGTGGGCATCGAACACGGTGTCACCACCAGACTCGGCGACCATGTTGCTGTGCAGCTTGTCGATGGTGTGCTCGGAGCCGTTCTCGGCTACGCGGACGTCATCCATCTGCTTGTGCAGGCGGTCGATGGTGCGCTCGGAACCGTTGTCAGCCACGCGGACGTCGTCCATTTGCTTGTGCAGGCGGTCGATGGTGCGCTCGGAGCCGTTGTCGGCGACGCGGGCGTCGTCCATCTGCTTGTGCAGGCGGTCGATGGTGCGTTCGGAACCGCTGTCGGCAACGCGGGCGCCATCCATTTGCTTGTGCAGGCGGTCGATGGTGCGCTCGGAGCCGTTGGCGGCTACGCGTGCATCTGCGCTCTTCTGCTGGAGTTGGTTCTCGTGGCCGGTGGAACGGGGACCGTTATTCAGGATGGCCGGGGCGGCAAATGCAGCGCTGGCGGTCATCAGGGAAGTCAGTGCAAGGCTGAGGGCGATCTTGGTTTTCATTTTGAGTGGCTCCGAAAGGGGGGCGGTTTGTTTTGGCTACGGGGTTATTTTCCCTTCGGATAAATCGATTTAAAAACGATGCTGCGTGATAGAGAGCATCAGTGATGTCGATTATTTAGCCGGCTAATTTCAACTATCGCCATCAATGATGGAACGACGAAAACAGCTCTAGGGCGGTGTTTTCAGGCGTGTTTCTGGAGGTTTCAGGCAAGACCTCGTTACAAAGACGGGCTGGCCTGTGGTCGATGACGCGGTCAGGGCGTGCGGGGAAGATAAGAAAGCCCGGCATGGCCGGGCTTTTCTCGCACCTTGCGGTGTACTGCTTTGCGGGTCACGCCTTCAGGTGGGCATCGAAGACGGTGTCACCACCGGACTCGGCGACCATGTTGCTGTGCAGGCGGTCGATGGTGCGCTCGGAGCCGTTTTCGGCAACGCTCATCTCTTCGTGCAGACGGTCGATGGACTTGCTCGAGCCGTTTTCAGCGACGCCCAGTTGTTTGTGCAGGCGGTCAACGGTCTGGCTGGAGCCGTTCTCGGCGACGTTCATTTCCTGATGCAGGCGGTCGACCGATTTGCTGGAGCCGTTCTCGGCAACGCTCATTTCTTCGTGCAGACGGTCGATGGATTTGCTCGAGCCGTTTTCAGCGACGCCCAGTTGCTTGTGCAGGCGGTCAATGGTCTGGCTGGAGCCATTTTCAGCGACGTTCAGTTTCTGAATCAGGCGATCCACCGAATTGCTCGAACCGTTTTCGGCGATACGGGCCTTGGCGGCGTCCAGTTGTTTCTGCTGTTGATCCAGGGTGCGTTCGGCGCCGTCCTGAACCAGCAGTTGGGTCTGGCTGGCGTTGATGACAGGAGACTCTTGCTGGGAGCCGGCGAAAGCGGCATTGGCAGCAAGTACGGAGAGGGCAAAGCCAAGTACGAGGGTGCGTTTCATGATGCGGCTCCAGAAAGAGTGGGGAGTTCGTTGGACACGGACTCAGTATCTGTTCTGGATTATCGATTGGAAAACGATGCTGAAAGATAGTCTGTATCGATGCCGATGATTGTTATTTAACTCTTTTAAAATCAATAAGTTGTTTTGTTGAAATGACTTATATCAATTGCCTCGATGGGCGATATCGGCATGATTGCTAATATCTGATTAATTGATGTGTTTTCCAAGAGGAAGCACGCTGAGGGCTCTGCAATGGGCTTCTTGACCAGGAGGGCTGGGGAAGTGGAACGCCCGGCGAGACACCGGGCGTTGGAGGACTACTGCAGGTCCTGGAGGATATCGGCCATGTCGTCGGCGTGTTCTTCCTCCTGGGCGAGGATCTCCTCGAACAGCCGGCGCGTCGTGGGATCGTCTTCGCCCAGGTAGACGATGATCTCGCGGTAGCTGTCGATGGCGATGCGCTCGGCGATCAGGTTCTCGGTCACCATCTCGCGCAGGTTTGCGCCGGCCACGTATTCGGCGTGGGAGCGCTCAGTGAGATTGGCGGGGTTGAAGTCCGGTTCGCCGCCCAGCTGCATGATGCGCTCGGCCAGCAGGTCGGAGTGCTCCAGCTCTTGCGTGGCGTGCTCGAGAAACTCAGCGGCGGCGACGCTGGCCTTGAGGCCGGTGGCCATGAAGTAGTGGCGCTTGTAGCGCAGGTAGCAGACCAGCTCGGTGGCCAGCGATTCGTTGAGCAGACGCAGCACGGTCTTGCGGTCGGCATGGTAGCCCTCGGTCACTGCGCCTTCTTCGATGTTGCGGCGTGCCCGCTGGCGCAGGGTCTGGACGTCACTCAGTTGTACTTGGCTCATCAGGTTTCTCCTTGTGGCGGACCGGCGCTGCGGTGGCGCTCGGCTCGGTACGGGTCACAAGGGTGTGAGTGGCGGCTCGCCCGGAAAGTTTAAGTTTTCTCGGCCAGAGGCCGGCGCGAAGGTTTGCCGTGCAAATCGCGGGAGACATCGTCCCGCTATGCTGGTCCAAGACCACAGGTCAATGGAGAATGCCCACCCGGCATGCTCAGGCGGCCGATGAATACCGGCAGCGGCGTGGGGACGTCGCTGCTTCCACCGACGCGGCAAGCAGGGAGTTCAGGTATGACGCGCGGGAAAAGAATCTGCCTCTGGAGCTTCACGGGTTTCATCGCGGTGATTGCCGCGCTGGTGGTGTTCATCGCCACCTTCGACTGGAACCGGGTGAAGCCCACGATCAACGAGAAGGTCTCTACCGAGCTGGGGCGACCCTTCGCTATCAATGGCGACCTGCAGGTGTTCTGGCGCACCGAGCCTGCGGAGGGTGGCTGGCGTGCTTATGTGCCCTGGCCGCACTTCAGCGCCCAGGACATTACGCTGGGCAATCCGGATTGGGCGGCCGGCAAGACGCGCTCGGCCAACTTCGCCAGTCTGGAGAAGGTCGAGTTCCGCCTCGCGCCCCTGCCGTTGCTGTGGCAGACCGTGCGCATCCCGCAGATCGTTCTCACGCGACCCAGCGCCGACCTGTTGCGCCTGGCCAACGGTCGCGCCACTTGGACCTTCGACCTGCCGAAGAAGGAAGAGGACCCCAATGCGGTGCCCGAGCAAACCTCGTGGAAGCTGGACATCGGCGAGATCGGTTTCGACAAGGGCAACGTGACGCTGGACGACCAGACGTTGAAGACCCGCCTGGAGTTGCAGGTCGACCCGCTCGGCAAGCCGGTGCCCTTCGGCCAGTTGGCCGGCAAGGCGCTGGCTGGCGGCGACAAGGCCGGGACCCAGGACTACGTGTTCGGCTGGAAGGTCAAGGGCCAGTACAAGGGCTTGCCCCTGAACGGATCGGGCAAGGTCGGCGGCATGCTCGCCCTGCAGGACGCGGCCAAGCCCTTCCCGGTGCAGGCCGATGTCTCCGCGGGTAGCACCCGCGCCAGTGTCGTGGGCACCCTGACCGATCCGCTCAACCTCGGCGCGCTCGACCTGCGCCTGAAGCTGGCCGGCACCAGCATGGCCAACCTGTTCCCGCTCACCGGCGTGACCCTGCCGGACACGCCGGCCTACGAGACCGACGGTCGCCTGAAGGCCGAGCTGCACGATTCGGCCGGCGCGCAGTTCCACTACGAGAACTTCAACGGCAAGGTCGGCGACAGCGATCTGCATGGCGACCTGGTGTTCGTCAATCGCCAGCCGCGCCCCAAGCTGTCCGGCAAGCTGCGCTCGGAGCAACTGCGCATGGCCGACCTCGGCCCGCTGATCGGCGCCGATTCCAATAAAGAGAAACAGGCGCGTGGCCAGAGCACGCGCCAACCGGCCGACAAGGTTCTACCGGTGGAGGAGTTCCGCACCGAGCGCTGGCGCGCAATGGACGCCGACGTGGAATTCACCGGCAAGCGCATCGTGCACAGCGACAAGCTGCCGATCAGCGACCTGTACACCCACCTGGTGCTCAATGACGGCCTGCTGACCCTGGAGCCGCTGCGCTTCGGCGTGGCCGGCGGCACGCTGGAGTCGCATATCCGCCTGGACGGCGGCAAGACGCCGCTGCAGAGCCGCGTCGACATGAAGGCACGCAACTTCAAGCTCAAGGAGCTGGCGCCCACCTTCGCGCCGATGCAGTCCAGCTTCGGTGAGCTGAATGGCGACGCCGCGTTGACCGGCACGGGCAACTCGGTGGCGACCATCCTCGCGGGCGCCAATGGTGAGATGAAGCTGCTGATCAACGATGGCCGGATCAGTCGCAGCCTGATGGAAATCGCAGGGTTGAACGTGGGCAACTACGTGGTGAACAAGCTGTTCGGCGATGACGACGTGAAGATCAACTGCGCCGCCGCCGACGTCGGCATCACCAACGGCCTGGCCAAGCCGCGGGTATTCGTCTTCGACACGGAGAACGCCATCATCACCATCGAGGGAACGACCAACTTCGCCACCGAGCAACTGGACCTGGACATCGTTCCACAGAGCAAGGGCGTGCGGATCTTCTCGCTGCGCTCGCCGCTCTACGTGCAGGGCACCTACAAGAACCCGAAAGCCGGGGTGCATGTGGTGCCGCTGGCCGCGCGCGGTGCCGGCATGGTCGCGCTCGGCGTGGCGGTCGCCCCGGCGGCCGCGTTGCTGGCGCTGATCGCGCCGAGCAAGCAGGACGACAACCAGTGCGCGGCGTTGCTGGAGCAGATGAAGCAGCCGCCGAAAGCGCCCACGAAGGGTAAATGAGCTCCCTGTAGGAGCAACTGTCTTCTTCTGAAATATCTGCGCCAGGGCATCCCCTCACCCCAACCCTGGCTACGCGCCCCTCTCCCTCATGAGCGGGGCGCGTAGCCAGGGTTAGGGTGAGGGTCGATCCGGGCGCAGGAGTATCGGGTGGGAGCGGGCCACGCCCACGATTGCGCGCATGACACATTCCTACAGGTGACGCCAGTGCGTAGGGCGGAAAACCCGGTGCGGGTTATCCATCCTCCCGGCGGTTCAGTAGATCGGCACGTACAGGTCGGTTTCCGAGGCCGGATCTTCCGGCCCGAGGAAGCGCTCGGTGTAGCGCTCCAGGTCGATGCCTTTCTTCGGTTCCAGGCCGTGGCGGGTCAGCAGGCTGGAGTAGATGGCCTGGAAACTGTCGGCGATGGCGGTGACCGGGCCGATGTGGGTGAACACGGCGTACTTCTGCGCCGGCACCTCGACGTTCAGCATGCCTTCGGGAACGGTCGCGCCGGCGTCCACCGGAAGGCCGGCGATGTAGTGGAACTCGCCGCCCGGCAATTGCGTGCAGACGCCATAGGCGGACTTGTCCTGCGTGCTCTGCGTGATTTCCTTCTCGCGGGGCAGGAAGCGTTGCCACAGCTGACCAATGCTGTCGTCGGCGGCATTGCCACGGTAGTCCATGCCAATGACCTGGAACGCGGGTAGTTCGATGATGCGGTATTTCATGATCGGCTCCTCGATGGCTGCAGCCATGATAGACGGCCAGCGCACGGCGGGAATATTCCAGGCACCCGGCTCGGGCGAAGGACCAGGGAATGTGTTCTCCAGCTCGATGAAAAAAAAGCCCCCGCCGGGGAGCGAGGGCTTTTTCATCGAGGGCCATGGGCCGTCACGGCTGGTAGTCGCGCTCGTGGCGATCCAGCTCGGAGCAGGTCATGAAGCCTGAACCATCCACCTTGCCGCTGCCGTCGAAGCTGACGTAGAACGGCTGCTGCTGACCGTCCTTGCTGAGGATGTAGCTATTGCAGCTGCCAGGTTTCATCAGGCGTTTCTGGGTCGCGGAGGGCGTGCCGCCGACGCGCAGGACTTCTTCCTGGCTCATCCCCTTCTCGACGTTACGCACCAGCGGTTCGTCGCGGTAGGTGATGTAGTTGACCGGGTTCTGCACTTTGGTGGACGCACATCCTGCCACCGAGGCCAGGACGAACAGTGCCAGCAGTGATCGCTTGTACATGGCGTTCTCCTTGGTTGAGCCATTCACTCGCTCAGCTTTGAGCCCGGAGCGTGGCGCAGCGTTCAAGAAATCTGCGCACGGCGCGCCTACTCGGAATCCTTCAGCGCTTGGTCGAGGCGCTGCTGGTTCTGCACGTTGGCCTGGTCGACCTGTTCCTTGAGCTGCTGCATCTGCTGCTGGGCCTGTTGCGCCTGCTTGGCTTGCAGGCTGGCCGTGGCGGCGGTTTCGCCCAGGCCGCAGGCAGACAGGGCCAAGGGCAGGGACAGGATGCTCAACAGGCGGTACGGGCGCATGGCTGACTCCGGCGCGGGTAGGTGAACCGTCACACTAGCGCATGGCGGCTCGCGCGTCAGTGAGCAGGTGCTCAGCCGTAGCGCTTCATCGCCTCGATGGCCAGGCCGCTGCCGATGCCGCCGAAGCGGTCGCCGTCGACGTGACGGGCATTGGGCAGCATCGCCGCCACGCTCTCGCGCAGCGCCGGCACGCCGGACGAACCGCCAGTGAAGAACACGGTGTCGACCCGCGCCGGGTCCACGTCGGCCGAATTGAGCAAGTCGGTGATGCTGCCGCGCACGCGCTCCAGCAGCGGGCCAATGGCGCCTTCGAACAGGTCACGGGTTAGCTCGGCGACCAGGCCCGCTTCGATGCGCGTCAGGTCGATGTCGCGGCGGTCGGTGTCGGACAGCTCGATCTTGCTCGCTTCCACCTGCATCGCCAGCCAGTGGCCGGCGCGCTGCTCGATGAGCTTGAACAGGCGGTCGATGCCCGTGGCGTCGACGATGTCGTAGCGCATGTTCTGCAGGGCCAGCTGGGATTTCTGCGCGTACACCGCGTTGATGGTGTGCCAGGTGGCGAGGTTGAGGTGATAGCTGGTCGGCATGAAGGCGTCGCTCTTCATCTTGCTGCCGTAACCGAACAGCGGCATCACGCCCTGGATGCTGAGTTGCTTGTCGAAATCGGTACCGCCGATGTGCACGCCGCCGGTGGCGAGGATGTCGCCCTGGCGGTCGGCCACTTCGCGGCGTTCCGGTGCCAGGCGGACCAGCGAGAAGTCCGAGGTGCCGCCGCCGATGTCGACGATCAGCACCAGCTCTTCGCGCTGGATGCTGCGCTCGTAGTCGAATGCCGCGGCCAGCGGTTCGTACTGGAAGGAGACATCCTTGAAACCGAGCTTCTGCGCCACCGCCACCAGGGTGTCCTGGGCTTCCTGGTCGGCCTTGGGATCGTCATCGACGAAGAACACCGGACGGCCCAGCACCACGGAGTCGAACTCGCGCCCGGCGACCGCTTCGGCGCGCTTCTTCAGCTCACCGATGAACAGCCCCAGCAGGTCCTTGAACGGCATGGCGCTGCCCAGCACGGTGGTCTCGCTTTTCAGTAGCGAGGAACCCAGCAGGCTTTTCAGCGAGCGCATCAGGCGGCCTTCGTAGCCTTCCAGGTATTCGTGCAGGGCCAGGCGGCCGTATACCGGACGGCGTTCCTCGACGTTGAAGAAGATCACCGAGGGCAGGGTGATCTTGTCGTCTTCCAGGGCGATCAGCGGTTCGGTGCCCGGACGCCACCAGCCGACGGTGGAGTTGGAGGTGCCGAAGTCGATGCCCAGGGCGCGGGCCGCAGTGGTCTGGAACATGGTGCGCAGTGTCCGGAGAAAAAACGGCCGCGCAGTGTACGCGAGCGCTGTAGGAAATGCAGGGTCGGGCGAGGTTTCCTGACGAGCCGCGTTGCCGCGCAACCCGGAGGACGGGTCGCTTGTTGCGCAGCGCTTCGTTGCGCATCGCTCATCTGGAATGACCAAGCCACAGGATTCGCGCCTCGCCCCTGTGCAACAGGCGCCGCCGCGGCCTTCTGGAAGCCTCGACCGGCTCTGGTTATCCGTCGGAAGGCTGTGGTGGCAAAGAGGGCTTGGGGAGTAGCTTGTAGTTTTGCTACATTGTGTTCCTGTAGTTTTCCTACAAGAGTTTTTCACTATCGGATTTCCGTTCTCCCACCCCGTATAAGCCGTTGGATCCCACCATGCACAGAGCCTCCTTCCACGAATTGCGCAAGGAATTCCGCGCCCTCCTGACCTCTTCCTCCTGTTACCACACCGCGTCGGTGTTCGATCCGATGTCGGCACGAATCGCCGGGGATCTGGGGTTCGAGGTGGGCATCCTGGGTGGTTCTGTAGCTTCACTACAAGTTCTGGCAGCACCGGACTTCGCCTTGATCACCCTCAGCGAATTCGTCGAGCAGGCCACTCGCATCGGCCGCGTCGCTCGTCTGCCGGTGATCGCCGACGCCGACCACGGCTACGGCAATGCGCTGAACACCATGCGCACCATCGTCGAGCTGGAGCGTGCCGGCGTGGCTGCGCTGACCATCGAGGACACCCTGCTGCCGGCGCAGTTCGGCCGCAAGTCCACTGACCTGATCCCAGTGGAGGAAGGCGTCGGCAAGATCCGCGCGGCGCTGGAAGCGCGCATCGATCCGGAAATGGCGATCATCGCCCGCACCAATGCCGAGGTGCTGGAAGTGGATGACGTGATCCGCCGCACCCTGGCCTACCAGGCCGCTGGCGCCGACGGCATCTGCATGGTCGGCATCCGCGACTTCGATCACCTGGAAGCCATTTCCCGCCACCTCAGCGTGCCGCTGATGCTGGTGTCCTACGGCAACCCCGCGCTGCGTGACGACGAGCGCCTGGCGCACCTGGGCGTGCGCATCGTGGTCGACGGCCACGCCGCCTATTTCGCCGCGATCAAGGCCACCTACGATTGCCTGCGCGAGCAGCGTGGGGTGGATGCCTCGGACCTGACCGCCTCCGAGCTGGCGAAAAAATACACGTTGCCCGAGGAATATCAGATCTGGGCGCGGGAATACATGGAAGTGAAAGAGTAGGACCGCGCTGCCCGCCCCGAGAGCCTCAGCTCTGGGGCAAGTGGGTGGTGAGGTACTCGATCTGCGCGTTGAACGGATAGAGCAGCGTGCCCTTGTCGGTTTCCGTCTTGCGCAGGTAGCTCCAGCGCATCAGCAGGCCGTCGCGGTCGCTGTTGGCCGGCAGCGCCTGGAGTTGCTGTTGCACCGACTCCTGGAGTTCGCCGATGCGCTTGGTGTCTTTCTCCGTCGCGACGCCCAGCAGCTTGCCATTGGCCTTTCGCGCTTCCAGCAGCGCCAGCTCGCGCAGCTCGGCCAGCAGTTTGGGCTGAGGGTCCGAGCCCGCGATGAGGAAGGTATTGAACAGGTCGCCCACTTCCCGCGTCTGCTTCACCGCCTGCTTCAGGTCGACGCCCTTCTTGCCGTAGGCGTCGCGCACCTTGACCAGCGTCTGCTGGTAAAGCTGCCAGATGTCCTTCAGGGACGCCGCCTTGTCCTGGGTGGCCAGCTTCTGCTCCAGCACGACGCCCAGGCTGTTCAGGCGCTCCAGGAAACGCTCGTCGCCGGTGGCGCTGTACAGCAGCAGGTAGCGTTCGATGTCCTGCACCAGCGGGTCGTTGTACTGCGCCGGCGTGGCCGGTTGGGCGGCCTGGGCGGAGCAAAGCAGCACGTTGCTCAGCAGCAGGCTCGCGAGAAGAGGGCGGAAGGATCGCATGGACTGTTCCTCGGGGAGAAAATGTCCGCCATTCTCGATTTTGACGTCCTTCGTGCATGTCAGATGATTCCGAGATTTCTCGGCTTACGACTGATTCATTCGCGAGCTTCCTCTTGCAATTGCCCGCCTGGGCCTGCATATCTGTACAAGGACTGATCAATCAGCGGAGGTTGCCATGGCCAGTGGCTGGGCAAACGACGGAGCGGTTCAGGAACAGATCGACAGCACGATCGAGGATGCCATCGCGCGGGCGCGCAGCCAGATGCCCAAGGGCGAAAGCCTGACGCACTGCGAAGAGTGCGACGCCCCGATTCCCGAGGCACGGCGCAAGGCCATTCCCGGTGTGCACCTGTGCGTGAAGTGCCAGACCGAGCACGACCGGGAGCAGGCCAGCTACGCCGGCTACAACCGTCGCGGCAGCAAGGACAGCCAGTTGCGCTGAGGCGTGGCTCGCCGCTATGGAAACGGCGCCTTCGGGCGCCGTTGTTCGTTGCGCGCCATCACTCAGGTAGCGGGTTGCAGCGGCACCAGGACACTGAAGGTGATGATGCCGTCGGCCTGGTCCACTTCGATCCTGCCGCCGTGGGCGGCAACGATCGCCTGGGATATGTACAGCCCGATACCCAGCCCGCTCTTGTTGCGGCCATGGCCGGCGACGTCCTGCTTGAACGGCAGGAAGAGACTGGCCAGGCGCGCCTCGTCCAGCACTTCGGCTTCGTTGAGGACGCTCAGCCGCGCCAGGTCGCCCTGGCGGCTGAGCTCCACCAGCACCGGACGGCCGGGGCGGCCGTGGTGGCGGGCATTGCTCAGCAGGTTGGCCACTACCTGCAGGTAGCGGTCCGGGTCGACCTGGGCCTGTACGTCGTCCTCGATGGCCGTCTCGATGGCCAGGCCGGGGTAGGCCACGTCGGTCTCCTGGACGATGTCGCGTACCAGCCGCGAGAGATCGGCGTGCGCTGGCGCCACGGTCATTCCACCGCCGCTCTGCAGCCGGCTCATCTCCAGGATCTGGCTGATCAGCCTTTCCATGCGGCTGCTGGAATACGTGATGTGCTGGCGCAGTTCGGCGTTGCGCACATCGCTGGAAGACAGCATCGCCGCCGCCATCGAAATCGATTGCAGCGGGTTGCGCAGGTCGTGGCCGAGCACGGCGATGAGCCGTTGGCGCATGCGGTCGATTTCGCCGGCGCGGTTCAGGCACAGCTCCACCAGTTCCATGCGCAGCTTTTCGGCGATGCTCAGGTCGATGCCGGTCCAGGGCATGGAGCGGCCACGCACCACCTCCTCCCAGGCCTCGAACGAGCCGCGCGGCGTCAGGCGTGGGCCGGACGGACCGGTGCTGATGATCTTCTCTGGCTTGCCGCCCCAGCGGATACGGTGCACCTGCTCCAGGCGTAGCCAGACGATCCAGCCTGACTCCTGGCGATGGAAACGGATGGCCATGACCCCGCAGTAGCGCGGGTCGTGGTCGCCCGGCAGCTCCAGGCGCTGATCGCTGTGGAACAGGTCGATGTCGTCGTCCTGCTGCAACTGGGCGACCATGGCGATGGCCATTTCCTCGAAGTCACCGCCAATGCTGCTGGCGCGGCCACCGAGCATCACCACCGCGCCGTCGCACGGCAGCAGGTCGGCGACATTACCTCCGGGGCGGGTCAGCGCGCTGAGCAGATCGTCGGAATCGCGGGTGCGGCGCAGCAGCGCCTGCTGGCGCTCCGAGGCCTGCCGCAGCAGCTCGCTGATGCGGCTCTGCTCCAGGCGTTCGACCATGGCGCTGCACACCTGGGAGAACACCTGGAAGGACATGCGGATCGGGTAGGGCACCACCTTCGGGCTCATGTGGTGGCAGGAGAACAATCCCCACAGACGCCCTGCCACGACGATGGAAATGCTCATCGAGGCGCGCACCCCCATGTTGGTCAGGTACTCGCAGTGAATCGGCGAGACGCTGCGCAAGGTGCTGAAGCTCAGGTCGAACGGCCGCCGGCTGCGCGGATTCAGCGTGGGCCGCACGGCGACTGGCTGGTACGCCACATCGCCGATCAGGCGCACGGGATTCTGCAGGTACAGGCGGCGCGCCTGGGCGGGAATGTCCGAGGCCGGGTAACGCTGGCCGAGGTAGCTTTCCAGGTCTTCGCGGCGGGCTTCGGCGACCACCTCGCCGGAGTCATCCTCGTTGAAGCGATAGGCCATGACCCGGTCGTAGCCGGTCATGCGGCGGACTTCGTCGGTGACGCTGACCAGCAGGCTCTCGACGTCGTTGCGCAGTTGCAGCTGGCTGACCAGGCGCTGGGCATTCAGGGCGAATGTGGTGAAGGAGGCGGTTCCGCTGGCCCGACGTTCGAACTCCAGGTAGCGCACACCCTCGTGACTATGTCCGATCACGTCGAAGAAGCGCCGGCCGATGCGTGCCTCCACGCTGTTGACCCAGGGGCCGGTTTCGCGAAGGCCCTCGGCGAGCATGGTCAGCACGTTGCCGCCGACGTCTTCTTCGGCCAACGGCAGGCCCAGCTGCGGGGTAATCCCGAGCATGCTGCCGAGATTGTCGCTGAAGCCCAGCACCTGGCCCTGTTCATCCAGGGCGATCAGCGCGCCGTGGGGTTGGATCGCTCCGGGCTCATGGATAGGTTCGTCCTCGCAGTTGGCGAGGGTGACGGGCTGGTCGCTCATGGGCGCTCGGTCCGCCGTGCTTCGGGAGCGTCGAGCACCCAGTCGCGGAATGACGTGAAGGCTTGCACCGCGGCGCGTTGAGCCTGGGCGATGTCCTCCGGGCTGGTGACGTGCTCGGCGAGCAGGCGCTGGAAGGTGCCCCAGCGTTCTCCGGTGTCGTCGCCGTAGCCCTGCAGCCAGCGCAGTGGCAAGGGCTCCAGCGGTTGCCTGAGTCGCTTGTAGAGCACGCGGCCGCCGAGGGTCGCGCCTTCGGCGACGTAGGCGATGCCGAAGGCTTCGGCGCGCGAAGTGGCGACCGGCGCGGCCGCGCAGTCCGGCAGTGCACGCAGGCGCTCGGTGTCGTAGCCGCCGTCCAGCAGGTCGCTTTCCAGCCACTGCGACTTTGCCCCGCGCAGCCCGGCGTCCGCAGCATCCGGCCAGGCCTGCCAAAGCCCTTGTTCGAGCGGACGCATCCAGCCCAGCACGCGGGCGGCATGTTCGAGGTAGTCGGCGCGCGATAGCGAAGCGGTGAGCGGCGAGCGGCTGTCGAGATCGGCGTGCAGGGCATGGGTGGCGGCACGCAGCGCGGCGAGGGCGGGCGAAATGCCGGCGCGTTCGTTCGTCTGGGAATTCATCGCCGTCATTGGTACGTCACCTTCGCCGTTGAGGAGGAGAGAATAGCAGTAGTGTTGTACGACTGTTCCGGCGGAAAAAGGTTGATCGAATTGTCAGGTATTTCCATTGAAATGTGACGGGCATAGAAAAGGCCGCTCCACTGCCGTGGAGCGGCCTTCGTTCGGCTCCGTCAGAAGTTGACCTTGAGTCCCAGCGTCACCGCCTGGTCGCGGTAGCCGTTGTCGCCGTATTGCTTGCCGACCTCACCCCAGACGTTGACCCGGCTGTTCACCTTGCTGGTGGCACCGAGTTTCACCTCGAAGATGTCGCTGGCACCGTCCATCTCGAACTTGCTGCTGCCCATCTTCGCGCCGAAGTCCTTGGAGTTGTGGATCCAGTTGGTCTCCACGTAGGGCTCCACGCCGTAGGTGTTGGCGAAGCCGCCAGCCTGGTTGCTGCGCACGGCGGCACGGGCGCCGAGACGAGTCATGACGTTGCCGTCGCCCTTGCCGGTGACCTTGGTGCCGTTGGCCTCGCGATGGCTGTCGGCCTTGACGCCCATGTACACCACCTGCGCCTGGGGCTGCACGTAGTAGCTGGCGCTTTCGGTCTTCGCCACTTCGAAGGTCTTGCCGGCCTCGATGGAGGCGGTGATGCCCTTGAGGTCATAGTTTTCCTTGGCCAGCTGGTCGCCTTTCACGTCGGCGTCGAACTCGTTCCAGAGTACCCAGCTATCGACATAGGCGCCGTTCTCGTCCTGCTTGTTCTCGTACCAGGTGCCATAGACACCGACGCTGTAGCCATCGATCTCACCACGCGAGCGGTAGCCGGTGATGCGCGACTTGGTGGTCGAGTTGCCGTTGGCATAGCCGGCCATCACGCCGAGTACCCAGTCGCCGTTATCGGTTTCCTTGCGGTACAGGTCGCTGCCGATCTGCAGCACGTAGCGGTTGGCCTCGGTCTTCAGCTGGCCGGTGCTGTCTTCCCAACGGGTCGAGCCATCGACGTTGCGCATCCACAGCATAGAGGTGACTTCCTTGCCGGTATCCGGATCGAGGTAGGTCAGGTTGCCGGTGCGGTCGTGCAGGCGGTGCAGGAACATCGTGTTGGCCGCCGCGATGTTGGCGGTGTAGCTGCCGCCCTCGGGCTGGCGCACGCGGTCCTTGTCGCTCGGCGCGGGTTTCTCCGGGGTCGGGGCGATGGGACCGGGGTCTTCAGGACCCGGATCGACGGGGCCCGGATCCTCGGGGCCTGGATCGACCGGACCTGGATCTTCAGGACCCGGATCGATGGGGTCCGGATCTTCCGGTTCGGTCGGCTTGTACGAGGTCAGGTACCAGTCGCTGTTCGAGCCAGTGGAGCCGACAAAGCTGCCGCCACGACGCAGCACGTACTCGTAGCCGCCCTCGGTCACGCGGTCGGATTTGAACTCGCCCGCCGAGGTGCCGCCCACGGTAATCATCTGGATGCCTTCCAGCGTTTCGTCACCCGGGCCGGTGGTGTTGTTGACCGTCACGCGGGTTTCACCCGAGGTGTTGCCGGTGATGGCCAGCTTGTCGGTTTCCGAGGTGTCGTCACCCAGGTAGGTATTCATCAGCAGATGACCGCCGCCGGTGAAGTCGCCATCCACGGTCAGCGTCTTGTAGGTATAGGCGCCGTGTTCGTCGTGGCGGTCGTAGACCAGTTGCGCGCCATCGGTAAGGCTCAGGTTGGTCAGGTTGGAGTTGCCGGTCATGAACCAGCGGCTGGTTGAGCCGTCCATGGCCAGGTCGATCACGCCGTCGGTGGCGGTGCTGGTGGTGCCGTTGAGGTAGGAGCCGGCGGCCATCTTCAGGTCCAGCTTGCCGAGGTTCTCGGCGTACAGGGCGGCTCCCTTGCGGTTGGCGAGATCGTCCGCCGCGCTGCTGTCGATCACGTAGATCGCGGCGTTCTCCGAGACGATGCTGGAGTCGGCACCGTTGGCCGCCATGGCGCGGGTGCCGTCGATCACGGTGACTTTGGTGTCGCCATACAGGTGCACCTTGCCGCCGCGCATGCCGTTGAAGTCTTCCAGCGTTTGCGCATAGATGCCGTAGGCGTTGTTCTTGCCAGTGGTGATGTCGGTGCTGCCCAGGTGAATCTCGCCGCCGCGGTTGGCGAACACGGCGTGGGCTGCCGAGCCGGAGGTGCTGATGGTGCTGCCGTCGTCGATGCGGACTTCGGCATCGCCTTTGTACAGCAATGCTTCGCTGTCGCGGTTACCGGCGTAGACCGCATAGCCGTTGCCGTCACTGCCGTTGCTGCCACTGCCGCTGGTGCTGATCACCGCACCCTTTCCCAGGAGAATGCGGTTGGTGCCGCCATTCTTGGAGGTATTGGCCCGTACGCCCATGCCGGACGTGGTGATGCTGGCGTTGTCACCGATAGTGACCGTGGAGTTGAACGCGTTCTCGGTGACGTTGATGCCGTCTGCCGATGAGCCCTTGGTGACGATGGTCAGCTTGTCGATGGAGATGTTGTTGGTGCCGATGTTGGCCTGGATGGCATCGGCCTTGTAGCCACTGAGCAGGCCCGAGGTGGTGCCGGTCATCAGCGTCGCTTCCTTGAGGTTCCAGGTCGAGCCGTTGCCGTACATGGCGAAGCCAGCCATGGGGCCCATGCTGCCGCGTGCGTTGCCGGTATCGACATGGACGCTTTCCACGGCGCTGCCGAGGCCCCACCAGAGGGTTTCGTCACAGGTGTACGTCTTGCCATCACCGCTGGTTGTGCAGGTGGCGCTGGCCGTGCCGATCTGCCCCGCCAGGGCAATGGCGAGGGCGACATGGGTCGCCAGCAGAGTTTTCGTGAAGCGCATTGCAGTCCTCCTTGCGCCCGCACACTCGGTGAGCGGATGCGTGTTCCGGCGCAAGGAGCCGTTCACTGGCTGAAGAGCGGAAGCTTGGGCTTCCAAGAGCGGATCCTTCCTGCACCGGGTGATGGCGCCTGATCGCATCAGGCAAGGGGAGGGCAGCACTCCGGACTTCAGAGCCCTGCCCGACCCGCAGCAGCGCGGGTTCAGTGGACTCATTGTTCAGCGCGTGTTCAGCCGGCCGAATAAGACGAATCTCAATCGGCGGGAGTCGGGGTGTGGGATCGGGAAACGCTTGACCTATGGCAAGGGATCAGACCGGACCGGGCATTGCGCGCCGGTCCGGAAAGCGTATGGGCCTTACTTGGTCAGCTTGATCACGTCACCGGAAACGGTGGTGGTATAGCCGTTCAGGACCCAGGCCCAGAACCACTTTTCCTGCACCTGGGTGTTGATCAGCGCATCGCCGCCCTTGGCCTTGATAGCCGCGTTCTGCGCGCGGACGAAGCGGTTATTCTGCTGGATCGGGATGACGCCCAGAAGCATCAGGCCGGTGGCCTTGCCCTCGCTGTGGCCGATCACGGTGTACTGATCGGGGGTGTAGCTCTGGGTTTTCATCGGGGTGCCGGTGCAGCCGGCGATGGCGGCGGTGGCGAGCAGGGCGGCGGCGATACGGGTGATCTTCACGTGACTCTCCTGAGAATTGACCCCGGACTTCTTTTCCGGGGCGCGCAGGGTAGCCATCGTATCGCCGTCAGGAAAGATGCCCGCCTGCTGACGAATTGAAGGATCCCGGAAGATTTGTCGCCGACTTTTCTTCAGGGATCCTTTTTCGCGCCCTCTTTCGTATCAGGCTTCCAGTTCGAGCTGTCAGAACAGGAAATACCGCTGTGCCATCGGCAGCACGTCAGCCGGCTCGCACCACAGCAACTGACCATCCGCACGCACCTGGTAGTTCTGCGCATCCACTTCGATGTGCGGCAGGTAGGCGTTGTGGATCAGGTCGGTCTTCTGCACGTTGCGGCAACCCTTCACCACGCCGATGGCCTTGCGCAGGCCCAGCTCGTGGTGCACGCCGAGGTCGAATGCCGCCTGGCTGATGAAGGTCAGGCAGGTGGCGTGGCGGCTGCCACCGTAGCTGGCGAACATCGGCCGGTAATGCACCGGCTGCGGCGTCGGGATCGAGGCGTTGGCGTCGCCCATCAGGCTCGCGGCGATGGCACCGCCCTTGAGGATCAGGCTCGGCTTCACGCCGAAGAAGGCCGGGCGCCAGAGCACCAGGTCGGCCAGCTTGCCCACTTCGATGGAGCCCACTTCATGGGCCACGCCGTGGGTGATCGCCGGGTTGATGGTGTACTTGGCGATGTAGCGCTTGGCGCGGAAGTTGTCGTTGCGCGCACTGTCGCCCTCCAGCGCGCCGCGCTGCTTCTTCATCTTGTCGGCGGTCTGCCAGGTGCGTGTGATCACTTCGCCGACGCGGCCCATGGCCTGGCTGTCGGAGCTGATCATGCTGAAGGCGCCAAGGTCGTGGAGGATGTCTTCGGCGGCAATGGTCTCGCGGCGAATACGCGACTCGGCGAAGGCCACGTCCTCGGCGATGCTCGGGTCCAGGTGATGGCAGACCATGAGCATGTCCAGGTGCTCGTCGATGGTGTTGCGGGTGAAGGGCCGGGTCGGGTTGGTCGAACTGGGCAGCACGTTGGCGAAGCCGCAGGCCTTGATGATGTCCGGCGCGTGGCCGCCGCCGGCACCTTCGGTGTGATAGGTGTGGATGGTGCGGCCCTTGAAGGCGGCCAGGGTGGTTTCGACGAAGCCGGATTCGTTGAGGGTGTCGGTGTGGATCGCCACCTGCACGTCGAGGCGGTCGGCCACGGAGAGGCAGTTGTCGATGGCCGCCGGGGTGGTGCCCCAGTCCTCGTGCAGCTTCAGGCCGATGGCGCCGGCGTGCACTTGCTCTTCCAGCGGCAGCGGCAGGCTGGCGTTGCCCTTGCCGGTGAAGCCGATGTTCATCGGGAAGGCGTCGGCGGCCTGGAGCATGCGCGCCATGTGCCATGGGCCGGAGGTGCAGGTGGTGGCGTTGGTGCCGGTGGCCGGCCCGGTGCCGCCGCCGATCATGGTGGTCACTCCGCTCATCAGCGCCTCTTCGATCTGCTGCGGGCAGATGAAGTGGATGTGCGTGTCGATGCCACCGGCGGTGAGGATCATGCCCTCGCCGGCGATCACTTCGGTACTGGCGCCCAGGGCGATGCTGACGCCGGGCTGGATGTCCGGGTTGCCGGCCTTGCCGATGGCGGCGATGCGGCCGTGCTTGAGGCCGACGTCGGCCTTGACGATGCCCCAGTGGTCGATGATCAGCGCGTTGGTGATCACCGTGTCGACCACCTCGGCAGCGCAGCCCTGGCCCTGGCCCATGCCGTCGCGAATGACCTTGCCGCCGCCGAACTTCACTTCCTCGCCGTAGACGGTGAAGTCCTGCTCCACCTCGACCCACAGGTTGGTGTCAGCCAGGCGCACGCGGTCGCCGACGGTGGGGCCGAACATGTCGGCGTAGGCTTGTCTGCTGATTTTCATCGGGGCTCCCTGGTCAGTCCCTGCGTTGACTCGGCCCTCACCCCAACCCTCTCCCGGAGGGAGAGGGGGTTGATCGGCGCGCTACTTTTCTCCCTCTCCCCCTGGGAGAGGGTTGGGGTGAGGGGCTTTCAGAGCGCCCCCATCACCCGCCCGGCAAATCCGTACACCTTTCTCTCGCCCGCGAGCTCCACCAACTCCACCTCACGACTCTGCCCCGGCTCGAAGCGCACCGCCGTACCGGCCGGGATGTTCAGGCGCATGCCGCGAGCCGCGTCGCGGTCGAACAGCAGCGCGTCGTTGGTCTCGAAGAAGTGGTAATGCGAGCCGACCTGGATCGGCCGGTCGCCGCTGTTGGCCACCGTCAGGCCCAGCGTGCGGCGGCCGGCGTTGAGTTCGATCTCGCCGGGCTGGATGTCGTATTCGCCTGGGATCATGGAGCGCTCCGTGAGTCGAGGATCAGTTGCATGAAGGTCAGGTCCAGCCAGCGGCCGAACTTCTGGCCGACCTGGGGCATCTGCCCGGTGGTGACGAAGCCCAGGCGCTCGTGCAGGCGGATAGACGCCGCGTTGCCGCTCTCGATGGCCGCGACCATCACGTGCAGGCCCTGGGCACGGGCGCGCTCGATCAGCGCCTGCATCAGGATCGGACCGAGACCTTTGCCGCGCTGGTCGGCGCGCACGTAGACCGAGTGCTCCACGGTTTCGCGGAAGCCCTCGAAGGCGCGCCACGGGCCGTAGCTGGCATAACCCACCACCTCGCCATCGTCCTCGGCCACCAGCACCGGGAAGCCTTGCTGCGCGCGCAATTCCAGCCAGGCGCGGCGGTTCTCCAGGTCGATGGCGATCTCGTTCCAGATGGCGGTGGTGTTGAGCACTGCGTCGTTGTAAATGTCGCGCAGACTGCCGAGGTCGGCTTGGCTGGCGTCGCGGATGAGCATGTCGGTTCCTCTGTACGGTGGGCGAATGAAGCGCAACGCTTCATCCGCCATTGTCGCCGCAGCGCCGATTGGGCGCGCGCGATCAAGCGATGGGCTGGTGAACAGTGACCAACTTGGTCCCGTCCGGGAAGGTGGCTTCCACCTGGATCTCCGGGATCATTTCCGGCACGCCTTCCATCACCTGTTCGCGGGTGAGCAGCGTGGTGCCGTAGTGCATCAGGTCGGCGACCGTCTGGCCATCCCGCGCGCCTTCAAGCAGCGCGGCGGAGATCAGCGCGACGGCCTCCGGGTAGTTGAGTTTCACCCCGCGGGCGAGGCGGCGCTCGGCGACCAGGCCGGCGGTGAAGATCAGCAGTTTGTCCTTCTCGCGAGGGGTCAGGTCCATCTCAGGTGCTCCAGATTCGGGGGGGAACGGCCTCGCGGCCGAGCAGCGCGGGCCGCAGCCGGCGCCAGAGTTCGATGAGCCAGGCGCGGGCGTGCAGCGCTTCGTGGGCGAGGCAGCGGGCGACGACCAGGCCGGGCAGTTGGGTGAGGTTGCCGCGTCCCTGGCAGGGAATGGCACGGCAGGCTTCGATGAGCGCAGCATCGATCTGCCCGCTGGCGATCAGCGTGGCCATCACCGGGTAGCCGGCCAGGCCGATGGGCGAGTCGAGCAGGCGGTCGCCGCCGCTCACGCGCTGGCGTTCGTGCCACAGGCGTTGTCCGTCACGACGGATGTCCAGGGCGGCGGCGAAGTGGCCGTTGTCGAAGCGTTCGCGGCTGGCTGGTCGGCCGAGGGCGACGATGTCCCAGTAGAACAGGCGGGCGTCGGCTTCGAGGTCGATGCAGGTGGTCAGCTCGGCCTGGGCGCCGGAGTAGACGATGGTTTCCTGCGGCAGCCATTCCAGCATGGCGCCTGCCGCCACGCGGATGCCGAGGTGCTGCTTCGCCGGGCATGCGGCGCGGTACCACTTGGCCGCGCCGGGGCTGGTGAGTTGCGCCCAGCTGTCCTGATTGGCGTGGATATCGAGGTTCAGCGTGTCGCCGCCAGCGATGCCGCCAGGCGGGTGCACCACGATGTGCTGGCAGACCTCCGGCCCTTCCGCGTACAGGTGCTTCTGCACCCGCAACGGGCCGAGATGCCTTCGCGTGACCGGCCGCGTGCTGTCGCCGATGCGGGCGTAGGCAAGCTCCAGCTCGGCATGCCAGGCGGGGTGGAAGAGAGTGGCCGGTGCGTTCATGGGTAGCTTCGAAACGAAGGATGCACACGACAGAGCAAGCACCGTGCCGGGATGCGCCAGGATAGTGCGTGGTCACTGCTTGGCTTTATGCGGCTCAGGTATGGCGCGGGATTGACGGTGACGGAGGCGATTGTCCGAACGGTCAGGTATCGGCGCGGTTGCGGTGCGTCTGCAGTCAGGGCGCACTCAAACGGTGCGTAGGAGCGGACTCCGTCCGCGATTGATTCGTCCCCGCGCGGGGCTGGGCCGATCGCGGATGAATCCGCTCCTACGAGATCAAGAACCCCTCACCCCAACCCTGGCTGCGCACCTCGCTCCTTAAGAGGGAGAGGGGACCGTTCGGTGCAGGATGAAACCATGGCATCAGCCGGCACGGACTGCCCCCTCTCCCCCTGGGAGAGGGCTGGGGTGAGGGACATGCACGGGTATGGATTTCCCGGAAGAAGACAGTTGCTCCTACAAGAGCCTTGTCTCAGCCCAGCGGCTTGCGCATGTACACCCGGCGGAAACCGTTCTCGACCTTGCGCGCGTATTCCTGGTAGCCATTCTTCGCGTACAGCTCGATGTTCTCGGTCATGCGCTCATTGGTGTACAGGTACAGCGAATCGAACCCCAGCTGGGCGGCGGTTTCCTCGGCGTGGATCAGCAGCATGCGGCCGATACCCTGGCCCGCGCACTCGGGCAGCACGGCGATGTTGTCGAGCAGGAAGCCTTCGTCGGTCTCGCGCATCACCAGCAGGCCGACGGGCACGCCGTCCTGCTCGGCGATCAGTACGCGGTCCTCGGCGATGATGGCGTGATAGTCGTCCAGCATCGGCCCCGGCTTGCGGCCGAGCTTGGGAATCCACTGGGCGTAGGCGGCTGCCACGCAGACTGCGGCGAATCCGGCGTCGTCATTGACGGCGGGGCGCAGGACGAGGGGCATGACGAACTCCAGAAAAAAACGAATACGGGGCCTGGCAGCTTGCCACTCGCCGCCGTCATGCGCCAGTGACAGGTCGTCTCGGGGGGAGCCGGGGTTCGCGAGGCCGAATTCGTTCCCTACGGATAACGGCATTCCCCACATCCCTGTGCGTCACAAGCTCGCTCCTACGAAGAGCAGGCACAGTGCTCTCTTGTAGGAGCGAGGGGGACGCCTCGTTCTTGCTCGCGAACCGGTATGAAACGCCGCCTCAGATGGTCACCAATCCCCGCACGCCCTCGGCTTCCATGTCCGCCCCGCGCCCCTGCTGGACGATTTCCCCGCGCGACATCACCAGGTACTGGTCGGCCAGTTCGGCGGCGAAGTCGTAGAACTGCTCCACCAGCAGGATGGCCATGTCGCCGCGCTGGGCGAGCTTGCGGATCACCGCGCCGATCTCCTTGATCACTGAGGGCTGGATGCCTTCGGTGGGTTCATCGAGGATCAGCAGGCGCGGCTTGCTGGCCAGCGCGCGGCCGATGGCCAGCTGTTGCTGCTGGCCGCCGGAGAGATCGCCACCGCGACGCTGCTTCATTTCCCGGAGTACCGGGAACAGCTCGTAGATGTGCTCGGGCACCGCCTTGGCCTCGCTGGCGCCGAAGCGCGACAAGCCCATCAGCAGGTTCTCCTCCACGGTCAGGCGCGGAAAGATTTCCCGGCCCTGCGGCACATAGGCGATGCCGGCATGCACGCGCTGGTGGGGCTTGAATCCAGTGATCGGCTTGCCTTCCCAACTGACCTTGCCTTCCTTGGCCGGCACCAGGCCCATCAGGCAGCGCAACAGCGTGGTCTTGCCCACACCGTTGCGGCCGAGCAGGCAGGTTACTTCGCCGATCTTCGCGTCGAACGACAGGCCACGGAGGATGTGGCTGCCGCCGTAGTACTGGTGGAGCTTGTCGACTTGCAGCATGTGCGTATTCCTTGGAGTCGAGCTGCGGCGGATAACGCTGCGCGTTATGCGCCATACGGTTGGCTTAGGCGTAGGGCGAATGAAGCGGAACGCTTCATCCGCCGTCGGTCTAACGCCCCAGGTAAACTTCGATCACCTGCTCGTTCGCCTGCACCTCTTCCAGCGAACCCTCGGCTAGCACATGCCCCTGGTGCAGCACGCTGACGTGGTCGGCGATGCTACCGACGAAGCCCATGTCGTGCTCCACCACCATCAGCGAGTGCTTGCCGGCGAGGGACTTGAACAGCTCGGCGGTGAACTCGGTCTCGGCGTCGGTCATGCCCGCCACCGGTTCGTCCAGCAGCAACAGCTGCGGCTCCTGCACCAGCAGCATGCCGATCTCCAGGAACTGCTTCTGCCCGTGGGAGAGCAGCCCGGCGGGGCGGTTGCGCGACTCGCGCAGGCGGATGGTGGTCAGTACTTCCTCGATGCGGTCCTTCTGCTCGCCGGAAAGCTTCGCCTTGAGGCTGGCCCACACCGATTTGTCGGTCTTCTGCGCCAGTTCCAGGTTCTCGAACACCGAAAGCGCTTCGAACACCGTGGGCTTCTGGAACTTACGGCCGATGCCGGCCTGGGCGATCTCCACCTCGCTCATGCGGGTGAGGTCGAGGGTTTCGCCGAAGAAGGCTTTGCCGTTGTCCGGGCGGGTCTTGCCGGTGATCACGTCCATCAGCGTGGTCTTGCCTGCGCCGTTGGGGCCGATGATGCAGCGCAGTTCGCCGACGCTGATGTACAGCGTCAGATCGCGCAGCGCCTTGAAGCCATCGAAGCTGACGTTGATGTCTTCCAGGGTGAGGATGGTGCCGTGGCGCACGTCCAGCTGGCCGCTGGCGCTCGAACCGAGGCCGATGGCGTCGCGGCTGGCGCCCGGATCGCGGTTGGGGTCGTAGGCCGGTTCCAGCATCAGGTGGGGGACTGCTCTCATTGTTCTTTCTCCCGCTTGATCAGGCCGAGGATGCCGCGCGGCAGATACAGGGTGACGAGGATGAACAGGGCGCCGAGGAAGAACAGCCAGTACTCGGGGAAGGCCACGGTGAACCAGCTCTTCGCGCCGTTCACCACGCCGGCGCCGAGCAGCGGGCCGATCAGCGTGCCGCGCCCGCCGAGAGCGACCCAGACGGCGGCCTCGATGGAGTTGGTCGGCGACATCTCGCTGGGGTTGATGATGCCCACCAGCGGTACGAACAACGCGCCGGCCAGGCCGCAGAGCACGGCGGAGAGTGTCCAGACGAACAGCTTGTAGCCGCGCGGGTCGTAGCCGCAGAACATCAGGCGGTTCTCCGCGTCGCGCAGGGCGGTGAGCACCCGGCCGAACTTGCTGCGCGCCAGGGCGAAGCCGATGGCCAGGCTCGCCGCCAGCAGCACGACGATGGCAATGAACAGCGCCACCCGCGTACCCGGCGCGGTGATCGGAAAGCCGAGGATGCTGCGGAAGTTGGTGAAGCCGTTGTTGCCGCCAAAGCCGGTTTCGTTGCGGAAGAACAGCAACATGCCGGCGAAGGTCAGCGCCTGGGTCATGATCGAGAAGTACACGCCCTTGATCCGCGAACGGAAGGCGAAGAAGCCGAACACCAGGGCCAGCAGTCCGGGTGCCAGCACTACCAGGCACAGCGCCCAGAGGAAGTGCTGGGTGCCGGCCCAGTACCAGGGCAGCTCCGTCCAGGAGAGGAAGGTCATGAACGCGGGCAACTGGTCGCCGGCCGCCTCACGCATCAGGTACATGCCCATGGCGTAGCCGCCCAGGGCGAAGAACAGCCCGTGACCGAGCGACAGCAGGCCGGCGTAGCCCCAGACGAGGTCCAGCGCCAGGGCGACGATGGCGTAGCAGAGGATCTTGCCGGTGAGCGTCAGCCCATAGGCGGAGAGGTGAAGCGCGTGGCTTTCCGGCAACAGGTGCAGCAGCGGCAGGATCAGCAGCGCGACGAGCGCAGCGCCGACGATGCCGGCGGTGAGTTTCGGGCCGGCCTTTTGCGCGGCCGTGACAGTCAGTGGCTGGTTCAATCGATGACCCTCCCTTTCAGAGCGAAGAGCCCCTGCGGACGTTTCTGGATGAACAGGATGATCAGCGCGAGGATCAGGATCTTGCCCAGCACCGCGCCGATCTGCGGTTCGAGGATCTTGTTCGCCACGCCCAGGCCGAAGGCGGCGAGGACGCTGCCGGCGAGCTGGCCGACGCCGCCGAGCACCACCACCAGGAAGGAATCGATGATGTAGCTCTGACCCAGGTCCGGGCCGACGTTGCCGACCTGCGACAGCGCCACGCCACCGAGGCCGGCGATGCCCGAGCCGAGGCCGAAGGCGAGCATGTCCACGCGGCCGGTGGGCACGCCGCAGCAGGCGGCCATGTTGCGGTTCTGGGTGACGGCGCGCACGTTCAGGCCCAGCCGTGTGCGGTTGAGCAGCAGCCAGGTGAGCGCCAGCACGAACAGCGCGAAGCCGATGATGACGATGCGGTTCCACGGCAGCACGAGGTTGGGCAGCACCTGGATGCCGCCGGACAGCCACGCCGGGTTGGCCACCTCGACGTTCTGCGCGCCGAACAGCACGCGCACCAGTTGGATCTGCACCAGGCTGATGCCCCAGGTGGCGAGCAGCGTCTCCAGCGGGCGGCCGTAGAGGTGGCGGATCACCGTGCGCTCCAGGGCCATGCCGATGCATGCGGTGACCAGGAAGGCCACCGGCAAGGCCAACAATGGGTACAGCTCCAGCACGCCGGGTGCGTAACGCTGGCAGAGCAACTGCACCACGTAGGTGGAGTAGGCACCGAGCATCAGCATCTCGCCGTGGGCCATGTTGATCACGCCGAGCAGGCCGTAGGTGATTGCCAGGCCCAGCGCAGCGAGCAGCAGGATCGAGCCCAGCGACAGGCCGCTGAAGGCCTGGCCGAACAGGTCGCCCATCAGTAGCCGGCGCTTCACCTGGCCGAGGCTGGTGGCGGCGGCGGTGCGCACCGATTCGTCAGGCTCCACGGCCGGGTCGAGGAGGTTTTCCAGACGGGTGCGTGCCTGCGGATCGCCGGATTCGCCGAGCAGGCGCACGGCGGACAAACGCACCGCCGGCGCCGGGTCGGCCAGCTGCAGGTTGGCCAGGGCCAGTTGCAGCGCGGCCTTCACGTCCGCGTCGGATTCTTCGTTGAGACGGTATTCGAGCAGCGTGCGCTGGGCCGGGCGCGCGCCTTTCTGCAGTTGGCGGGCGGCCTCAAGGCGCACCTCGGCGCTGTCGGCGACCAGTTGGTGACTGGCCATGGCGGTGTTCACCAGGCCGCGCAGGCGGTTGTTCAGGCGCAGCTTGTCGGGTTCGCCGACCGGCGCGGCGCCACCTTCGGCGGCGTGGTACTGCTGATCGTCGCCAAGGATGAAGGCGCGGTTCTGCGCGTCCAGCGCGAGGCGACCGGACTGGATGGCTTCCAGCAGAGGCAGGCGATCGGCGTCGGGCGCGGCGGCCCATTGTTCGAGCAGTTTTGCGCGGCTGTCGTTGTCGGCGCTGGCAAAGTCCTGCGCGGGGCCGGCGAAGGCGGGCAACGCATAGAACACGGTCAGCGCCAGGGCGCAGACGTGGAGCAGGCGGTGGAGAAAGGCAGTGGGCATCGTCATATCCCGGCACGCAGGAGTCTGGGATTCCCTCACCCCGGCCCTCTCCCGGAGGGAGAGGGGGAAGAGCGGATCGGAGCGCGGCATTCCCGCCTGCGCCGAACGGTCCCCTCTCCCTCTGGGAGAGGGCTAGGGTGAGGGTGCTTTCAAGGGATCAGTTGCTACGCACCGCGTAATCCGGCTTCTTGTCGTTGCCCGGAATGAACGGGCTCCACGGCTGGGCGCGGATCGGCTCGGGGGTCTTCCAGACCACGTTGAACTGCCCGTTGTCCTCGATCTCGCCGATCATCACCGGCTTGTGCAGGTGGTGGTTGGTCTTGTCCATGGTCAGGGTGAAGCCCGATGGCGCCTTGAAGGTCTGCCCGCCCATGGCCTCGCGGACCTTGTCGACGTCGGTGCTGCCGGCCTTCTGCACGGCCTGCGCCCACATGTGGATGCCGACGTAGGTGGCTTCCATTGGGTCGTTGGTCACGGCGGTGCTGTAGTTGGGCAGGTTCTTGGCCTTGGCGTAGGCCTTCCAGTCAGCGACGAACTTGCTGTTCTCCGGGTTCTTCACCGACTCGAAGTAGTTCCACGCGGCGAGGTTGCCCACCAGCGGCTTGGTGTCGATGCCGCGCAGTTCCTCCTCGCCCACGGAGAAGGCCACCACCGGCACTTCGGTGGCTTCCAGGCCCTGGTTGGCCAGCTCCTTGTAGAACGGCACGTTGGAGTCGCCGTTGACGGTGGAGATCACCGCGGTCTTGCCGCCGGCGGAGAACTTCTTGATGTCCGCGACGATGGTCTGGTAGTCGCTGTGGCCGAACGGCGTGTAGACCTCCTGGATGTCCTTGTCGGCCACGCCCTTGCTGTGCAGGAAGGCGCGCAGGATCTTGTTGGTGGTGCGCGGGTAGACGTAGTCGGTGCCCAGCAGGAAGAAGCGCTTGGCGGCGCCGCCATCTTCGCTCATCAGGTATTCCACCGCCGGGATGGCCTGCTGGTTCGGCGCGGCGCCGGTGTAGAAGACGTTGGGCGACATTTCCTCACCCTCGTACTGCACCGGGTAGAACAGCAGGCCATTGAGTTCCTCGAACACCGGCAGCACGGACTTGCGCGACACGCTGGTCCAGCAGCCGAAGACCACCGCGACCTTGTCCTGGGTCAGCAGCTGGCGCGCCTTCTCGGCGAACAGCGGCCAGTTGGAGGCCGGGTCGACCACCACCGCTTCGAGCTTCTTGCCGTTGACGCCGCCCTTGGCGTTGATCTCGTCGATGGTCATCAGCGCCATGTCCTTGAGCGAGGTCTCGGAGATCGCCATGGTGCCGGACAGCGAATGCAGTATGCCGACCTTGATGGTCTCGGCGGCCTGGGTGCTGAACGGGAACAGACCGGTGAGCAGCAGGGCACTCACGGCCAGCGTACTTTTCAACAGCGGACGGCGTTTCATCGCGGCAGCCTCCTTGGCTATCCAGGGGCGGGGAGGTTGCCGCTGCGGGCAGCCTCCCCGAAAAAGGGATGCGACCCGGTGGCGGGTCGAGGCTGCTATCGCAGCATCCGTGCCAAACAGGCAAAAGCCTCGGCGCAGATGGGCTGAACGCGATTTTCTGTCGTATCGGTGAGGTTTTTCAGTGCGCAGCTTTGGTGCGCCGAACGCGCTTTGGCGCGTGGCGCTCCCCAATGGTGCGCATCACTGCGGGAGGAAGTAGCCGCGCACGCCGGTCATGATGATCTGCGCGGCGAGGGCGCAGACGAACAGGCCCATCAGGCGGCTGACGATCATCAGGCCCTGTTCGCCGAGAATCTTCTCGATCTTGTCCGAAAGGTAGAGCGTCACGCCTACCGTCACGCAGGCCAGGACGATGGCCGCGAGGGCGAGCAGCTTGTGCTCCCAGTCCTGGTTCACGCCCATCACCAGCAGCGCACCGATGGTGCCGGGGCCGACGGTAATGGGGATGGTCAACGGGACGATGGTGACATCCTGCTGCACGTTGTCCGCCTGCACCGCCGAGCGCCCTTGCGCCATACCCAGGGCGGAGATGAACAGCACGGAGCCGGCGCCGATGCGGAAGGCGTCGGCGGTGATACCGAACAGGGTGAAGATGTAGCGCCCGAACAGGTACAGCAGCACGCTGGCGATCAGCGCCGCCATGGCCACGCGCCAGGCCATGCGCTTGCGGTCGCGGGGGGCGAAACCGCGATTCAGGCTGATGAAGCACGACAGCACGAAGAAGGGGCTGTAGAGCACCAGCATCTTCAGGTACACGCTGAACATCACTTGCATGGGAACGACTCGTCCGGATTGAGAGGGCGTGGCAGGGCAAAGCATAGCGGGTGGGACGGTGGGCGGCATTGCGGCGGGGCAATTCCCCGCTCGGCCAAGCGGGACGCCATCGTTGTTGCTCGCGAACGGATTTCCCGGCAGCGACGGAGCTGCTCTGGTTCGCGAGCAAGCTCGCTCCTGCAAGGCTTTCTGGCAGCCCGGCGCAGTTCGCGGGAGGTCCGTGCCGGCTGACGCCGAAGAGTCATCCTGCACCAAACGGTCCCCTCTCCCGCCTGAGGAGCGGGGCTCTTGATCTTGTAGGAGCGGACCTTGTCCGCGATAGGTTCCCGGCGCGCTGGAAGACATCGCGGACAAAGTCCGCTCCTACGCCAAGGAATATGACGTGCGGAAGGGCGAGGTCAGGACGGCAGCGCGTCGCTCTGCTGCTGGCGCAGGCGGCGATCCCGTTCGCCGACCCAGTAGGCCACCAGCTCGCGCAGTTGTGACAGCTCCACCGGCTTGGCCATGTGGCCGTCCATGCCGACCAGCCGCGCGCGCTCCTTGTGTTCGCTGAGGATGTGCGCGGTGAGCGCCACCACCGGCGTGTGCGGGCGGTGTTCGCTGGCTTCCCAGGCGCGCAGGCGCTCGGTGGCGGAGAAGCCGTCGAGCACCGGCATCTCGCAGTCCATCAGCACCAGGTCGTACTGCGTGGACTTCATCGCGGCCAGGGCTTCCTCGCCGTTGCTGGCGGTATCCGGTTGCAGGTTGAGCTTGCTCAGCATGCCGCGGATGACCTTGGTGGAGATGCTGTTGTCCTCGGCGACGAGGATGCGGAAGTCGCTCGGCGGCACGTTCGACGACGGCTCGCTGGACGGCGGGAGGTAATTGCTGACGCCACTCGGGCCGCGTCGGGACAGTTCCTCGGCCAGCGTCGCCTTCAGCGTATAGCCGGCCACCGGCTTGGCCAGGATGCGCTTGATCCCGGCGTTGCGGGCGATGATCTTGCTCGGCGCGTTGCTGATGCCGGTGAGCATGATCAGCAGGATGTCGTGGTTGAGGTTCGGGTCTTCCTGGATCTTGGTCGCCAGTTGCATGCCGGTCATGCCGGGCATGTCCTGGTCCAGCAGCACCACGTCGAAGTACTCGCGCAGGTGCGCCTTGGTGCGCAACTGAGCCAGCGCTTCCTTGCCCGAGGACACGGCGCTGACGTTCATGCCCCAGGCGCTGCACTGCTGCACCACGACCTTGCGACAGGTCTGGTTGTCGTCCACTACCAGCAGGCGTGCACCCTGCAGCGGGCCGTCGAGGTCGGCGCCGCCCTGGTCGATCTGCTGCGGGTCCAGCGGCAGGCTGAGCCACAGCAGGTTGCCGGAGTCGCCGCCATTGTCGCCGCTCTCTATACCGAATTCGCCGGACATCAGGCCGATCAACTGGCGCGCGATGATCAGGCCGAGGCGGCTGCTCATGCGCGTGGCGGAGAGGAAGTCGCGGCTGTGCAGTTCGGCGGTGAGCAACGCCTGGCGGTCGGCGGCGTCCAGCGGGCGGCCGCTGTCCTGCACGGCGATGCGCAGGCGCGGGCGGTCGGCCGGTCCGTCGAGGGCGACGACGAGGAGGATTTCACCCTCGACGGTCTGCTTGAAGGCATTGTCCAGCAGGCTCAGCACTGCCTGGCGCAGGCGTGTCGGATCGCCGCTGACGATGCGCGGTACCTGTGGCTGGGTGAAGGCGATCAGCTCGACCTTCTGCTGCTCGGCCTTGGCGCGGAAGATCGCCAGGCAGTCCTCGATCAGCGCGCCGAGGTCGAACTGCACCTCGTCCAGCTCGATCTGCCCGGACTCCAGCTTGGAGATGTCGAGAATCTCGTTGATCAGCGCGAGCAGCTCGTTGCCCGCGCTGTGGATTGTCTGCACGTAGTCGCGCTGCTTGGCCGACAGCGGCGTGCCGAGCAGCAGCTCGGTCATGCCCAGCACGCCGTTCATGGGCGTGCGGATCTCGTGGCTGATCTTCGCCAGGAAGTCGCCCTTGGCCTTGAGCTCGGCAACGCTGGCGGCGCGTTGGCGGCTGGCGGCGAACTGGTCGTTCTGGATTTTGCGCTGGCGCTCGGCCAGGGCCAGGCTGAGCAGGAAACCAACCACCGCGGAGAGGCCCAGCAGGCCGCTGCCCAGCCACTCCGCGCGGGTCGCCACGTAGCCCAGCAGCGACGGCAGGCACAGGCACCAGACCAGCACGAAGACGCCCATGCCGACGGCGAACAGGCGTGCCGGCTGGTAGGCGTGGATCCAGTAGTAGACGGCGACGCCGAGCATGCCCAGGGTCACCAGGGTGATCAGCCCATAGACCAGGCTGCTGGTGGGCACGCCGAGGATAAGGTTCAGCGCGACGCCCAGGACCACCAGCGCGGCAGTGCCGCCCAGCAGCAGGCGCTTGAGTGGCAGGCGCGGGGTGAGGTCTCGGAAGAAGCTGGCCGTGTAGCCCAGGGCGCATACCAGAGTCAGCACCAGGCAGGCGAGGGCGGTGAGCGGCTGTAACGATTGGTGGTTGCCATACCAGGGGCTGAGCAGGCCGAACAGCGTCAGGCACGCCAGCAGCAGCGTGGCGTGCACGCCGGCCAGCCAGAGGCCGCTGGCGACGCGGGTGTAGGCGAAGCGCACGAGGTTGTAGAGGAGCAGCATCGTCAGGCAGCCGATCAGCGCGCCGAAATGCAGCGGGCGCTGATCGCTGCTCGGCTGGCCGGCGGCTTCGATGCTGATGTTCGGTCGCAGCGGCTGGGTCGAGGCGAGCCGCAGGTAGATGTCCAGCGGCTCGGCGCTGGTGAGCAACGGGATGATCAGGTCGCTGCTGAGCATCGGCCGCTGGACCGGCGAGCGGTTACCGGCGCTCTTCTGTTCCAGCACTTTCTGCCCATCGACGATGAACAGCTCGAAACTGTCCAGGCTCGGGGCGAACAGGCGCAGTTGCTGGGGGGTGTCGTTGGCAGGTAGGCGGTAATGCAGCCAGGTCGCGCCGGGGCCGGCGGGGGCGTGCAGGTCGTTGATGTCGAGGGGGCTGAAGAGGGTGCGGTAACGCGGGGAAATCACATCCTGCAATTGCAGGCGGGCGTCGCTGTCGTGGAGTTGGGACCAGCCGGAGTCCTGGCTTGCCGCATAGGTCGGAGCCCAGACCAGAGCGGCCAGCAGCAAGCTGACGAGGAGTCCTGTGGCATTCCAGAGCCGACGCACGGCGAAGTCCCTTCGGTAGTGAGTGGCCGGATTATAGCCAACTGCGCGAAAGCCCGTAATCCATCCGGGCACGCGGGGACTCTAAGGCTGGCGGCGCCCGACGAGGAACGCCTCCAGCCGTCGGATCAGCCCTCGCCGCGCTCGCGGGCGATGGCGCGATAGCCGATGTCGGTGCGATAGAAACTGCCGTTCCAGCGGATCTTCTCGGCCAGGCGATAGGCCTGTTCCTGGGCCGAAGAGACGGTCGGGCCAATGGCGGTGGCGCACAGCACGCGGCCGCCGGCGGTGACGATCTGGCCGTCCTTCAGCGCGGTACCGGCGTGGAACACCTTGCCATCGAGCTTGGCGGCTTCGTCCAGACCTTCGATCACGTCACCCTTGGCATAGTCGCCCGGGTAGCCGCCCGCGGCGATCACCACGCCCACGGTGGGACGCGGGTCCCAGGTGGCTTCGACCTTGTCCAGCGCCTTGGCCAGGGCGGCCTCGACCAGCAGCACCAGGGACGACTCCAGGCGGACCATGATCGGCTGGGTTTCCGGGTCGCCGAAGCGGCAGTTGAACTCGATGACCTTCGGCTTGCCGCTCTTGTCGATCATCAGGCCGGCATACAGGAAACCGGTGTAGACGTTGCCTTCCTCGGCCATGCCGCGCACGGTCGGGTAGATCACTTCGTCCATCACGCGCTGGTGCACGTCGGCGGTCACCACCGGAGCGGGGGAGTAGGCACCCATGCCGCCGGTGTTAGGGCCGCTGTCGCCGTCGCCGACGCGCTTATGGTCCTGGCTGGTGGCCATCGGCAGCACGTTCTGGCCGTCGACCATGACGATGAAGCTGGCTTCCTCGCCGTCGAGGAACTCTTCGATCACCACGCGCGAGCCGGCGTCACCGAAGGCGTTGCCGGCGAGCATGTCGCGCACGGCTTCCTCGGCTTCGGCCAGGGTCATGGCGACGATCACGCCCTTGCCCGCGGCCAGGCCGTCGGCCTTGATCACGATGGGGGCGCCTTTCTCTTTCAGGTAGGCCAGCGCCGGCTCGACTTCGGTGAAGTTCTGGTAGTCGGCGGTGGGGATCTGGTGGCGCGCGAGGAAGTCCTTGGTGAAGGCCTTGGAGCCTTCCAGCTGCGCGGCGCCCGCGGTAGGGCCGAAGATGTCCAGGCCGCGCGAGCGGAACAGGTCGACCACGCCTTTGACCAGCGGCGCCTCGGGGCCAACGATGGTCAGCTGCACGTTCTTCGCGGCGAAGTCGGCCAGCTCTTCCAGGGCCAGCACGTCGATGGCGACGTTCTCGCACTTGGCTTCGGTGGCGGTGCCGGCGTTGCCCGGCGCGACGAAGACCTTCTGTACGCGCGAATCCTGCGCGACCTTCCAGGCCAGCGCGTGCTCGCGACCGCCGCTGCCGATGATGAGTACGTTCATTGGAGTTCTCCTGAACAGTTCCGGACCTGCCGGATTCCCGGGTTTCGCTTCGCTCGCGGAGCGCCGCCCGACCCAGGCTACGAATTCTTTATGACCGGCCCGCTCTTCACAAACCGATCTCAAGGGGCGCGATGAAGCGGGTAGATGCAAGGCGCCCGAGCGTTCACCAAGCGGAGTTGCCTTCTGGCAATGAGCATTGGGGAACGTTCGGGCAACGCAGCAGATGCCTGCTTCAGTGCGTCCCATCCACCTTAATGGCGGAAGTGGCGCATGCCGGTGAATACCATGGCAATGCCGGCTTCGTCGGCAGCGGCGATCACTTCGTTATCACGCATCGAACCGCCCGGCTGAATTACCGCAGTGATACCGGCCTTGGCAGCGTTGTCGATGCCGTCGCGGAACGGGAAGAAGGCGTCGGAAGCCATGACCGCCCCTTTCACTTCCAGACCGGCATGTTCGGCCTTGATGGCGGCGATGCGGGCGGAGTTCACGCGGCTCATCTGGCCAGCGCCAACGCCGACGGTCTGGCGGGCCTTGGCGTAGACGATGGCGTTGGATTTGACGAACTTGGCGACTTTCCAGGCGAAGATCAGGTCATGGATTTCCTGCTCGCTCGGGGCGCGCTGGGTGACGATCTTCAGGTCATCGGCGGTGATCATGCCGATGTCGCGGCTCTGTACCAGCAGGCCGCCGTTGACGCGCTTGAAGTCCCAGCCCGGCGCACGCTCGGCCGGCCATTCGCCGCATTCCAGCAGGCGCACGTTGGCCTTGGCAGCAACCACGGCACGGGCGGCTTCGGAGATTTTCGGCGCGATGATCACTTCGACGAACTGGCGCTCGACGATGGCCTGGGCGGTGTCGCCGTCCAGTTCGCGGTTGAAGGCGATGATGCCGCCGAAGGCCGACTCGGTGTCGGTGGCGTAGGCCAGGTCATAGGCCTTGCGGATGCCGCCTTCGTTCTCCGGAACCACGGCCACGCCGCACGGGTTGGCGTGCTTGACGATGACACAGGCCGGCTTGACGAAGCTCTTCACGCACTCCAGCGCGGCGTCGGTGTCGGCCACGTTGTTGAATGACAGTTCCTTGCCTTGCAGCTGGATGGCGGTGGAGACGCTGGCCTCGCCCTTCTTCGCCTCGACGTAGAACGCCGCGCTCTGGTGCGGGTTCTCGCCGTAGCGCATTTCCTGCGCCTTGATGAACTGGCTGTTGAAGGTACGCGGGAAGGCGCCACGGTCAGCGGTGGACAGGGTGTCGCGCGCCTGGTCGATGGTGCCCAGGTAGTTGGCGATCATGCCGTCGTAGGCCGAGGTGTGCTCGAAGGCCTTCAGGGCCAGGTCGAAACGCTGGGCGTAGGTCAGGCCGCCGGCTTTCAGGGCTTCGACGACGCCGGCGTAGTCGCCGGCGTTGACCACGATGGCGACGTCCTTGTGGTTCTTCGCCGCGGAACGGACCATGGTCGGGCCGCCGATGTCGATGTTCTCGATGGCGGTCGGCAGGTCGCAGTCGGCCTTGGCCACGGTCGCTTCGAACGGGTAGAGGTTGACCGCCACCAGGTCGATCGGCTTGATGCCGTGCTCTTCCATCACCGCGCCGTCGATGTCGCGACGGCCGAGGATGCCGCCGTGCACTTTCGGGTGCAGGGTCTTCACGCGGCCGTCCATCATTTCCGGGAAGCCGGTGTAGTCGGCCACTTCCACGGCGGCGATGCCGTTGTCCGTGAGCAGCTTGTAGGTGCCGCCGGTGGAGAGGATTTCCACGCCAAGGGCAACCAGCTCACGGGCGAAGTCGACGACGCCGGTCTTGTCGGAAACGCTGATCAGCGCACGGCGGATGGGCAGGCGGGTGGTTTGGTCGGTCATAACGGCTTCCACAAAGGCTTCGGGCTTTTCGCGTGTCAGGCGTGGGCCCGGCTGACCTTGCGGTCGCGGGCCTGCGACTGCCACCTGTCAGAGAAGGTCGTACTGCTTGAGTTTCTTGCGCAGGGTTCCGCGGTTCAGCCCCAGCAGTTCGGAGGCTTTGGTCTGGTTACCCTTCACGTGGTTCATGACGGTTTCCAGCAGCGGCGCTTCGACTTCGCAAAGCACCATGTTGTACACGTCCGTGACCGGCTGCCCTTCGAGATGGGCGAAATAGTTGTGCAGTGCCTTTTCCACGCTGTCGCGGAGGGTCTGGCCCTCCTGCGTCGGAGTGGTCAGGTGCTGTTTAAGGTTGGCGTTGTCGCTCACGGGTGTCATTCCACTCACTAATGTCTCGGTCATCGTTGTCATGCGGCCACCCCTTCTCCGTTATTGTGGCGCTCGGCGAAGAACTGCCTGACGCTGGCGCTCTGTGCATCCGTGTCCTGCAAACGATTGAACTGGGAACGGAACTCCGCCGCTCCCGGTAGGGTTGCGAGGTACCAGCCCACATGCTTGCGGGCAATTCGCACACCCATTTCCTCCCCATAAAACGCATGCAATGCAGCGAGGTGTTCGAGCAGGATGCTCTGCACCTCGTGCAGACTCGGCGCCGGCAACACCTCGCCGGTGCTCAGGTAATGATCGATCTCGCGGAAGATCCAGGGATTGCCCTGGGCGGCGCGTCCGATCAGCAGGGCGTCCACGCCCGTCTGCTCGAACACCTGCCGTGCCTTGCGCGGTGAATCGATATCACCATTGGCGAAAACCGGTATCGAAACCGCCTGCTTGATCGCCGCGATGGTTTCGTACTCCGCCTCGCCGGTGTAGAGGTCGGCACGGGTCCTGCCGTGCACCGCCAGCGCCTGGATGCCCGACTGCTCGGCGATCCGCGCCACCGTCACACCGTTCTTGTTCGACCGGTCCCAACCGGTGCGAATCTTCAGGGTGACGGGAACCTCTACCGCCGCGACCACCGCTTCGAGGATGTCGGCCACCAGCCGTTCATCCTTCATCAGCGCGGAACCCGCGGCCTTGTTGCACACCTTCTTTGCCGGGCAGCCCATGTTGATGTCGATGATCTGGGCGCCGAGCTCCACATTGCGCTGGGCAGCTTCCGCGAGCATCTGCGGGTCGCCGCCGGCGATCTGCACCGAACGTGGCTGATCTTCGTTGTCGTGCTGCAGGCGCAGGCGCGACTTGCGGCTGTTCCACAGGCGGACGTCGCTGGTGACCATCTCGGACACCACCATGCCGGCGCCGAGGCGGCGGCACAGCTGGCGGAACGGACGATCGGTGACGCCGGCCATCGGGGCCAGGATCAGTCTGTTGGGCAGTGTGTAGGAGCCGATGCGTACCACCGACTGGTTTTCCATGGTCAATGGGGCGGGAACACCGAGGCGCCGCGCGCTGTACAACTCGCGGATGCGTTTCGGGGCCTGCCACCGGTGCTAGCAAAAAAGGGAGGGCATGATACCCGCTCTCGATGACCGGATAAAGGCGATTTTGGATAAATTCTGAGCAGCTGAAGGCTTATTGCCCAGCGTAGGAAGACGAGCGGAACTGGCGCTCTCAGGCGCTTTGAGCTACCCGCCGGGTCATTCCGGCGAGTGGAAGCTCAGGCTGTAGTTCACCGCCTTGGGACCCGGATCGAGGATGTCCAGGGAGATGTGGATCGGCGTCTGCGGCGGCATCTCGCTCTGCCCGGCAAGTTCGCCGGAGAGGTATTCGCTGGGCTTGAAACGGCGGCTGGCGAGCAGTTGGCCGTTCAGGTCGGCGAAGCGCATTTCCAGCAGCGGGAAGGGCTGGGAGAAGTTGGCGCGGTTGTAGATGATCGCATCCACCACCAGAGCGCCGCTGAAGTCCGGGTGGCTGCGCACCACCAGGTTGCTGCTGCGGATCTGCTCCACATCGACCTTGGAGGGCAGGGTGCAACCCAGCTCCGGGCAGGCCTGGGCGAACCACGGGCGATATTCGTCCTGGCGGGCCAGTTCGTCGAAGTGATAGGCGATGTATTGCCCGGCGAGGCCTGCGAGGGCGAGCAGGACCAGCAGCAGCCAGAACAGGCGGCGACCCCAGCGGCGCTTGGGCTTCTGCCAGTCCAGTTGCAGCGGCTCGTCGCTCAGATCGTGGAGGCTGTCGTTACGCAGCCCCGGTTCGGCGCGCCGATTGTCGCTGCCCTGGCCGGCCAGCGGCTCTTCGTCGTGTTCGTCGTCGGCCTCGTGCTCGTCGTCATCACGACGGGCGCTGAAGGCAGGCAGTTTTTCCTCGTCTTCCACGGCGCTGAAGGGCGCCGGATCGATCCGGGGTTCGTCTGCCGGTTCTGCCTCGGGCTCTTCCGGCTCGGGTTCCTGATCGGCCACCAGGCGAGCATCGGATGCGGGCTCGTCCGGCTCTTCGGTCGGCAACTGGCCGAGACTGGGCTCCTGGCGCGAGGCACGGCTGGCGCCGCTCTGCTCTTCTTCCAGCAGGGCTTCTGCCCAGCGCTCGTCGTGCGGGTCGCGCTTTTCCTCCTCACGGGCGAGCAGCGCTTCGCTGGGCTTCGGTGCGCGTTCGATGCTGAGGAATTCCTGGGACAGCTCGAATTCATCGAGCTTGGCCAGTTCTTCGTCGAGATTGAGGCTGTCCAGGTCGAGATCGTCGTGGATCCACAGCGTCTCGTCCTTTCTCGCGGCAGGCCTGGTCGGTTCGCTGGTGACGGTCGCTGCCGGTGCGATCACCGTGGGCGCTGTGACCGCTGGTGTCGGCTCGGAAACAGTCGAGGGCCCGTTTTCCACCTTGGGCTCGGCCGCGCTGGGCTTTTCCGCCACATCGCTGGAGTGCCGCGCCGCGTGGGGCGCCAGGGGCCAGCCGAGCGTGGCGGTACTGGGCGCGGTGGGCGCCATTGTCTTTTCAGGGGTATAGGCAGTGAAAGCCGGAGTGGGGGCGGGTTCGGGAGCGACCGGCTCCGGGGCTTTCGGCGGTGCCGGCTGGACGACGGATTCCGCTACAGGGGACGGCGTCGGCGATGCGGCGGGGGCCGGCGCCGCCAGCGTCGGCTCGCTCAGCATGTTCTGCGGGGCGTTGAACACCTTCAGGCAGGTTCCGCAGCGCACAGCACCGCTGGCCGCGCCCAGTTGCGCCGCGTTGACGCGGAAACGGGTCTGGCAATGGGGGCACTGTGTGATGAAGCTGTCGCTCATGCGGCGGTCCGACGGAAAAATCAGGCGGTTAGTCTAACTCAAGCCCCGTGTGACGGGCACTCAGCGGCGGCGGCCCGTGATGCGGATCCAGCCATCGCGCTCGGCGGTCGGGTCGAGGTCGAAGGCGCCGGCATAGGCGGCACGCACTTCCTCGGCCTGTTCGGCGAGGATGCCCGAGAGGGCCAACAGCCCGCCGGATTTCACCAGGCCGGTGAGCTGCTCTGCCAATGTGACCAGCGGACCGGCAAGAATGTTCGCCACCAGGACGTCCGTGGGTTCCCTGGGCAGATCAGCGGGCAGGTAGACGGGGAATTTCGCCGGGTCGATGCCGTTGCGCGAGGCGTTGTCGCGCGAGGCTTCCAGCGCCTGCGGGTCGATATCGGTGCCGACAGCCTGTTCGGCGCCCAGCAGCAGCGCGGCGATGGCGAGGATGCCCGAGCCGCAACCGAAATCCAGCACTTGCTTGCCGGCCAGCTCCTGGCCGTCGAGCCATTCCAGGCACAGCGCGGTGGTCGGGTGGGTGCCGGTACCAAAGGCCAGGCCCGGATCGAGCAGCAGGTTCACCGCCTCCGGCTCCGGGGCGTCGTGCCAGCTCGGGACGATCCACAGGCGGCGGCCGAAGCGCATGGGCTGGAAGTTGTCCATCCAGCTGCGCTCCCAGTCCTGGTCCTCGATGCGCTCGATCTGGTGCTGCGGCAGCTCGCCGCCGGTCAGCAGGGTCAGATGGGCAAGGAGCGAGGTTTCGTCGGTGTCCGCCTCGAACAGGGCGAGCAGATGGGTGTGGCTCCACAGCGGGGTGGTGCCCAGGTCAGGTTCGAAGATCGGCTGGTCTTCCGCGTCCATGAAGGTCACGGACACGGCGCCGACTTCCAGCAGCGCATCTTCGTAGGTTTCCGCCTGATCCGGGGTGATGGCGAGTCGGACTTGGAGCCAGGGCATGGGCGGTACCTCGATAGTGCTGGGATGCTGCTGGAAAAGACAACGGACCGCCCAGGCGGCCCGTAGATAAAGGCGGCAAGCTTACTGCACGGCACCGGGCCATGCCAGCGTGCGGGGTACGCAAAGCACAAGGGCCGCCCGGAGGCAGCCCTTGTGGTGGAGCGCAAGGCAGGCTTTCAACAAGCGCTTAGTGCTTGTCCATGCCCAGCTTCTTCTCCAGGTAGTGGATATTCACGCCACCCTTGCAGAACTCTTTGTCGCGGACCAGCTCCTTGTGCAGCTCGGTGTTGGTCTTGATGCCATCGACGATCAGCTCGTCCAGCGCATTACGCATGCGCGCCAGGGCTTCCGCGCGGTCCTTGCCGTAGGTGATGACCTTGCCCACCAGCGAGTCGTAGTTCGGCGGTACGGCATAGCCGCTGTACAGGTGCGAATCCACACGCACGCCGTTGCCGCCCGGTGCATGGAAGTGTTTCACCTTGCCGGGGCTGGGCATGAAGGTCTTCGGGTCTTCGGCGTTGATCCGGCATTCCAGCGCATGGCCACGGATGACCACGTCTTCCTGCTTGATCGACAGCTTGTTGCCCGAGGCGATGCTGAGCATCTCCTTGACGATGTCGATGCCAGTGACCATCTCCGACACCGGATGCTCCACCTGAACGCGGGTGTTCATCTCGATGAAGTAGAAGCGGCCGTTCTCGTAAAGGAACTCGAAGGTGCCGGCGCCACGGTAGCCGATTTCCACGCAGGCCTGGACGCAGCGGGCCAGCACTTCGGCGCGGGCCTTCTCGTCGATGCCCGGGGCTGGGGCTTCTTCCAGCACCTTCTGGTGACGACGCTGCAGGGAGCAGTCGCGGTCGCCCAGGTGGATGGCGTTGCCCTGGCCGTCGGAGAGCACCTGGACTTCCACGTGACGCGGGTTGGTCAGGAACTTCTCCAGGTAGACCATCGAGTTGCCGAAGGCCGCGCCCGCTTCGGTGCGGGTCAGCTTGGCGGACTTGATCAGGTCTTCCTCGTGGTGCACGACGCGCATCCCGCGACCACCACCGCCACCGGCGGCCTTGATGATCACCGGGTAGCCCACCTCGCGGGCGATCGCCAGCGCGGTTTCTTCGTCTTCGGGCAGCGGGCCGTCGGAGCCCGGTACGGTCGGTACGCCGGACTTCTTCATGGCGTCCTTGGCGGACACCTTGTCACCCATCAGGCGGATGACGTCGGCGCTCGGGCCGATGAAGGTGAAGCCGGAGCGTTCGACCTGCTCGGCGAAGTCGGCGTTCTCGGCGAGGAAACCGTAGCCGGGGTGGATACCCACGGCGCCGGTGACCTCGGCCGCGGCGATGATCGCCGGAATGTGCAGGTAGGACTGCGCGGCCGGGGCCGGACCGATGCAGACCGCTTCGTCGGCCAGCGACAGGTGCATCAGCTCACGGTCGGCGGTCGAGTGCACGGCCACTGTCTTGATGCCCAGCTCCTTGCACGCGCGCAGGATGCGCAGCGCAATTTCGCCGCGGTTGGCGATCAGTACTTTTTCCAACATCGCAGGCTCCCCGCGCTTTAAACGATGGTGAACAGGGGCTGGTCGAACTCGACCGGCTGACCGTTCTCCACGAGGATCTGACCGATCACGCCACTGGTCTCGGCCTCGATGTGGTTCATCATCTTCATGGCTTCGACGATGCAGAGGATGTCGCCTTTCTTCACGCTCTGGCCGACTTCGACGAAGTTGGCGGAGGTCGGCGAGGCAGCGCGGTAGAAGGTGCCGACCATCGGCGAGCGCACGGCGCCGGCCAGGTTCTGCGCAGCCGGGGCGGCTTCAGCGGCCGGAGCGGCAGCGGCGACCGGAGCTGCGGCGGGAGCCGGAGCCGGAGCGTAGGCAGGAGCGGCAGCATAGATCGGCTGGGCGGCGGTCTTGCTGTGACGGCTGATGCGTACGGACTCTTCGCCCTCTTTGATCTCCAGTTCGTCGATACCGGATTCTTCGAGCAGTTCGATCAGTTTCTTGACTTTACGGATGTCCATCAGTGTTCGCTCTCCCAGGTGAGGTCACGGGCGTTCAAGTTGTTCAAGGGCGGATTCCAGGGCCAGGCGGTAGCCTGTGGCGCCCAGACCGCAGATCACCCCTACCGCCACGTCGGAGAAGTAGGAGTGATGCCGGAAAGGTTCACGTTTGTGCACGTTGGAGAGGTGCACTTCGATGAATGGGATGCTCACTGCGAGCAATGCGTCACGTAGGGCGACACTTGTATGCGTAAAAGCGGCCGGATTGATCAGGATGAAGTCCACGCCTTCGTTGCGCGCGGCGTGGATCCGGTCGATCAGTTCGTACTCGGCGTTGCTCTGCAGGTGCATCAGGTGGTGGCCGGCTTCGCGGGCGCGGCGCTCCAGGTCCTGGTTGATCTGCTCAAGGGTGACGGAGCCGTACTTGTCGGGCTCGCGGGTGCCCAGCAGGTTGAGGTTGGGCCCGTGCAGTACCAGTAAGGTCGCCATCTGGATGCTGTAGTCCTTGTTCTTGGCGGGATAAAGATAGGGCGGGACTATGCCGGAAAGCCGGCGTGACTGTCCAGTCATGCGGGTTTTGCCGTAGATGTCAGCATGTTGCCAGCCGATTACGGCAGAACCGTTGCAGTCAAACTGTGATCAGAACCTGCTTGCAACCTGCTGCGCGTCGGCATGGCCGCGTTAAAAACGGGGTCGGAAGCCGCTTGCGGCTAACGCACTTCAGTGCGGCCCGAAGGGGCGAGCGCAGCGAGTCATGCTCATTTACTACTCGTAAACTCCGCTTCCTCGCTCGTTTTTGCCTTGCCCTGCTCTAGCTCGCGAGATTGCAAGCAGGTTCTCAGGAGCGCGTTCCCGCCTGTTTGAGGCGGTCGGCGAGGGTGGCGGCATCGGTCTCGCCGATGATGCGCAGGTCGCTCCATTCGTCGCCTTTTGGCGAGAAGAACAGCAGCGCGGGCGGGCCGAACAGGTTGTAGCGGTCGAGCAGGGCGCGCTGCTCCTCGGTGCTGGCGGTCATGTCGAAACGCAGCAGGACGAAACCGGGCAGTTGTGACTGGACTTCCGGCGCCGGCAGTACCTGGCGCTCGATGATCTTGCAACTGATGCACCAATCCGCATACCAGTCCAGCAGTACCGGGCGGCCGCTGGCCGAGGCGCTGCGCAGCGCTGCGTCCAACTGGGCTGGCGTGGTGATGTTCTGCCAGTCGCCGGGTGTGGAGCTCGGCGGTCCGGCGTGGCTGCTCACGCCGCTGCGGCCCAGCGGGTGTAGCGGGTCGGATTCGCCGCGCAGGGCGCCGGTCCAGGCGGCGACGGCATAGACCAGCAACATAAGGCCGAGCAATTGGCCGGCACGTTGCAGCGGCTTCTTCGGCCCCAGTTCGAGGGTGCCGATGGCCACGGCGACGCCGCCGGCCAGCGTGCCCCAGAGGGTCAGCGCCACCGGGCCGGAGACCAGGCGTTCGAGCATCCAGATGGCCACTGCCAGCAGCATCACGCCGAAGACGTTGCGCACGGCGTTCATCCAGGCGCCGCTCTTGGGCAGCATTGCTCCGCCGCCGACGGCGAAGATCACCAGTGGCGTGCCCATGCCCAGGCCCAGGGAGAACAGCAGCAGGCCGCCGCCCACTGCGTCGCCGGTGCTGCTGATATAGAGCAGCAGGCCGGCCAGCGGGGCGGTGACGCAGGGCGACACCAGCAGGCTGGAGAGCACGCCCAGGGTCGCCGCGCCGGCGATGGAGCCGCCGCGGGTGTTGTTGGCCATGTTGTCCAGGCGTTCGCGCAGGAAGCCCGGCAGGCGCATCTCGAACACGCCGAACATGGCCACGGCGAAGACCACGAAGAAGGCCGCGAAGGGGATCAGTACCCAGGGCGATTGCAGCATCGCCTGCAGGTTGAGCTTGGCGCCGAAGAGGCCCATCAGCGTGCCGAGCACCGCGTAGCAGGCCGCCATCGGCAGCACGTAGGCCAGCGACAGCGCCAGGCCGCGCATGCCGCCCGGACGGCCGCGCAGGACCACGCCGGAGAGGATCGGCAGCATCGGCAGCACGCAAGGGGTGAAGGTCAGCGCCAGGCCCAGCAGGAAAAAGATCACCAGGGCACGGCCGAGCTTCTTGATCTTGCCTGGCTCATGGTCGCCCAGCAGGCTGGCCAGCGGATTGCTCGCGCCGGACGCGGGTTGGGCGGCGGCGGAGGGCGCAGCGCCGGTCACGACGCTGGCGGCCTGGCCGTCGGCAATCTGCAGGCGGGTAGTTTCCGGCGCGTAGCACAGGCCCTTGTCGGCGCAGCCCTGGTAGCCGACGACGAGGGTGAAGGGTTTGTGCTGCGGGTTGTTGAGCGGCACGTCGATGTCGGTGATGGCGTAGTAGACGACGGTGTCACCGAAGTAATCGTCGTGGTGTTGCTTGCCCTGCGGCAGCTTCACGTCGCCCACGGTCACGCCGCTGTCGGCGGGTTCGATCTTGAAGCTGAAACGGTGCTGGTAGAGGTAGTAGCCGTCGGCATTGATGAAGCGCAGCTTCACCTGCTGGCTGTCGCTGTCCTCGACGCTGACGCGGAAGGCCTCGGCCACCGGCAGGAAATCGCCCTTGGCCGGTTGCCCGGCGGCGAAGCCGCCCTTGTCGGCGGGTTTGTCGAACAGGCCGGCGGAGGCGGGCAGGGCGACGAGAAGCAGGAGCAGGGTGAGCAGGCGGCGCATGGACATCTCGCGGACTACAGGGTGGCGGGCATGATAGCGGAAAGCTCCCGGCGCGGCCCGCGCCGCTGGCCGAAGAGCTGTCACAAGAAGTGATCGGTCGCTTGGGACTGCGCCAGAGCCTCCGGGTTCCAAAGACGCGCCTGCGTCAATCGGCCGCGTGCTGGCCGAAGGCTGCCAGAAGATCGCTGACGAAGGCCTGCTCGGCATCGCCGGGGTGGCGGCCGCGGTGGCGGGTCAGGCTGAAGGCCACGTCGAAGCCCAGCTCGTCGGGCAGCAGTTCGCGCAGTTGGCCGCGCTCGATCCAGGGCTGGGCGACGTGCTTGGGCAGATAGCCGATGTGCGCGCCGGAAAGGATGAAGGCCAGGCTGCCATCGACTTGTTCGCAGCGCGCGCTGCTGCGGCTCGTCTGCAACGGCTCGTCGGCGGCGATGAAACGGTAGGGGTGCAGCACCTGGTCGGCGTCGGCCAGGGAATCGCGGGTCGGTTTCGTTTCCGTGAACGCAGGATGGCCCGCACCGCAATAAAGGCCCTGGGGTTCGACGAATAGGGTGTGGTGCTCCAGCGCCGCCTGGGTGCCGGCGAAGTAGCCGACCGCCAGGTGCAACCGGTCCTGCAGCAACAGGCGTTCCAGCTCGGCGGGCGTGGCTGTCACCAGTTCCAGGCTGACCGCTTCGTTGCGCTGGCGGAAGCGGCGGATCGCCCCGGACAACTGCGCCAGCACCTCCACATCCAGGCCCTCGGACAGGCCGATGCGCACCTCGCCCAGCAGCTTGTCCGCTACGCCGCGCGCCTCGTCGCGGAAGCCCTCGATGGCGACGAACAGGCGCCGCGTCGATTGCAGCAGGTGCTCGCCCTTGGGTGTCAGGCGGAAGCCGCCCTTGCCGCGTTCGCACAGGCGATAGCCCAGGCGCGTCTCCAGCTTGGCCATCTGGATGCTGATGCTCGGCTGGCTCAGCCCCAGCTCGCCTTGCGCCGCGCTGAAGCCGCCGCACTCCACCACGGTCACGAACAGGCGCAGCAACTGCAGGTCGAGGTCGCGCAATTGGCTGAGCATGGCGGGCTCCAAACATTGTCAGGAAGAAATGCCAAAGTAATTAACTTTGTATTTTTGCAAAGTAAAGCCCGCGCCATGCTCGCCCCACAACTACAACAATCTCGAGGCGATGATCATGCGTGCGTTCTTCCGGGCTTCTCTCGCGGTTCTGGCCGTAGCCCTGGCCGTGCCCCTGCAGGCGCAGGAGCGGGTGCTCAACCTCTATAACTGGGCGGATTACGTCGGCGCCGACGCGCTGCAGCGTTTCCAGAAGGAAACCGGCATCCGCGTCAAATACGACACCTTCGACAGCGCCGAGGTGCTCGACAGCAAGCTGATGACCGGCCGCAGCGGTTACGACGTCGTCTTCCCCGCCAGCAGCGGGCTGGCCCGCGCCATTCAGGCCAAGGCCGTACAGCCGGTGAACGATGCGCAGTTGAAGAACTTCGCCAATCTCGACCCGGAACTGCTGGCCAAGCTGGCTACCATCGATCCGGGCAACCGTTTCGGCGTGCCCTACACCTGGGGCACCGTGGGCCTCGCCCTCAACAAGGACGCCGTGCTCAAGCGCATCCCCGATGCGCCGCTGGACAGCCTCGACCTGCTGTTCAAGCCCGAGTACGCCAGCCGCCTGGCCGACTGCGGCATCTCGCTGATCGATTCGCCCCAGGAAGTCATCAGCGTCGCGCTGAACTACCTCGGCAAGTCGCCCTACAGCACCGACCCGGCCGACCTCGCCCAGGTCCGCGAGCTGCTGGGCAAGCTGCAGCCCAACGTGCGCTACATCGCCAGCGGCAAGCACATCAATGACCTGGCCAATGGTTCGCTGTGCGTCGCCCTGACCTACACCGGCGATGCGCTGATGGGTGCCGCGCAGGCGAAGCAGGCGAACAAGCCGTTCGAGGTGATCTACCGGATTCCCAAGGAAGGCACGCTGATCTGGTTCGACACCATGGCCATCCCGGTGGACGCGCCGCACCCGCAGGAAGCCCGCGCCTTCATCGACTTCATGTTGCGCCCGGACTCCATCGCCGAGCTGACCAACACCCTGTACTTCGCCAACGCCAACCTGAAGGCCACGCCGCTGCTCAACGCCGACGTGGCCGGCGACCCGGACATCTACCCGCCGGCCGCCATGCGCCAGAAATTGTTCGGTGAGCAACTGCTGACGCTGAAGCAGCAGCGCGACCGCACGCGGCTGTGGTCGGCGTTCCGTACGCGCACCTGATATCCAGGTAGGAGCAACTGTCTTTCTGCCGCAAATATCGTGCTGGCGGTTTCCCCTCACCCCAGCCCTCTCCCTCAGGAGAGGGAGCTGACTGTGCCGGCTGATGCTGAGGTATCAGCCGGCACCTAACGGTCCCCTCTCCCTTCAGGGAGAGGGTTAGGGAGAGGGGCTTCCGCCGGCACCGCGCTATCAGGACATAACCCAAAGACACTGATGAGGACACCATGGATCTCGCTAACGACAACGACCAGGCCATCACCCGCGACAGCCTTTATGGCACCAGCGCGGAATCCACCTACGCCGGCATCACCAGCTTCATGCGTCGCCGCTACAGCCGCGACCTGCGCGGCGTCGACCTGGTGGTCAGCGGCGTGCCCTTCGACACCGCCACCACCAACCGCCCCGGCAGCCGCTTCGGGCCGCGCGCGATCCGTGCGGCCTCGGTGCAGATGGCCTGGGCCCGGCACTTCCCCTGGGAATTCGACCCCTTCGACCACCTGGCGGTGATCGACTACGGCGACTGCTCCTTCGATCACGGCGTGCCGCAGGAAACCCCGGACGTCATCGAAGCCCATGCCGCGCGCATCCTCGATGCCGGTTGCGCGCTGCTGACTCTGGGCGGCGACCACTTCATCAGCTACCCGCTGCTCAAGGCCCACGCGAAGAAGCACGGCCCGCTGTCGCTGATCCACTTCGATGCCCACAGCGACACCTGGCCAGACGAGGACTGCCAGCGCATCGACCACGGCACCATGTTCTACCACGCGGCCCGCGAGGGGTTGGTCGACCCGTCGCGCTCGGTGCAGGTCGGCCTGCGCACTACCAATGACGACGTGATGGGCTTCCAGGTGCTGGACGCCCGCGAAGTCCATCGTCACTCGCCGCAAGCCATCGCCGAGCGCATCCGCGCACGGGTCGGCGACAACCCGGTGTACCTGACCTTCGATATCGACTGCCTCGACCCGGCCTTCGCTCCGGGCACCGGCACGCCGGTGTGCGGCGGGCTGAGTTCGCACCAGGCGTTGGAGATCCTCCGCGCGCTGCGCGGTATCAACCTGGTGGGGATGGACGTGGTGGAAGTGGCGCCGCCCTACGACAGCGCCGAGATCACCGCCCTGGCCGGCGCGACCCTGGCGATGGAGATGGTTTGCCTGTACGCGGCACGGCACAAGCTGGGCGAGCGCTGAGTTCGGCCTGAAGAGCGTTCGCGAGCAAGAACTGGGCGTCCCCCTCGTTCCTACAGGGGATTCGAATTGTAGGAGCGAGCTTGCTCGCGAACCGACCCGCGGAAGGCATGGCGGTCGAAGTCTGTTCTCGAGGCGCTCTGAGGCGGTTTGGCAGGAACAACCGCTTTTTCCTGGGAATCTGTGCTTGGGCTGTGCCCTCACCCCAGCCCTCTCCCTAGGGGAGAGGGAGCTGATCGTGCCGGTTGACGCTGGAGTGTCATCCTGCACCGTACGGTCCCCTCTCCCTCCGGGATAGGGCCAGGGTGAGGGGCTTTTGATCCTGTAGGAGCGGACTCTGTCCGCGATTGGCTGACCGGCAGCATTCAGACGCGAAACGCCCGCACGGCGGTGTGCAACGCCCCGCCCAATTCCTGCAATTGCTCGCCCTGGCTACGCCCCTGGCCGATCAGGCGCAGGTTCTGGCTGCCCAGTTCATGGATGCGCTCGCTGTGGGAGCGGATTTCGCTGACCGCGCCACTCTGCTGCGCTGAGCTTTCGGCAATGCGCTCGGCCATGCTGGCGATGGTGCGGATGGCGCCCACCACTTCGTCCAGTGCGCCCTCGGCGGCGCCGGCCTGGTTGGCGGTGACTTCGGCATGCTCGACCTGGCTGCGCATCGCTTCCACCGATTGTCGCGCGGCCTGCTGCAGGCGCGCGGTGAGTTGCTGGATTTCCTCGGTGGCGCCGGCGGTGCGCAGGGCCAGCGAGCGGACTTCCTCGGCCACCACGGCAAAGCCACGGCCTTGCTCGCCTGCTCGTGCGGCCTCGATGGCGGCGTTCAGTGCCAGCAGGTTGGTCTGGTCGGCGATGGAGCGAATCACCCCCAGTACGTTGCCGATCGTGGCCGACTCCTCGGCCAGGTTCTCGATCGCCTGGGCGTTGCTCTGCACTTCGTCCACCAGCGCGCGCATGCCGCTCAGGCTGTTGCCGATTACCTGCTGCCCTTGTTCGACGGCCATGCCGGCGGCGTGGCTGGCCGAGGCCGCCTGGCTGGCGTCGCCGGCGACCTGCTGGATCGCCGCCTCCATGTCGCCCAGCGCGTCGCGGATTTCCCCGGTGTCGCTGGCCTGGCGCTCGGCGCCGGCGTGCAGGCCGCCGCTCAGCTCGGCCAGAGCACGGCTGCTGCCGGCCACTTCCTCGGCGCGCTGGTGAATGGTACCGACCAGGGTGCCGAGGAAGTCGCGCAGGCGATTCAGCGATTCCTGCAGCTCCACCAGGTCGCGGGTGCGGGTGTTCAGCGCGATGGGCTGGTTGAAGTCGCCGCGTGCCCAGGTGGACAGCGCCGGGACCAGTTGGCCGAGCACGCGGGCCAGGCGGCGTTGCAGCGTATCGATGAGCAGCGCGGTGGCGAGAATCAGGGCGATCAGGGCGCCCTGGATGATGCGAACCTGAGCCTGGATCCTCGAACGCTCCTCGCGCACCTGCGGCTCCAGGGTTGCCAGCGCCTGCTGCACGGCGCCCAGGCGCTGGGCAGTGGCGCTGGCCAGGTCCTGGCGCTGGGCGACCAGTTGGCGGGTGCGGTCCAGCTCGTCCGGGTAGCGGCGCAGCACGCTGGCGAGATCACGCTTGAGGGTGACGCCACGGTCTTCGCTCTGCTGTTGCGCGGCGGGCTGGGAATCCAGGCCCATCATCGCGGCGAAGTCGTCGGAGGCGGAGGCCTGCTGTTCCAGCACGCCGAGCAGGGGCAGGGCGTCGATGCGTTCGGCCAGTTGGCGCAGGGTTTCCAGCTCGCGCTGGATGTCCGCGGCCAGCGCCGGATTGCCGCTCTCCACCAGCTTGGCGCGGGCGTGGGCGAGGCGCGTCAGGTGCAGACTGGCTTGCAGCAGCGGCGTGCGGTACTCGGTGGCGGCGGGGTTCTGGCTGGCGTCGGCATAGGCGCCGAGCTGGTCCAGCGCCGCCAGCAGGTCGCGTTCGGCCTGCAGCAGCAGGCCCTGCGGATCACCCGCCAGCTTGCCGGCGGCGAGCAACTGGTTGCCGCTGAACTGGCGCAACTCGTCGAGGCTCTGGCCGAGCAACTGGCTGAGGCTGTCCGGCAATTGCGGCAGTTCCGCGGCCAGTTCGTCCAGCGCCTGCTGGGCGGCTTTCTGTTTCAGCGCGTCACCGCTGGCGAGGTACGCCTGGATGTTCTGCGCGACCTTGCGCTCGAAGCCCTGGGAGAGTTCCAGGTAGCGGTCCATCAACGTGAAAGGGCGCTCGAGCGCGCGTTGCGACCACCACAGGGTGGCGCCCAGCGCGACGCAGACGAGCAGGAGCAGGACGGTGTTGAGGTTGGTGAGCAGCTTGAGGCGCATGGCAGGTCTCGACCGACAGCGGGAAAACGGCGAGCCCTGAACCTATTGCAGTTTCGTTACTGGCTGATGACACGGTGCCAGCATCTGGTCGGAAAGCGGCGCGGCAGAGCGCCGCGCCGGATCAGGAGTAGACCTCTACGCGGTTGCGCCCGCCGTGCTTGGCGCGGTACAGCGCCTCGTCGGCCTGCTTGGCGAGGGTCTTGATGTCCATGTCCTCGCCCAGTTCGGCGATGCCGCAACTGAAGGTGCAGGTCAGGTCGTGCGGTTGGGCGGGGTAATGGATATCGGCGAAGCGCTGGCGGATTTCCTCCAGCACCTTGCGCGCCGAGGCGGCATCGGTGTCCGGCAGCACCACGGCGAATTCCTCGCCGCCGTACCGGCCGATGTGGTCGGTCTTGCGCAGGCGCTGCTTGAGGAACAGCGCCAGGCTCTTGATCACCCGGTCGCCCATGGGATGGCCATAGGTGTCGTTGACCCGCTTGAAGTGGTCGATGTCGAGCATCGCGAAGGTCAGCGGGCGTTCCTCGCGGCGCGCGCGGAAGCGGGCATCGTCGAGCAACTGCAGGGTATGGGTGTGGTTGTACAGGCCGGTCAGGCTGTCGCGCACCATCCGTGCCTTCAGGCTGCGCGCGCGGGCGGCGCGGTTGCGTACGGTGGCGATCAGGTGGCGCGGCTTGATCGGCTTGGTGAGGAAGTCGTCGCCGCCTTCGCTCATGGCGTCCAGCTGCTTGTCCAGGTCGTCCTCGGCGGACAGGTAGATGATCGGCACGCTGACATAGCGCTCGTGCTGGCGGATCACCTTGGCCAGCTCGGTGCCCAGGCACTCGGGCATGTACATGTCGAGGATGATCAGGTCCGGCTGGAACTCGGCCAGCTCGGCCATCACCGACAGCGGCGCGGTGAGCGCGCGGGTGACGATGCCGGCGCTGTTGAGGACCATCTCGGTGTGCGCGGCCTGGGCGCGGGAATCGTCGACGATCAGGACGCGGAACGGCTCGTACTGCGATACGCGGGTCAACGTCTCGATCTTCTCTAGCAGGCCGGAGGCGTCCAGCGCCCCGGTGAAGAAGTCCTGGCCGCCGGTGCGGGCAGCGGCCAGGCGGGTCGGGGTATCGGTTTCCTCATGGCTGAAGAACAGCACCGGCAGCTTGTGCTTGAGGCCGGCCTGGGCCTCGTCGGCGAGCGCCAGGCCCTGGCCGCCGGCGAAGTCGATCTCCATGACGATGGCCGCCGGGTGGCGCTCGGCCATGGCGGCGCGGAAGGCATTGGCGTGTTCGCAGGGCTGCGCCGCCATGCCGAAGAATTCCAGTTGCTGGGCCAGGCGTTCGGCGCGCTCCTGATCCTGCAGGGCCAGGTAGACCGGCTTGCGCAGCGGCGGCAGGCTGGTCTGTTCGAATTGGTCACCGTGGCGCAGGCCGGTGCGCGAGAGTCGCTGCATCAGGCGGTTGAGCTCGGTGATCAGTTCGCTGGAGAGTCGCCCACGATTGTCCTGCACGGCGCGCAGGCACTGATCGATGGCCTTGGCCAGGTCGGCGTGCTCGGCCTGCTCGAAGCGCTCGGCATAGCGCTGCAGGCGCAGGCAGGCTTCGCCCAGCTCCGCGGTGCCACTACTGTTCCATTCCGACCGAGACAGGCGCTGCCAGACTTCCAGCAAGTGGCGGGCCTGGTGGATCACTCGCTGGGCGAAGTGATGCTTGAGGCGGTCGAGGGAGGGATCGTCGAGCTCGTTCATCGCGCTTCTTCGTCGGCCGTACCGGCGGCCTGCGGGGCGAATATGTTTCCGCCGTGATACACAGTGATGGCCCTATGCTACCAATCATTGCTGGCAATAACAGTGCCTTCGGTCAAACATCCTGAGCTTTGTAATTCGCTACGTTACCTAGCACCATGCGCAGGGTAGGCTGCGCTGACCTGCCGCTGTGCGGCATGCTTGCACAGTGCGACCAAATATCCCGGCACCCTGGGGCCGGATGTGGGTCCAAGCTATCTTCGAATTCGGGACATCAAGGAACTTGCCATGTGGAACTGGAAGAAACGCGGCTCCGTGCGTGATCGCGTGGATGACACGGTAGACGATGCACGCGCCTACTTCGGTGGCCCCTGGCTGGGTCGTGTACTGGGCGGCCTGCTGGGCGCCTACCTGGTGGTCTGCGGGGTGATCGGCTGGTACTGGAGCCAGGAGCCGGACCTGTTCCCCGTGCAGCAGAACGCCCAGGCCGCCGCCGAGCGCGCCGGCCGCCAGATGGTGGTGGGCTATACCACCGTGGAAACCCTCAAGGAAGTGGTCGCCACCCTCCTCAACAAGCCGGGCGGCTATCTCTCCAACGACATCTTCCCGCCGGGCGTCTGGCTGGACAACATGCCCAGCTGGGAATACGGCGCCCTGGTCCAGGTGCGCGACCTGTCCCGCGCCCTGCGCAAGGACTTCGCCCGTTCCCAGTCGCAGTCCACCGAGGACGCCGACCTGGCGCGCGCCGAGCCGCGCTTCAACTTCGACAACAAGAGCTGGGCGTTGCCGTCCTCCGAGTCGGAGTACGCCGAGGGCATCAAGTCCCTGGACCGCTACCTCGGCCGTCTCTCTGCTGATCCGGCCGGTGCGCAGTTCTACGCCCGCGCCGACAGCCTGAACAACTGGCTGGGTGACGTTTCCACCCGTCTGGGCTCGCTGTCCCAGCGCCTCTCGGCCAGTGTGGGTCGGGTGAAGCTGAACACCAATATCACGCCGATGCAGCCGGTCACTCCGGGCCAGGCGCCGGAAGTCGAGGAAGTGATCCAGGAAACCCCCTGGATGCAGATCGACAACGTGTTCTACGAAGCCCGCGGCCAGGCCTGGGCGCTGTCGCACATCCTGCGCGCCATCGAGGTGGACTTCGCCGACGTGCTGGCGAAGAAGAACGCCACCGTCAGCGTGCGCCAGATCATCCGTGAGCTGGAGGCCGCCGAGGCGCCGCTGTGGAGCCCGATGGTCCTCAATGGCAGCGGCTTCGGCGTGCTGGCCAACCATTCGCTGGTGATGGCCAACTACATCTCCCGCGCCAACGCCGCGATCATCGACCTGCGCCAACTGCTGGCCCAGGGCTGATCGATGGAAGGCATCAGCGACAAGGAGGCCGCCCACCGGGCGGCTTCGGACGCCGAGAAGATCGCCTGGGTCGACGACGACGACCAGTTGCTGGGCAGCCTGCCGCGCGCCGAATTGCGCGCTCGCGGGCTGATCGGCCGGGGCACCTTCATCCTGCTGTTCAACTCCGCCGGTGAGCTGTGCGTGCACCGGCGCACCCTGAGCAAGGCGGTTTATCCCGGCTACTGGGACCCGGCCGCCGGCGGCATGGTGCAGGCCGAGGAAAGCTACGCCGAGTCGGCTGCCCGCGAGCTGGAAGAGGAGCTGGGCATTGCCGGCGTGGAATTGCGTCCACACGGCACCTTCTTCTTCGACCAGCCGGACAACCGCCTGTGGTGCGCGGTGTTCTCCGCGGTGTCCGATGCGCCGCTGAGGTTGCAGCCCGAGGAAGTGCTGGAAGCGAAGTTCATTGACCCGCACCAGGCGCTGGCCGAAGCCAAGGCGGGTGCGCTGTATTGCCCGGACTCGCTGGCGGCGTTGCGCAAGTACCTGGTGAGTTTCTGAGGGAATTGGAGCGAGCTTCGAGACATCGCGGACAGGGTCCGCTCCTACACAAATGCTGGCCCCGGCGTAGGAGCGGCCTCCGTCCGCGATCGCTCGATCCGACTTCCAGCTGTCTTGATAAAGAGGGCATGTCGCCAAACCACCGATCAATGACGCATTTTCGGTCTTAGCATTTGCTTTCAATGCTGCTAAATTGCGCGACCTTTCCGGCAGGGTCCTCCGCCGGGAATGCGCAGCCCCTGCCTGAGTGGGGCGTCGCGGTCGGCGCCAGCCGGCCATTCGTTGACCTGGCCCGAAGAGGCCAATCCTGGGGAAACGCCCGGTGGTCAAGAAAGCATCCTCCCTGTCCGCCCTCGGCGGGCTCGTCTATTCCACTGATTCCGGCCGGCACTGCCCGGACTGCAATCAGCCCGTTGGCGCGTGCATCTGCAAGCAGGCCGAGATTCCGGCCGGCGATGGCATCGCTCGCGTGCGTCGTGAAACCAAGGGCCGCGGTGGCAAGACCGTGACCACGGTGACCGGCGTGCCGCTGGCGGCCGATGCGCTGAAAGACCTGGCCACCGCGCTAAAGAAGCGTTGCGGCACGGGTGGCGCGCTGAAGGACGGCATCATCGAGATCCAGGGCGACCACGTCGACCTGTTGCTCGAAGAGCTGACCAAGCGCGGCCTCAAGGCGAAGAAATCCGGCGGCTGAGCCGTCTCTCCCGAACGATTCTCCTCTGCAGAGAAGGGGTTCCAGGCGATGTGCGCCAAGCGCATGGCCGGCAAGCCCTTTCCCTAGATGGGAGATTTATCGGCGCGCCCTGGGCGCGTCGTCGGATTTTCCTAAACTTACCGCCAATGCCGGCGGTCAACACGGCAACGTCACGAGGCCCGGCTAGGTTTACACCACCAGGCTTTGACGACCTACCCGCACGCCGGGCGGGCGCCTGCACACATTCGCGCAATTTGAGGAGACCACCACGCATGGCCGCTAGACGGACCCGCAAAGACGACGGCAGCAACTGGACCGTGGCAGACAGCCGCAGCATCTACGGAATTCGCCACTGGGGCGCTGGCTACTACGCCATCAACGACGCCGGTAACGTGGAAGTTCGCCCGCAGGGCGCCGATGCCCAGCCGATCGATCTGCACGGGGTGGTCGAGCAGCTGCGCGAGGCGGGTCTGTCGCTGCCGTTGCTGGTGCGTTTCCCGGATATCCTCCAGGACCGCGTGCGCAAGCTCACCGGCGCCTTCGACGCCAACATCGCGCGCCTGGAATACACCAGCCGCTACACCGCGCTGTACCCGATCAAGGTGAACCAGCAGGAAGCGGTGGTGGAAAGCATCATCGCCACGCAGAACGTTTCCATCGGCCTGGAAGCGGGCTCCAAGCCCGAGCTGATGGCCGTGCTGGCGCTGGCGCCCAAGGGCGGCACCATCGTCTGCAACGGCTACAAGGACCGCGAGTTCATCAAGCTGGCGCTGATGGGGCAGAAGCTCGGTCACAACGTGTTCATCGTGATCGAGAAGGAATCCGAGGTGCAGCTGGTGATCGAGGAAGCCGCCGTGATTGGCGTGCTGCCCCAGGTTGGCCTGCGCGTGCGCCTGTCCTCGCTGGCGTCCTCCAAGTGGGCCGACACCGGTGGCGAGAAGGCCAAGTTCGGCCTGTCCGCCGCGCAACTGCTGTCGGTGGTCGAGCGCTTCCGCGACGCCGGCCTGGACCAGGGCGTGCGCCTGCTGCACTTCCACATGGGCTCGCAGATCGCCAACCTGGCCGACTACCAGCACGGCTTCAAGGAAGCCATCCGCTACTACGGCGAACTGCGCGCCCTCGGCCTGCCGGTGGACCACGTGGACGTCGGCGGCGGCCTGGGCGTGGACTACGACGGCACCCATTCGCGCAACGCCAGCTCGATCAACTACGACATCGACGACTACGCCGGTGTGGTGGTGGGCATGCTGAAAGAGTTCTGCGACGCCCAGGGCCTGCCGCATCCGCACATCTTCTCCGAGAGCGGCCGCGCACTGACCGCGCACCACGCGGTACTGATCACCCAGGTGACCGACGTCGAGCGGCACAACGACGAAGTGCCGAAGATCACCGACCTGGCCGAACAGCCGGAGATCGTCCAGTGGCTGGCCGACCTGCTGGGCCCGACCGACGCCGAGATGGTCACCGAGACCTACTGGCGCGCCACCCACTACATGAGCGACGCCGCCGCGCAGTACGCCGAAGGCAAGATCAGCCTGGCGCAGAAGGCCCTGGCCGAGCAGTGCTACTTCGCCATCTGCCGCCGCCTGCACAACCAGCTCAAGGCGCACCAGCGTTCGCACCGCCAGGTGCTCGACGAGTTGAACGACAAGCTGGCCGACAAGTACATCTGCAACTTCTCGGTGTTCCAGAGCCTGCCCGACACCTGGGCCATCGGCCAGGTGCTGCCGATCCTGCCGATCCACCGCCTGGGCGAGGAGCCGACCCGTCGCGCGGTACTGCAGGACCTGACCTGTGATTCCGACGGCAAGATCACCCAGTACGTCGACGAGCAGAGCATCGAGACCAGCATGCCGGTGCACGACGTAAAGGAAGGCGAGGACTACCTGATCGGCACCTTCCTGGTCGGCGCCTACCAGGAAATCCTCGGCGACATGCACAACCTGTTCGGCGACACCGACTCGGTGAACGTCTACCAGAACGCCGACGGCAGCTACTACCACGCCGGCATCGAGACCCACGACACCATCGAGGACATGCTGCGCTACGTGCACCTGTCGCCCGAGGAGCTGATGACCCACTACCGCGACAAGGTTGCCGGGGCCAAGCTCACCGCGCGCGAGCGCACGCAGTACCTGGACGCGCTGCGCCTGGGGCTGACCCGCTCGGCGTACCTGTCGTCCTGATAGGTCCCGCGTAAGCAAAAGCCCCGCCTCGGCGGGGCTTTTCATTTCAGGCTGCGGATAGCCGAGGCCCAGGACGTTCGACGCCATACGTCGATGGCGCCACTCGCCGTGTCGCCATGGGACCGCGAACGGCGGGCCTGCGCTATCTACCGCTCCATCGCGCCCGCGACTCGCTCTGCCCAGCGTGCGGCCGTCTGCTGATCGACCACGTTGGTGAAGCTCAGCATCAGCGCCGGCTCGCGTCGGTTCTCCACGCACCAGGCATTCAGCGCCTGCAGACCCATGCCGTCGGCGTGGGCGCGGTGGGCGATAGCCAGGTCGTCCCCCTCCACCGCGCCGATCAGGTGCAGCCCGCCCGGCGTCGGCGCGATGCGCAGATGCCCGCCCAGCCGATCCTCCAGCGCTTCGCGCAGCCACTGCCGGCGCTGGGCATAGAGGCTGCGCGTTCGCTTGAGGTGACGGGCAAAGTGGCCCTCCTGCATGAAATCGCAGAGGGTCGCCTGGAGCAGTTCGGCGCAGCCTGAGGGGAACACCTGCTGGCTGCGCACGAAGGCCTCCACCAACTCCGCCGGCACCACCAGGTAGCCCAGGCGCAGCGCAGGAAACAGCACCTTGCTGAAGGTGCCGGTGTAGAGCACGCGGCCGGCGCGGTCGAGGCTTTTCAGCGCCGGCAAGGGGAAGCCGGCGTAGCGGTACTCGCTGTCGTAGTCGTCCTCGACGATCCAGGCGCCGCTGCTGGCGGCCCAGTCCAGCAGGGCCAGGCGGCGCGGCAGGCCGAGGGCGACGCCGGTGGGACTCTGCTGCGAGGGCGTGACCAGGGCGAAACTCGCATCCGGGGCGAGGGCGATGCCGTCCTCCACGCGCAGGCCGTCGCCGTCCACCGCCACCGGCACCGGTACGCCACCGGCGCGACGCAGCAGTTCGCGGCCGCGCGGGTAACCGGGGTCCTCGTGCCAGAAGCGCTGGCCGGGTTCGAGCAGGGTGCGGCTGATCAGGTCCAGCGCGCCCTGGTAGCCCGCGCAGATGAACACCTGTGCCGGGTCGCAGACGATGCCGCGGGATATCCCCAGGTAACCCGCCACCGCCTCGCGCAGCGGGCCGTAACCGCAGGGCTCCGGATAGGCCAGCATCGGCGCGCTCTGCTGGCGCAGGCGGCGGGCGCATAGACGTGACCAGAGAGCGCGCGGAAAGGCGTCGAGCCCCGGCAGGCCGAGTTGGAACGGGCGGATGGTCGGGCCGTGGGCGATCACCCCCGGCACGCTGCGCTCGACGGTTGCCGGATCGATCTCCACCAGCGGCGGCGCCTGCGTGCGCCCGCTGAGCTGCGGCGACACCACGGTGCCGGCAGGCCCGCGCGGCAGCAGATAGCCCTCGCTGACAAGCAGTTGATAGGCCAGTTCCACCGTGCCGCGCGCCACCCCGAGCTCGCCGGCCAGGCCGCGCACCGGCGGCACGCGCTCGCCCGGACGCAGCGCGCCACGGGTGATGGCGTCCTTGAAGCGCTCGTACAGCTGGCGGTAGATCGGCAGTGCGTGGCCGGGGTCCAGCGGTTGGCGGATCGACTCGAAGGGCACGCTCATGGCCTGGATGGTTCGCGTTGAAGTGGGGAAGATGACTATGCCATGACCGGTATCAAATCGTCTTCGCGGGGCGGGCGCAGGATCAGCGTCTAGGCTTGCTGGGAGTGTTGAAAAGCGGGCACGGCGACTCCATCTGATGTGGCAGAACCCGCTTTTTCCACCTGTTCGCCTCGCAGTGCGCGCAGCGGCTTCGGCTGCCCGCGCGATCCCCCCGTGTCCCAGGCGCCGACAGGTCCAACGCATGTGAGGAGTGACCGTTACCGATGGAATTCAAGGATTACTACGCGGCGCTGGGTGTAGAGCCCGACGCCGACGAGAAGGCGATCAAGACCGCCTACCGCAAGCTCGCGCGCAAGTACCACCCGGACGTCAGCAAGGAGCCGGACGCCGAGACGCACTTCAAGGAAGTCTCCGAGGCCTATGAGGTGCTCAAGAGCCCGGAGAAGCGCGCCGAGTACGACGAGCTGCGCAAGTACGGTCCGCAGGGGCCGCAGTTCGAGGCACCACCCGGCTGGCAGCCGCGCGGTGGCTTTGATGGTCCGCCGCCGGGGCATGAGCAGGACTTCAGTGACTTCTTCGAGCAGGTCTTCGGCGCCCGCGCCGGCGGCCCTCAAGGTGGCTTCGGTGGTGCGCGGCAACCGCGCGCGCACCGTGGCCAGGACGTGGAGATGGAAGTCCCGCTGTTCCTTGAGGAAACCCTCTCCGGCGAGAGCCGGCCGATCAGCTTCAGCCTGCCCAGCTACGACGAGTACGGGCGCAAGCTGCCACCGCAGAGCAAGACGCTGAACGTGAAGATTCCGGTGGGCACCGCCGATGGCGAGCGCATCCGCCTCAAGGGGCAGGGCGCGCCGGGCATCAACGGCGGCCCGGCGGGTGATCTGTACCTGGCGATTCGCCTGGTGCCGCACCCGATCTTCGACGTCGATGGCCGCGACCTGATCGTCACGGTGCCGGTCGCGCCGTGGGAAGCGGCGCTCGGCGCCAAGGTGGAAGTGCCCACGCTGGGCGGGCGGATAAACCTCGGCATCCCGGCCAACAGCCAGGCCGGCCAGCGCCTGCGCATCAAGGGCAAGGGCCTGCCGAACAAGGGCGATGCCGCCGCCGGCGATCTCTATGCCGTACTCAAGGTGGTGATGCCGAAGACGGCGGATGAAGCGACACGCACACTCTGGGAAGAACTGGCGGCGAAAGCGGCCTTCGATCCCCGTGCCGATTGGGGTAAACGCGCATGACGACGACAGTGATGGTGGTGGACCTCGACGAGCTCTGCCAGTCGGTGAACCTCCCCCGCGACGTACTCGTCGAGATCGTCGAGGTGGGCATCGTGGAGCCCCGCGAACAACGCGGTGGCCATTGGGTGTTCGATTACCAGGCGGTCAGCGTGGTGCGCCGCGCGGTGCGCCTGCGCCGCGAGTTCGAGCTGGACTGGCCGGGCATCGCCCTGGCGCTGCGTCTGCTCGATGAGGTGGACGAGCTGCGGGCGGAGAATCGCTACCTGCGCCAGCGCCTGGCGCGCCTGCTGGACGAGTGAGTGGTGTGCGCCGGCCCGACGGGCCGGCGCATCGACCTGTCAGCGCGGCTGGTTCTGTTCGATCCAGCCGGCGAAGGCGTCGATGATGCTCTGCAGGAAGGGCTTGGTCTTCTCGGACAGCGTGCCGGATTCGTCGAAGAAGCTACCAGCGCCGCCCAGGTAGGCTTCCGGCTGCTGCAGCACCGGCATGTTGAGGAACACCAGCGACTGGCGCAGATGGTGGTTGGCGCCGAAACCGCCAATGGCGCCGGGGGACGCGCTGACCACGGCGCAGGGCTTGCCGTTCCAGGCGCTCTTGCCATACGGGCGCGAGCCGACGTCGATGGCATTCTTCAGCACACCGGGCACCGAGCGGTTGTACTCCGGGGTGACGAACAGCACCGCGTCGGCGCGAGCGATGCGCTCGCGGAATGCGGCGTAGCTGGCCGGCGGAGCGCCGGCGTCGAGCTCCTCGTTGTACAGCGGCAGGTCGCCGATCTCCACGATTTCCAGCTTCAGGTTGGCCGGCGCCAAGGCGGCGAAGGCCTTGGCGATCTTGCGGTTCAGGGATTCCTTGCGCAGGCTGCCGACGACAACGGCGACATCGAAGACTTGGCTCATGGCGACTCCTCAAGAACGGGGGTAGTGAGCCGTTTGTTATAGACGATGAAGCCGGGTTTGCTCGGACCTGGATCAACAACGGGTAATCATGTCCCAGTCGTTCTGCGCGATCTTGGCACTGTGGGGTAGGGCATGGCGTCGCTAGAGTGAGCCATGCCTTCACCACTCGATTCGAGGTCCCCATGTGCATGAAAGTGTTTTTCGCCGGTGCCAGTGGCGCCATCGGCCAGCGGTTGCTGCCGTTGCTGATCGAGCGTGGCTACGAAGTCCTGGCCATCAGCCGCTCGCCGGAACGCGTCGCCATGTTGCAGGCCATGGGTGCGCGGGCGCAGGTTCTGGATGTCTTCGATGGCGAGGCCCTGCATGCCGCCCTGCGGGACTTCAAGCCACGCTGGGTAATCCATCAGCTCACGGACCTGCCAGCCGGCCTCGATCCTGCGCGGATGCCCGCCGCCCAGCCACGCAATGCCCGTGTCCGCCGCGAGGGCACCGCCAATCTGGTGTCCGCCGCCCGCGCCGTGGGCGTGCAACGGATGGTCGCGCAGAGCATCGCCTGGGCCTATGCCGCCGGCGAGTCGCCGTTGCATGAGGATCAGCCCCTGGACCTGGACGCCGAAGGCCCGCGCGCCATCAGCGTGGGTGGCGTGGCCGCGCTGGAGTCGAGCGTGCTTGGCGCCGCGCCGATGGAAGGCATCGTGCTGCGTTACGGCCGCCTCTACGGACCCGGCACCGGAGCCGATGCGGCCGACCCGCGCCTTTCCGTGCACGTCGACGACGCTGCCCGCGCCGCGCTGCTGGCGCTGGAGTGGGGCGTACCCGGCGCCTACAACATTACGGAACAGGACGTCGAGGTCAGCTCGGCCAAGGCCCGCCACCGCCTCGGTTGGCAGCCGGGATTCCGTCTGGAAGGAGTGCCGTCGTGAACCTCGCCTGGGAGGCGCGCTCCGGCCTCGCTCTCGCCGCCGTCGCCGCCGTCGCCGCCGGAGCATTGGTCTGGCAACCCTGGTCGCGGCCGCTGGCGCATTTGGTCGAAGGGCACGGTGCGCACGCCGCCGCCAGCACCCGGCCGGCGACCGAGGTGACGCGGCTGTCCTGCGAGCCACTGGCGGACATGCCCGGCACGGTCGTCACCACGCTGCGGGTGGGTTTCCCGCCCAATGGCTTCACGCCCGCGCACCGGCATCCCGGCGCCGTCACCGCCGTCGTCATCCGCGGCCAGGTGCGCTCGCAGATGCAGGGTTTGCCGGCGCACACCTACGGTCCCGGCCAGAGCTGGTTCGAACCCTCGCGCGCGTTGCACCTGTTTGCCGAGAACCCCAGCGGTACCGAGCCTGCCCAGTTGCTCGCGGTGATCGTCAGTGACGAGAACTGCGGCCCGCTGGTGATTCCCGAACCTGCCCACTGATCGTTCGCGAAAGGAGATTCGCATGTCCCCGCTCACCCCCTTCAGCGCCGCCCAGCTCGATGCGACCCTGGCGCGCCTTGGCCTACCGGCGGAGCGTCCCGCGCCGACACTGGCGAACCTGGATCGACTGATCGTCGCCTCGCTGCATCGGCTGCCCTTCGAGAACCTCGATGTGGTGCTCGACAAACCGGTGGAAATCGAGCCGGAGGCGGTATTCGCCAAGGTCGTGGAACGCCATCGCGGCGGCTACTGCTTCGAGCTGAACAGCCTGTTCGGCCGCCTGCTCGCCAGCCTGGATTACCGAGTGACGCTGCTGGTGGCGCGGGTGCGCTGGGGATTGCCGAGCGATGCGCCGCTGACGCCGCAGACGCACCTGCTGTTGCGGGTCGATCTCGACGAAGGTCCGCACCTGGTGGATATCGGCTTTGGTGGCCCGGCCTCGCCCCGCGCCTTGCCGCTGCAACTGGACGAGGAACTGCCCGGCGGCTGGCGCATCACCCCTGACGCCGGCGGCGAACTGGAAATGGCCACGCGCTCCGCTTCCGGCTGGCAGACCCTGTACCGCTTCACCCTTGAGCCGCAGCACTGGGCCGACTATGGGATGCGCAACTGGTACACCTCGACCTACCCGCAGAGTGTATTCCGCAACTCCCTGCGCGTGGCGCTCAGCGAGGAGGGCGCGCGGCTATCGCTGCTCAATGGGCAGTTCAGTCGTCGGGGCGCCGACGGGGGTATCCAGCAGCGCAGCATCGAGGACGCTGACGAGTTATTGACGGTGTTACGCGAGCGCTTCCGGCTGCAGGTGGCCGAGTCGGAGACAGCGGCGCTGCGCGCGCGATTGGCGCGTCTGCTGCTGGAGACCCGTTCGCTGGTCTGAACGGCTCAGCGGCCGTCGGCGGTAGCCGGGATCGAGGGCGCCAGGCCGATGGCCAGGCGCACGATGCGGCCGCCCAGGTCACTGCGCTGCAGCACGCCGCCGGGTGGCCCTTCGAGCCAGTCGCCGTGGGCGTCCGAGGCGCGGCAGACCAGTGCCCGTCCAGCCTGGCCGTTCGGGGTTTCCCACCGGCACTGGCCGTCGAAGATGCGGACGCCCTTGGTCGGCATGGGCTGTTCGTTGGTCGCCAGGCTGTCGCGGATCGACAGGCGGGCCAGCGCTATGTCGGCATTGGCGTTATCGGCATTGGAAAAGCTCGGATCGGAACTGCCATCCAGCTGGATGCTGATGTCCTGCAATGCGCGATGGCAACCACCACTGTCGTCGCTCATCGGCACCTGGAAGCTCACCCGTCGTGGTCGCTCGCCGTTGCCGGCGGTTTCGAACACCCGGTGTTCGCTGCGTGCGCGGATATCCGTGGCACAGCCCTGGCTGGCGACGTAGCGGGCATCGCCGGTGAACTTGAAGTCTCCGGGCAGATCGGCTTCCAGGGTGAACGCGTCGCTGGCGCAGCCGCTCAGCAAAAGGATGCCGGCCAGCAGGCCAAGTCGGGCGGAAGGGAGAGAGAGGAGGGGGACTGGCATCGGGATGTCCTGCGACAGGTCGGTGGCCTGTGCAGGAGCATCTACACCTCAGGATTCGATCAGTAGCGGGAATATCCGAACGCCACGTAGGAAATCGGCGAGCCGTCGGCTTCAGCCGATCATGCCGAAGCCCCGCGCCATCAGGCTCGCCAGCAGCGGCAGGATCATCAGTGCCAGCAGCTCGACACGGATGGTCATGATCACCATTTTCGCCTGCCGCTCGCTGGGCACCGGCACGCGCCCGGCCTTGAGCTCGTTGCGCCAGTTGAGGAAGGTCATGGTCGGCAGGATCGACAGCAGCGCCACCAGGACGAACAGGCCGATCTTGGCGTGGAAGATGCTGTTGTGCAGGTAGTAGTCGGTGCCCTTGGCGAACCACACGACCCGCGCCGCGCCAGTCAGCAGGACCACGCCGGCGCAGGCGCCGTAGGCCAGGTCGACGAAGACCAGGCTGCGCGCCCGCGACAGGTCCAGCGGCAGGCGGAACAACTGGTGCTCCAGCACCAGCAGGGCGAACAGGATGAAGATCGACAGGTAGTGCAGGTACGCGGCGATGGCTTGGGCCATGGGTGGGTCCTCTGGTGGGGCCTTTCTTGTGATCAGGCTGAAGCCGGCGGCGCGCTGAAGCACACCCGGTCGCGTCCGGCCTGCTTGGCACTGTAGAGCGCGGTGTCGGCCCGTTCCAGTGCCTGGTCGACAGCTTCGTCCCCCGCCAGCAGAGTGCAGCCGACGCTCAGGCTGACCGTCAGCGGCCCGCTGGCCAATCGCACCGGCTCTCTGCCGATCAACTGGCGCACGCGTTCGGCGACCCGTTGCAGCTCCTCGCCGTCCTTCACCCGCAGCAAGGCGACGAACTCCTCGCCGCCCTGGCGCACCAGCAGGTCATCCGGCCTGAGCGCCGCCCGCAGACGGCGCGCGCATTCGCAGAGCACCTGATCGCCGGCGGCATGGCCGTGCTGGTCATTGATCGCCTTGAAGTAGTCGAGGTCGGCGTAGATCACCCCGAGCTGCACCTGGCTCTCGCGCGCCAGGCGGCACTCGCGGTCCTGGAAGGTGACCAGGGCGCCGCGGTTCCACAGTTGGGTCAGCGGGTCGACCAGGGCTTTGCGCTGCTCGCGGTCCATCTCCACGCGCAGGTCACGGTTGCTCTGGATCAGGCTGCGCAGTTGCAGGTAGCCCTCGGCGAGGGTGGCCAGGTCGCGGAAGTTGGCCTGTTGCGCCGGGGTCATGCTGCTCGGCCTCGGATCGATCATGCACAGGGTGCCGATCGCCTGACCGTTGCCCGCGCGTAGCGGGCGGCCGGCATAGAAACGGATGTAGGGCGGGCCGAGCACCAGCGGGTTGTCGGCGAAGCGCGGGTCGAGTGTGGCGTCGGGCACCAGCAGGGTGTCCTCGCCGAGGATGGCGTAGCCGCAGAAGGACACGTCGCGCGTGGTTTCATTGGCATCCAGCCCGACGCGGGCCTTGAACCACTGGCGGTCCTGATCGATCAGGCTGATCAGCACGGTGTCCACCCGCACCAGGTCCTGGGTCAGCCGGACCAGGGTGTCCAGGTAGTGCTCGGCCGGGGTGTCGAGCAGGTTCATCTCATCCAGGGTCTGCTGGCGCAGGGCTTCGTCAGCGGGAATGGGACAAGCCGGCATGGCGCCTCCTTTCTCGGTCAGGGGCTGGCAGGCACCTGCCAGGCGTCGTCGCGCGTGAGTCTCACGGCATAGAGTGCGAGGATCACGCCGCGCAGCAACATGAAGCATAGGAAGGTTAGCCACAAACCGTGATTTCCCCAGCTCTGCAGCGCGAGGCCCAGCGGCAGGCTGGCGGCGCAGGCGAGGAGCATGGCGTTGCGCATCTCGCGGGCGCGGGTGGCGCCGATGAACAGGCCGTCGAGCAGGTAACTCCACATGCCGATCAGCGGCAGGCAGGCGAGGTACGGCAGGTACTGATCGGCCGTGGCGCGCACTTGCGGGATGTCGCTCTGCAGGGCGATGAAGAGGTGCCCGCCGAAGCTGAAGAAGGCGACGAACAACAGGCTGGCGATCAGCGACCAGCCACAGGCCACCACCAGCGAACGGCGCAGCGCGGTGCGGTCGCGGCCGCCAATGGCATGGCCGCACAAGGCCTCCACCGCGTGGGCGAGGCCATCCAGCGCGTAGGAGGTGACCATCAGGCCATTGAGTAGCAACGCGTTGGCCGCCACGGTCGCGTCACCCAGGCGCGTGCCCTGCACCGTGAGCAGGAAGAACACGCCCTGCAGCGCCAGGCTGCGAATGAAAATGTCGCGGTTGACCATCAGCAGCGGTCGCCAGCTGAGCCAGGCGCGCAGGCGCGACCAGTCCGGCTGGCCGGGATAGCGACGCAGCGCGCCACGGGTCAGCGCGAGGCCGAGCAGCGCGCCGCTCCATTCGGCAATCACCGAGGCGCGCGCGGCGCCGACCACGCCCCATTCCAGACCGACGACGAACCACAGGGCCAGGATGATGTTGGTGATGTTGGTGGTCAGCAGGATCGCCAGCGGCGCGCGGGCGTTCTGCGTGCCGAGGAACCAGCCGACCAGCGCATAGGTGGCCAGCGCCGCCGGCAGGCCGAACAGACGGATATGGAAGAACTCCCGGGCCAGCGCATCCAGCTCGGCGGACGGCCGCATCAACCCCAGCGCCGGGCCGGTCAGCGGCACCGCCAGCAGGCCCAGCAGCAACGCCAGGCCCAGCGCCAGCAGCAGGCCCTGGCCGAGAATCCGCCGCAGCGCACCGCCATCGTCACGCCCGGCTGCCTGGGCGGCGAAGCCGGTGGTGCCCATGCGCAGGAAGCCCAGCACGCCGACCAGCAGCGTATAGAGCCCGCCACCCACCGCCACGGCGGCCAGTTGGTGGGCGTGGGGCAGATGCCCGACGACCGCGCTGTCCACCAGGGTAACCAGGGGCACGGAAACGTTGGACAGGATCATCGGCGCGGCTAGCGCCCAGACGCGGCGGTGGGTCGGCGAGTGGCGCCAGGCTTCGAGCAGGGGATTCATTCGGGGCTCCTGAACTGGCGCGCAGTATAGCGGCACGCCATCAGCACGGCGGACGCCGGCCGTTCGTTCCCCAGTCAGGCGGTTCCGTCGGCGCAGGCAAGTATCTGGGCGAGGACCTTTGATAGAAGAACCACGGCTTCAGCACGAGGCAGTATCCAGTCGGAGTCGCAGTGATGACCGTGAGTGGAAAAGTAGTGAGGCGTGGTGTTGGCGGCGGACGTACCTGCCATGGTGTGGTGGCAGGGTTCGTTCTGGTCGTGCTCGGCGGGTGTGCCGGGCAGCGCGAGGGGGCACCGGTGCAGGGGGCGCCAATCAGCTGGAAGTCCTGCGGCGAACGACAATTCTCAGGCTGGTTCGCTGAGTCCCACACGTCGCCCGAGCTGCAGTGCGCCTACATCGAGGTGCCGCTGGCCTATGACGGATCACTGCGTGGCAAGACCCTGCGGCTGGCGCTGACCCGTCTGCCGGCACTGGGTGAGCGACGCGGCAGTGTGCTGCTGGTCTCGGGCGGGCCCGGCATTCCCGGCATCGGCCTGCCGTTGCAGGTGCCGATTGACGGGCCTTCCCGTGCCCTGCACGAATCCTTCGATATCGTCGGCTACGACCCCCGTGGTGTTGGTCAGTCATCGCCGGCCATCCGCTGCGACGCTGGGCACGGAAGCGGTTTCGAGGGCGACAGGGCCATTGCTCTCGCGCGTATGCGCAAGCCGCTGGATGAGGACGAGGTTCAGGTACGCGATCACGTGCTCGATTGCGTCGAACGGAGCGGATTGGACCTGCTGGCCCATGTCGGTAGCCGCGAGGCCGCCGAGGACCTGGACTCGCTGCGGACGGCGCTGGGCGAGCCGCGCCTGACCGCCGTGGCCTACTCCTATGGCACGAAGGTGGCTGCACTCTATGCCGAACGGCATCCGGACAAGGTGCGGGCGATGGTGCTGGATGGCGTCGTCGATCTCTCGGAAACGTCCCCCATGGTTCAAATGGCGCAGGGACGGGGCTTCCAGCAGGCGTTCGAGGCGTTCGCCACCTACTGCGCGAAGACGGGGGCCTGTCCCCTGGCGGCGGAGCCCGCGCAGGCGGCGCGCGACTACCAGGCGCTCTTGCGCAGAGTCGATGCCGAGGCAATTGCGCTGACGAATGGCAAGACACTGAGCGGCGATGACGTCATTCAAGCAACGAGCTGGGGCTTGTTGTGGCCGGAGCAGTGGCCGCAGCTGGCAAATGCCCTGGCGAATCTTCACCGAGGCGATGCCACGGCTGTCGCCAGCATGCTGGGCGAGCAGACGGGCTACGACGATGCGCTCATGGCCATCAGTTGCGCGGACGATGCGGAGATAGACGCCAATCGTGCGGCAAGGCTGCGCGTCATTCGCAAGATCGGCGAGGCCTCGCCATTCTCCTTCTACGACGCCGCTGCTTTCGGATCACTGGATCAGTGCGATTTCTGGCCGTTCGCCGGCAGTAGCCAGGCCCATGTGCCGCAGGTCGCTTCCGCATTGCCGCCGCTGCTGTTCGTCGCCCAGCGCCGCGATCCGACGACGCCCTATGCCAATGCGCAACGGATGGCGGGTTACTTCAATGCGAATCTGCTTACCCGCGACGGCGATGGTCACACGGTGGCGCTGGCGGGACTCGATGCCTGCGTGGACGCTGCGGTCAGCGATTATCTGCTGCAACCGGATCGGCAACGCGGCGATAGCCAGTGCGTACCGCCGGCGCCCTGACTCGAGCGAGATGCATTCGGTCGTGGGAAGGGGCGGTGGTGCTGCTGCGCTCGGGGCGGGAATCCGATAGGGGAAGGCGCTGACTATCTGGACGGATAGGAGACCGGCATTGAGTTGGGCCAGGCAGGGCGCTGAATAGGTTGGTCAAGGGGGATTTTTCTATTTGGAATTAGGACGGTTCTTCGGTGGTTTGTAAGGGGAGGGCTAGTCGTTTGAATGATGTGTCTTTTGCACTGATATATGCCGGGATATAAATTTTACCGCGTTAGAATTGTTTTTCGATTTTTAAGATTATTCGGTAATTGTTTATGTTGGCGAAAAGTTGCACAAATCCATTTTGGCTTTTTAAGCTTTCCAGGCAGATTTTGGCGGTGACAGTTCTTCCCGGAATTTTGCTTCTGGGTATTTGTGATTTTTCATTTGCGGGGTGTTATAACGCCGGTCCGGTAACTACAACGCTAAACATACTCCAGTCCTTGGTCATTAATCGAAACACACAGCCCGGGACCGTCATATATGACAGTCACTGGAAGAATGGTGGGGATGCGGTCATCGACTGTGATGGTTTGTATCAGTTTGTTGTCAAATATACGGCAGGGTATGCAGCTTATGATGCTGCCAACTATATTTACAAAACCAGCGTGAACGGTATCGGTATACGCGCTTGGTATTCGAATAATTCGGATCCTTCATATGGCTACTGGCCGCTCAGCCCCAGCGGATACTACGAGAATGTAGACGGGGGCTACAGGTTCACGCCGGCCAGCAACTTCCGAGTTCAACTGATTGTGATTGGGCCATTAACGGTGGGGGCCAGCCCTCTGACGCTTCCCAGCCCCACGGCGGTCGTCACCTACGGTGGAGTCACGACGAACCAAGTGAGCTTCAACAACTCGCTGATTACCATCTACGGCCAGACCTGCACAGTGACCAGTCCTTTCAATCAGACGGTCAATCTGGATGCCGTGCAAACCTTTCAGTTTGGTGGCGTGGGTTCCAGCGCGGGGAGCGTCAAACCCTTCAGTGTGAATATCAACTGTCCGGCCGGAATGGCCGTCTCCTATGAACTGCAGGACTCGCAGGGGACTGGTAGCCTGGGGCCGGGTGTGCTGGCGAATCGGGCGGGAGCCGGTATGGCCCAGGGCGTTGGGGTGCAGATCCTGAAGTCCGATGGCATGACCCCCCTGCCGCTGAACACGGAAACTTTCCTGGGCAATAGCACCTACGATAACCAGGCGATGAACGTTTCGTTGAGCGCACGCTATTACAAGACGCAGAGCACCGTCGTTACGGGCGACGTCAACGCGGTCGCAAACGTGGTCATGTATTACCGTTGACCCAACTGCCCCGACCCAGCGTCAAACGCTGGGTCGCTTCGAGTCAGCCGCGGGGAATCGCTTGCGTGCTGCCTGGATGTCCCTTTCTCATGCCGCGGAACGACCGTGGGGCGATCCGCGCGGTCGTTTCAGGGCTGCTTCTTGCGGTATGCACAGTAGCCGGGGCGCGGGCCGACCTGCGGGTGGTTGCGGCAGGTATCCGGGCGCTTGGCGTAGACGGTGCACAGGCGGGTCTTGCGGTCGAGGAAGTAGCAGTCGCCGTTGCTGGTGCGGGTCAGGGTGAAGATGCCGCTCTTCTGGTTGAAGCGCTCGACGATGCCTTCCTTCAGCAGGCGCTTGGCTATGTTCTTCGCCGGCTCGTCGCGCTCGAATTCGTCGACGACGCCGATACGAATGAGGTCGTTGACGTTCACTTCCGCCGGCATGGTGCAGCAGGTTGCGTTGCAGTCCTTGCACAGCCCCGAGGTGTACTTCGCCCAGGTTTCCAGGCGGTCCAGTTCGGCGTTGGCGATCAGCGGTGGTTTTCTCATGGCGGCAGTCGGCGGGTGGTGCGAAGGCGCGCATCATAGTGGCGCCAGGAGAGAATTGCGCGGGCTTTCGACGAACTGAATGCCCGCGCCACGGTAACGGGGCGGCCTTTCCGTGGTACTCGTGCTGTGCGAGCGGGGCGTTCAGCCCTTGCGGATCATCCAGATGCCGACGGCGATGGCGGCCATGCCGGCGATCTTCATGGCGCTGACCGGCGCTTCCCGGAAACCGGCCCAGCCGAAGTGGTCCAGGGTCAGAGCCATGCCCAGTTGCCCGGCGAGCACCAGCACCATGAACATCAGCGCACCGACGCGCGGCGCGGCGAAGGCGGCGATGAAGATGAAGAACATGCCGAGGAAGCCGCCGCACCATTGCCACCAGGGCATCCCGCGCATCGCTGCGAGGCTGGGGAATTCGCGGTTGGCCAGGGTCAGCACGAACAGGCCGAGCATGCCGACGAAGAAGGAGATCAGCGCGGCGGCCAGCACGCTGGACACCTGCTTGGCGAGCTGGCCGTTGATGCCCGCCTGCAACGGCAGGCAGGCGCCGGCGATCAGCGGCAGGACGAACATCCACCAGGGCGGCGTGGGCATGGGAAACTCCGGGAACGGTTTGCGGGCAGGGCAACGAAGGGCTGTCCTGCGGTCGAATGATGAAATGTAGCCGCGTAGTATGCACCAGACCGGAGCATCTCTCCCGTCCCGATGGAGGCCTCGATCATGGCCACCCGCGCTTCCCGTGTCCTCAGTGTCCGCATCGAGCGGTCGCGGGACGCGGCCTATGAGTTCCTCGCCGACCCGAAGAATTTCCCTTACTGGGCGTCGGGCCTGTGCAGTTCCATCGACCCGCTGGAGGGCGACCTCTGGCTGGCGCAGACGCCCCAGGGGCCACTGCGGGTGCGCTTCGCGCCGCGCAATGCGTTTGGCGTGCTTGACCATGACGTGTTGCCCGAGCAGGCACCGGCCGTCCACATTCCGTTGCGACTGATCCCTAATGGCGATGGCTGCGAGCTGCAGCTCACCCTGCTGCGCCAGCCACAAATGGACGACGCCACCTTTGAGCGCGACGCCCAGTGGGTCGAGCGTGACCTGCAGGCGATCAAGGTGTTGCTGGAGTCCTGAAACAGCACCGGCGCCTTCCCTGTCGGAACCGGCCTGCGGCCGAATCGCGGACAAGGTCCGCTCCTACGAAAAGCGTGTGCCTATAGCCGCGCGGCGAGTTCGGCGCCCTCGCGTATCGCCCGCTTGGCGTCCAGCTCCCGCGCCACGCTGGCGCCGCCGATGACGTGGTAGCGCAGGTTCTCCGCCGCCAGCGTCGGTTGCAGCTCCAGAAGGGGCTCCTGGCCGGCGCAGATCACCACGTTGTCCACCGCCAGACACTGCTCCCGGCCGTCGATGCGTACATGCAGCCCGTCATCGTCGATGCGCAGGTATTCCACGCCGCCGATCATCCGCACGCCGTGATGCTTGAGGTGCGCGCGGTGCACCCAGCCGCTGGTCTTGCCCAGGCCGGCGCCCGGTTGCCCGGGCTTGCGTTGCAGCAGCCAGAGCTGCCGACGTGGCGCAGCGGCGACCGGCGGGATCAGCGCACCGCCCGTGGTGTTGTCCAAGTCGATCCCCCACTGGCCGAGCCACTCGCCCAGCGGCTGGGGACCGTCGCGCTCGGTCAGCAGGAAGCTGGCGACGTCGAAGCCGATACCGCCGGCACCGATCAGCGCGACTTTCTCGCCCACCGGAGCACCGCGCAGCACGTCCAGGTAGCTCAGCACCTTGGCGTGGGCGATGCCGGGGATCGACGGCGTGCGCGGGTGGATGCCGGTGGCGACGATCACTTCGTCGTATTCGCCCTGCAGCTCACCGCGCGCGATGCGCCGGCCCAACTGCACCTCCACGCCCAACTCGCGTAGGCGCACGGCGAAGTAGCGCAGCGTCTCGTGGAATTCCTCCTTGCCCGGCACGCGCTTGGCCAGGTTGAACTGACCACCAATCTCTTCGGCGGCCTCGAACAGCGTCACCCGATGCCCGCGCTCGGCGGCAACGCAGGCGGCGGACAGCCCGGCGGGCCCCGCGCCGATCACCGCGATGCGCTTGTGGACGCGCGCCTTGCGATAGCGCAGCTCGGTCTCGAAGGCCGCACGCGGGTTAACCAAGCAACTGGCGCGGCGATTGGCAAAGGCGTGGTCCAGGCAGGCCTGGTTGCAGGCGATGCAGGTATTGATCGAGTCCGCGCGGCCGGCGGCGGCCTTCTCTACGAACTGCGGGTCGGCCAGCAGCGGCCGGGCCATGGAAACCAGGTCGGCCTGGCCTTCGGCGAGCAGCTGCTCGGCGACCTCCGGCGTATTGATGCGATTGCTGGCGATCACCGGCACGCGCAGTTCGCGGCGCAGGCGCGCGCTGACGTCGGCGAAGGCCGCGCGCGGCACCAAGGTGACGATGGTCGGCACCCGCGACTCGTGCCAGCCGACACCGGTGTTGAGCAGGTCGATGCCGGCACCTTCCAGCGCGCGAGCAACGGTGCGTACTTGGTCCCAGGTGTTGCCGCCTTCCACCAGGTCGAGCAGCGACAGGCGATAGCTGATGACGAAGCGCTCGCCCAGTGCGCGACGGGTGCGGCGGACGATCTCCAGTGGCAGGCGCATGCGGTTGCCCAGGTCGCCGCCCCAGCGGTCCTCGCGCTGGTTGGTGCGCGGGCAGAGGAACTGGTTCAGCAGGTAGCCCTCGCTGCCCATGATCTCCACGCCGTCATAGCCGGCGGCGTGGGCGAGTTTCGCGCAGCGGACGAAGGCGGCGATGGTGCGCAGGATGCCGCGCTCGGACAGCTCGCGTGGGGCGAACCAGCTGATTGGCGATTTGATCGGCGAGGCCGAGACCACCAGCGGGTGATAGCCGTAGCGCCCGGCATGGAGAATCTGCAGCAGGATGCGCCCGCCTTCGCGGTGCACCGCCTGGGTCAATCGACGGTGTGCCGGCACCTGCAGGCCGCTGGTCAGGCTGCTGCCCAGCGGCAGCAGCCAGCCCTCGCGGTTGGGCGCAAAGCCGCCGGTGATGATCAGCCCGACGCCGCCGCGCGCCCGCTCGCGGTAGTAGGCGGCGAGCTTGCCGAAGTCCCACAGGCGATCTTCCAGCCCGGTGTGCATCGAGCCCATCACCACGCGGTTGCGCAGCTGGATGGAGCCCAGGTCGAGCGGGGCGAGCAGGTGGGGGTAGGGCGAGGCGGTGGTGGACATGGGGTGAACCGGTGACGAAGAGTGGTCTTCACCCTAAAACGCTTGCCGGGCGTCGGTGAACGGCCCGGTTGCCGTGCCGTTCGGGCATTTCAGCCAAGCCGCGGAGTTGACAGGGCGCAGATCGGTTCCAGACTTTCAGGTATGGCAGGGCCTCGTGCCCCTATCGCAGGCTGAAGTGACGGAGGTCGTCATGAAAGCGATAAGAAGAAGACATGCGCGCCATTACCTGCTCGCCGCCCTTATCGGGTTGGTCCTGCTTGGCCTGCATGAAACCCTCCAGCAGGATCGCCAGCAATCCGCTTGCCGCCCCGACGGTAACAGCATGGCGTGCGCCTACCCGCCGACTGCCCATTTGGGGGTACTCACCAATCCGTTCTGAGTGACGCACTGACGCGCGTCAATGCGCCGCAAAGTCTCCGCGTGCATGGTCAGCGCCCGGCTGAAGACTGGCTTATTGCCTCAGCTTGGCTATCTTTTAAGCAGCAAGGGTCCGGCCATGCACCGGACGTACGCTGCCTGATCAGGAGACGCACGATGGACATGAACCGTCGGCAATTTTTCAAGGTCTGCGCCGTGGGCCTTGGAGGATCGAGCCTGGCGGCACTCGGGGTTGCGCCCCCGGATGCATTCGCCGACCAGGTCCGCCATTTCAAGCTTGCGCGCACCGTCGAGACCCGCAACACCTGCCCGTACTGCTCGGTAGGCTGCGGCATCCTCATGTACAGCCAGGGTGATGCGGCGAAGAACGTTGCGCAGAACATCATCCACATCGAGGGCGACTCGGACCACCCGGTCAACCGTGGCACCCTCTGCCCCAAAGGCGCAGGCCTGCTGGACTTCGTCCACAGCCCGAACCGCCTGAAATACCCACAGATTCGCGAAGCTGGCTCTGCTGAGTGGAAGCGCATCGGCTGGGACGAGGCGCTCGATCGCATCGCCAAGCTGGTGAAGGAAGACCGCGACGCCAACTTCATCGAGAAGAACGCCCAGGGCCAGACGGTGAACCGCTGGCTGACCACCGGCTTCCTAGCCGCGTCGGCGTCTTCCAACGAAGCCGGCTACATCACCCACAAGGTGGTGCGTTCCCTCGGACTACTGGCGTTCGATAACCAAGCGCGTGTCTGACACGGCCCGACGGTGGCAAGTCTTGCCCCGACGTTTGGCCGTGGAGCCATGACCAACCATTGGACCGACATCAAGAATGCCGATCTGATTCTGATCATGGGCGGAAACGCCGCTGAAGCGCACCCGTGCGGCTTCAAGTGGGTGACCGAAGCCAAGGCGCACAACAAGGCGCGCCTGCTGGTGGTCGACCCGCGATTCACCCGTTCCGCTTCGGTGGCCGACTACTACGCGCCCATCCGCACCGGCACGGACATCGCCTTCCTCGGCGGTCTGATCAACTACCTGCTGGAAAACGACAAGTACCAGAAGGAATACGTGCACAACTACACCGACGTCTCCTTCATCGTGAAGGAAGGCTTCGGCTTCGACGACGGCCTGTTCAACGGCTACGACGCGGAGAAGCGCACCTATCCGGACAAGTCTTCCTGGCAGTACGAGCTGGGCGAGGACGGTTTCGCCAAGGTCGACCCGACCCTGACGCACCCGCGTTGCGTGTTCAACCTGATGAAGCAGCACTACAGCCGCTATACGCCGGACGTGGTGAGCAACATCTGTGGCACGCCCAAGGACATGATGCTCAAGGTGTGGGAGGAGATTTCCACCACCGCGGCGCCGACCAAGGTCATGACCATCATGTACGCCCTGGGCTGGACCCAGCACTCGGTGGGCGCGCAGATGATCCGTACCGGCGCGATGGTCCAGCTGCTGCTGGGCAACATCGGTATGCCCGGCGGCGGCATGAACGCCCTGCGCGGCCACTCCAACATCCAGGGGCTGACCGACCTGGGGCTGCTGTCCAATTCGCTGCCCGGCTACATGACCCTGGGCATGGACGCGGAGCAGGACTTCAACGCCTACATCACCAAGCGCACCAGCAAACCGCTGCGTCCGGGGCAGTTGTCGTACTGGCAGAACTATCCCAAGTTCCACGTCAGCCTGATGAAGTCCTGGTTCGGCAAGTCCGCCACCAAGGAAAACAACTGGTGCTACGACTGGTTGCCCAAGCTGGACATGCCCGGCGCCGGCTACGACGTGCTGCGCTACTTCGACATGATGTACCAGGGCAAGGTCAACGGTTACTTCTGCCAGGGCTTCAACCCCATCGCCTCGTTCCCCAACAAGGCCAAGGTCAGCGCCGCGCTGGCCAAGCTGAAGTGGATGGTGGTGATGGACCCGCTGGCCACCGAAACCTCCGAGTTCTGGCGCAATGCCGGCGAGCACAACGACGTCGACACCAAGGCCATCCAGACCACGGTGTTCCGCCTGCCCACCAGTTGCTTCGCCGAGGAAGACGGCTCCATCGTCAACTCCGGCCGCTGGTTGCAATGGCACTGGAAGGGCGCCGAGCCGCCGGGTGAGGCGCGCACCGACATCGCCATCATGAGCGGCCTGCTGCATCGCCTGCGCGAGGCTTATCGCAAGGACGGCGGCAAGTTCCCCGATCCGATCCTCGGTCTCGACTGGCCGTACCTGACGCCGGACGAACCGACCCCGGAAGAGATCGCCAAGGAGTACAACGGCAAGGCGCTGGCCGATGTGGTCGACCCCGCCAACGGCATGGTCCTGGCGAAAGCCGGCGAACAGCTGCCCGGTTTCGCGCTGCTGCGTGACGACGGCAGCACCGCCAGCGGCTGCTGGATCTTCGCCGGCTCCTGGACGCAACTGGGCAACCAGATGGCCCGCCGCGACAACAGTGACCCGTACGCCATGGGCCAGACCCTGGGCTGGGCGTGGGCGTGGCCGGCCAACCGGCGCATCCTCTACAACCGCGCCTCGGCGGACGTCAGCGGCAAGCCGTGGGACCCGGTGAAGAAGCGCCTGGTGTGGTGGAACGGCAAGGCCTGGGGCGGCACCGACATCCCGGACTTCAAGGCCGATTCGGCACCGGAAGCGGGGATGAACCCGTTCATCATGAACCCCGAAGGCGTGGCGCGGTTCTTCGCCGTCGACAAGATGGCCGAAGGCCCTTTCCCCGAGCACTACGAGCCGTTCGAGACGCCGATTGGCGTCAACCCGCTGCACAAGAATCCGCAGGCGATCAGCAGCCCGGCGGCGCGGGTGTTCAAGAACGACATGGAGCTGTTCGGCACGGCGAAGGAATTCCCGTATGCCGCGACCACCTACCGACTCACCGAGCACTTCCACTTCTGGACCAAGCATTGCCGTCTGAATGCCATCGTCCAGCCGGAACAGTTCGTCGAGATCGGCGAGGCGCTGGCGAAGGAAATCGGCATCAAGGCAGGCGACCGCGTGAAGGTGTCCTCCAACCGCGGCTTCATCAAGGCGGTGGCGGTGGTGACCAAGCGCATCCGTCCGCTGCAGGTCAACGGCCAGACCGTGCACCACGTTGGCATTCCCCTGCACTGGGGTTTTTCCGGCGTGGCGCGCAACGGCTACCTGACCAATACCCTGACCCCCTTCGTGGGCGACGGGAACACGCAGACGCCGGAGTTCAAATCCTTCCTCGTCAACGTGGAAAAGGCGTGAGGTGACCCATGAGTAGCCAAGACATCTACGCCCGCTCCGCTACGACCTTGCCGTCACCCTCGGTGCGGCACGAGGAGGAAGTGGCCAAGCTGATCGACGTGTCCAAGTGCATCGGTTGCAAGGCCTGCCAGGTCGCCTGTTCGGAATGGAACGAACTGCGCGATGAGGTGGGACACAACCACGGCACCTACGACAACCCGATCGACCTCACGGACCAGTCCTGGACGGTGATGCGCTTCACCGAATACGAAGCGCCGGCCGGCAATCTGGAATGGCTGATCCGCAAGGACGGTTGCATGCACTGCGCCGAGCCGGGCTGCCTGAAGGCCTGCCCGAGCCCCGGTGCGATCGTGAAGTACGCCAACGGCATCGTCGACTTCAATCAGGACCACTGCATCGGCTGCGGCTACTGCATCACCGGCTGCCCGTTCAACATCCCGCGCATCTCGCAGAAGGACCACAAGGCGTACAAGTGTACCCTGTGTTCCGACCGCGTGGCCGTGGGCATGGAGCCGGCCTGCGTGAAGACCTGCCCGACCGGCGCCATCGTCTTCGGCACCAAGGAGGACATGAAGGAGCACGCCGCCGAGCGCATCGTCGACCTGAAGTCCCGTGGCTTCGAGCACGCGGGGCTGTATGACCCCGAAGGCGTCGGCGGCACGCACGTGATGTATGTGCTGCACCATGCCGACCAGCCGTCGCTGTATGCCGGGTTGCCCGACAAACCGGCGATCAGCCCGATGGTCAGCCTGTGGAAAGGCATCACCAAACCCCTCGGCCTGTTGGCCATGGGCGCGGTGGTGCTGGCCGGGTTCTTCCACTACACCCGCGTTGGCCCCAACCGGGTCGAGGAGGACGAGGAAGACGGGCCCGACCCGCAGGCGCCGGTGCACAAGGTCGACCCTTCGGTGCATGGCTATGACCCGCGTGAGCGCCCATGACATCCCAGGTTGCGGCTTTTGCCCCCTCTCCCTCTGGGAGAGGGCTGGGGTGAGGGCTACGAGGATCGAGACATGAAAAAAGATATCCAGCGTTACAACGCCAACGAACGGAGCAACCACTGGATGGTGGCCATTCTGTTCTTTCTCGCCGGCCTCTCGGGGCTGGCGCTGTTCCACCCGGCCATGTTCTGGCTGACCAACCTGTTCGGCGGCGGGCCGTGGACGCGCATTCTCCATCCGTTCCTCGGGGTGGCGATGTTTCTGTTCTTCCTCGGCCTGGTGATCCGCTTCGCCCACCACAACCTGGTGGAAAAACGCGACGTGCAGTGGCTCAAGCAATGGCGCGATGTGGTCACCAACCGCGAGGAAAACCTCCCGGAAGTCGGCCGCTACAACGCCGGGCAGAAGCTGCTGTTCTGGACCCTGCTGCTGTGCATGCTGGTGCTGCTGGTGACCGGCCTCGTGATGTGGCGTGCGTACTTCAGCCACTTCTTCGGTATCGACCTCATCCGCATTGCCTCGCTGCTGCATGCCTTCGCCGCCTTCGTGCTCATCTGCAGCATCCTGGTGCACATCTACGCTGGCATCTGGGTGAAGGGTTCGATGGGCGCCATGCTCTACGGCTGGGTCAGCCGCGGCTGGGCGCGCAAGCACCACAACGGCTGGCTGAAGGACGTGGACAAGGGTAAGGAGCATTGATGTCGCTCGCCCAGCATCGCGCCGCGATCGCTGGGTAGGCGACATGAGAACGGCTGCCGGCGAACACCCCGCTGCCAGCCGGCACGGACAGTCCCCTCTCCCTTTGGGAGAGGGCTAGGGTGAGGGGCTCTTGCCAGCCCCGAACCAAACCCAATAAGGAGTCCTGCGTGTCAGGCCGAATTCTCGAACCCGGGCAGATCGAAGCTGCTGCCAACATCCCCCCGCTGTTCAACCTGCCGTCCCCCGATCTGTTCTCCCGCCGCGCCGCGCGCCTGCGTGAACTGGCACCGGGCAATCCGTTGCAGGGCTACCTGGAGCTGATCGCCGGCGTCTGCGCGGTCCAGCAATCGCTGCTGAACCGCAAGCTGTTCCTGCCCACGCCGGACGCCGCCGCGCTGGCCCGCAGCCAGGAGCACCGCATGCCGCCACTGGCCTATGAAGTCCTGGTGCGCGAAGGTGCGTGGCTGCCGCTGCTGGATGCCTTCCTCGACGCCTACGAACTCACCGCCAACCCGGCGGTGGTCGAAGCGTTGAAGACCCTGCGCAACGCCGATTCCGGCCAGCGCAAGGCCTGGGCGCTGGGCCTGCTCAACGGCCAGTTCGACCTGCTGCCGCCGGCGCTGGTGCCGTTCCTTGGCGCCGTCCTGCAGGTCGCCTTCAGCCAATGGCTGCTGCAACTGCCCGACGACACCCTGGCGGAAACCGACAGCCAGACCCTTTGCCCGGCCTGCGGCGCACCGCCGGTGGCGGGCATGATCCGCAGCCAGGGCAAACACGCCGGGCTGCGTTACCTGTCGTGCTCGCTGTGCTCCTGCGAATGGCACTACGTGCGCGTGAAGTGCAGCCACTGCGCCGAGAGCAAGGGCCTGGCCTACTACTCGCTGCAGCGCGAAGGCGTCGCCAGCGATCAGGCGCCGCTCAAGGCCGAGACATGCCCCGGCTGCCAGTCCTATCTCAAGCAGTTCTACCTGGAGCACGACAAGCACGCCGAAGCCCAGGCGGACGACCTGGCCAGCCTCGCCCTGGACATCCGTCTCGCCGAGGACGGTTACCTGCGTTCCGCGCCGAACCTGCTGCTGGCACCGGGCGGCTCTTCGTAGGGCGTACAAGGCTCCACCTTGTACGCCGCTTGGCATCAATGCGCTCCGGGTTCAACTTCGGCGCGGATAGGGGCCGAGGTGCGTCGGCGTATAACCGCGAACGGTTATACGCCCTACACTCCAGCCCACCGACTTCAGCACAAGGTTCGTCCATGACCTCGGTACGTTTGCCCTCCATCGACCGCCTGCTGCGCAGCCCGGCCTGCCAGCCGCTGCAGCAACGCTATGGCCGCGAGGCCCTGCTCAAGACCCTGCGCGACCTGCTCGACGAACTGCGCGAGCCCGCTCGCCACGGCCAGCTTGCCGCCGTCGAACTGGAAGAGTCCGTACTCGCCGGCCGCGCCGGCGAACGCCTCGCAGCGCACCACGCCAGCCGCGTGCGCCGGGTGTTCAACCTCACCGGCACGGTGCTGCACACCAACCTCGGCCGTGCCTTGCTGCCGGAGGAAGCCATCGAAGCCATCACGATGGCTGCGCGCTACCCGCTGAACCTCGAGTTCGACCTCGCCACTGGCAAGCGTGGCGACCGCGACGACCTCATCACCGGGCTGATCCGCGAGCTGACCGGTGCTGAGGCCGTCACCGTGGTCAACAACAATGCCGCCGCCGTGCTGCTGGCGCTCAACAGCCTGGGTGCGCGCAAGGAAGGGATCATTTCCCGTGGCGAGCTGATCGAGATCGGCGGCGCCTTCCGCATTCCCGACATCATGTCCCGCGCCGGCGTGAAACTGGTCGAGGTCGGCACCACCAACCGCACCCACGCCAAGGACTACGAAGCCGTCATCGGCCCGCGCTCCGGCTTGCTGATGCGCGTGCACACCAGCAACTACAGCGTGCAGGGCTTCACCGCCAGCGTACCGACGCCGCAGCTGGCGCAGATCGCCCACGCCCATGGCTTGCCGCTGCTGGAAGACCTCGGCAGTGGCACCCTGGTCGACCTCACCCGCTGGGGCCTGCCCAAGGAACCCACCGTGCAGGAAGCCCTGCGCGACGGCGCCGACATCGTCACCTTCAGCGGCGACAAACTGCTCGGCGGCCCGCAGGCCGGGTTGATCCTCGGCAGCAAGGAGCTGATCGGCAAGATCAAGAAGAACCCGCTCAAACGTGCCCTGCGCGTGGACAAGCTCACCCTCGCCGCGCTGGAGGCCGTGCTCAACCTCTATCGCGATCCGGATCGCCTCGCCGAACGCCTCACCAGCCTGCGCCTGCTCAGCCGGCCGCAGGCTGATATCCGCACCCAGGCGCAGCGCCTCGCACCTGCGTTTGCCACGCTGCTGGGTGAAGGCTGGAATGTCAGCGCCGAGGATGCCCTGGGCATGATCGGCAGCGGCGCGCAGCCGGTGGCGCGACTGCCCAGCGCCGCGCTGTGCCTGCGTCCGAACCAGCCCAAGCGACAGCGCGGCCGTGCCTTGCTGGACCTCGAAGAACGCCTACGCTGCCTGCCGATCCCGGTGCTCGGACGCATCGATGATGACGCACTCTGGCTCGACCTGCGCCAACTCGACGACGAGCCCGGCTTCGTCGCGCAGCTGCCGCTGGTGGCCGAGGGCGAGGCGTGATAGTCGGCACCGCCGGGCACATCGACCACGGCAAGACGTCCCTGCTGCGCGCCCTCACCGGCGTCGAAGGCGACCGCCGCCCGGCCGAACGCGAGCGCGGCATCACCATCGATCTCGGCTACGTCTATGCCGATCTGGGCGACGGCGCATTGACCGGTTTCATCGACGTGCCGGGCCACGAGCGTTTTGTCCACAACATGCTCGCCGGCGCCAGCGGCATCGACCTGATGTTGCTGGTGGTGGCCGCCGACGACGGCGTGATGCCGCAGACGCGTGAACACCTCGCCATCGTCCAGTTGCTCGGCATTCGCCGCGCCATCGTCGCCCTGACCAAGGCCGACCGCGTTTCAGGCGAACGAGTAGAACAGGCCTCTGCGGAAGTGCGCGCACTGCTGGCGGAAGGACCACTCGCCGGTGCACCGATATTCCCGGTTTCCAGCGTCAGCGGTGAAGGTATCGATGCGTTGCGTGAAGCACTGGCAGATGCTGCCCGGGAGACTCGCCAGCGTGCCGCAAGCGGCGGCTTCCGCCTGGCGGTGGACCGCGCCTTCAGTGTCAGCGGTGCTGGTGTCGTGGTCACCGGAACGGCCTTTACCGGCACTGTGAAGGTCGGCGATGAACTGCTGCTGGGCAATGCCGGGCGCCGCGTCCGCGTGCGCGGCCTGCACGCGCAGAACCGCGAAGCGCAGCAGGCTCACGCCGGCCAGCGCGTGGCGGTGAACATAGCGGGCGAGCGCCTGAGCCTGGAACAGATTCACCGGGGTGACTGGCTGATCGCGCCCGAACTCCATGCGCCCACCACGCGCCTCGATATCGACCTGCACCTGTTGCCCAGTGAAGCCCGCGCCTTCGCCCACTGGACGCCGGTGCATGTTCACCTCGGCGCGCAGGATGTCACTGGCCGCGTCGCGCTGCTCGAAGGCGAGCGCCTGCAACCCGGCGAGCGTGCCTTTGCGCAACTGGTGCTGAATGCGCCCAGTCATGCCGTGCACGGTGACTACCTCGTGCTGCGCGATCAGTCCGCGCAACGAACCCTGGGTGGCGGCCGCGTGCTCGATCCGTTCGCCCCCGCGCGCAACCGGCGCAGTCCGGAGCGCCTGGAGCAACTGCGTGCCCTGCAGGGCGACAGTCTCGAAAGCGCCTTGTCGACCCTGCTGGCTCACGCCACCAATGGCGTCGATCCCGCGCTGTTGGCGCGCCAGTTCAATCGCCCGCGTGACGGCTGGCAACTGCCCGCTGAGCTGGTCGAAATCAACACCCGGCTCGGCGCTCGGCTGTTCGCCGCCGAGCGCTGGTCCGCGCTGCAGCAACAGCTGCTCGATGCCCTGCAACGCTTTCACGCCGAAGCTCCCGACGAGCTAGGCCCCGACCGCGATCGTCTGCGCCGCTACGCTTTCTCTTCGCTGGAGCGGCCGGTCTTCATCGCCCTGCTGGAAAGCCTGCTGGCGACCGGGCAGGTCGCCAGCAGCGGTCCCTGGCTGCACTTGCCGGATCACCGGGTGCAACTGGTCGAGGCCGACGAGAAGCTGCGCGAACGCCTCTGGCCTTTGTTGCTGGCGGGCACCTTCGACCCGCCCTGGGTGCGCGACCTCGCTCGGGAGCTGGGAGAGGAGGAGGCCGATGTGCGCCTGCTGTTGCGCAAGCTCGCCCGCCTGGGCCAACTGCACCAGGTGGTGAGAGACCTGTTCTACCCCGAACAGACCCTGCGCCAACTCGCCGGCCACGCCCTGCAACTGCGCGACGAAGCCGGCATCATCCGCGCCGCCGCCTTCCGCGACCGCATCGGCATCGGCCGCAAGCGCTGCATCCAGTTGCTGGAGTACTTCGACCGCATCGGCTTCACCCGCCGCTTCGGCAACGAGCGGCGGGTGCGGGAGGATTCGGCGCTGGCGCAGGGCACTGCCTGACAGCGCTCAACTGGTAACTCCGAGGCTGGTGTGCCGAGTCAGGGCCTTGGCAACACCTGGTCGACCCGTTGCACGAGATAGTCGTAGAAGGGATTGGACGTCACGCGCTGGAACAGGTCCAGGCCGACGATCAGCACGCCGCGCTCGCCACGGGGCGTCAGAGTGCCCAGGTGGATGCCGAAGTCCTCCGAGCTGTCCGGGAACTGGCCGTAGAGCGCGTCGTCAGGCGGGAAGGGCAGCGCCACGTGGGAAAGCGAGAACAGATCCGCCGGGTAGCCCGCCGCCAACGGCAGGCCCTCCTGCTGCCGGCTATGGGCTGGCGTGCGCAGTGCCTTGGTCTGGCTGCTCTGCGGGCTGTTGGAGATCACCGTCAGGTCATAGTTGCGCTCGCGCTCCGGCAGCAGGCGGTCGCCGAGCGTGGCCATTTCCGGACGCAGCAGCGGGCCATAGTTCAGCGAGCGGTTGAGGTCGAACAGCACCAACTGGCTGCCGTTGTCCGGTAGGCGGTCGTAGAGATTGCTGATTACTGCTGGAGTGCTGACGGTGCTGTCGGCAAGTGACTGGAAAGTGAGGATCGGCGGCAGTCGCCCGAGATTGCCGCTGCGGCTGGCGCTCTCCAGGCTGGCCTGCACGGCGTCGGTCAGCTCCACCGTCTGGCGCGCCGCGGCAATGGGAAAGGAGTTGTACTTGAATGGGTTGAACTCCGGCAGCACGTTCAGCCAGGCCGCCTTGGCGAAGGCCGGCAGCAGCGCCGGCAATCCCGCCAAGCCGGCGAACTGGGCATAGCGGGTGACGCCGATCATCGGCGAGATCAGCACCAGTTGTTCAGGCATAGCAAGGCTCGGATCCTCCAGCGCATCCAGGCTGTACTTCATCGCCAGCGCGCCGCCGTTGGAGAAGCCCACCATCAGCAGCGGTGCGCCCTTGGGCAATTGCGCGGAGGCCTCGCGCACGGCCAGCCGGGTGGCGGCCATCCAGTCTTCCCAGTCCGCGTCGGTGAGCCCGGCCGGCACCGTACCGTGGCCTGGCATGCGGATCGCGATCACCACGAAACCCTGTTGCCGCAGGTGTTCGCCCAGGTGGCGCAGGCTGTAGGGCGAGTCGGTCAGCCCGTGCAGCAGCACCGCCGCGCCGCGCACCTCACCGTTGGGGCGCATCTCGTAGGAGCGGTTCCAGTCCGTGGCGAAACGGCCGGGGTAAACCGCGCTCTGGTCGAAGTAGCGGTTGTAGGCCACGCGCTCGAAGGGCTGCAGGCTGGCCGCCATTTCCTTGCGCATGGCCTGCATCAGCTTGGCTTCGGCGGCCAGGTAGCCGGCCCAGTCGGTGCGGTCGATCGCCTCGCTGTGCAGGTCTTCCGGCACCCAGGTGTGCCAGGGCTCCAGTGGCGGGATGTTCCGTAGCGCCGCGACGCGCAGGCCCAGCAGCATCACGGCGACAGCGAGAATGACGATCGCTGCCCAGAGCAGTCCCTTGGTGAGTTTCGCGGTCAGCATGGAGTTTCCTTGTCAGCGCATGCCGGGCAAGCATAGAGACGTTGGCTGCGGCGTGCTGCTTTCCAGATCAAACCGACGCCACTGCGGCGTCGCCGCGCTGGCATCGGCCACGACAAAGATGGCAACATCCAGGCTCCCGCATTCGCCGTTGCGCTTCCGCCGCCGGCTTCTGACCAGGGAAGGCAATCACGCCCGGTGGCGTGGCCGGGCTTCAAACCCGGTGGGGGACGGCAGCCGTTCCTGGGTGAGTTCGACTCTCACTGCCTTCCGCCAATTCTCCCGTCTACAGCCCTCGTGGCTCTGAGCTTCCGGCTTAGCCCGGAAAGACGCTCCGACGTCGCTGTCGAAGAAGTGTCGAAGGACTTTCAGCGCGGTTCGCCCTCGCCAGCCTGCATCCAGGACGGGATGTCGTTCATGCCGTGCAGCACGCGCCACACATCGATGTGGTCGTCGCGCTCGACGTAGAACACCAGGTAGGGATAGCGCTTGAGTGGCCAGCTATGTAGCCCCGGCAAATCCAGCTCATGGGCGTAGCGGGATGAACCGCTGGCAGGGTGGCGGGCTATATGGGCGTATGCCTTTTCCAGGGCATCGACAAACCCCAGAGCAGCTTGTTCGGCGTCTTCACTCAGGTAGTAATCGACAGCCGCTTCAACATCCTGATTGGCGAGTACGCGTGGAATGATGGGCTTCGCCTTCATCCACGAGCCTTACGCACCCGCGTGCGAAGCGATTCGAAGTAGTCGCTGTCGGCAGGTGCCGCAGGTATCGACTCCGCGCCGGCGATCAGCAGGCCCCGCAGACGCTGACGGTCCTGATCCTTGCGAATCAGCTCGCGCACGTATTCGCTGCTGGTGCCGTAACCACGCTGGCTGACCTGCTCATCGACAAAGCTCTTGAGCGTATCCGGCAGGGAAATGTTCATCGTGCTCATGGGACCAGTCTCTATGGAATGGCAAAATTTGCCAAAGCATCCTAGCACTCGTGATCCTCCCCGGCATCGAGCAGGTGACGAAAGTCCCTGATCGGCCCCAGAGGGCACTGCTCTAATCCTCTGGTCTAATGTCGTAGGGACGCCAAGTTCTGGGTCTCGAAAACGTGTCGAAATCAATTGCAGCTACTTGCTACCAGTGCCCCAGATGTTCCTGCTGAACGCCTCAATTTCACAAAGATGACCATCAACGGCGACGCCCCAAAACGAGTTCGACTCTCACTGCCTTCCGCCACTTCCTCGACTTGAACTTTCCCTAACCTGGCTTGCGCCCGCTGCATGAAGCTGACGAGCGAGCTATCGTCCTCATTGCGCCGCAGGAGGAGATGGCCATGGTCAGGCTGGAGCTGTTTACCGAGGAACATCTGGAACTGAGCGATCTATGGCAGTTGCAAGATGGGCGGCGGGAAGAATGTTTTCTCGTCCCGCTGGTGATGGGACCGGGTGCCCAGCCGGCGCATTTGCTCGTGCGCGCGCTATTGCGGTTGCCGTCCGGCCTTCAGTTGCAGGGCCTGCTGGCGTATGACGCCGATGGCGATGACGTCTATGCGTTGCAGGTGCTGATCGGCGGCGAGAGTTTTTCCCTCAACAAGTACCTGCCGGAAGCGTCCTTCGAAGAAGTGCTGGCGCTGGCCGATCATCTGGGCGTCGCCACGGGGACGGTGCTGCCGGTTCGCTACAGCGTCGTGCGGGAGGCGCTGCCGATTCGGGATGGGCAGTTCACCTTGTGGGTGGGCGGCTAGCCAGCGGCAGGTCCGCCGTGTCGGCAGCGCCATTCATCCACGACTTCGCCCATGTCCGATGGGCTTGCGCTGCGTATCCAGGCCATGAACGGCCGGTCGAAACGGAAGGCTTCGCCACAGTGTTGCGTCATGAAGCGGCGGACGTTCTGGGTGTTGCGGTAGGCGGGGTCAAGCGGTGTTTGCCGAGTGATCGGATCGCTGTGCCAGTCGAAGGCCATGGTATCCATTCCTGAGGTTTCGAGAGAGCGACCGTTATAGCGCAGTCGGCAGTCGCTTGCGCGGCCTGCCGAGGTCGTGCGCTGTTACTGCCCCCACATCATGCGCTGTTGCTGTGCGGAGTAATCGTCGCTCTGCAGGCGGACGCGGGTGGGCTGGCGTTCGAGGTTGTCTTCGCCGAAGGATTCGCGCACGGGCGATTCGATGGCGCCGAAATGATTGTAGTGCGGGGCGTCGGCGCAGCCGACAAGGGTGACGCAGGCGAAGGTAACCACGGAGAGCTTGAGCATGGGACGACCTCCTGAAGGTGAGTCCCGAGCTTCGGCCGGTTGGATTAACGCGTGATTAACGTTTCGCCGCGTGGCTGTCCGGCCCCTGGATCTCGCCGCCGTGGGGCGCATCGCCTCCGTGGTCGCGTTGGTGCCCTGACGGGTTGAGCGCGCGGCCGAGTATCTGCGCGACTATGTCGTCCTTGCCGTCGGTATACGCGTCGCGATCGGTGGGGAAGCGCCGGGCCAGTTCGTGCTTCACCTGCGCGTAGCGTTGGGCGTCTTCGGGGTGGTTGCGCAGCCAGTCGCGCAGCAGCAGGCGGCGCGAGGCTTCGCCCAGGTCCATGACGTGGACGTGGTGAGTGCGTCCATTGCCCAGTGGTGGCATGCCTTTGACGAAGAACAGCCGCGTGGTATCCGGGTTTTCCGCCCAGTACTGGTAGCCCAGGCGCTGCAGGGGGTCGATCAGCCGGTGCGGGTCGCTGCCGGGTGGCGGCAGCAGGAGGATGTCGATGATCGGCTTGGCGTCCAGCCCCGGCACAGCGGTGCTGCCGATGTGCTCAATGCCCAGGCCGGGCAGGTCCGCCTCGCGGGCGATGGCCTGGGCTTCCTCGGCAAAGCGCTGCGGCCAGGCGGGATCGGCAGGGACGACTTCGATGCGGTCCTCTTCGGCATTGCTCCAGCGTTGGCCATCGAATGCGGGGGCTTGCGGGGGCATGGATTCTCCGGCGTTAGGCGGTAGGGGCGAACGTTGGAGGCTGGGTTGGTGAGGGAGGTTCCGCAAGAAGCACCGGCCTGTTGCCATTTGTAGCCATCGTAGCGAGGCAAGCGTCCGACCAGCCTGCCGTCGAGTCTCTAGGCGACACCGAGAGCGGCGGCCAGCAGGGTGGTGAGTCTGGACATGTCCGTATTGTCTCCGTGGTGGGCGCCAGTGCCCTTGAGCCTAGCCGCTGGCCTCATTGCACCGGGAAGTCGAAGTAGGTGTCCGGATAAGGTTCTGTCTTGAGCGTGTAATGCCACCACTCGGCGCTGTAGGGCTCGAAGCCGTGGCGCAGCATGGCCTGGCGCAGGGTTTCGCGATTGCGCGTCTGCTGCACGCTGATCAGCGCCGTGCCGTGGTGGGAGATGGGGCCGAAGAAGTCGAAGGTGCTACCCATGTCGAGTTCGGCGCCGCTGCCGATGTCCACCAGCGTGAGGTCGACGGTGCTGCCGCGGGAGTGCCCGGAGCGCTTGGCGATGTAGCCGTCGCGGAACAGCGTGCTCTTGTCGATACCGGGGTAGTAGCGGGATTTCTGCCGGGTGTCCTGCGGGTCGCTGGCCCAGCGGCGGAATTCATCCACGGCGCGCTGTGGGCGATAGCCGTCGAAGATTTTCAGGGCCAGGCCGCTCAGCGCCAGGTCCTGCTCGACGGCGACCAATGCGGCGGCGGCTTCGCGTGTGAGGATGAGCCGTGCCGTGGCATAGCCGTCGATGGGCTCCCCGACGAAGTTGTCCGAGCCTGCATAGCGCACGTCGTAGCGCGCCGATTTCAGCACCTGGTCGAGGTAGACGAAACCGCCCTGCGCGGGCTGGTCGGCGCGCAGCGGCTGGCTGAGGAGCAGAAGCAGCAGGAGTGGAAGGAAGCGAGCGATCCAGCTCACGGGCGCAGGGCCTGCACGCCGTCGTCGTCGGGGTCGAAGTTGTCCAGGTACATGCGCTGGGCGAACGCGTCGAGGGCGGCCTGGCCCTGGAGGAATCGGCCGCGGGCTGCGGCCCAGTCGTCGGGCTTCAGGCGCACCATCCAGCCTTCGCCGTAGCAGTCCTGGTTGATCAGGCCAGGGCGGCGCACCACGGCGTCGTTGCTGGCGAGGATGCTGCCGTCCAGCGGGCTGCGTGCGGAGGATGCGGCCTTGGCGAACTCGACCACGCCGAAGCTGCGGTCGCAGTCGATGTGCCAGCCGTCGCGCTTGGGAGTGAAGGCGAATATCTGTCCGTAGATCGCGCAGCCATAGGCGGTGAGGCCGAGGGTCACCGCGCTGCCGTTTTCCTCGCGCAACCAGAGGTTGTACTCGGGGGCGTAGAGCCGGTCGTCCGGGAACTCCAGGCCGTGCAGTTTCACAGGGTCAGCACTCGGTCGTACTCGAGAATCATGCGTGCCAGCTCACCACCGCTGGCGATCTCGTCGACTTCCTCGATCAGCCGGCTTTCGTCGATGGCGATGCCAGGCGCACGGCACATCAACAGGCGCGCGCCGGCTTCCTTGGCCTGCTGGATGAAATGGCTGATGGGCTCGCCACCCTCGGCGGCGTAGAGGTGGTCGGCGATGTCCTGGAAGGCCAGGCGGGTGCCTTCGCCGCTGAGGAACAGGGTGACCTGCGCATCCATGCAGGCCAGCAGGGTGGCGGTGTAGAACGGCGCGGCGCAGCGCGCCGGGGTGCTCGGGCCGCTGCTGACGACGATCAGCACGCGCTGGGGCTCAGGCGTGGACAAGGGCTTTCTCCAGTTGGACCAGGGCCACGCGCCGGCCCTGGGGGTCGGCGCGCTCGACGATGCCCTGCGGCTGGTAGCCCAGGCGCGCATAGAGCAGCAACCCGGCGGCATTGGCATTGAAGCAGGACACTTTCATCAGCCGTGCCTTGTACTGGTCGCGGGCGAGCTGCTCCATGACCTCGATCAGATATTGCGCCACTCCATGCCGGCGCGCGGCGGGTGCGACCATCATGTTGCCCAGGGCGCAGAACTCGTTCGGCTGCCACTGGTAGAAGTTGGCGAAGCCCGCCACCCGGCCATCGAGCAGGGCGACGGTACTGCCGCGCCGCTCGGCCATGGCGGCGGCGAGTTGGCCCACGGTCAGCGGCCAGCTCGCCTTGGGATAGCAGTAGAAAAGCTCGTCGGCGTCCTGGGGGAAACGCACGATCTCGTCGAGGTCGGCGGCGACGGCGGGGCGGTGCTGCAGGGTGGAATGATTCACGCGGTCTCCAGGGCAGGGCTCAGTGCGGAGGGTACTGGGCGATGACTTTCTGCACTGTCTCGCGGATCGCCGCTTCGCGCTCGGCCGGTGTCGGCGGGCTGCTGCGCATCACCTGCTCGCCGCTGCCGCGCCAGACCAGCTTGCCATCCTTGCCGTCGAACATGTCGACCTGGATGGTGGCGACCTTGTAGGTCACGCTGCGGGTCTCGGCCATCGGCGGCGGGCCCCAGTAGCCACCCCAATAACCGCCCCAGTAGCCGCCGGTGTAGGTGGTGACCTGATCCTGGCGCTGGTCGACGATCAGGTAGGCGCGGATCTTCACGTCGCCCGGGTTGCCGTCCTGGGCCTTGCGCAGGCCGCGCTGGTCGAACTCGTCGGCCACGGCGTCGCTGATGCGTTGCTCGGTGAGGTCGCTCTTGATGCGCGGATCATCCGGCCGGTATTCGAAGGCGGGTTGTGCCCAGCTCCAGGTCTGGTAGCGGGCGAAGTCGCGGGTGGTGTCGTAGTCGCGGCTGACGCTGGTGGTTTCACAGGCAGCGAGGCCGAGCATCAGGCTCAGGAACAATGAACGGCACAACAGACGGCGGATCATGATCGCAATACTCCTGTCAGAGAACTCCATCCAAGCGCAAGGCCGTGGGATTGGCAAGCTGGTAATGTTCGACGGCATTGGAACCACCTCTGTTGCTAATTTGGCGGTCTATCTCGAGGAAGGCGGATGTGATGCGCAGTTTCATGACCGGATCGCTGCTGGTGCTGCTGGCGTTACAGGGTTGTGCATGGCAACAGGCCGAGGCCCGTCGAGCGCCGCTGGTGGTGGCGCATCGAGCGGGCACCGGCGATGCGCCAGAAAATACCCTCCTGGCAATCCGGCGCGCGCTGTGGAATGGCAGCGACGCGCTGTGGCTCTCGGTGCAGGTGACCGCCAACTGCGTGCCGGTGCTGTATCGGCCGACGGACCTGTCCGCGCTGACCGATACCACGGGTAGCGTCGCGTCGCGCACGCTGACGCAGCTGAGTCGCGTGAATGCCGGCTATGGCTTCAAGGATGCCGACGGCCATTACCCCTATCGCGCCAGCGCGCTGGAGGTTCCCACCCTGGCGCAGGCGCTGCGGGTGATACCGACGAACATTCCGATCTTCCTCGACATCAAGGCGCAACCGGTGGCCGCGGTCATCGATGCGGTCGCTGTCGAACTGGACCGCAGCGATGCCTGGTCGCGAGTACGCTTCTACTCCACCGAGCCCGAGGCCAGTGACTTCCTGGCCCGACACTACCCGCATGCGCAGGTGTTCGAGAGCCGTGATGTCACACGCAATCGTCTGGTGGAGCTGGCGCTTGGCGGGCGTTGTACGCCTCCGGCCGCAGGTGCCTGGATGGGCATCGAGTTGGACCGCGAGCTGACGGTGACGGAGCAATTCACCCTGGGCTCGTCGTCCTATCAGGTGAAGCCGGCGCGGTTGTGGACGCCACAGGCCATGGCGTGTGTGCGGCAGGCTGTGGGTACGAACGTGGTGATGTTCGGCATCAACTCGGCGGCAGCCTATCGGACGGCCCAGGAGTTGGGCGCCGATGCGGTGATGGTCGATTCGCCGGCCAGCGTTCCCGCCTACCGGCGCGCCGAGGCTCAGCCCGGCGGATAACCGTCCATGGCCTTGCGGGCGGCTTCGCGCAGGGCGCGGGCCTGGTCGCTCTGGTTGCTGCCGTCCTCGTACTCGGCGCTGCCGCTCCACACCTGTTGGTGGCTGCGGGCATCGAACAGCGCGATGCGTACCACGCTGACGGTGACGACGTAGGTGCGGGTGACAGGGTAGGAGGCACCGTAGCCGCCGTACCACGGATCGTTCCAGCGGCCGTAGCCGCCGTAGTAGCCGCCGTTGTAATAGTCGGTGGTCTGCCGCGTGCGCTGCTCGCTGGAAAGCTGCGCGCTGACCCGCAGGTCCGCTGGCGCGTTGCTGCGCGCCGGGCGCAGGCCGCGCTGGTCGAGGGCTTCGCTGACGGCATCCTGCAGCGGGCCATCGAAGCCGGCGCCGTCGCTCCAGCCCCAGGAGCGGTAGCGACCGTAATCCAGGGGCGGCGCCGGATAGCTGCCGGGGTCGAGGCCTGGATTGGCGGCTTGTGCGGGTGCCGGCGGGATGGGCAACGAGGTGGCGGAGTAGGGATTCTGGCTCTGGCAGGCGGCCAGGGTGGCGAACAGTGGCAGGATCAGCAGGTAACGCGGCATGACGGACTCCCGCACGCCGGGTGTGGTGGGCGTGCGCACTGGCAACTATGCACCTAATCCTGCGGCCGGCACAGCCAGTGCAGGTAGCGCCCCAGCCCGGCGAAGGCGGGATGTCGACGGTATTGCAGTTCCATCTCCACCAGGTCGATGGGTTCGGCCTTGTGCTGGAATTCCACCGGCATGTAGTCGTGGAACACTCGCACGCCGCTGCGCGCCTCGATGCGCCAATGGCCGACCATGGCTTCTTCGAGCACGCGCGGGTCGAGCGGTTCCTGCGGGGTCAGGCTCTGGCCTTCACCGGCGAAGCGGTTCTTGCGCAGCTTGCGGAAATGCCCCTTGAGCAGGTTGCGGTAGATCAGCGCGTCGCGGTTGTAGAACGCCAGGGACAGCCAGCCATCGGCGCGGGTCAGCTGGTGCAGCACCGGCAGGATCGCCAGCGGCTCGGCCAGCCATTCCAGCACGGCGTGGCAGATCACCAGGTCGTAGGGTTCGTTGAGCTGGCCGAGCAGGTCCTGCCAGGGCGCCTCGATGAAAGTGGCTGCAAGGCCCGCTTCCTCGAAGCGCTGGCGCGCGGCCTCGAGCATCGGCGCGGCGGGTTCGGCGAGGGTGACGTCATGGCCGCGCCCGGCCAGCCACAGCGACATGTGGCCCAGGCCCGCGCCGATGTCCAGTACCCGCAGCGGGCGGTCGGGTAGCGCTTCGGCCAGGTCGGCCTGCAGCACCGCGAGACGGATCGCGCCTTTCGCGCCGCCGTAGATCTTCTCGGCGAAGCGCGTGGCGAGTTCGTCGAAGTGGCGGTCGCCGGATTTTGGAGGCTGGCTCACTTGGCACCGCCTTCGATGAAGCGTCGCTCGCTGTCGGCCAGCTTGGCGCGCACCACCTGGTCCATGTCGATACCCAGCTCGGCGCACAGCAGCAAGAGATAGAGCACGATGTCACCGACTTCCTGGCCGGCGTGGGCCAGTGTTTCCGGCGGCAGCTGGCGCGACTCGTCCTCGCGCAGCCACTGGAAGATTTCCACCAGCTCGGCCATTTCCACGCTGGCGGCCATGGCCAGGTTCTTCGGACTGTGGAAGCGGCTCCAGTCGTTGTGGTCGCGGATGGCGTGCAGGCGCGCGGTGATGGCTTCTAGGTTCATATGGCTTCGAGGTTCATGCAGATGGGGCTCCAACGTGAGCCCCATAGCTTCAAGCCTCAGGCGACGCGCTTCAAGTCTCGCGCATCAGGAATCGAGCGGGCTCCAACTGCCGGCCATGTGCGGCAGGTCGTCCTTGCCGCGCAGGCTGAACTGCCCGATGGCTGCGGGTTCGCTGGCCAGCAGGTTGACGGAGGAGGGCAGCAGCACCGGCTTCTGGAAGCGCACCTCGACCCGATAAGCGGCGGCTGGCAGGCGTTCGCCCAGCGCCGCCAGGCTACGCGCCTTGTTCCACAGGCCGTGGGCGATGGCGCGGGGGAAGCCGAATAGCTTCGCGCTGGCAGCCGACAGGTGGATCGGGTTGTAGTCGCCGGCCACACGGGCATAGCGACGGCCGATATCCGCCGGGCAGTTCCAGGCGTCGATCTGCTCCAGCGGCAGTTCGGCGACGTCGTCGCGGGCCGGCGGCGTGCCGTCCAGGCGCATGCCGCGGAACAGGATGCGGCTGTCGCCCTCCCAGAGCAGGCCGAGCTGGTCGTGCAGCTGGGTGATGATGCTGAAGGTCACACCCTTCTCGTGGGGCTGCAGGTCGGCTACCCGCACGCTGACGTTGAACGGCCCCAGCCCGCCCAGCGGCCGCAACACGCTGATACGGTTTTCCAGGTGCACCAGGCCCAGTAGCGGGAAGGGGAAACTCGCGTCGGTGAGCAGGCCCATCTGCAGGCCGAAGGCGAGGATATGCGGATAAGTCGGCGGCAGCAGGTGGTTGTCGGGGAAGCCGCAGACCTTGCGATAGCGTTCCAGGTGCTTCGGATCCACCGTGACCGGGCAGCGCACGCCGCGTGTCGGCAGGCTGCGGCCGCGGACGCCACGGCGCAGCGCCGCACGTACGAACAGGCCGGTGAGGGCGGGTGGGGCGGACAGGTCAAGCCAATCGCGGGGCATCGGGTATCTCCTGAGGGGCATTCATTCAGCTTAGCCAGCACTGGAGCGTGGGCATTGGCCGTGGCAACGCTGTGCGCGGCAGGCAAGTCAATGTGACCGCCGGATTGCTCGGATATTTCCCTCAGCCTGCTTCCTGATTCTCTTGAGGGGCGATGGGAAAGCTGCCTAAGATGGGCTCGCCTCATGGATAACTAGAAAAAACACCATGCGTGATCTGACCGACGATGTGGCGCTGATGCGCCCGGTGATCGACGCCCTGCGCGCCAGCGGTACCGACCCCGACCGCGTGCTGGCCCGCGTCGGCCTGCCAGCCGGCAGCCTGCCTGCCGGACGATTCCCCCATAGCGCACAGAACCTGTTCTGGAAGGCCGCCGCCGACGAGTGTGGCGAAGAGCACGTCGGCCTCTACCTGGCCGGCCACCTGCCGGCATTCCACGGCCTGCTGCTGGAGTACCTGTTCCTCTCCAGCGCCACCTTCGGCGAAGGCCTGCGCCATGCCCTGCGCTATGTGCGCCTGCTGTCCGACACGCTGAATGCTCGCCTGGAAGTGGAAGGCGAGAAGGCCGTCCTGCTGCTCGGTCATACCGCCGGGACCAACCGGCACTTCCCGGAGATGCTGGCTGGCGCGGTGGTCCGCCTGTTCCACGCGCTCACCGAGGGTGACTTCAAACCCCACGAAGTGCAGTTGATGCACGAAGAGGGCGCCCCGGCGGCACGTTATCGCGAAGTCTATGGCTGCCCGGTGGTGCTGGGTGCCGACCGCTATGCCCTGGTGTTCGACGCCACCGTGCTGGACAAGCCTTCGCGCCACGCCGCCCCTGAACTGCTGCGCATGCACGAGTCCCTGGCGCGCCGGCAACTGGCCGAGGTGGAGCGGCTGGACCTGGTGCGCAAGGTGCGCGAACTGATCGGCGTGCTGCTGGTGGATGGCGGCGCGACGCTGGAGCAGGTTGCCGCCCGTCTGGACATGCCGGCCCGTCGCCTGCGCGAACGCCTGGCCATGGCCGGGGTGCGCTTCAACGATCTGGTCACCGATTACCGCTGTCGCCTGGCCAAGGAGCTGTTGCTCAAGACCGACGAACGCATCGAGGTGATCGTCGAGCGCACCGGTTTCTCCGAGCCGAGCACCTTCTACCGCGCCTTCAAGCGCTGGGTCGGCGAGACGCCGGTGGAGTTCCGTCGCCGAGGCCGCCCGCAACCACCGGCGGAGTGATCGAACCTGTTCGAGCCGCCCTGTGGCTAGGCTTTGCCGGTCAGTCCCACCTTGGAATCACCGATGCAAAGCCGAATCCGCCAAGCCTTCCTGCTGTCTGCCGCTCTGTTGTCCGCACCCTGCGTATTCGCGGGGGAGATGGGCGAAACGGCATTCTCCCGCCTGGATGCCAACGGCGACGGTTACATCGAGGCCAGTGACATGGCGCCGATGCGCGTGCGCATGTTCCACCGGCTGGACCGTAATCAGGACGGCTTGCTGACCCGCGAGGAAGTGACGCCGCCGAATCCCAGCGTGCAGGTCTCGCCCAATGCCATCGCCTGGCCGGACCATGACGGTGACGGCAAGGTCAGCCAGGCGGAGTTCATGACCCAGGAGCCGGCGTTGATCGTGCGTGCGGACCGCGATGGCGACCACCGGGTGAGCGCGGAGGAGTTTCGCGAGCTGATCGCCGCTCGCAGTTGACCTGTAGGAGCGCCCATGGGCGCGATCGCGGGCATGGCCCGCTCCTACGTAATTTGGGGTTCATCTGCGCAGGTTTGCCCTCTCCCTAACCCTGGCTGCGCGCCCCGCTCCGAAGGGAGAGGGAGAGGGAAAAGAGTAGGCACGAACTCGCAGAAGAAGACAGTTACTCCCACAGGTAACGCATGCTGATCGGCGAATCCGTCCGTAGGGCGAATAACGCGCCAGCGTTATCCGCCATGAAGGGAGTGGCGAATAACCTGTTCCAGGTTATGCGTCCTGCGATCCCGAAGGTTAAGCGCCCAGCAGGCTCTGTCCGCAAACCCGCAGCACCTGCCCGCTCACTGCGCCGGAGCCCGGCTGGGCGAACCAGGCCACGGCTTCGGCGACGTCCTGCGGCAGGCCGCCCTGGCCCATGGAGTTCATGCGCCTGCCGGCCTCCCGGATGGTCAGCGGGATGGCGGCGGTCATCTGGGTTTCGATGAAGCCCGGCGCCACCGCGTTGATGCTGATGCCCTTCTTGCCCAGCGCCGGCGCCCAGGCCTGCGCCAGGCCGATCAGGCCGGCCTTGCTCACCGCATAGTTGGTCTGGCCCATGTTGCCGGCGATGCCGCTGATGGATGCGAGCAGCACCACGCGGCCATCGTCATGCAGCTTGTTCGCGTCCAGCAGCGCCTGGGTCAGCACCTGCGGGGCCTTCAGGTTCACGTCGATCACCGAGTTCCAGAATGCTTCGCTCATCTTGGCGACGGTCTTGTCGCGGGTAATGCCGGCGTTGTGCACCACGATATCGACGCCATCGGGCAGCGCCGCTACCAGCTGTGCGCCGGCGTCCGCCGCACAGATATCCAGCGCCACGCCATGGCCGCCGAGGCGCGCGGCGAGGGCGTCGAGTGCGTCCTTGGCCGGCGGCACGTCCAGCAGCACCACCTCGGCGCCGTCACGGGCCAGGGTCTCGGCAATGGCCGCGCCGATGCCGCGAGCGGCGCCGGTCACCAGTGCGCGTTTGCCCACCAGCGGGCGGCTCCAGTCCTGCACCTGCTTGTCATAGGCAGAGAGGCGCACCACTTGCCCTGAGACATAGGCGCTCTTGGGCGAAAGGAAGAAGCGCAGCGCGCCTTCAAGCTGGTCCTCGGCGCCCTTGCCGACATACACCAGCTGCACGTTGCCGCCACGGCGGATTTCCTTGCCGAGCGAGCGGCTGAAACCTTCGAGACTGCGCTGCACGCTGGCGGCGATGGGGTCTTTGATCGATTCTGGCGCGCGGCCGAGGATCACCACGTGCGGGCACTTGTCCAGGCCCTTGATCGCGCCTTGGAAGAAGGTGCGCAGTTCGATCGTCTGCTCGAAACGGGTCAAGCCGCTGGCATCGAAGACGATGGCCTTGAGTTTGGGGCCGTGCTCGGCGGTCCAGCGCGGCAGGCCGTACTGGCCGTCGGCAAAGGCGAAGATCGAATCAGTCAGGCGCTCGGCGAAGGGCAGCACGGCCTCGTTCAGGTTGCCCTCGCCACCGAGCAGCAGCGCTCCGTCCACCGGCCGCGTGCGCCCGGTGCTCCAGCGCTCCAGGCGAACCGGCGCGGGTAGGCCGAGGGCGCCGACCAGGCGGCGGCCGACGTTGGAGTTGGCGAAGGCAATGTAGCGATCGGTCATGGAACGGGCTCCTGAACGGATTCTCTAAAGTGCTGACCACTCTACGCAGGCAGGGGTTCGACGCAATTGACCGCGCTGACCTGCGCAACGGCGGGGCGGCCAATGCGACACAAGCGGCTAAGGTTAGCCTTGACCGCACTTTAACGCTCATCCACCCAGGAGCTCTGCATGACCCAATTGCGCCGGGTCGCCATCGTCGGCGGCAACCGTATTCCCTTCGCCCGCTCCAACACCGTGTACTCCACGGCGAGCAACCAGGAGATGCTGACCTCCGCGCTGGACGGCCTGATCGAGCGCTACAAGCTGCACGGCGAGCGCCTGGGCGAGGTGGTCGCCGGCGCGGTGCTCAAGCATTCGCGCGACTTCAACCTGACACGCGAGTGCGTGCTGGGCACGCGCCTGGCGCCGGAAACCCCGGCCTATGACATCCAGCAGGCCTGCGGTACCGGCCTGGAAGCGGCCATCCTCGTCGCCAACAAGATCGCCCTCGGGCAGATCGACTGCGGCATCGCCGGCGGCGTGGACACCACCTCCGATGCGCCCATCGGCGTCAACGAAGGGCTGCGCAAGATTCTGCTGGAGGCCAACCGTGGCAAGTCCAACGCCGAGAAGATCAAAAGCCTGCTGAAGATCCGCCCGCGCCACCTGATGCCGCACATTCCGAAGAACGGCGAGCCGCGCACCGGGCTGTCCATGGGCGAACACTGCGAGTTGATGGCGCAGACCTGGGCCATCCCCCGCGACGAGCAGGACAAGCTGGCCTACGAGAGCCACCACAAGCTGGCCGCCGCCTATGACGAGGGCTGGCAGAACGACCTGATGACGCCGTTCCGCGGCCTGGTGCGCGACCAGAACCTGCGCCCGGACATCAACCTGGAAAAGATCGGCACCCTCAAGCCGGTGTTCGAGAAGGGCCCGCGCGGCACCCTGACGGCCGCCAACTCCACGCCGCTGACCGATGGCGCCTCGGTGGTGCTGCTGGCCAGCGAGGAGTGGGCGAAGGCGCGCGGCCTGCCGATCCTGGCGTACTTCAAGGACGGCGAAGCAGCGGCGGTGGATTTCGTCGGCGGCCACGAAGGGCTGCTGATGGCGCCGGTCTATGCCGTACCGCGCCTGCTGGCGCGCAACGGCCTGACCCTGCAGGACTTCGACTTCTACGAAATCCACGAAGCCTTCGCCGCCCAGGTGCTGTGCACGCTCAAGGCCTGGGAGGACGCGGACTACTGCAAGGAACGCCTGGGGCTGGATGCGCCGCTGGGTTCCATCGACCGCAGCAAGCTCAACGTGAAGGGCAGTTCGCTGGCGGCCGGCCACCCGTTTGCCGCCACTGGCGGGCGCATTGTCGCCAACCTGGCGAAGCTGCTGGATGCCGCCGGCAAGGGGCGCGGGCTGATCTCGATCTGCGCCGCGGGCGGCCAGGGTGTGACCGCGATCATCGAACGGTAATCCAATACAACGGGGCGGCCCTCTTCGCCGGCCCCGCGATGTAGCAACTCCGTGACTTCAGGCGGCCCCGCGCGAGCGGCGCCGCCTTTTTTTGTCCGTAATTCGAGGAGCTGACCTGACGCTTTCGTAGGAGCGGATCTTATCCGCGATCCGACCGCGAGGTCGGCCTGAGGAGCTTCGCGGACAAGGTCCGCTCCTACAAGGAACCTGACGTTTCCGTGGGGACGGATCTTTTCTGCAATCCGACCACCGGGTCGGCCTGTGGGCCTTCGCGGACAAGGAGTTTGATGCTTTCGTAGGAGCGGATCTTATCCGCGATCCGACCGCGAGGTCGGCCTGTGGGAGCTTCGCGGACAAGGTCCGCTCCTACGAGAGCCGGTAGCGCGCTGGTCTGCAATTACCTTCTAGAAACGAGCCTCAGCCGCCCTGCAACATCGCTGGATGGATTCGCCGGGAGAACGGTGTGGAGAGCACCAGCGACGTCTTGCTGGTGCCGAACTGGGCGAGGCGGTCGATCAGCTCTTCCAGTTCCTGGGTGCAGCTCACTGCAACCTTGAGCATCACGCAGGCCTCGCCAGTAATGCGGTAGCAATCGATGATCTGCGGAATCTCCAGCAGCGGGTCGAGCATGGTCTTGCTGCGGTGATCGTTCAGGCGCATCTCGATCAGGCACTGGATCGAACGACCCATCTTCGTCAGGTCTACGCTGGCGTGGTACCCGGTGATCACGCCTTCGGCCTCCAGGCGCGCCACGCGATCAGCCACCGCCGGCGGGGAGAGATTGATGCGTCGGGCCAGTTCGGCGAAGGACAGGCGGCCGTCTTCCAGCAGGGCGGCGAGCAATGCGCGGTCGTATTTGTCCATCGGTTCCACCTTGGCTTTCGAGTCAAAACAGATTCAACGGAGAAAAACCGGAAAATCCATCGATTGAAAAGTGTTACGCCTGTATTGGCGTTGTCTGTGCCTTATCGGCGCGGGGTTGCCTGCATAAAATGAATCGCCCCGCCTGCCTTGTCGAGCCCCTCCCATGACCACGATGCCCATGCCCAGAGCCCGCGTCTCCCTGACCCTGATCGCCGCCTTTTTCGCCCTCTACTTCATCTGGGGCTCGACCTACCTGGTAATCCGCATTGGCGTCGAATCCTGGCCGCCGATGCTGATGGCCGGCTGCCGCTTCGTCATCGCCGGGGCGATCCTGTTCGCCTGGATGCTTTGGCGCGGTGCGCCGTTGCCGAGCCTCAAGCAGTGCCTGTCGGCGGGCGCCATTGGCATCCTGCTGCTCAGCTGCGGCAATGGCGGGGTGACGGTGGCCGAGCACTGGGGCGTGGCTTCGGGTGTGGCGGCGTTGGCCGTGGCAACCGTGCCGCTGTTCACCCTGGTGTTCGGGCGCTTCTTCGGCAACAGGACCAACGCGCTGGAGTGGGCTGGCATCGCCCTGGGCCTGTTCGGCATCGTGCTGCTCAACCTTGGCTCGAACCTGCAGGGCAGCCCGGCGGGGGCGGCGCTGATTATCTTTGCGGCGGCCACCTGGGCCTTCGGCTCGGTGTGGAGCCGGCGCCTGGACCTGCCCGCCGGCGCGATGGCCAGCGCAGTGGAGATGCTGGTAGGCGGCGGCGTGCTGCTGCTGGGCAGCCTGCTCAGCGGCGAGCGCCTGGAGCAGATGCCCACCGCCGCCGGCTGGGGCGCGCTGGCCTACCTGGTGGTGTTCGGCTCGATCATCGCCTTCAGCGCCTACATGTACCTGTTGGCCAACGTGCGCCCGGCGGCGGCGACCAGCTACGCCTACGTCAACCCGGCGGTGGCGGTGATGCTCGGCGTGGTGTTCGCCGGCGAGCACATCGGCCTGGCGGAATCCCTGGCGATGGCGGTGATCATCAGCGCGGTGGTCCTGATCGGCCTGCCGCAGTGGCGCCGCGGCCCCTCTAACTGATCCCGGAACGCAAAGCGCCCGCCCACAGGAGACTGTCGGCGGGCGCTGTGTTTTTCGGCGCGGATCAGATCACGAAGAAGCCGTGGGTGCCGTCGCGGCCCAGTTGCTCGACCAGGCCGAACTCCCAGTCCAGATAGCCCTGCATGGCTTCACGCGGGTTGTCGGTGCCTTCGTACGGACGGCGGTAGCGATCGATGCGCGGTGCCGCCAGGCGGCTTTCGCCTTCCTCGGTGGGCAGGCCGGCGGCGACCCAGGCGCCGGTGCCGCCCTCGAGCAGGAACACCGGCTTGTTGCTCAGGGCTTCCACCTCCGCCACGGCGAAGCGCGCCAGCAGGCTGCTGCCGCAGGTGAGCACATAGCGCTCGGCATTACCCAGCTGCGCCACTGCCTGCTTCAGCTGGCTGCGCAGGGCCCAGGCGGCACCGGGGATGTGGCGCTTCACGTAGTTGGCGCTGGCGGTGAAGTCGAGCACGGCGGTGCCCGGCTCGCGCAGCCAGTCGGCCAGGGTCTGCGGGCTGATCGTCTCGGCCTGAGGCTTGGGTGGCAGCGGCGCATTCCACGCGCCCTGTTCGCTGAAATCGGCAGCGGACAGCCCGTCCAGCACGGCCACCTGCCAGCCCATCTGGGCCAGCCAGGAGGCGCTCATGTTGGCGCGTACGCCGTCGTCGTCCACCAGCACCAGGCGCGCACCGCGCACGCTGGCGACGTGGTCGGTTTCCTGCACCAACTGGCCGCCGGGAGTCGAGCGCGAACCCGGCAGGTGGCCGGCCTCGTACTCTTCCGGCGTGCGCACGTCGAACAGGTAGGTGGTGCGCTCGGTTTCGGCCTGCCATTGGCGCAGGCCGGCCAGGTCGATACGCGCGACGTTCGCGCGGTCGGCCACGGCGCGGGCACGCTGGGCGGCGGATTCGCGGGTAGTGGCGGAAACCTCGGCGAAGCGCCGGGCCTGCCCGTGCTCCAGCTGCTGGCCGGCCAGGGTCCAGCCGATGGTGCCGTTGCGCAGCGCCGACACCGGGTTGGGGATGCCGGCGTTCACCAGCGACTGGGTGCCGATGATGCTGCGGGTGCGCCCGGCGCAGTTGACGATGACGCGGGTGGCCGGGTTCGGCGCCAGCTCGGCGACACGCAGCACCAGTTCGGCGCCCGGCACGCTGACGCCGCTGGGGATGCTCATGGTCTGGTATTCGTCGAAGCGGCGGGCGTCGAGCACCACCACGTCGGCCTGGGCATCGAGCAGCGCCTTCACTTCCTCGGCGGCCAGCGACGGAGTGTGACGCTCGGCCTCCACCAGTTCGCCGAACGACTTGCTCGGCACGTTCACGTCCTTGAACAGCTCGCCACCGGCCTCGCGCCAGCCGGCGAGCCCGCCGTCGAGCAGGGCCACGTCGCTGTAGCCCAGTTCCAGCAGGCGCTGCGCGGCAATCTGCGTCAGGCCTTCGCCGTCGTCATAGACGGTGATCGGCGTATCGCGGCGCGGTACGCGGGCGTAGATTTCCAGCTCCAGCTTGGACAGTGGCACGTTAGCGGCGAACAGCGGGTGTTCCTGGGCGAACGGGTCTTCCTCGCGCACGTCCAGCAATGCCAGCTCCTGGCGGGCGAGGAGGGCGGCGCGGATATCGTGGAAGGAGCGGCGGGTGATCTGGCTCATGCAGGGTTCTCTTTCGACAGGTCCCAGATATTGGGCAACTGGCTGTTGGAATAGCCGGAGATGAAGGGTTTCTCTTCACCTTCGGCGCTGAAGACGGCACGCCGCACCGCGCCGATGTTGGCGCCGTAGACGTGGATGCTGATGGAGGGCTGGTCGGCGAAGGCATTGCTGACCTGGTGGATGTCGCCGATACGGGGCGACACCGCCTCCACTTCGCCCGGCTCCAGGCGATGCGGCTCGCCCACGGGCTGCAGGCTGCCATCGGCCGCGAAGGCGAACGGTTGCGAATACTCGGCGCCGCGCAACATGCCGATCAGGCCCCAGACGCGGTGGTCGTGCACCGGCGTGCGCTGGCCCGGGCCCCAGACGAAGCTGACCACCGAGAAGCGCTGCCGCGAATCAGCGTGCAGCAGGTACTGCTGGTAACGCTGCGGGTCGGGGCCGGCGTAGTCCTCGGGCAGCCAGTCGTCATGGCGCACCAGTTCGGCGAGCAGCGGACGGGCTTCGGCGAGCAGCGCGGCTTCGTCGGGAGCGGTGTCGATCAGGGCTGCCAGATCGCCGATGAACTGGCGCAGGCGGTCGAGGCGAAGGGGAGCTGACATGCGGGGGATTCACTCCGGAAGGTTCTGGCGCTACGGTAGCAAACGCGTTTTTATTCCTGAAATGCATTTTGAATCTAAGCTAATATGCGAGAAATGCAATTGGTGCCAGCCCCATGAAGATCGACGACATCGATGCCTTCGTCGCGGTGATCCGCAACGCCTCCCTCAGCCAGGCCGCCGAGAGCCTTGGTCTGACCCAGTCCGCCATCACCCGGCGGGTGCAGAGCCTGGAGGAATCCCTCAGGGTGGAGCTGCTGGACCGCAACACCAAGCCGCTCAAGCCCACCGCCGCCGGGCGCCGTGTGTTCGAGCAGTGCTTGCGGGTGATGCGCGAGGTGGACGGCCTGCGTGAGCTGGTGGCCAGCGACAGCGCGCCCAGCGGCGTGTTGCGCCTGGGTGTGCCGCAGAGCATCGGCGAAGTGGTGTTGCTGGAGGCCCTACGCCAGTTGGCCGACGAGTACCCCGAGCTCCGTGCGCAGGTCAGCAGCGGCTGGGGCAGCCATCTGCTGGCGCGGCTGGAGAACGCCGATCTGGACGCGGCGGTGGTGCTGTTTCCGCCCAGCAAGGTATTCCCCGACGATCTCGGCGCCACGCCGCTGGGCCGGGTCGAACTCTGCGTGGTGGCAGCGAAAGACGGTGACGTGCAGGCCCGCCGGCTGCTCGATTGCTACCAGCACGGCTGGGTGCTGAACCCGGACGGCTGCGGCTTCCGTGCAGGCCTGCAGCGGGCTCTGGCCGATCAGGGACTGGGGCTGCAGTTGAACCTGGAAACCTTCGGCAGCGAGCTGCAGCTTGGCCTTGTGGCCGAAGGGCGCGGGCTTGGCCTCGTGCCGGCGCCGGCCCTCGCGCGCAGTCGCTACCGCGACCAATTGCGGGTATTGGCGCTGGAGGACTTCCAGCCGTTGATCCAGCTTTGGCTGGTGCGTCCGCGCCTGCTGGGCAACCTGGAAACGCCGGCACGGCTGTTCGGCCATGCTGTGGCTGAGGGTCTCGACATCGCAGCGGGTTGACTGCGGGCGGCTTCTCCATGCTCGCTCCGGCACGAACGAGCTGGCTCGCAATATCTACGCACTTGGCGCCCGCACTCCGCACTCCGCCCACGCTCCGCAATCGCGCGCGCTCTTGTAGGAGCGGAGCTTCTCCGCGAAAAAAACGGCCGTGCGGGTCCAAGGCTTCGCGGACAAGGTCCGCTCCTACGGTTCGGCAGTGATGTGGCGGTAAAAGCGCGCGCCGCGCAGCTTGGTTATGCCTGAATATGCGTAATTAGCATATTAGGATATGACAAAAATGAATTTCCATCATGAAGCGCTTGCCTATAGCTTCTAAGAACAACTTCTTAACCGACGTTTTTCTTATAACGAAAGCCGCCGACCTTATGCAGCGGCCCAGGCGAGGGCAACACAGTGAGCGTGGAAATTCTCGGCATGATCACCGCCACCCCGAGTTCCGAGGTGGACCAGCCGCTGGGGGAAGCGGTGGATGCCGGATTCGTCCGGCGCTTTGCCCAGGCCCATGAGGACGCCGGTTTCGACCGCGTGCTGGTGGGGTATTTCAGCAATGCCGCTGAAGGAGCGGTGGTCAGCTCCTTCGTCGCCGCCGCTACCCGTCGGCTGGGCATCTTGCTGGCCTATCGGCCGGGTGTGATCGCGCCGCCATTGGCTGCCCGCCAACTCGCCACCCTCGACCAGTTCAGCGATGGCCGCCTGGCCCTCAACGTGGTCAGCGGCGGCAACGACGAAGACCTCGCCCGCGACGGCGACTACCTCCAACACGACCGCCGCTACGCCCGCACCGACGAATACCTGCAAGCGCTGCGCGACATCTGGACTGCTGAAGGCCCGGTGGACTTCGATGGCGAGTTCTATCGCTTCCAGGGCGCTTCGCCCGCCGTGCGCCCGCAGCAGAAACCGCACATCCCAATCTACTTCAGCGGCTCCTCGGATGCCGCCATCGACGTCGCGGCGAAGCACGCCGACACCTACATGCTCTGGGGCGAGCCGCTGGCCGCTGTCGACGGCCACATTCGCCGCGTGCGGGCTGCCGCGCATGCTCAGGGGCGTGATCCGCGCTTCTCGGTGTCCTTCCGCCCCATCGTCGCCGACACCGAGGAGGCCGCCTGGAAGCGCGCTGCCGAAGTGCTCGAACAGGTGCGGGAGAACCGCACCCGCCTGGGCTTGCCGCTCAATGATCACCAGCCGGAGAACGTCGGCTCCCAGCGCCTGCTGGCCGCGGCGCAGCAGGGCGAGGTGCTCGACACGCGCCTGTGGACCGGCGTGGCCCGGCTTACCGGTGCGCGCTGGAACTCCACCGCGCTGGTCGGCACGCCCGAGCAAGTCGCCGCCGCGCTGGGCGAGTACTACCGCCTGGGCGTTTCCACCTTCCTGATCCGTGGCTTCGACCCGCTCGGCGATGCCGTGCGCTACGGCCAGGGCCTGATTCCCGCCATCCACGACCATATCGCCCGTCTGCCGCAACTGCGGCGCGCCGGCTGAGGAGCTTTTCGATGAACCTGAAGCAACGCCTGCGCGCCACCTTCGCCGCGCTCATCCTGGGCGCGCCGTTGGCCCACGCCGCCGACCTGCCGACCCTGCGGGTGGGGGACCAGAACTACTACAACGTGCGCGCATCGATGGAAGCGTCCGGCGTGCTTGAAGGCGCGCCCTACACCGTCGACTGGAAGCACTTCCAGTCCGCCGCGCCGGTGGCCGAAGGGTTGCAGGCCGGCGCGCTGGACCTGGGCTTCCTTGGCGACTCGGGCTTCATCTTCCTTGCCGCCAAGGGAGCGCCGGTGAAGCTGATCGGTATCTCCCAGCAGAACCCGGACACCATTGCCCTGCTGGTGCCCAAGGATTCGCCGGTGAAGACCATCGCCGACCTCAAGGGCAAGAAGGTCGCCTACTGGCCCGGCGCCTGGAGCCAGCAATTGACCCTGCGCGCGCTGGAAAAGGCCGGCCTGCCCAGCGATTACGTGGAGTTCGTCAAGCTGATGCCCATCGACGCCGCCGCCGCATTGCCGCGCGGCAGCATCGATGCATTCCCGGTATGGGAGCCCTATATCTCGCAGCAGATCGTATTCTCCGGCGCGCGCCCGATCCTCACCGCCCGCGACCTGATGCCGGGGCTGTCGAGCATCGCTGCCAACGCCAATTCCATCGATCCCAAGCGCGAGCAGATCGCCGATTTCCTTGGCCGCCTGCAGAAGGCCCGCGCCTGGGTCGAGGCGCACAAGGAGCAGTACGCCGACGTCTGGGCGAAAAAGGCCAACCTCGACCAGTCCGTGTCGCGCCACTGGATCGGCCAGGCCGCCATGAGCGTCGGCCCGGTGGATAAACAGGCCGCCGCCGATTACCAGGGCACCGCCGACTTCCTCCTGCAGACCGGCGCGCTGCCCAAGGCTTTCGATACCTCCAGCGTGATCGATACCTCCTTCGCCACCTCATTCCACTGAGTGGCGGGTTCTCAGCTAAGGCAAAAAGGTTATTTAACCTTGCGGCGATGCTTGGATATGGTTCTAAGTACCGCCCTGGCGGCCGGTTCTTCCCGGCGGCCCAACGGGGTTGTTCCAAGCTCTGTTTCCGCTTCAGTCCACCCGCGCGCCCAACGCCCAGGCCACTGATCCTCGCGTCTTTCCAGAGGTGTCCATGAGCGTTGTTCCATTCCGGCTGGCTGCGACCCGGCCGGTCGCACCGCCTGTTCCCAGCGCAGCCGGAACCTGGGCCCGCGCCCTGCGCGAGTCCGGCCTGTTGCGGCTGTCCCTGCCGGCTCAACTGGGCGGTAGCGCCAGTCCTTGGCAGGACATCCTGCAAACCCTGCGTGATCTCTGCGAACGGGACGGCGGCCTGGCCCGGCTGTTCGCCGTCCACCACCTGCAGCTGGCGCGGGTCAGCCTGCTGGGCAGCCGCGAGCAGGTGCAGCGCCTGCTCAACCTGACGCTGTTGCGCGAGCCGCTGTGGGGCGCGCTGGGGGACGGGCAGTCGCTGCAGGCCGCCGAACATGTGCGCGGTGGTTTCCGCGTCAATGGCGCGGAGTGGGACGCCTTCACCGTCGAAGCCGCCGACTGGCTGGTGCTGCGCGCCTGGTACGAACCCGGTCGCGATTTCCTCCTCGCCGCGCTGCCCAGCGCCCGTGCGGGCCTGGTACTGCGCGGTGGCGCGCAGTGCAACGAACTGCGCGTGCATCCGGAAGACATCCTCCTGCCGCCGGGGCTGGCGATCACGCCCCGGCGTTCGCTGTGCGATGGCCTGGCCCTGCTGCTGGAAGCCAACGTCGCCCTCGGTCTCGCGCTGCATGCGGCGAACCGGCTGGAGCTGGCGCAGGGCTCGGAGTTGTCGCGTCTCCTGGGGCTGGGACTGGTGCTCAGCGAACAGGCCGCCGCGCAACTGGACGACGACATCGCCGTCGGCGCCGGGCTGAGCTTCAGCCGCAGCAGCCATTTTTCCAACCTGGCCATCCAGGTGCTGGCGGTGGCTCGCGAGGCTGCGCAGTCGAGTCTCCGCGCGGAAGGCTTGAGGGCCCGGCTGCTGGGGGCTGCGCACTGATTGGCGGGTAAATCCGTCCGGCATTAGTTAAGAACTAAAAATTATTTATTTTGGATTTTTTATACCTGTAATCTTCGCTCTACCGGACCACCGGACTCATCCAGCATCACCTGACCTGTCCAGTGGTCCGCCTCGCTCTGCGGGCGGCCAACCCGTACCCGAGGAGCCGTATCCATGTCCCGCAGTCATTTCCTGCGCCGTTTCGCCGTTGGCCTCAGCGCGTCGGTCGCCCTGTTCGGCGCCCTGTCCGCCCAGGCCGAGCAGACCCTGCGCATCGGCTTCCAGAAGTCCTCCACGCTGCTGACCGTGGTGAAAGCCCAGGGCAACCTGGAGCGCGAACTGGGCAAGCAGGGCATCAAGGTCACCTGGCATGAGTTCCCCAGCGGCCTGCCGCTGCTCGAATCCCTGAATGTGGGCAACGTCGACCTGTCCGCCGACGTCGCCGATACCGTACCCGTCTTTGCCCAGGCCGCCGGCGCGCAGCTGACCTATTTCGCCCGCGAAACCCCGTCGCCCACCGCGCAGTCGATCCTGGTGCCGCACGATTCGCCGCTCAACTCCCTGGCCGATCTCAAAGGCAAGCGCGTGGCCGTGACCAAGGCCGCCGGCAGCCACTACCTGCTGATCGCCGCCCTGCAGAAGGCCGGGCTGAAGTTCTCCGACATCCAGCCGGCGTACCTCACTCCCGCCGATGGCCGCGCCGCCTTCGAGAACCACAAGGTCGATGCGTGGGTGACCTGGGACCCATACGTGGCCAGCGCCCAGCGTCAGCAGAACGCCCGCGTGCTGGTCGACGGCAAGGGCCTGGCCAGCTACCAGCGCTACTACCTCGCGTCCACCGAGTACGCCAAGGCCCACCCGGAAGTGCTCAAGCAGGTCTTCGCCGAACTGCAGAAGACTGGCCGCTGGGTGAAAGAGCACCCCGCCGACGCCGCCAAGGTGCTCGGCCCGCTGTGGGGCAACCTCGATGTCGCCACCGTCGAACAGGCCAATGCCCGCCGCAGCTATGACGTGCAGCCGGTGCGCAAGGACGGCCTCGACGAGCAGCAACGCATTGCCGACGCCTTCTACGCCGAAGGCCTGCTGCCCAAGCCTGTCGATGCCCGCGCGGTGCCGGTCTGGCAGCCGGACGTGGCGAGCAACTGATCCGCAATTTCCCGCCGCTCTCCCGAGCGGCCCGTCACGGCCCGGCCGGCCGCCTTTGTACGCATTTCCAGGAGCTCCACATGAAACACATCAGTGCCCCGCGCCGCCTGCTGGCCGCGCTTGCCCTGGTCGGCGTCGCTGGCGCCGCCCAGGCCGACATCACCCTCGGCTACCAGACCGGCATCGACCCGACCAAGGTGCCCCAGGCCGACGGTACTTACGAGAAAGTTATCGGCGAGAAGCTCGACTGGCGCCGCTTCAACAGCGGCCCGGAAGTGGTCGCCGCCATCGCCTCGGGTGATGTGCAACTGGGCAACCTCGGCTCCAGCCCGCTGGCCGCCGCCACTTCCCGTGGCCTGCCGATCGTCGCCTTCATCGTCTCCGCGCAGATCAACGCCGCCGAGGCGCTGGTGGTGCGCAACGGCAGCAAGATCGAGAAGCCCGAGGACCTGGTCGGCAAGACCATCGCCACGCCCTTCGTGTCGACCTCGCACTACAGCCTGCTGGGCGCGCTCAAGCACTGGAACATCGACCCCAGCAAAGTGAAGATCGTCAACCTCAACCCCACCGAGATCGCCGCCGCCTGGCGCCGTGGCGACATCGATGGCGCCTTCGTCTGGTCGCCCGCCCTGGGCGAGATCAAGAAGTCCGGCAAGGTACTGACCGACGCCGCCGAAGTTGGCCAGTGGGGCGCACCGACCTTCGAGGTCTGGGTGGCTCGCAAGGACTTCGCCGAGAAGCACCCGGAAATCATCGCCAAGTTCGCCAAGGTCAGCCTGGACTCCTTCGCCGACTACAACGCCCACAAGGCCGAGTGGACCGCCGATTCCGAGCAGGTGAAGAAGATCGCCAAGCTGACCGGCGCCGATCCGAAGGACGTACCTGAGCTGCTGGCCGGTTCGGCCTTCCCCGAGTCCCAGGCGCAGCTGTCTTCCGCGCTGCTGGGCGGTGGCACCGCCAAGGATATCGCGGGTACCGCTGCCTTCCTGAAAGAACAGAAGCGCGTGCCTTCGGTACTCAAGGACTACTCGCCCTACGTCAGCGCGGAATACGTGCGCCAGGCGGAGAGCGTGCAGGTTGGGCAGCGCTGATCGGCCTGCAATTTTTTCGCGGGACGCCCTCTCCCTAACCCTCTCCCTGAAGGGAGAGGGGACTCGTTCGGCGCAGGTTGATGCCATGGCGTCAGCCGGCACGGACAGCTCCCTCTCCCTTCAGGGAGAGGGCGGGGGAGAGGGCCAGCATTGTACCGAAACACCCCTTTCTCACCCTACGGAGGGCAGAACATGAGCCGTCTGACGGCCGAGGCGGTCAGCCTCACTTTCCAGCAGCGCGGACGCGAGCGCGTCGTGTTGCAGGACCTCACTCTCAGCCTGGCCAAGGGCGAATCCCTGGTGGTGCTGGGCCCGTCCGGCTGCGGCAAGTCCAGCCTGCTCAACGTGCTGGCAGGCTTTCAGGCGCCGGACAGCGGTCGCGTGCAGATCGATGGCCGGACCCTCGAAGGCCCTGGCGGCGAACGCGGCGTGGTGTTCCAGGATGACGCCCTGATGCCCTGGCTCAACGCCCTGGACAACGTGGCCCTGGGCTTGCGCATTCGCGGCGTCGGCGCTGCCGAGCGCAATGCCCGTGCCCACGAAGTACTGAAGCTGGTGGGCCTGGGCGAGCACGCGGACTACCGCATCTCGCAACTTTCCGGCGGCCAGCGGCAGCGCCTGGGCCTCGCCCGCGCACTGGCGGTGGAACCGGATTTCCTGCTGCTCGACGAACCCTTCGGCGCGCTCGATGCGCTGACCCGCGAACGCATGCAAGTGCTGACCCTCGACCTGTGGCGCAAGACCGGCAAGGGCCTGTTCCTGATTACCCACAGCGTCGACGAAGCGTTGTTCCTGGCAACCGACCTGGTAGTGATGGACGGCCCGCCGGCGCGCATCGTCAAGCGCCTGTCGCTGGACTTCGCCCGCCGCTACGCCGCCGGTGAGCCGGTGCGCAGCATCAAGTCCGACCCGGAATTCGCGCGTCTGCGCCAACTGCTTCTCGATGAGTTCCTCGAAGAACCGGAGGCCGAGCATGCCCACTGAAACCCTCGCCGCCAAACTCCCCGCCGCCGCGCCGAAAGCCCGCAGCGTGCCGGGCGATTATCGCCGCTGGGCCGCCGCCGGCAGCATCGTCGGCGTCTTCGTGCTCTGGTGGCTGGCCACCCACCTGGGCTGGGTCGACACCCTGTTCCTGCCGGCCCCGGAGCAACTGGTGGAGGCCTTCCAGCGCGTGCTGGCCGAAGGTTACGTCGACGCCTCGCTGTGGCAACACGTCGGCACCAGCCTGATGCGTGTGCTGCTGGCGCTGGGCGCTGCGGTGCTGACGGCGATTCCGCTGGGCATCCTGATGGGCCTCAATCCGCTGGTCAGCGCGGCGTTCGATCCGCTGGTGGAGTTCTATCGCCCGGTACCGCCGCTGGCGTACCTGCCGTTGATCGTCATCTGGTTCGGTATCGGCGAACTGTCCAAGGTGCTGCTGATCTACCTCGCGCTGTTCGCGCCGCTGCTGATCGCTACCGCCGCCGGTGTGCGCCGCGTGGACAAGTCGCGTATCCAGGCGGTGCGCTGCCTGGGCGCGAGCCGTCTGCAAGTTGTGCGTCACGTCATCCTGCCCAGCGCGCTGCCGGAAGTCCTGACCGGCCTGCGCATCGCCCTGGGCGTGGGCTGGTCGACCCTGGTCGCCGCCGAGCTGATCGCCGCCAACCGCGGCCTGGGTTTCATGGTGCAGTCCGCCGCGCAGTTCCTCGCCACCGACGTGGTGGTGCTGGGCATCCTGCTGATCGCCGCCATCGCGCTGAGCTTCGAGCTTGGGCTGCGCTGGTTGCAGAAGCGGTTTGCATCCTGGGAGTGACTTGCTTGTCGAGACAGAGCAAAGGCAAGGGCCTCTCCCTAGCCCTGGCTGCGCGCCCCGCTCCGAAGGGAGAGGGGACTGGCCTGAGTGGCGTCGAAACCTCTGCCTCATCGATGAAGCTGCGTGGCTGCAGGACTGCACCGTTTTTCCCGAACACACCGAATTAGCCCCCTCTCCCTTCAGGGAGAGGGCAGCCAAGCCGCCTTTCCCCGTGAACCTCACGAGAGAACACGAACATGACCACCCTGACCATCGAACCCATCAGCCCGGCCCTGGGCGCTGTCGTTTCTGGCGTGCGCCTGTCCGATCCGCTGGACGACGCGGCGCAACGCCAGATCGAGCAGGCCCTGCTCGATCACCACGTGCTGTTCTTCCGCGACCAGCCGCTGACGCCGACCCAGCAGGCAACCTTCGCCGCGCGCTTCGGCGACCTGCACATCCATCCGATCTACCCCAGCTCGCCGGAGCAGCGCGAAGTCATCGTCCTCGACACCGCCGTCACCGACGTGCGCGACAACGCCATCTGGCACACCGACGTGACCTTCCTGGAGACCCCGGCCCTGGGCGCAGTGCTCGCCGCCAAACAGCTGCCGCCCTACGGTGGCGATACCCTGTGGGCCAGCGGCATCGCCGCCTTCGAGGCGCTGTCGAAACCACTGCAGCAACTGCTCGACGGCCTCACCGCGACCCACGACATCAGCAAGTCCTTCCCCCAAGAGCGCTTCGGCGCCACTGATGCGGACCTGGCGCGGCTGGAGGAAGCGCGCAGGAAGAACCCGCCGCGCAGCCATCCGGTGATCCGTACGCACCCGGTCACCGGGCGCAAGGCGTTGTTCGTCAGCGATGGCTTCACTACCCGTATCAACGAGCTGGAACCGGCGGAAAGCCGCGCCATCCTCGACCTGCTGTTCGCGCACTTCAGCCGTCCGGAATTCACCGTGCGCTGGCGCTGGAAGGAAAACGACGTGGCTTTCTGGGACAACCGCGTGACCCAGCATTACGCGGTGGACGACTACCGTCCGCAGCGCCGGGTGATGCACCGGGCGACGATACTGGGGGACAAGCCGTTCTGAATTCTCCTGCGCGCAGTCCCTGAGCACCGCCGTGGCGCATAACGGCCCAGGCGTTATGCGCGATAGGGTGGGCAATGGCAGGATTTCGCGGAGAAGCTCCGCTCCTACAAAAAGCGGCCTGGCTATGGACGCCCCGTAGGAGCGGACCTTGTCCGCGAAGTTCGTCGCGGCGGAATTCCAGGTCCACGGTCATGCTCCAGCGAATGTCGCCAGCTGTAGGAGCTTGCTCGCCCCTACAGAGAGTGCGTTGACTCGGAATTTCCCCTCATCCCCCTGACATAAGGCAACAAAGCCGCACAGCAGACCGCATTCGTCGCCATTCTGGGTCGCGGCGGCTGGCGCACTGTCCTACGCTTTGGCGGTCGTACTTCTGTAAGAGACTGCCTCCATGCAAGAACGGATTCCCGACGAGTCCAACCTCGCCGAGCTGACGGTTCGCGGCCTGATCCTCGGCGCGCTGATCACCGTGGTGTTCACCGCCTCCAACGTCTACCTCGGCCTCAAGGTCGGCCTGACCTTCGCCTCGTCGATTCCCGCGGCAGTCATTTCCATGGCGGTGCTGCGCTACTTCTCCGGCTCCAACATCCTCGAGAACAACATGGTGCAGACCCAGGCCTCGGCGGCCGGCACCCTGTCCTCGATCATCTTCATCCTTCCCGGCCTCTTGATGATCGGCTACTGGAGCGGCTTCCCGTTCTGGCAGACGGCGGCCATCTGTTCCATCGGCGGCATCCTCGGCGTGCTCTACACCATTCCGCTGCGCCGGGTCATGGTGGTGCAGAGCAGCCTGCCTTACCCCGAAGGTGTGGCGGCGGCGGAGATTCTCCGTGTCGGCAGCCAGGACGAGGAAGAGGAGAAGGCCGGCAAGCCTGCGAAAGCCGGCGGCCCGGGCCTGCGCGACATCCTTGCCGGGGGCGTGGTCGCCGCGGCCTTCAGCCTGTTCAGCAGCGGCTTCAAGGTGCTCGCCGAAGGCTTCAGCTTCTGGATCACGGCCGGGCAGGCGGCCTTCCGCCTGTCCACCGGCTTCTCGCTGGCACTGGTCGGCGCCGGTTACCTGATGGGCATCACCGCCGGCATCGCCATCCTGATCGGCGTGGTCATCGCCTGGGGCGTGGCCGTGCCATTGCTCTCGGTGAACAGCGTGCTCGCTGCCGGTCAGAGCCTGCCGGAACTGGCCACCAAACTGTGGAGCAGCCAGGTGCGCTTCCTCGGTGCCGGCACCATCGGCATCGCCGCGCTGTGGACCCTGGCGACGCTGTTCAAACCCATGGTGCAGGGCGTCTGGTCGTCGCTTAGCGCCGTGCGCGGCCGTGGTGAAGTCAGCGACCTGCGCACCGAGCAGGACCTCTCCGCCAAATGGATAGTCGCCATCGCCGGCTTCCTGCTGGTGGCGCTGTTCGTGGTCTTCTCCTACTTCCTCAGCGACGCGGCGCCGGACTTGAAGGGCGTCGGCTTCTGGGGACTGGTGGCGGTCTGCGTGATCTTCGCCTTCTTCTTCGGCTTCCTGATCGCCGCCGCCTGCGGCTACATGGCCGGCCTGGTCGGTTCGTCGAGCAGCCCGATCTCCGGTATCGGCATCATCGCGGTGATCCTGGTGTCGCTGCTGATCCTGGGCGTTGGTTCGCTGGAAACCGGCTTCCTCGACCAGCAGGGCGGCAAGCTCGCCATTGCCCTGGCGCTGTTCACCACCTCGGTGGTGATCGCCATCGCGGCGATTTCCAACGACAACCTGCAGGACCTGAAGACCGGTTATCTGGTCGGCGCCACGCCGTGGCGCCAGCAGGTAGCGCTGATCGTCGGCTGCCTGGTCGGCGCGCTGGTGATCCCGCCGGTACTGGAGCTGCTGTTCAACGCCTATGGCTTCACCGGCGCACTGCCGCGCGAGGGCATGGACCCGAACGCCGCCCTGGCTGCACCGCAGGCAACGCTGATGACCGCCATCGCCAGCGGGATTTTCCACAACGCGCTGAACTGGAACATGATCCTCATCGGCGTGGCGCTGGGCATCGCGCTGATCCTGGTGGACGTGCTGCTGCGCCGCACCGGCAAAGCGAGCCTGCCGGTGCTCGCTGTCGGCCTGGGCATCTACCTGCCGCCCACCATCGGGATGACTTTGGTGGTCGGTGCGGTGATCGGCTGGCTGCTGGAAACCGCGCTGGCCAAGCGCGCGGCAGCCGCTGGCAAGGACGTGGAGAAGTACTCCGACGAGCCCAAGCGCCGTGGCGTGCTGCTGGCTTCGGGCCTGATCGTCGGCGAGAGCCTGATGGGTATCCTGCTGGCCGGCATCATCGGCGCCACCGGTTCTGCCGCGCCCCTGGCCCTGGTCGGAGGTAGTTTCGAGGACACCGCGCAGTGGCTGGGCCTGGTGGTCTTCGTGGCGATCTGCGTGCTGTTCTACCGCAAGGTACTGAGCGGCACCCGCGGCTGATCCTTTGCCGTGATGTGAAAAAGGCGCCTGCGGGCGCCTTTTTCATTTGGGTTTTTCGTAGGAGCAAGTGTCTTTTCCTGAAAAAATCCGTGCCTGTGTTCCCCCCCTCACCCCAACCCTCTCCCTCAGGGAGAGGGGGCAGATCGTGCCGGCTGACGGCATAGCTTCATCCTGCACCGAACGGTCCCCTCTCCCGCGTGCGGGAGAGGGCTAGGGTGAGGGGCTCTTGATCTTTGCAGGGGGGCTCGCTCCTGCATCTGGTGCGCAAGTCCGAACCTAGCGCACCAGATGCAGGAACTGCAGGTGCCGCTCGTACTGGTCGAGCATGTCGTTGATGATCTGCTCCTTGCTGTAGCCCATCAGGTCGTAGTCTTGGCTGCCTTCGGAGAGGTGCACCTCGGCGCGGAAGTAACGGCGGTTCTTCAGGTGCAGGCCGCCCATGCCGGCGCGTGCGAAGGACGGGGTGAAGTAGCCGCGCATCGATACCTGATAGAGGAACGCATGCTGCTCGCCGTGGCCGATCTCCAGGATCAGCTCCAGGTTGCCCAGGTCGAGGTCGGACTCGACCTGCAGTCCCTTCTCGCGGAACACCTGGGAGACCTCGGCGATGGCCGGGCTGACCACGTCGACCATGAAGCGGTACACCTCATCCCGCGTGGGGAAGTGCACAGCCTGGGAGATACGCCGCTTCCAACCGCCCGGTTTGGCCGATGGCGGCGCCAGGGAGTGGGTGCGCGCGCGCTGGCGCTGGGATTCGAGGTAGAACGCCTTGTGCAGGCCCCACATCATCAGCAGCAGGATCAGCGAGAAGGGCAGCGAGGTCAGGACCACCGCTGACTTCAGCGCATCGATGCTGCCGGCGAACAGCAGGCCGCCGGTGACCAGTGCCGTGGCCACACCCCAGAACACCCGCAGCCACTTCGGCCCATCGTCGTCGGCGCTGCCGCCGTGGGCGGAGAGCGTGGACAGCACCACGGTGCCGGAGTCCGCCGAGGTAACGAAGAACACGAAGCTGACCAGCACCGTCACCGCGATCACTACACGGCTAGCGGGGTAGTTCTGCAGCATCTGGTACAGCGCCATGGACGGATCGGAAATGGCGACTCGGCCAAGCTCGCTGAAGCCATGGTTGAGTACCTGATCCAGCGCGCTGTTGCCGAAGATCGACATCCACGCCAGGGTGAAGCCCAGCGGGATGAACAGCACGCCGAAGACGAACTCGCGGATCGTTCGCCCGCGCGAGATGCGCGCGATGAACAGCCCGACGAAGGGCGCCCAGGCGATCCACCAGGCCCAGTAGAACACCGTCCAGCCACCCAGCCAGTCGCTGCCGTCCTTGCCGTAGGCGTAGAGGTCGAAGCTCTTGGTCGGCAGGCTACCGAGGTAGTCACCGATGTTCTGCACCAGGGTGTTGAGCAGGTGCTGGGTGGGGCCAGCGAACAGCACGAAGAGCAGCAGCGCGCAGGCCAGCAGCATGTTGATGTCCGACAGCAGGCGGATGCCCTTGTCCACGCCGGAGACGGCGACCAGGATCGCCGCGCCCATCATCAGCGCGATCAGCGTCATCTGCACCGGGTGGCTGTGGGCGATGCCGAACAGGAAGTCCAGCCCGGCGTTGAGTTGCAGCACGCCGAAGCCCATGTCCGCGCCGAGGCCGAACACCGTGGCGATGATGCCGAAGCAGTCCACGGTGTAGCCGATGGGGCCGTTGATGCGCTTGCCGATCAGCGGGTAGAGCGCTGAGCGCAGCGCCAGCGGCAGGTTGTGCCGGTAGGCGAAGTAGGCCAACGCCATCGCCACCAGGGCGAACACGCCCCAGCCGTGCAGGCCCCAGTGCAGGAACAGCAACTGCATGGCCTGCCGCGCCGCTTCCGGCGTGCCGGCTTCGCCTTGCGGCGGCTGGGCGAAGTGGGTCAGCGGCTCGGACACGCAGAAGAAGAACAGGGTGATGCTGATGCCGGCGGCGAAGAGCATGCCGGCCCAGGACAGGTAGCTGAATTCCGGCTCGTCGTGGTCGGCACCGAGCTTGATCTTTCCGTAGCCGGAAAGCGCGGTGACCACCACGAAGATCAGGTACAGCGTCATCGCCAGCAGGTAGTACCAGCCGACGGTATCGGCGGCCCAGGACTGTGCGGCGAGCAGCCATTCACCGGCCCGTTGGGGCTGGCTGATGACGATCAGGGCGAAGAGAAGGATCAGCGCAGCCGCACCGTAGAAGACCGGTGGGTTCATGCGCATGGCGGGAGAGGGCGTTACGGACGGGGAGGTTTGGGCAACGGACAAAACGGGCGGGGTCCCTCGGATTTTTCCTTGAACAAGCATTCAATGAAAACACGGGACGGCCCTGGAAAGCCAATCGGCGGGACCGATGGTCCCGCCGCCGGCCCTGTCAAAAGGGCCGAGCGGAGCGGGTACTGCTTACTTGCGGCGGTTCTTTTTCGCCTCACGGATCTCACGGCGTTCCGGGTCGGCCTTCGCGGGCGCGGTCAGGAAAGCGGTGGCGGCGAAGAAGTTAGCAAGAGCGGCAAAGCTGGTCACGATGATCTCCAATGGCGTCGGGGAAAATGGGTCCCGACTGCCTGATAGCCATTTTCCCTGAAGATTGTGACGAAAAGAAGTGAATGGTCTTGATGACAGGTATTGAGGTGGTCGATGAGGCTGGATGAACGGTAATTTCCAGTTGATTCTCCTGAAATTGATCTTCCGATCAGGATTCCCTGCTGCCGCTTCGCAAGTCGGCAATGCCTTTCACTGCGACCGTTCGTCGCTTCAAGTGAATCGGTTCAGCGTGGCATCTGGGTTTGCGCTGACCAACGGAGAGGAGCGGTGAGCTGCGGTAGCACAGATACTGAATCAGAGCGGATTCAGGTCACAAAACTTGAACGAGTGTGCAAATTTTCGTCAAAAACTTGTTATACAACTCTGGCGATTCACTTATTTATTCCGTTAGTCTGCGACCGCAGGACAAAAAACCACCAACAGGGAGCATCTCGAGATGGACTTCAAACGTATCGCCATTGCCACTGCGCTCTTCGCTTCGCTGGCCGGTTGCCAGACCATGACCACCAACCAGGCCATCGTTCCGCTGCAAGCCGCTACCGCCCAGATGATCGGCCTGGCTTCCTCCGACGAGCTGGTCGTCAGCGACGTCAAAGCCGGCCAGCCGGACGCCCTGGGTGGCCAGGAACTCTCCTACGTCGCCACCACCACCAAAGGCCGCGTGTTCAACTGCACCTCGCGCATGATGCCGGGCCTGCTGACCGATCCGGCCAAGCTGACCAACCCGTCGTGCATCCCGGTGGTCGCTCACTCCAACACCGCCACCAAGTAAGACTGCTCTGTCGCCCGTGCGCGGCCCATCGGGTCGCGCTGGCGACTACAGCGCGGCATCAGCCGCGCTCGTGCTCCAGGCGTTGCAGCAGCGCACGCAGCTGCGCCTCGACGCCGGGCTGGCGCACCAGTCGCTCCAACGCCTCTTCGCTCACTTCCGTTTCACTGCCTGACTCCGCGACGCCCCCTGAAAAATTCAGGTGCTCCGGGCGAATCTCTTCGTCCGGGCTCACCAGCAGGGCGAAGTGGATGATGTTCTCCAGTTCCCGAATATTCCCCGGCCACGAATAGCTCTCCAGCGCGCGCTGGGTGTCGTTGGCGATCTGCGGCACCGGCAGTTCCAGGCGTTGCGCGTGCACGCCGAGGAAGTACTCGGCCAGCGGCTGGATATCGCCGATGCGCTCGCGCAGCGGCGGCAAGGTCAGGTTGCCGTCGTGCAGGTATTGCTGCAGTCCTTCGAGGAATTTCCCCGCCTTCACCGCCTGCCCCAGATCGATGCTGGTGGCGGCGACCAGACGCACGTCCACCGGCACCGGCTCGCGCGCGCCGACGCGCAGCACTTCACGTTCCTGCAGCACGCGCAGCAGCTTCTGTTGCAGCGACAGCGGCAGGTCGGCGATCTCGTCCAGGTACAGGGTGCCGCCATTGGCCGAACCGAACCAGCCGGCGCGGCTGCCCACCGGGCCGTTGTGCGCGCCCGGCGCATAGCCGAACAGCTCGGCGTCGGCATAGTTGCGGCTCAGCGCGCTGCAGCTCACCGCGACGAACAGGCCGGGGCGCTCGCTGGCGCGGTGGATGTGGCGGGCCAGCAGTTCCTTGCCGGTGCCGGTTTCGCCGTGGATCAGCACCGGCTGCGGCAACGGCGCCAGGCGCTCCACCTCGTCACGCACTTCATGGGAGCGCGGGTCGAAGAACACCAGCGCCTTGGCGCGGATGCTCAGCGGGCTCTTGTCGGCGTCGGGGAAGGTCAGCAGCGGTAGCGGCGCGTGGGGTGCGTTCATGGGAAATCTCCTTCTGCTCTTACAGCGCGTCCAGCGCCTGCAGGAAGTCGTGGACGATGTCCTCGCTGTCCTCGATGCCCACCGAGACACGGATGGTGCCATCGTGGATATCCAGCGCGGTCAGGGCCTCGGCGGACAGCGCACGGTGCGAGGTCTTGCCGGGGTGGGTAATGCTGCTGGCGACACCGGCCAGCGACGGTGCGAAGGCGGCCAGTTGCAGCGCGCCGATCAGCGTGTCGACCTGGTCCAGGCCGCCCTTCAGGGTGAAGCTCAGCATGCCCGAATGGCCCTTGCGGAACAGGCGCTGCGCCAGTTCGTGGTCCGGGTGAGAGGGCAGGCCGGGGTAGTAGACGCGCTCCACCTGAGGGTGCGCCTCGAGGGTTTCGGCCAACGCCTGGGCGTTCTGCGAGTGGGCGCGCATGCGCAGCGCGAGAGTCTTCGCGCCACGGAAATTCAGCCAGCTCTCGAAGGGGCTGGCACTGCCGCCGGCGTTGATCTGGAAGCGCCGCGCGGCGGCGATCCACTGCGCGTCGCCCACCAGCGCGCCGCCCATGGCATCGCTGTGGCCGTTGAGGTACTTGGTCGTGCTGTGGATCACCAGATCGGCGCCATCGCGCAGCGGCTGGTAGAGCACCGGCGAGAGGAAGGTGTTGTCCACCAGGAGCTTGAGGCCCTGGCGGTGGGCGAGATCGGCCAGCGCCGGGATATTGCTCACGCGCACCAGCGGGTTGGAGGCGGTCTCGGTGTAGATCAGTTTGGTGGTCGGGGTGATCGCCGCTTTCACCGCGGCCAGGTCGTTGAGGTCGAGCAGGGTGGAAGCGATGCCGAAGCGTGTCAGCTCCTTCTCGATCAGGCTCTGGGTGGTGCCGTACAGCTCGCGGCTGGCGATCAGGTGGTCGCCGGCGCCGAGCACGCCCAGCAGCGCGGCGGAAATGGCCGCCATGCCGGAGGCGGAGAACAGCGCGTCCTCGCCGCCTTCCAGGTCGCGCAGCAGTTCTTCCACGGCGCTGTGGTTGGGGTTGCCGATGCGCGTGTACATGTAGTTGTCAGGATTGCCGGCAAGGAAGTCGTCGACCTGCTCCAGCGAGTCATAGACGAACACCGAGCTCTGGTAGATCGGCTGGCTCTTGGCGCGGGTGACCATGCGCCGGTCGGCATCGTGGCCTGCGTGTACGGCGCGAGTAGATGGGCCTTTGGCGTGGTCGCTCATGGCAATACCTTTGGAAAGAAAAACGCCGGTGGAACCTGCCCACCGGCGTCGAAGCGGGTGCGCCCAGGGCGCGCCCAGCGTGGGAGTCGTTGCGCCCGGCAGTCTGCCGGGCGACGGATCAGAAGGCCGGCACCACGGCGCCGTTGTACTTCTTCTCGATGAAGGCTTTGACTTCCGGGCTGGTCAGGGCGGCGGAAAGCTTCTTCAGCGCGTCGCTGTCCTTGTTGTCCGGACGCGCCACCAGGTAGTTCACGTAGGGCGAGTTGCGGTCTTCGAGGATCAGCGCGTCCTTCACCGGGTTGAGCTTGGCTTCCAGCGCGTAGTTGGTGTTGATCAGGTCCAGGTCGACCTGATCCAGCACGCGCGGCAGCAGGGCCGATTCCAGTTCCTTGAACTTCAGGTGCTTGGGGTTCTCGGCGATGTCTTTCGGGGTGGCCAGGGCGTTGCTCGGGTCTTTCAGCTTGATCACGCCGGCCTTCTGCAGCAGGAGCAGGGCGCGGCCGCTGTTGCTGCCTTCGTTGGGGATGGCGACGGTGGCGCCGTCCGGCAGTTCGCTGATGGACTTGTACTTCTTCGAGTAGCCGCCGAAGGGCTCGACGTGCACGCCGGTCACGGTGACCAGGTTGGTGCCCTTGCCCTTGTTGAAGTTGTCCAGGTACGGCTTGGTCTGGAAGTAGTTGGCGTCCAGGCGCTTCTCGGCAACCTGCACGTTGGGCTGCACGTAGTCGGTGAAGACCTTGATCTCCAGGTCCACGCCTTCCTTGGCCAGGGTCGGCTTGATCAGCTCGAGGATCTCGGCGTGGGGGATCGGGGTGGCGGCGACGATCAGCTTTTCATTGGCGAAGGCCGAGGTGGAGAAGGCAGCGGCGAGGGCGGTCAGAAGCAGCAGCTTTTTCATTGCAATGTCCTTGTGGGGCAGATGACCGCTGGCGTCCGGGCCGGCCGGGATGGGGCCTTCGTACGGGCGGTGGATTCTTTTTCCGCGGCTCACTCGGCAGCGGTTGCAGCGAAAGTTACCCGCTCTTGTTATTCCAATAAAATATTAATTTTTCATTTTCATATTCGATTTTGTTCATAAGGAAAATCGAGGAAGTGAACTGAGACAACCTGTCGCGCGACACCCCGTCGCGCGGCAACCCACCACTCCAGCCCGCGCACCCTGGGCGCGTAAGATCGAGGCGTTTTCTTGAGCGGCGTCAATGCGGATGGTGGTCCATTCTGATTGAGCAGCGAAAAGAACCCGAACCGACATGAGATCGGTGGCTCGAAACAGAGTCATTGCAAGAGACAGACATCACGCAAGAACGCCCTGCGCATGCGCAAGGTACGGTGCCGACCCTTCCGTGGGGTGGGCGTCAGCCTGAAGAGGAATAGTCATGTTCGGATTAGAGGCGCTCGACCTGGCCCGGATCCAGTTCGCCTTTACCGTGTCCTTCCACATCATCTTCCCTGCCATCACCATCGGCCTGGCCAGTTACCTGGCGGTGCTCGAAGGGCTGTGGCTGAAGACCCACGAGGAGGTCTACCGCGACCTCTATCACTTTTGGTCGAAGATCTTCGCCGTCAACTTCGGCATGGGCGTGGTCTCCGGCCTCGTCATGGCCTATCAGTTCGGCACCAACTGGAGCGCCTTCTCGGCCTTCGCCGGGAGTATCACCGGCCCGTTGCTGACCTATGAGGTGCTCACCGCCTTCTTCCTCGAAGCCGGCTTCCTCGGCGTCATGCTGTTCGGCTGGCACCGCGTCGGCCCCGGCCTGCACTTCTTCGCCACGGTCATGGTGGCCATCGGTACGCTGATCTCCACCTTCTGGATCCTCGCCTCCAACAGTTGGATGCAGACCCCGCAGGGCCATGAGATCGTCAATGGCGTGGTCGTGCCGGTGGATTGGGTGGCAGTGATCTTCAACCCATCGTTCCCCTACCGCCTGCTGCACATGGCGATTGCCTCGTTCGTCGCCACCGCCTTCTTCGTTGGTGCCTCGGCGGCCTGGCACCTGCTGCGTGGCCGCGACAATCCGGCGATCCGCAAGATGCTTTCGATGGCGATGTGGATGGCGCTGATCGTAGCTCCCATCCAGGCCATGGTGGGCGACGCCCACGGCCTCAATACGCTCAAGCACCAGCCGGCGAAGATCGCTGCGATGGAAGGCCACTGGGACAACAGCAGCGGCGAACCGACCCCGCTGATCCTGTTCGGCTGGCCGGACATGGAGCGCGAGGAAACCCGCTTCAAGATCGAGATTCCGGTGCTTGGCAGCCTGATTCTGAACCACAGCCTGACCGAGCCGATCCCCGCGCTGAAGGATTTCCCGAAAGCCGACCGGCCCAATTCCACCGTGGTGTTCTGGTCGTTCCGCATAATGGCCGGCCTGGGCATGCTGATGATTCTGGTTGGCCTGTGGAGCGCCTGGCTGCGCTGGCGCAAGCGTCTCTTCGAGAGCCGCGCGTTCCTCAAGCTGGTGCTGTGGATGGGGCCGTCCGGCTTGATCGCGATCCTGGCCGGCTGGTTCACCACCGAGATCGGCCGCCAGCCGTGGGTGGTCTACGGCCTGATGCGTACCAGCGACGCGGTGTCCAATCACAGCGTGACGCAGATGAGCATCACCCTGGTGATGTTCGTGGTGGTGTACTTCTCGCTGTTCGGCGTGGGCATCGGCTACATGATGCGGCTCGTGCGCAAGGGCCCGATCACCCATGAAGGGCGCGAAACCAGTCATGGTGGTGCAGGTCAGCAGCGCACCGCGGCGCGGCCACTGTCGGCTACCGCCGAGGGCCTCGATGACGATGAAACCGACAGTCCGGAAGGGAGGAACTGAGCATGGGAATCGACCTTCCGCTGATCTGGGCGATCATCATCATCTTCGGCGTGATGATGTATGTGGTGATGGACGGCTTCGACCTGGGGATCGGCATGCTCTATCCGTTCTGCCAGGACGAGGGCGACCGTGACGTCATGATGAACACCGTCGCGCCGGTCTGGGACGGCAACGAGACCTGGCTGGTACTGGGCGGCGCGGCGCTGTTTGGCGCCTTCCCGGTGGCTTATTCCGCCGTGCTCTCGGCGCTTTACCTGCCGCTGATGCTGATGCTCGTCGGGCTGATCTTCCGCGGCGTGGCCTTTGAGTTCCGCTTCAAGGCGCGGGCCAATAAACGTCACCTGTGGGACAAGTCGTTCATCATCGGCTCGCTGGTGGCGACGTTCTTCCAGGGCGTTGCCCTGGGCGCCTTCATCGAAGGCATCCCGGTGGAGAACCGCGCCTTCGCCGGCGGCCCGCTGGACTGGCTGGCACCGTTCCCGCTGTTCTGCGGCCTGGGCTTGGTCGTCGCCTACACCCTGTTGGGCTGCACCTGGTTGATCATGAAGACCGAAGGCCACCTGCAACAGCGCATGCATGACCTGGCCAAGCCGTTGGCGTTGGTGTTGCTGGCGGTGATCGGCATCGTCAGCCTCTGGACCCCGCTGGCCCACGAGGAAATCGCCCAGCGCTGGTTCAGCCTGCCGAACCTCTTCTGGTTCCTGCCGGTGCCGCTGCTGGTGCTGCTGACCTTCTACGGCCTGCTGCGCTCGGTGGCGCGCAACGACCACGTGAAGCCGTTCCTGCTCACCCTGGCGCTGATCTTCCTGGGTTACAGCGGACTGGGCATCAGCCTGTGGCCGAACATCATCCCGCCGTCCATGTCCATCTGGGACGCCGCGGCACCGCCACAGAGCCTGGGCTTCATGCTGGTGGGCGCGCTGTTCATCATCCCGTTCATCCTCGTCTACACCGCGTGGAGCTACTACGTGTTCCGCGGCAAGGTGAAGCACGGCGATGGCTACCATTAGAGGTGCGGACCATGACCCATGAGGAGCAGGAGAAGGCACCGCTGCGCAAGCGGCTCGGCTGGCTGGTGCTGATCTGGGCGCTGAGCGTCGCCGGCCTGGGTGTTGCCGCCTGGCTGATGCGCCTGTTCATGAGCGCGGCGGGGCTGGGTACGCCGCACTAGCCTCGCAGTAATCGATCCCATCCGGGCGCCGTCCCCCGGCGTCCGTTCCCACATCCCTCGTCGGTGCTTCCAGCGGGGGATTTTTTTCGCCGGTTATCCTGGGCTGCTTGTAGGGGCGAGCTTGCTCGCGAACCTGCCCCGGCGTGGACTGTTCCCCTCACCCCAGCCCTCTCCCGTAGGGAGAGGGGGCCGTCCTTGCCAACTGACGCAGTGATTTCATCCTGCACCGACCAGTCCCCTCTCCCTACGGGAGAGGGTTAGGGTGAGGGCGTGCCTCGCGTCGATGTTCGCGAGCAAGCTCGCTCCTACAGAAACAGCAAACTCAGTGCAACTTGTCGCGCTTGGCCAGGGTGGGGAACAGCTTCATCCACGCGCCGGTGACAACCAGCGTACCGACACCGCCGAGCACCACCGCCGGCACCGTGCCGAGCCAGTGTGCAGTGACGCCGGACTCGAACTCGCCCAGCTGGTTCGAGGCGCCGATGAACAGGCCGTTCACCGCGCTGACCCGGCCGCGCATCTCGTCCGGGGTTTCCAACTGCACGAAGGCGCCGCGGATGACCATGCTGATCATGTCCGCCGCGCCCAGCACCACCAGCACGGCGAGCGAGAACCAGAAGGACGTCGACAGGCCGAAGGCGATGGTGGTGACGCCGAACACGCCCACGGCGGCGAACATGATCCGCCCGACGTTGCGCTCGATGGGGAAGCGCGCCAGCCAGAACGACATCAGCAGCGCGCCCACCGCCGGGGCCGAACGCAGCAGGCCCAGGCCCCAGGGGCCGGTGAGCAGGATGTCCTTGGCGAACACCGGCAGCAGCGCGGTGGCGCCGCCCAGCAGCACGGCGAACAGGTCCAGCGAGATGGCGCCGAAGATGTCCGGGCGGCTGCGGATGAAGCGGATGCCGGCCAGCAGCGATTCCAGCGTCGCCTTGCCCTGTGCCGCCGGCGCCTGGCGCTTGGGCAGGGTCAGCACCAGGGTGCAGGCGATGAAGTAAAGGATTGCGGTCGGCGTGTAGACCCAGAAGGCACCAAAGGCATAGAGGAAGCCGCCGAAGGCTGGCGCGGCGATGGTCGCCGCCTGCATGGCCGAGGCGGATGCGGCGACGGCGCGGGGGAACAGCGCGGTGGGGACGATGTTCGGCAGCAGCGCCTGGGTGGTCGGCATCTCGAAAGCCCGCGCGGTGCCGAGCAGGAAGGCCATCACGAAGATCATCTCGCGGGTCACGTTGTCGGTGCTGGCGCCCACCACCAGCGCTACGGCGATCAACCCCTGGGCGACCTGGCAGAGCGAGGCGATACGGCGGCGGTCGTAACGATCGGCGACGTGGCCTGTGTGCAGCATGAACAGCACGCGCGGAGTGAACTCCACCAGCCCGACCAGACCCAGGTCGAGCACGTTGTGGGTCAGCTCATAGATATGCCAGCCGATGGCCACGGTGATCATCTGGAAGGCGCTGGCGGTGCAGACGCGGGCCAGCCAGAAGGCGAGAAAAGGGCGGTGACGCAGCAGGGACGTGGCTTCGGCGGTCATCTTGGCGGCTATTCTGGAGGGTTCGTTAGGAGGCTAAGCAAGGGCTGCGCAGCGTAGCACGACGTAACACTTTTCCGCTTGTCGTCGGCGGATTCCGCAATTGGCGAATAGTCGCTAGCCGTCGACTAAAATTTGCGCTGGCGCGACAAGCTGCCCGATTGACTTTGCTTCGCCCCCTTTAGGTGCGTTAAAGTTGACAGAAGAGTCAGGTTTTCCTGCAGGATCTTTCCTCCGGCGCCACCCCCGAGACGCCCGCGATTCCGCGGCCTCCGAACTCTCTCCAGCACCGAAAAAAACCACATGGGCGGGCCTCCACCGTCCAGAGGATGAACCATGTCCAACCGTGATATTTCCCGGCGCGCCTTCCTGCAAGGCGGGCTGATTGCCGGTGTCAGCGTGACCATGGCGCCGCTCGGCAGCCGGGCCTTCGCTGCCCTGATGGAAAACTCCGTCACCGTCTCGCCCCAGCAGTGGATGGGCCACGACGGCAAGGCGCGCTTCCGTAACGACGCGCTGTCCAAGGTCTGCGGCAACAAGGTGTTCGCCCGCGACATCCGCTCGAAAGACATGCCCGGCTGGCCGCAGCAGCAGGGCCACGCCATGCTGCTAAAGACCATCAAGGCCGACCGCATCTTCGACGGCATCGACCTCGCCTGGCTGGGCGCCGAGCTGCAGCCGGACCGCATCGTCACCGCCGACGACCTGGACAAGGACGGCATCGTCTTCCCCGAAGCCCACGCCCCGGACCCGCTGCTGCCGCGCGGCAAGGTGCCGATGTTCATCGGCCACCCGGTGGCGATCCTGATCTGGAACGACTTCGAGCGCTTCCGTCAGGCCAAGCTGAAGATGAAGTTCAACGACAAGGCGATCCGCTACGGCGCGCAGGCGCCGCTGTACCAGGGCGATCCCTACGGCAGCTTCCGCTACGTGCGCGTCGGCGGGGCGACTTCGGCCGATCCGGACGAGTTCTCCAGCCTCAAGGACTCGATCCTCTTCCCGATGATCCGCGAGCGCAAACCGGTTTGGAACCAGCAGCCCAACCAGCACGGTGACCTTACCGAGCAGGGCCTGTTCTACGCGCAGAAGATCAAGGACCAGATCGAAAACCCGCCGGAGAACTGGCTGGTCTTCGACGAACGCTACAAGACCCCGTCCATCGAGCCGGCCGCCATGGAGCCGGACAACGGCAACGGCTGGTACGACCCGGCGAGCAAGACCCTGCACTTCGTGGTCGCCACCCAGTGCCCGTTCGAAGCGGCCTACGAGACGGCGCACATGATCGCCCCGTCGCGCTTCGGCCTGGCCAAGCTGAACATGCACCCCGGCTACACCGTGGGTTACGGCTCCAAGGACCACAACATCTTCGTCTACTACGCGGCCCTGGCTGCGCTGTACGGCAACGGTGTGCCGGTGCGCCTGGCCAACGACCGCTACGAACAGTTCCAGAGCGGCATCAAGCGCCACCCGTTCGACATCCGCTACCAGCTCGCGGTGGACAAGAAGGACATGACCTTCAAGATCTTCCGCACCGAGATGAGCGTGGACGGCGGCGGCCGCATCAACTACAGCCCGTCCGTGGCCGCCGTGGGCGCCACCGCTGCGCAGTCGATCTACTACATGCCGCAGAACGACCTGCAGGTGACTGCCTACCATTCCCGCGCCGTCGAGGCCGGGTCCATGCGTGGCTACGGCACCCTGCAGAGCATGGCCGCCACCGAGATGATGGTGGATGAGATCGCCGGTCGCCTGGGCGTCGACGCCATCGAACTGCGCCGCGTCAACGCGCTGAAGTCGGGCATGAAGAACACCCAGGGCGCGATCCCTGCCGGTGCCCTGCGCCTGCACGAAATCCTCGACAAGGCCGCCGCCCACGAGTGGTGGAAGACCCGCGACGCACGCAAGCAGTCGATGGACGCCAAGGACGCGGACCACTGGTACGGCGTCGGCTTCGCCATCTGCCAGAAGGACTTCGGCACCGGTTCGGAAGCGCCCATGGCGAGCATCGAGTTCGATGCCACCGGCAAGGTGCACATGCGCCACATCGGCATCGAGATCGGCACCGGGATGTCCACCTCCCAGGCGCTGGTGGTGGCCGACTTCCTCGGCAAGCCGGCGGACGAGATGAAGACCGCCGAAACCGAGTGGCCGGAACTGCAGCTGATCAGCGGTGAAGACCCCTACACCATGAGCCAGCCGACCCAGGACGAGAAGTTGCGCAACCCGCGCTGGGTCGGCAAGTACGCCTCGGCGTCGTCGGCGACCAACTCGGCCTACTACTTCAGCCACGCCACCCGCGAAGCGGCGCGCGTGCTGTTCAACCACGGCCTGTGGCCGGCGGCCCTGGAAATCTGGCGCCGCGGTCCGTTCAACGGCGCCGCCAACCCGCTGGTGGTGCGCCGCGAGGACGCCCACTGGGTCGACGGCAAGCTCACCGCCAACGGCCTGGAGCCGCTGTCGTTCGCCGAGCTGGCTCAGGTCGCTCACGAGAAGGGCCTGGTCACCGGCGCCACCGTCCACGGCTTCAACCGCTGGAGCTGGGCGGAGTGCGACTACGTCATCGACGGCGTGCGCGACCGCCTGCCGCTGGACGCCCTGGCCGTGAAATACGGCGACGGCGCGCCGGGCGTGAAGAAGGCGCAGATGAACAGCGCCGGCTTCCACCTGCTGGATCGCCAGAACGTGGCCTATCCGCCGGTGCAGCTGAATAACGCCGCCGTGACCTACTACAGCCCGGTGGCGACCATCGTCGAGCTGAAGGTGAACAAGGGCAACGGCGAAGTCAGCGTGCTCAACCACCACAGCTGGATCGAGTGTGGCCGCGTGCTGGTGCCGGAACTGGTGAAAGGCCAGATCGAAGGCGGCACCGCCATGGGCATCGGCCATGCGCTGCTGGAAGACATGCCGCTGTACGAGGGGGGCCCGGGCGAGGGCGACTGGAACTTCAACCGCTACCGTCTCCCGAAGGCGAAAGACGTGGCCGTCTGGCAGCAGAGCTCGGAAATCCTTCCGCCGCTTTCGCCCAGCGACCCGTCCAAGGGCATCGCCGAAGTGGTGATGATCCCGGTGGTCGGCGCCATCAGCAACGCCGTGGCCCACGCCATCGGCAAGCGCGTCCGCGACCTGCCCATCACCCCCGCTCGCATCAAGGAGGCCCTCAATGGCTAACCGTCCGCTCAACCTGACCTTGAATGGTCAAACCGTCGGTCCGGTCGAGGTTCCCGAGGACCTGCCGATGATCGACTACCTGCACGAGTACCAGAACCTCACCGGTTCGCGCCTGGGCTGCGGCCAGGGCATCTGCCACGCCTGCGTGGTGATCGTCGACAACCCCGACGGCACCAGCGAGGAAGTGCGCACCTGCATCACCGGCGCGCACTATTTCGAAGGCAAGAAGGTGCGCACCATCGAGGGCCACGCCAAGCGCGAGGAAGACGGTTCGGTGAAGGAGCTGAACCCGATCCAGCAGAAATTCGTCGACCGCTTCGCCTTCCAGTGCAGCTACTGCGCACCGGGCTTCGTCAACGCCGCCACCGTGCTGGTGGAGAAGGCCCAGCGCCAGCCGTTGAAGAAGAGCGAACTGGAATCGACCATCGAGGCGAGCCTCGGCCATCACATCTGTCGCTGCACCGGGTACGTGCGTTACTACGACGCCACCCGTGAAGTGCTGACCGATCTCGGCCTGGTCAAGGAGGGTTGAGCATGCAGCGCATTCTTTCCGGCCTCGCGCTGGCTGTCGGCCTCGGCCTGGCAGTGAGCGCACAAGCTGCTGACCAGGAGCTGATCAAGCGCGGCGAGTACGTCTCCCGCGCCGCCGACTGCATGGCCTGCCACACCGCCGAGGGCGGCGCGCCGTTCGCCGGCGGCCTGCCGATCCACTCGCCGTTCGGCACCATCTATGGCAGCAACATCACCCCGGACAAGGACTTCGGCATCGGCAACTACAGCGCCGACGAGTTCTTCGCCGCCCTCACCGAGGGCAAGCGCAAGGATGGCGCCAACCTCTATCCGGCCATGCCCTACACCTCGTACCACCTCATCAAGCGCGAGGACAGCGATGCCCTCTACGCCTACCTGATGAGCCAGACCCCGGTGCACCGCGCCGCGCCGGAAACCAGCCTGAGCTTCCCGTTCAACGTGCGCCTGGGCCTGAGCGGCTGGAACATGCTCTACGGCAAGAGCGTCCAGCTGCAGAACACCGAGGGCAAGAGCGAGCCCTACAAGCGCGGCCAGTACCTGGTGGAAGTGCTCGGCCACTGCGGCGAGTGCCACACCCCGCGCAACCAGATCGGCGCCCTGGAGCAGGACAAGCGCCTGACCGGCGGCCTGCTCAACGGCTACAGCGCCCCGAGTCTGCTGGCCCAGGACCTGGCCGAGCGTGGTTGGACCAGCGCCGACCTCACCGGCTTCCTCAAGCACGGCATGAGCCCGCAGGGCAGCATGTTCAACGAGATGTTCCCGGTGATGCACCTGAGCACCCAGCACCTGGGTGACGAGGACCTGGCCGCCATGTCCACCTACCTGCTCGGCGAACAGCCGCCGCAGGCCAAGGTGGTCAAGGCAGTGGCCGAGGACCAGCTCAGCGACAGCGCCAAGCGTGGCCGCCAGCAGTACCTCAACGTCTGCGCCGGCTGTCACGGCAACGATGGCGAGGGCAAGCCGCACATCGCCGTGGCCATGCAGGGCAACACCACCCTGCGCCTGGCCGATTCGCGCAACCTGGCCAAGGTCATCGTCGAAGGCATCCGCGAGCAGCAGTTCACCGGTTTCGAGCGCATGCAGCCGATGCCGGGCTTTGCCGACAAGCTCAGTGACGAGCAACTCGCGGACCTCATCAACTACCTGCGCCAGGCCTGGGGTGGCCTGCCGGGCGATCTGGGCGTACAACAGGTTGCTCAGCTGAAGTCGGAGTAATTCGTGCAGCATCTCGATCTGCAAGTGGTCCGCCAGGCGCTCCAGTGGTCCTCCGCTGGCCAGCGCGTGTGGCTGTGCAGCGTGCTCTTCACCTACGGCTCGGCGCCCCGCGCGCCGGGCTCGTTGCTGGCGGTCAACGCCAGCGGCCAGTGGGTGGGTTCGCTGTCCGGCGGCTGCGTCGAGGATGACTTCCTCGAACGCGTCGCCGCAGGCGAGTTCAGCGAGCCGGTAGTCGTCGTGCGCTACGGCGACGGCACCGATACCCGCACGAACATCCGCTTGCCCTGCGGCGGCATCCTCGACGTCCTGGTGGAAAACCTCGCGCCCGATTGCGACGTGCAGGCCCACCTGCGTGAGCTGGAGTCGGCACTGCTCGGCCAGCGTCGCCTGCTGCGTGAAGTGAATCTGCAGAACGGCAGCCGCCGTCTGAGTGACGACCATGAGTACGGCCCGCGCGTGGAACGTGACGAAGCCAGCGTTCGCCTGCGCGTCGGCGCGGCACAGCGTCTGCTGTTGGCCGGCTACTCCAGCGTCGCGCATTTCTGCGCGGAGTTCGGCAAGGGACTGGGCTTCGAGGTGATCCTCTGTGATCCCCGCGAAGAGGCACTGGACGGCGTGGTGCTCGATGGCATCGAAATCCGCCGCGAGCTGCCTTCGGTGTTCATCGCCAACGGCGGCTGCCATGCGGATACCGCGGTGGTGGCGCTGACCCACGACCCGAAGATCGACGACCTGGCGATGCTCGAAGCCGTGCGCACCGAGGCCTTCTACATCGGCGTCATGGGTTCGCGCACGACTTCCGACAAGCGCCGCGAGCGCCTGCACCGCATCGGTGGCCTGAACGAGACGGAGCTGGCGCGCGTGCACGCGCCCATTGGCCTCAACCTGGGTAGCAAGACCCCGGCGGAAATCGCCCTGGCGGTGCTCGCCGACATCCTGCGCACGCGCAGCGGTGTCGCCCGCGAGGCGCTGTGACAGTCGTCGCGCTGATCCTGGCCGCCGGCCAGGGCTCGCGCTTCGGCGCGGACAAGCGCCGTGCAGTTCTTCCGGATGGGCGCAGCCTGCTCGCGCATAGCGTCGAGCGGGCGCAGGCCGTATTCGATGACGTGCGGGTGGTGCTGCGCGATGGAGAGAGAGCGGATGACTTCGGCCTGCCAGCCGGCTGCCGTGTTATCCACAGCCCGGACGCAGCGCTTGGCATGGGGCACAGCCTCGCTGCGGGTGCAGCCTCATTGCAGGATTCCGACGCTCAGGCCGTGGCCATCCTGCTTGGCGACATGCCTTGGATCGCTCCGGAAACCCTGCGTGCGCTGGCCGATGCGGCCGGTGCCTCGACCATTCTCTTCCCGCTTCACGATGGCCAGCGTGGCCACCCCGTGCTGTTCGGTCGTGACTTCTGGCCGGAGCTGACGCAGCTCACTGGCGATGAAGGCGCCCGCGCGGTGGTGCAGGCGCATCGTGAAAGTTGTGTCGTCGTCGAGGTGAAAGACGCGGGTGTTTTGCGAGACGTGGACACCCCGGACGTCCTGCGCTCCTGACAGGTTCGCGAGCACCGAATCTCGCGGATTCAGCGCTGTTCCAGCCAATGTGCGATACGCGGCCAGATTTCCTGGCTGGCATTGCGCGACAGTGTCGTAGGGCGAATAACGCGCCAGCGTTATCCGCCGAGCAGATGTCGGCGGATAACCTGTTCCAGGTTATGCGCCCTACGGTGCTACAGGTATGCACGGGCGCGCTCTGTGTAGGAGCGAGCTTGCTCGCGAACCCCGGCAGCATCGAATCTCGCGGTTTCAGCGCTGCTCCAGCCACTGCGCGATACGCGGCCAGATTTCCTGGCTGGCATTGCGCGACAGCAGCAAGCGGTTATGGCTGTAATCTTCCCGCGCGCCGGTTGCCAGGCCGAACAGCTCCAGCTTCGTGTCGTTGCCGCCAAACGCTTTCACCAAGGCCTCGCACCCGGCAACCGGAGCGATGAAGGTATCGCCGCTACCTGCCACGCCTAGCACCGGTAAATCGACGTTCGCCATTCCAGCCAGATAGTCGAACCCCGCCAGCGAATCGAAGCGCCGTCGCAGGTTCCACTGGCACCACTGACGCATCAGCCGTGCACTCTCCGCCTCCGGCCCGACGCTCTTCGCCCGGCTGGGCGCGACGCGCCGCCAGCGCAGCAGCCAGTCGTAGCCGAGCACGGCGAGCCGATGAGAAAGACTGGCCCCGGCCGCCGTGGCCTGGGAGCCGATCAGCACCATCGAGCGCAGCCGCCGCTGCGCCAATTCCGGATTGCGCGCCGCCCACATCGAGACGATCAGTCCGCCGCCGGAATGGCCGATCCAGTGCAGCGCCGTTTGTCCGCTGCGCTGGCTGACCGCTTCGAGAATCGCCGGTACGTCCTGCTCGGCCACGTCATCGAAGCTGTGGATAAAACCGTTGCGCTCACTGTCGCCATGGCCGCGCCAGTCGAACAGCCAGCAGGCGAACCCTTGCCCGGCAAGGTAGTTGGCCAGCCCAAGGCAGCTTCGATGGTTGGAGAAGGTGCCGTGGGTCAGCACGATGGGCACGCCATCCGCCGGCCCCACGAGGCGCAGTGCGAGGTTGACGCCGTCGGCGGTGCGGATCAGTTCCGGTGTAGACGGGGAGGGCTCTTGTGCGGTCATGGCGTGCGTCCTGGCGAAGGCGATCCATGCTGCTCCGGCGCGCGGGCCGGAGCAATCCCGCCTGCTTATTTGGTCGCTTTCAGCACCACGAATTTCGGATTTGCCGCCACCTGCTCCACGCCGCGGAACAGGCGCTTGAGCTTGGCGTGGTAGCCCAGGTGGCGGTTGCCGACGATCCACAACTCGCCGCCCGTAACAAGCGCTGCGCGGGCCTGCTGGAACATGCGCCAGGCGAGGAAGTCGCCGACCACCTGCTGCTGGTGGAAGGGCGGGTTGCACAGCACCAGATCGAGCGAATCGGCAGGCTGGCTGGCCAGTCCGTCGTCGGGATGGATATCCACAGGTCGGTCGCCCAGCGCTGCCTGCCAGTTCTCGCGAGCCGATTGCACGGCCATGTACGACTCATCCACCAGGGTTAGCTCGGCCTGTGGATTCAGCAGGGCAAAGGCGATGCCCAGCACGCCGTTGCCGCAGCCCAGGTCGGCGGCGCGTACAGCGTGGTGGATTTGCGGCAGGTGCGGGAGGAAGGCGCGGGTACCGATGTCCAGGCCGTCGCGGCAGAACACGTTGGCGTGGTTGACCAGGGTGAGCGCCGGTTTGTCCAGGCGGTAGCGCGTGGGGTAGGGCGAGGAGGGCGCGGGGCGTTGTTCGGCGGTGGCGACCAGCAGGCGGGCCTTCTTCACCGCCAGCGACGCTTGCATCGGGCCGATGTACTTTTCCAGCAGGTCACCGGCGGCGCGCGGCAGGTGCTTGATCATGCCGGCGGCGACCACCTTGGCGCCCGGCGCGAGCTGGCCGTACAGGCGGATCAATTGTTCCTCCAGCAGCGCCAGGGTCTTGGGCACGCGCACCAGCACGTGGTCGAACGGGCCCTGCGGCGTTTCGCTGGAGGGCACGAAAGCCAGCGGCGCGTCGCTCAGGCCGTTGCGTTCCAGGTTGCGCTGCAGGGCGATGAAACCCAGGTGCGAATCACCGCTGCTGGTCAGCTTCACGTGGGGCGCGAGGCTGGCGGCGAGTGCGCCGAAGCTGTCGTTGAGCACCAGCACCCGGCTGTCCGCACCAACGCCTTGTTCGTGCAGGTGCGCGAGCAGGTATTCGTCCGACGCATCGAAGGCCTGCAGCGGGTCTTCGCGCTGTTCGGGGTGACGGACCAGATCGAGCTGGGCGAAGGGGCTGGCGAGGACGGGCATGGGACTCTCGAACGAAGAAGGGCTGAGAACGGATGGAGCTGGAAGTCGCAATGAGACGAGGCTGATTGCAACGAGATTGTCATCAAACTGAGAAGCAGTTGGCCATCATCTGCTTGTGCAGGGCGGCGTTATACCGAAAAATTATGACCTATCCGCCCGCTGCCGTCTTTCCATCGCTGCGTGGCGGCCTCCCAATAATAACCGGGCGCTCCAGGCGACCCGGTAGGGCCCGATCCCGGAGCACGCCTCCGCCGACCGACGGCCACCACTCCAAGTCTTCACGAATCCTCGACACGCGACATTCGTTCGCGCGCCGGGCTATTGCCATTGCATAAGGATGTCGATGTACAAGTCGTTGCTCGGGGTGGCCCTGTCCGCCCTTTTCCTAGTGGCTCAACCGGCCGTTGCCGATGCGCCCATCGTGATCAAGTTCTCCCACGTCGTTGCCGACGACACGCCGAAGGGCCGCGGCGCGCTGCTGTTCAAGAAGCTGGTGGAAGAGCGCCTGGCCGGCCAGGTGAAGATCGAAGTATTCCCCAACTCCACGCTGTTCGGCGATGCCGACGAACTGCAGGCCCTGCAGGACGGCAAGGTGCAGATGCTGGCGCCGTCGCTGTCGAAGTTCGAGGGCTACACCAAGCAGCTCGAAGTCTTCGACTTGCCCTTCCTGTTCGATGATCTGGAGGCGGTGAAGCGCTTCCAGAAGCGCGACAAGAGCCGCGAGTTGCTGCACTCCATGGCGCGCTCGGGCATCTACGGCCTGGCCTACTGGAACAACGGCATGAAGCAGCTTTCCGCCAACCGCGAGCTGCGCGCGCCGGCCGATGCCAAGGGCCTGGCCTTCCGTATCCAGCCGTCCTCGGTGATCAACGCCCAGTTCGGTCTGCTCAACGCCACGGCGGTGAAGATGCCCTTCGCCGAGACCCTCAAGGCGCTGCAGGACGGCAAGGTGCAGGGCACCGAGAACACCTGGTCGAACATCGGCAGCCAGAAGCTCGATACGGCCCAGCCGTTCATCACCGAGACCAACCATGGCGTGCTCAGCTACATGGTGATCAGCAACCAGAAGTTCTGGAACAGCATGCCGTACCCGGTGCGCACCCAGCTGGAGAGCATCATCGAAGAGGTCACCGTCGAGGTGAACAAGGACGCCGAGGCGCTGAACCAGAAGGAGCGTGACCATGTGGTGGCCAACGGCAAGGCGCGCATCATCGCCCTGACGCCGGCCGAGCGTGACGTCTGGCGCACCGCCATGCAGCCGCTGTGGAAACAGTTCGAAGGCGAGATCGGCACCGACGTGCTGCGCGCCGCCCAGGTGGTGAACCGCAAGCACTGATCTGCTGATCTGGCGCAGGCTTGTAGCGATCTCCCCGGATAGCCACAAGCCTTGCGGGTGTTTCTATCGCCCTGAATACGGGAAAATGAGCCGTTGCCTGCAAAGGAGCGGACGATGACCGCCAGCGAAGAGAAGTTCACCCGCCAGACCCTGCTGGAGGTGCAGACGCTCACCCCGAGCCTGTTCACCCTGCGCACCACCCGCGACAGCGGTTACCGCTTCCGCGCCGGGCAGTTCGCCCGCCTGGGCGTGTACAAGCCCAGCGGCAGCATCGTCTGGCGCGCCTACTCGATGGTTTCGGCGCCCCACGACGACTTCCTCGAGTTCTTCTCCATCGTCGTCCCTGGTGGTGAATTCACCAGCGAGCTCAGCCGCCTGCGCGTTGGCGACCAGCTGCTGGTGGATCGCCAGGCCTTCGGCTTCCTCACCCTCGACCGCTTCCCCGATGGCCGCGACCTGTGGCTACTGTCCACCGGCACCGGGCTTGCGCCTTTCCTGTCGATCTTGCAGGACTTCGAGGTATGGGAGCGCTTCGAGACCATCAAGCTGGTCTACAGTGCCCGCGAGGAAAAGGAGTTGGCCTACCGCGACCTGATCGCCAGCTTCGGCGCGATGGAACACCTGGCTGAACATATCCACAAGCTGCAGTTCATCCCGGTGGTCACCCGCGAGCAGGTGCCCGGCTGCCTGAATGCACGGATCACCACGCTGATCGAGAACGGCGAGCTGGAACGCGCCGCCGGGCTGGAACTCACCCCGGAACATTCGCGGGTGATGCTCTGCGGCAACCCGCAGATGATCGAGGACACTCGCGCGGTGCTGAAGGCACGTGGCATGAGCCTGGCGCTGACGCGCAAGCCGGGGCAGATCGCCGTGGAGAACTACTGGTAGAGCTGTCGATAGATTTTGAAAAGATTGTCCGCTTAAACGCAGTAGCGTTTTGCCCATAGGATGGGCGTCCGTTTTTCCTCAATGGACCCTGATGGACAGTCAAAGTACCACCCCGACCCCGGCAGCCCCGGCGGTCGGCAAACCTCCCCCGGCATCCGCGTTCGCGGATGAGATTTTCCAGCCTGCCATGGTGCGCACCCTGCGAGGTGTAACGACATGGAATGGTTGATGGACCCCACGGCCTGGGTCGGACTGCTCACGCTGATCCTGCTCGAGCTGGTCCTCGGTATCGATAACCTGGTCTTCATCGCGATCCTTGCGGACAAGCTGCCGCCGCACCTGCGCGACCGCGCGCGGCTGATCGGCCTGTCGCTGGCGCTGCTGATGCGCCTGGGCCTGCTGGCGAGTATTTCCTGGCTGGTGACGCTGACCGAGCCGCTGATCGACGTATTCGGCAAGACCTTCTCCGGTCGCGACTTGATCATGCTGTTCGGTGGTCTGTTCCTGCTGTTCAAGGCGACCCTGGAGCTGCACGAGCGCCTCGAAGGTCGCGTACACACGGCAAACGGCAAGCGCATGTACGCCGCCTTCTGGCCGATCGTCGCGCAGATCGTGGTGCTCGACGCGGTGTTCTCCCTCGATGCGGTGATCACCGCCGTGGGCATGGTCGAGCAGCTGGAAGTGATGATGATCGCGGTCATCTTCTCCATCGGCCTGATGATGGTCGCCAGCAAGCCGCTGACGCGCTTCGTCAATGAACACCCGACGGTGATCATATTGTGCCTGGGGTTCCTTCTGATGATCGGCTTCAACCTCACCGCCGAGGGCCTGGGCTTCCACATCCCGAAGGGCTACCTGTACGCCGCCATCGGCTTCAGCCTGCTGATCGAGGCGGTCAACCAACTGATGCGCTGGAAGCGCCAGAAGAGCCAACGCGGGCAACGTGGTTTGCGCCAGCGTACCGCCCATGCGGTGCTGCGCCTGATGGGCGGCAAGGTCGATGCCGATGAGGTCGGCGAGGAAATCGCCGACCTGGTGGGGGCGGACGATGGCGCCGAGGCGCCGTTCGACCGCCGTGAGCGGGTGATGATCAGCGGCGTGCTGGGTTTGGCCGAGCGTCCGGTGAAAGCCGTGATGATCGACCGCCAGCGCGTGCACCGCGTGGACGTCGCCGACAGCCCGGAGAACATCCGCCGCGCACTGCTGGAGTCGCCGTACTCGCGCCTGCTGGTGATCCGCGAGGGCAACATCGACGAGCCACTGGGCTATGTGCACAAGAAAGAGCTGTTCTCGGCGCTGCTGCAGGGCCGCGAGCTGGACATCCTGCCGCTGCTGCGCGAACCGCTGAGCCTGCCCGACAGCAGTAGCGTGCTGGGCGCGCTGGAGCTGATGCGCGAGGCCTCGACCCACCTGGCCTTCGTGGTCAACGAATTCGGTGGCTTCGAGGGCATGCTGAGCATGACCGACGTGCTGGAGGCCATCGCCGGTGAACTGCCGGACGCCAGCGAGGTGTCGGGTACCGACATCGAGGCGGAGGCGGGTGCCTACCGGGTGGACGGCGCGGTAACGCTGAGCGCGTTGGCCGAGCGGGTCGGCTTCCACGCCCGCCCAACGGCTGAGTACCAGACCCTCGGCGGGCTGGCACTCAAGCACCTTGGCCGCTTGCCGGCCAAGGGAGACACGCTGGAACTGGGCGGCTGGCGCCTGGAGGTGACGGACGTCAGCGAGCGGCGCATCGGCCGCGTGCTGCTGACGCCGCCAGCCTGATCCGGCTGAGGATCAGAGATCTGCTCAAGGAGCGCGGTTGTTCTGCTGCTTGAGCAGGTCGCGGATCTCGGTCAGCAGGGTTTCCTCGGGCGTAGGCACCGGCGGAGCGCTGGGCTCGACGGCTTCTTCACGCTTGAGGCGGTTGATCGCCTTGATACCCATGAAAATGGCGAAGGCGACGATGATGAAGTCCAGGCAGGTCTGAATGAACTTGCCGTAGGCCAGGACCACCGCGGGCACATCGCCTTCGGCAGCCTTGAGCGTGATCGCCAGGTCCGAGAAGTCCACACCGCCGATCAACAGGCCGATGGGCGGCATGATCACGTCGCCGACGAAGGAAGACACGATCTTGCCGAACGCGGCGCCGATGATGATACCGACGGCCATGTCGACGACATTGCCCTTGACGGCGAAGGCCTTGAACTCGCTAAGCAGACTCATGCACAGACTCCTTGTTACTTAAGAGGGGACAGCTGGCAGTTTAGCGGCCCGATCCGGCATGAACACCCCGAACGGCGGTAAAAGTGCCGCTGGACCGGCGGCGCTGGGCGGTTACGCGCGGTGGTCTAGGCTTACGGGGCAACCCATCCACACAAGGAGGCCCGTCATGCCGCTCGAGCATCATCCCCTGTCCCGCGAATTTCCCGACCAGAAGGCACTCATGACCCGGTTGCACGGGAAAGACGCGAACTTCACCCGCATGGCCGCCAGCTATGAAGAGCTGGACAAGAAAATCTACGACATCGAGGACGGCCGCGAGGCGATGGACGACCTCTCTCTCAACTCCCTGAAACTGCAGCGCGTGACGCTGAAGGACGAGATCGCCGACCTGCTCAGGCGATCTTCCTGAGCTTGACCGGAGTCAAGGGTGTGGGTCGGAGCGAGGCGTAGGCTCCTGTCATCTATTTCCAACCGGTGCCACCGCCATGCGTAAAGCCATTTCGTCCTCTGGCAAGTCCGTCACCAAGCTCCCCAAACGCAACGTCGAAACCCTCCGCGCGCAGGAGCGTCTGGTCCGCCTGAAGCTGCAGTACGAGCTGCTGGACCAGCGCATTGGCCGCGTGGAAGAGGGCATCGAGCGCCCCGACTGCACCCTCGCCTCACTGCTGATGCGCCGCGAGAGCCTCAAGCACGATATGGAAAGCCAGTACCGCCGTCTGGCGAGCTGAGAATCGGCATACGATCTGCTGCGCCTCGGCATGACTGCGTCAAGGACCGGGACCAACGCGGGATCGTAAATGGGGCCTGAAGCGCCTGGCCCGATTGGCTATGATGCGGGCTTTGTCTTCGACGGAGTCCGCCCATGGCCAAGGCCAAGCGCATGTACGGCTGCACCGAGTGCGGCGCCACCTACCCGAAATGGGCCGGCCAATGCCCTGACTGCGGCGCCTGGAACACCCTGGTCGAGACCGTCATCGACACCACCCCGACCGGCGGCTCGGGCAACAGCTCCTCCGGCCGCGGCGGCTGGGCTGGCCAGCAGGCCAACATCAAGACCCTCGCCGAAGTCAGCGTCGAGGAAATGCCGCGCTTCTCCACCGCCTCGGCTGAACTGGACCGCGCCCTCGGCGGCGGCCTGGTCGATGGCTCGGTGGTGCTGATCGGCGGCGATCCCGGCATCGGCAAGTCCACCATCCTCCTGCAAACCCTCTGCAACATCGCCACGCGCCTGCCGGCGCTCTACGTCACCGGTGAGGAGTCCCAGCAGCAGGTCGCCATGCGCGCCCGCCGCCTGGGCCTGCCGGAAGACAAGCTCAAGGTCATGACCGAGACCTGCATCGAGACCATCATCGCCACGGCGCGCCAGGAGCAGCCGAAGGTCATGGTGATCGACTCGATCCAGACCATCTTTACCGAACAACTGCAGTCCGCGCCCGGTGGTGTCGCCCAGGTGCGCGAGAGCGCGGCGTTGCTGGTGCGCTTCGCCAAGCAGAGCGGCACGGCGATCTTCCTGGTTGGCCATGTCACCAAGGAAGGTTCGCTGGCGGGCCCGCGCGTGCTGGAGCACATGGTCGACACCGTGCTGTATTTCGAGGGTGAGTCCGATGGCCGCCTGCGCCTGTTGCGGGCGGTGAAGAACCGCTTCGGCGCGGTCAACGAGCTGGGCGTGTTCGCCATGACCGACCGCGGCCTGAAGGAAGTCTCCAACCCTTCGGCGATCTTCCTGACCCGCGCCCAGGAATCGGTGCCGGGCAGCGTCGTCATGGCCACCTGGGAAGGCTCGCGGCCGATGCTGGTGGAGGTTCAGGCGCTGGTGGACACCAGCCATCTGGCCAACCCGCGACGCGTGACCCTCGGCCTGGACCAGAACCGCCTGGCCATGCTGCTGGCCGTGCTGCACCGTCACGGCGGTATTCCCACGTACGACCAGGACGTGTTCTTGAACGTAGTGGGTGGTGTGAAAGTTCTTGAAACGGCGTCGGACTTGGCACTGATGGCGGCGGTCATGTCCAGCTTGCGCAATCGGCCGCTGGATCACCAGTTGCTGGTGTTCGGCGAAGTCGGTCTGTCAGGCGAGGTGCGCCCGGTGCCCAGTGGGCAGGAGCGTCTGAAGGAAGCCGCCAAACACGGCTTCAAGCGCGCCATCGTGCCCAAGGGCAACGCGCCGAAGGAATCCCCGCCCGGCCTGCAGGTCATCGCGGTGACTCGCCTGGAGCAGGCGCTGGATGCGCTGTTCGAATAGAGTCGCTTCAGCGTTGGTGATAGCCGATCGCGGACAAGGTCCGCTCCTACGAGAATGCCAACCTTTGTGTAGGAGCGGACGTTGGCACGGTCCTTCAATGCTCGCTGAGCAGCGTCAACTCCCGCTCCAGCAGCGATTCGTCGCCCAGGTTCAGCTCCACGAGACGGCGCAGGTGACTGATGGAGTCCAGGTCAATGTGCCGGCAGGTGAAGCCCAGCAGCCCCTCGCGCTCCCAGGCCAGGTCGGCCTCCATATAGACGTTGACGTCGAAGCCCAGGTAGATGCGCACCTGTACGGGCTCGCCAGCGGTGACCTGCCAGTGCTCCGGCCGTTGCACCAGCAGGCCCTGCAGCGACAGATCCAGCAGCGTTACCTTCCAGCGCTGGTCGCCCTGGCTGATCTCGGTGCCGGCGTCGAAGGCGATGCGCCGGAAGCGCCGGCGCTCGTCGTGATCGTCAGTCATGTCATGGCTCTCCGGCCGTTTCTGCTTCGCCTCACTATAGACAGAAGCCACAGGTAACGCGTCGCACGCCAGTTTCCGATGTTTCGTCCGTCAGACATATCCCGTGTCGGTTTGACAGGGTGCCGGCCCTCGCCAAAGCTCCATGAGCGTTAATCCAATACCAACTGCGGAGTGCAGAACATGGATAAGAAGCTCGTGAGCAAGGGTTTGATCATTGGGGTGCTGAGCGCCGCCAGCCTGTTGGCGCACGCCGACGAGGCCGGTCAGAGCGGCAAGGGATGTGGTTGGGGCAACATGGTCTTCGACGGGCAGCGTGGCCTGTTCCCGCACCTGCTGGCCACTACCACCAACGGTACGTCGGGTAACGCCACCTTCGGCCTGACCTCCGGCACCAACGGTTGCGATGCCAGCCAGCGCATCAGCTACGGCGGTCGTTCGATCTTCGCCATGAACGGCATGCTCGACAATATTGCCGAGAACATGGCCCAAGGGCACGGGGAGGCGCTGGACGCCTATGCGGTCCTGTTGGGCATCCCCGCGCAGGATCGTGCGCATTTCGCTCAAGTCACCCAGCAGCACTTCGGTGAGATCTTTGCCTCCAAGGACGCCACCGGCGAGCAGGTGCTGAACAACACCCTGACGGTGATGAGCCGCGATCAGGTGCTGGCTCAATACGCCAAGCAGCCGGCCTGATCCACCGTTGCACCATGAAGAGCCCGCCTTATGGCGGGCTTTTTCGTTTCCTGACTGCGCGGTCGGAATTCGATTGACCTCCGGCAATAAGCGCGTAATCGCCCTAGACTAAGGTCGTATGAATGGGTCGCGGGAAAGGACTAGAATTTTTCTGCGAATTCTCGCCTTTAATCTGTCGGAAGCCTCGCTATGACTAATAACAACAACCTGCTACGTCACCTTGCATGGCTGGTGGTGGCGATAGTCGGTGCCTTTGCCTTGGGAGTCGTGGCATTGCGCCGCGGCGAAGCCATCAACGCACTGTGGATCGTCGTCGCGGCCGTAGCCATCTACCTGGTCGCCTACCGCTACTACAGCCTGTTCATCGCCACCAAGGTGATGCAACTGGACCCCAACCGAGCGACCCCTGCGGTCCTCAACAACGATGGTCTGGACTACGTCCCGACCAACAAGCACATCCTCTTCGGTCACCACTTCGCCGCCATTGCCGGCGCCGGCCCGCTGGTCGGCCCTGTGCTCGCGGCGCAGATGGGCTACCTGCCCGGCACGCTCTGGCTGATCGCCGGCGTGGTGCTGGCCGGGGCCGTGCAGGATTTCATGGTGCTGTTCATCTCCAGCCGCCGCAATGGGCGCTCGCTGGGTGAGCTGGTACGCGAGGAAATGGGGCAGGTGGCGGGGACCGTCGCCCTGTTCGGCGCGTTCCTGATCATGATCATCATCCTCGCGGTGCTCGCGCTGATCGTGGTGAAGGCCCTGGCCGAAAGTCCGTGGGGCATGTTCACCGTGATGGCGACCATCCCGATCGCGATCCTCATGGGCGTGTACATGCGCTACATCCGCCCGGGCCGCATTGGTGAGATTTCCGTGGTCGGCGTTGCGCTGCTGCTGGGTTCCATCTGGCTCGGCGGCCAGGTTGCCGCCAGCCCCGAGTGGGCGCCGGTGTTCACCTTCCATGGCGTGCAGATCGTCTGGATGCTGATCGCCTACGGCGCGATTGCCTCGGTACTGCCGGTATGGCTGCTGCTGGCGCCGCGCGACTATCTGTCGACCTTCCTCAAGATCGGCACCATCATTGCCCTGGCCATCGGCATCCTGATTGTCATGCCGGAACTGAAGATGCCGGCCCTGACCCAGTTCACCGACGGCACCGGCCCGGTGTGGAAGGGCGGCCTGTTCCCGTTCCTGTTCATCACCATCGCCTGTGGCGCCGTCTCCGGCTTCCACGCGCTGATCTCCTCGGGCACCACGCCCAAGCTGCTCAACCGCGAGCCCGACGCCCGCTACATCGGCTACGGCGGCATGCTGATGGAGTCCTTCGTGGCCATCATGGCGATGGTCGCCGCCTCGGTCATCGAGCCGGGCATCTACTTCGCCATGAATAGCCCGCCGGCCGTGGTCGGCACCGACGTTGCCGCAGTCGCCGCGACCGTCAGCAGCTGGGGCTTCACCATCACTCCGGAGATCCTGACCCAGACCGCCAAGGACATCGGCGAGACCACTATCCTGGCCCGCGCCGGTGGCGCACCCACCCTCGCCGTAGGTATCGCGCACATCCTTCACCAGGTGCTGCCGGGTGAGAACACCATGGCCTTCTGGTACCACTTCGCGATCCTCTTCGAGGCGCTGTTCATCCTCACCGCGGTGGACGCCGGTACCCGTGCCGGGCGCTTCATGCTGCAGGATCTGCTGGGCAACTTCGTTCCGGCGCTGAAGAAAACCGACTCCTGGACCGCCAACATCGTCGGCACTGGCGGCTGCGTCGCGCTGTGGGGCTGGCTGCTGTACCAGGGCGTGGTCGACCCACTGGGTGGCATCAACACCCTGTGGCCGCTGTTCGGCATTTCCAACCAAATGCTGGCCGGGATCGCACTGATGCTCGCCACCGTCGTGCTGATCAAGATGAAGCGTCAGCAGTACGTCTGGGTGACCGCGCTGCCGGCCGCCTGGCTGCTGATCTGCACCACCACCGCCGGCCTGATCAAGCTGTTCGACAGCAACCCGGCCGTCGGCTTCATCGCCCTGGGCAAGAAGTACTCGGCCGGCCTGGACGCCGGGCAGATCATTGCCCCGGCCAAGGACATCTCGCAGATGCAGCACGTGATGATGAACGCCTACATCAACGCCGGCCTCACCGTGCTGTTCCTGCTGGTGGTGCTCTGCGTGCTGGTGTATGCCATCAAGGTTGGCGCGGCCGCCTGGACCAAGAAGGAGCGCACCGACAACGAGTCGCCATTCCAGCCGATCCCGGACGCCTGATGGAGGTTCACCATGTTCAATGACCTCAGCCGTATGGGTAAGTACCTCGGGCAGGCCGCGCGCATGCTGGTCGGCATGCCCGATTACGACACCTACGTTCAGCACATGCAGAACAAGCACCCGGACAAGACTCCGATGACCTACGAGGAGTTCTTCCGCGAGCGCCAGGAAGCGCGCTACGGTGGCGGCAAGGGACGCCCCATCCGCTGCTGCTGATGCGATGAAACTGGCGGCGTGGCCGAAGCCGCGTTGCCAGGGGCCGGAAAAATGCTCATCTACTGCAGTAGACTCCGCTTTTTCCGGCCCCTGGCGCCTTGCCTTGGCTGCCTCGCCGACGTTTCATTGATTATTGGACGGGCCGCGAGCGATCGCGGCCCGTTTTCATTTCCGATTGCCTGGATGTTCCCATGACCGATTCCGCAAGCGTGCCGCAGATTCCGGTGACTGTTCTCACCGGCTTCCTCGGGGCCGGCAAGACCACTCTGCTCAAGCACATCCTCAAGGCCGAACACGGCCTGAAGATCGCCGTGATCGAGAACGAGTTCAGCGAGACGCCCATCGACGCTCAGTTGCTCGGCGACGATGCGGTGCAGGTGACGACGCTGTCCAACGGCTGCGTCTGCTGCACCATCAATAGCGACCTCGAGCGTGCGCTCTACGTCCTGCTGGAGCGCCGCGACAACGGCGAGCTGGACTTCGACCGCCTGGTAATCGAGTGCACCGGCCTGGCCGACCCGGCGCCGGTGGCGCAGACCTTCTTCGTCGACGAAACCCTGCGCGAGCGTTACCTGCTCGACGGCATCATCACCCTGGTGGACGCCGCCAACGCCGACCGCCATCTGCAGGAAGCCATCGCTCAGGCCCAGGTTGGCTTCGGCGACCGCATCCTGGTGAGCAAGCGCGACCTGGTGTCGCCGGAGCAATACGACGCCCTGGTCGAGCGCCTGCAACGCATCAACCGCCGCGCGGAAATCCACGCGGTGGAGCACGGCGCCATCGAGCTGGAGCGCCTGCTCGACGTGCGCGGCTTCAACCTCAATGCCGATGTCGGCCTGCGCCCGCTGTTACGCCCAGTGCGCCCGGCGGCGGACACCACTGACCGCATCACCACCCTGGTGCTGCGCAGCGACAACCCGCTGGATATCGAGAGTCTCAGCGAATTCATGGACGACCTGCTGCAATGGCACGGCAACTCGCTGCTGCGCTACAAGGGCGTGCTGAACATCGCCGGCGAGGAGCGCCGCCTGGTGTTCCAGGGCGTGCTGCGGCTCTATGGGTTCGACTGGGATACCGAGTGGAAGGGCAATGAGCAACGCGAGAGCGTGATCGTCTTCATCGGTGACAACCTGCCCGAAGAGGAAATCCGCCGGGGCTTCGATCGCATCACGGGTGGCCCGACCGCCTGAATGAAAACGCCCGGCCAATGCCGGGCGTTTTGTTTGGCTCCTCGTAGGAGCGAGCTTGCTCGCGAACCAGCGCTCCCGGCTGACTCCAATTTCCAACGCTCGCGCCGTACAGTCCCCTCTCCCTTCAGGGGGAGGGCTAGGGAGGGGGAATGGAGCCAGGCCCCTCGCCGGAGTTCAGGCATGCCCTGTTGCCCTCTCCCCAACCCTCTCCCTGAAGGGAGAGGGGGCCGCCCGGTGCGGTGGCGGGCTTTGGCGTCAGCTGGGAGCTGCGGTTCGCGAGCAAGCTCGCTCCTACACAAAAGCGGCATGGCGTTACTCAGCCACCAATCAGATGCTTGAGCGGGTGATAGTCCGCCTTCAGGTTCCCCGCCGCCTTGATAATCGCCTGCTCGATGGCGTTCAGGTGCATGCAGGTCAACTCGATGGCCGCCGCCTGGTTGCCCGATTCGATGTACTCGATCAACTTCTGGTGCTCGTTGCCTCGGCAGGTCTCGTGCTGATCGTCGTCCAGGGTGGTGGCGTAGAGCGAGGCGCGCTCGATCAGCTTGCGGAAGAAATCCAGCAGCACCGGGTTGTTCAGCGCCGCCGCGAGCTTGAGGTGGAACTCGCCGAGCAGGTGGACGAACCGTGCGTGGTCATGGTCATGGGTCGCCTCTTCCAGTGCCACGTGGTCACGCAGGTCCTGGATGATCGCGCTGTCCGCGCGGCGGCAGAGTTCGCTGACGATGCCGATCTCGATCAGCCGCCGCGTTTCGAACAGCGAGCGGATCTCCTCGTCGCTGGGTAACGACACCCACGCACCTTTGTTGAGCGCGCTGGACACCAGCCCATCCGCTTCCAGATGTTTCAGCGCCGCGCGCACCGAAGTGCGGCTGACCTTGAACAAATCCGCCAATGCCGCCTCGCCGAGCTTCATGCCCGGGCGCAGGCTGCGCTTGCTGATCGCCTCGTAAACCCCTTGGTAGACGCGTTCCACCGTGGATTCGGGGTGCTTCTCCGTCATGAGCGACTCCGCCTCTTGCTTGACCCTTCAAAGGATGCCGCAAAACCGTCCGTGCAAAACCAGTTGCAGAAGAAAAATACATCAGCTATTTCTAGATTGCATTCAAATATTGCATACAAAAACAAGAGGAATGCACCAAAATGAATCACTCGTCGTCAGTCGAGGTGCGTCGGGTCAGCAAGCGCTACACCGATGATCCCAACGTCGCTCCCGCCCTCAACGAAGTGTCGGTCGACATCGCCCACAACGAATTCTTCACCCTGCTGGGGCCGTCCGGCTGCGGCAAGACCACGCTGCTGCGCAGCATCGCCGGGTTCGAGAACGTCACCTCCGGCGACATCCTCGTCGGCGGCGAGCGGGTCAACGACCTGCCGCCGTACCGCCGCCGCATCAACACCGTGTTCCAGAGCTACGCCCTGTTCCCGCACATGTCGGTGAGCGAGAACATCGCCTTCGGCCTGGAGATGCAGGGCCTGCAGCGCTCGGAGATTCCGAAGCGGGTGAAGGAAATGCTCGCGCTGGTGCAGATGGAACATCTCGCCCGGCGCAAGCCAGCCGAACTCTCCGGCGGCCAGCAGCAACGTGTGGCCCTGGCCCGTGCGCTGGCGCCCAAGCCATCAGTCCTGCTGCTCGACGAACCGTTGTCCGCCCTGGACCTGAAGCTGCGCAAGGAAATGCAGGTCGAGCTCAAGCGTGTGCAGGAAGAGGCGGGCATCACCTTCATCTTCGTCACCCACGACCAGGAAGAAGCGCTGACGCTGTCCGACCGCATCGCCGTGATGTCCCACGGCAACATCATGCAGATCGGCACGCCCAACGAGATCTACGAACGCCCGACCCACCGCTTCGTCGCGCAGTTCATCGGCGACATCAACTTCCTCCCCGGCCAGATGCGCCAGGGCGGCTTCCACCCCAACGCCATGGCCGCAGAGATTCCCTGTGAGATGCCGGCCGGCCTGAGCAGCGCCAGCGTGCAACTGGCCTTCCGCCCGGAGCGCTCGAAGCTGGTCGACCCGTCGCAGCCGCACCACCTGCGCGCGGTGATCGAGACGGTGATGTACGTCGGCACCGCCACGCTGTATCGCTGCCGCCTGCCCGATTCCTCGCAGATCACTCTGCGTGAGAGCAATGAAGGCGGCCGCGCCCGTGACGTCGGCGAGGCCGTGGCGGTGCACCTGCCGCCGCAGGCCTGCCTGCTGATGGAGGCCTGAGCATGAAGGAGTCGCCCACTACCCGACGCCTGTTGCTGCTCAGCCCGGTGGCGCTGACGCTGCTCGGGCTGATCGCCATTCCGCTGGCGATCATGGGCTACATCAGCCTGCTGCCGCGCAACCTCTACGGCGGCGTCGACTGGCACGCCGACTGGCAGATCCAGAGCTACGTGCAGCTGTTCTTCCAGGAGGATTTCGACGGCAACCTGGAGCTCAACTGGGTCTACGCCCAGGCGTTGTTGCGTTCGCTGTTCCAGGCCGGTGGCACCACGCTGCTGTGCTTCCTCTTCGGCTTCCCGGTGGCGCTGTGGATGACCAGCCTGAGCGAGCGCTCGCGCAACCTCATGGTGCTGCTGATCACCATCCCGTTCTGGACCAACCTGCTGATCCGCAACTACGCCTGGCTGATCATCCTGCGCGAGCACGGCTGGATCGCGCAGACGGTCAATGCGCTGTTCCCCCAGGCCGGTGGCATCACCCTGCTGTACAACGACTTCGCGGTCTGCGTCGGCCTGGTCTACAGCTTCCTGCCGTTCATGATCCTGCCGATCTACTCGACCCTGGAGAAGCTCGACTGGCGCCTCGTCGAAGCCGCCTACGACCTCGGCGCGAATCGCTGGAAGGCGCTGCGCCGGGTGATCCTGCCGCTGTCCATGCCCGGTGTGATCGCCGGCTCGCTGCTGGTGTTCGTGCCAAGCCTGGGCGCCTTCATCACCCCCGCCATCCTCGGCGGCGGCAAGACGCTGATGATTGGTAACCTGATCCAGCAGCAGTTCGGCACCGCGCGCAACTGGCCGCTGGGCGGTTCGCTGTCGTTTCTGCTGCTGGCGATCATGCTGCTCGCGCTGATCGCGTTCGCCCTCTATAGCCGCCGCGCCGCCAAGGCCGTCCACCTGGGAGCTTCCGCATGATCGCCCAGCACCTGAAGAAACTCCCCGGCACCCGTGAGACCAGCCTGCTGGTGCTGGCGTACCTGTACCTGCCGATCTTCGTGTTGATCGCCTACAGCTTCAACGCCAACCGCTCGGCCACGGTGTGGACCGAATTCTCCTTCGCCTGGTACGGCAAGATCGTCGCCAACCCCTCGATCCAGGCCGCCGCGTTCAACTCGCTGGTGGTCGCCGGTTTCGCCACCGTGCTGTCCACGGCGATCGCCCTGGCGGCGGCGCTGGCGACCTCGCGGCCGTTCTACGGGCGGCGGATGGTGGAGGGCGGTATCAACCTGCCGCTGATCCTGCCGGAGATCGTCATTGCGGTGGCCACGCTGCTGCTGTTCATGTCGCTGGGCATCAAGCTCGGCCTGATGACGGTGATCGTCGCCCACGTCGGCTTCTGCATTCCGTTCGCCTACCTGCCGATCCGCGCACGCCTGAACGACCTGGACAAGAGCCTGCTGGAAGCCGCCGGCGACCTCTACGCCAGCCCCTACCAAGTGTTCCGCCGCGTGACGCTGCCGCTGCTGTGGCCGGCGGTGCTGTCCGGCGCAGTGCTGGCGTTCGTGGTCAGCCTCGACGATTTCATCATGACCTTCTTCGTCGCCGGCCCTGGTTCGACGACGCTGCCGGTCTACATCTTCTCGGCCATCAAGGCCGGGGTGACACCCGAGATCAATGCCATCTCGACGCTCATGCTGGTGATTTCCATCGTCCTCGTGGTGCTGTCGTACTGGCTCGGCCAGCGCGGCAAACCGGACGCTTGATAACGACTGCCGACCCTGACCTTTAGCTTTTCGGAGAGCCCTATGAAGTTGAATGCCCTGCGTCACGGCCTTGCCGGTTTGTCCCTCGCCCTGCTGGCCGCGGGCGTTGCCCAGGCCGAGGAACCCAAGCAGCTGTTCTTCTACAACTGGACCGACTACTACCCGGTGGAACTGCTGGCCAAGTTCGAGAAGGAGACCGGCATCAAGGTCACCATGGACGGCTACGACAGCAACGAAACCCTGCTGGCGAAACTGCAGGCCGGCGGTGCCGCGTACGACGTGATCGTGCCGTCGCATTCGATCATGCAAACGCTGATCAAGCAGGACCTGTTGCGGGAGATCGACACGCCGACCCTGGCCAACTTCCAGTACGTGAAGCCGGCCTTCCGCGATCCGGGCTTTGACCCCGGCCGCAAGTATTCGGCGCCTTACCTGTGGGGCACCACCGGCTTCTCCTACGACAGCGCGCGGGTGCCGGGCGGCAAGCTGGATGACTCGTGGAAGGAATTCTTCGAGCCGCGTCCGGAGCTGCAAGGCCAGGTCGCTGCGCTCGACACGCCGAGCAGCCTGATCAACGCCGCCGCGCATTACCTGAACGTCGACGAGTGCACCGAGAACCCGCAAGACGCGAAGAAGATCCTCGAACTGCTGCAGAAGCAGAAGCCCTTCCTGAAGATGTACAGCTCGGACAACACCGTGGACCGCATGGCCTCCGGCGAAGTGGTGCTGATGCAGAACTGGAACGGCTCCACTGCGCGCGCCACGCTGCAGAAGAGCACCATCAAGTACGTCTACCCGCGCGAGGGCGTGGCCTCCTTCCAGGACAACTTCGCCGTGCCGAAAAGCGCGCCGCACCCGGAGAACGCCAAGGTCTTCATCAACTGGATGATGAAGCCGGAGAACGCCGCCGCGGTGACCAACGCCATCGCCTATTCCAACGGCATCCAGACCGACCAGTTGCTCGACGCAAAGTGGAAGGTCATGGACGCGATCAACATGCCTGAGGAATACACACAGCGGCTGCGCCTGGAAAAGGAATGCAGCAACAAGTCCCGCGAGCTGCAGGACCGTATCTGGTCCAAGCTCAAGGGCTGACACATCTGATCCTCGCAAGAGCGCCCCCTCCCGCAGGGAGGGGACCGCTCGGTGCAGGATGAAACCTCAGCGTCAGCCGGCACTTGCTGCCCCCTCTCCCTCCGGGAGAGGGCTGGGGTGAGGGGCGGACGCTGGCGCCATCAAGCGCATCGGCGGATAACCGCAATGGGTTATGCGCCCCACGTTTTCAACAAGATCGAGGTCCCCATGACCGACAGCTACTGGCTGCGCAACATCCGTCCGCAGGGTAACGCAGCGGAAGACTTTTTCATCCGTGATGGACGCATCGCCGAACGTCGTCCAGCTAGCGGCGCCGCGATTGCACCCGGCGACATCGACGGCGCCGGCCAGCTCCTGCTGCCGCCACTGGTGGAAAGCCACTGCCACCTGGACAAGACCCTCTGGGGCCAACCCTGGCGCCCCAACAGCGCCGGCCCCACGCTCAAGGATTACATCGCCAACGAACGCCGCGTACTGCGCGAGATCGAAGCACCGATCTCCGAGCGTGCCGGCGCGCTCCTGGAGCAGTGCATCGCCCGTGGCTCGCTTACCTTCCGCTGCCACGTCGACATCGATCCCGAGCTGGGGTTGCGCCATGTAGTCGCCATGCAGGCGCTGCGCGAACGCTACGCCGACCTGATCGACATGGAGTTCGTGGTCTTCCCGCAGACCGGTCTGGTCAGTCGCCCTGGTACCGCCGAGCTGATGCGCGAGGCCATGCAGCTGGGTGTGGAAAATGTCGGCGGGCTCGATCCCTGCGGCATCGACGACGATCCCATCGCCCAGCTGGATATCGTCTTCGGCCTAGCCGTGGAATTCGGCCGGGGCGTGGACATCCACCTGCACGACAAGGGCGAACTCGGCCTCTGGCAGATCGCCCGCATCGCCGATTACACCGAGCGTCACGGCCTGCAAGGCAAGGTCATGATCAGCCACGCCTACTGCCTGGGCATGGCGCCCTGGGAGCAGGTCGAGCCGCTGGCCGAGCGACTCTCCGAGCTGGGCATTTCCCTCATGAGCTCAGCCCCGGCCGATACGCCGGTGCCGCCGTTCCTCGCGCTGCGAGACGCCGGCGTGAACCTGTGCCTGGGCAGCGACGGCATCCGCGATGCCTGGTCGCCCATGGGCAACGGCGACATGCTCGAACGCGCCATGCTGCTGGCCTTCCGCTTCGACCTGTGCAAGGACGAAGACCTTGCCGCCGCGTTTGGCGCCGCCACCGCCAACGGTGCGCGCGCGCTGGGCCGTGAGCCGGCACGAATCGACGTCGGTGCCGCAGCGGACTTCATCCTGCTGCCGGTACAGACTCTCGGTGAAGCCGTGGTCGCGCGCCCGGCGCAGCGCCAGGTATTCAAGGCTGGCAGGCTGATTGCCGAGCATGGTCGCCTGTTGGCCTCTCGTCTGCAGGAGCGGGGTTTGTGAGTGCTCCACGCATCGGCCTGAAAGCCAGCTTCGTGGTTGGCTTCGATGGCCGCCAGCATGTGCTCTGGCGCCACGGCGAAGTGGTGTTCGAAGGCGGGAAAATCCTCTTCGTCGGGCGTGGCTTTCCGGGCGAAGTCAGTCAGTGGATCGACTATGGTCATGCGCTGATCGGCCCCGGCTTCATCGATCTGGATGCGCTCGGCGACCTCGACTCCACCGTGCTCACCCTGGACAACGGCGCCGAGTGGAGCATGGGCCGAGTCTGGTCCGAGGACTACCTGCGCGCCGGGCCGAGCGAGTGCTACAGCCCGGAGGAGGAGTTGTTCAAATACCGCTACGCCTTCACCCAGCTGATCCGCAACGGCATCACCACCGCCATGCCGATCACCTCGATGTACTACCGGCGCTGGGCCGAGCACTACGACGAATTCGCCGGGGTTGCTGCGCTCTCCGGCGAGCTCGGCCTGCGCACCTACCTCGGTCCCTGCTACATGAGTGGCATGACCTACGCTCGCATTGATGGCAGCCCCGCGCAGCATTGGGATGAAGCTGCCGGCCTTGCCGGGCTGCAGGAAGCCGAACGCTTCTTCCGCGACTTCGACGGCGCGCACAACGGCCTGGTGCGCGGTGCGCTGCTTCCGGACCGCATCGAAACCTGCACGCCCGCACTGCTGGAGCGCACCGCCGCCGTGCAGCGCGAACTGGGTGCGCCGTTGCGCCTGCATTGCTGTCAGTCGCGCTACGAAGTCGAACTGGTGCGCCGCCTGCGCGACACCTCGTCGCTACAGTGGCTCGATAGCTACGGCGTGCTCAACCCGCGCAGTGTGTTGCCCCACGGCATCCTGCACAGTGGTAAGCACGAACTGCAGCGCCTCGCCGATACGGGCGCGAGCCTCGTGCATTGCCCCGTCGTGTTCGCCCGCGAAGGCGATGCGCTGGACTCGTTCGGCGCATACCGCGCGCGCGGTATCAACCTCGCCATGGGCACCGACACCTTCCCGGCGGACATGCTCGACAACCTGCGCCAGGGCCTGAATATCGCGAGGGTGAAGGAAGGCGATACCGAGCACACGCGCATGCTCGACCTCTACAACGCCGCGACACTCGGCGGCGCCCAGGCGCTGGGCCGCGATGATCTTGGCCGCCTCGCTCCAGGCGCCCGCGCGGACATCACGGTGTTCCGCCTCGGCGACTTCCATCAGGGACCGTTCTTCGACCCGCTGAAGAACCTGTTCACCGCCGGGCGCGGCGACGACTGCATCGCCAGTTTCATCGACGGCCGCAGCGTCATGCAGGATGGCCAAGTGATCGGCGCCGACTACGCCGACCTGCAACGCCGCGCCGATGCGCTGTTCCAGAAGCAGATGCAGCACCACGCCGAGCGCGCCTTCGGCAATCCGCCTTGGCGCACGCTGTTTCATTCCGCGATTCCCTTCGCCGACTCGTACAGTGCCGATGCACCGCTGCTCGACGCGCACGCACCGTGTGCCTACTGAAGGACCACCCCATGCTCAGCTTCGACTTCCAGCAGCTGTCTGCCCGCGAGAAATACAAGATCCTCATCGGCAGTGTGGTGCCTCGGCCCATCGCCCTGGTCACCACCATCGACGCCGAAGGGCGCGCCAACGCCGCGCCCTTCAGCTTCTTCAACGCGTTGTCGGCCGACCCGCCGATCCTCGCCCTGGGCGTGGAGAACTACAGCGACCTGAGCCCCAAGGACACCACGCTGAACATCCGGCAGAACCAGGAGTTTACCGTGAACATCGTCTCCGACGCGTTGGTGGAAGCCATGAACGTCTGCGCCGTGCCCTTCGAGCCGGGCTTCGACGAACTGGTGGCCGCCGGCCTCACCGCCATCCCCGGCACGCGCGTCAGCTGCCCGCGCATCGGCGAGGCGCCGGTGGCGCTGGAGTGCCGACGAATGATGGCGCTGTCCATCGGTCAGTCGCGGGAAATCATCCTCGGCGAAGTGCTGATGGCCCATGTGCGTGACGACCTGATCGATCCCGCCACGCTGTACATCGACCAACTCGGCCTCGACGCCATCGGCCGCATGGGAGGGCACGGCTATGCCCGCACGCGGGAATATTTCGACCTGCCGACGCGCTCCTTGAAGCAATGGGCGGAAGCGCCGGGAGGGGGAGAGCGGAGATGGAGTGGGGCGGAAATTCAGCTGTAGTTGTGTCTGCGGGCCCGCAGGGAAGAGGGGGCAAGTAGGTCCACCGGCTTTGGACAAAGCAGGCACGAACGTACTATTTACCTTCGAGCATGTCGGTAAATGCTACGTAAGTGCGCCATTTGGTAGAGAAAATCCTTGCTCAAAACTTCTGGGCTGGCGGTGGTTTGCGATTCTCCCGAAGAGATGGCCAGCTGATATCGTTGTATCGAGAAATAAATTCCGACGAATCTACAGTTCTTTTCCCTACCGTACGTGCTTTTCGGAGGGTATCATTGTGCTACTTTTCGGAAATTTCTTACATTTCTGGGGATATTTTGCGGTTAATGATTCTGTCACATTGATGTGGCGCGCCTTCTGTTTTCGGGAAGTAAGGGACTGCATTGCTGAAAACCTCCCTTCGTCTTTCTTGCCTAGCCGGTAATGCCGGGGCGAGAAATCTCTCACTGAGACCTTCCGTTCAGCTGCTTGAGTCGTCTGCGATTCAAGGGGGGTGGATGGTATTTACTCAGGCTGCCGGTTCGTTGGTCGTTTTAGGGGCACGAGCTACTTTCCTGACGGAAAATCTCGGGCCTCAAGCAGAGAAACATCTGCGGCTAGAAGTTAAGTAGGCAATTTCGGCGTTTGCTGCGTCGATTATTTGGGGGTTTCGCCGACGGGCACTTTTTGTCCGGTGGTGATGTTTTTTCGCCTTGATGCTTAGGAGTCCGGACGGGAGCGATCAAAAGCTCTCTCTTTCGGTGCGGCGTCATTTGGCCTTTGAAAAGTGTGAGGTTGTGTTGTGCGTTTCCTGCTAGGGGGAGGGGGTGGTATCTGGTCGGCGGTCCGGATATCTATCGAGCGTGCTCGTCTTGGGCTCAAGTCCGAAACCACCAGAACACGCCTGGGCCTTGCCTGGTGGCTGCTCGAGCCGTTGATGCTGTTGGGCATCTACTACACCGTGTTCGGCCATCTGCTGCGTATTCAGGTGGAAAACTTCGCTGTCTTCCTGATCATCGGCGTCACGTTCTGGACCTGGTTCAACAAGAGCGTGATGAATTGCACCGATGCGATCTACGAGAAGAAGCACATTCTCGAGCATTGCAGAGTCAATCCACTCATTTTCCCTCTGACCTCGATCTTCAAGGACGTGGTCAAGGAGTCGCTGGTGGTGGTGCTGTTGCTGGCTCTGTTGTGCGCAGTCGGATTTACACCCAGCGTGCTGTGGCTGTACTTGCCGCTGATTGCCTTCCTGCAGCTGATCATCACAGCTGGTGTGGGCATCTTTGTCGCTGGGTTGATTCCCTTCCTGCCCGATCTGCGCATCCTGATCTCGTCGGCGCTGCAGTTCCTGATGTTCGCCTCGGGCGTGTTCTACGCCAAGGCGAATGTGCCGGAGCAGTTCCACATGCTGCTCGACCTCAACCCACTGGCCACTCTGATTTCCTTGTACCGCGATGTCCTGATGTACGGCCATGCGCCTTCGATCGACAGTCTCCTGGCGCTGTTCGCTGGGGCCGCGGTGCTCTTCGTGCTGGCGGTGCTGTTCATCGCCGGAAACAAGAATTCCTATGCGATGGCGTTGAGCAAATGACAGACGCAATTGCCCTGACAGCTGATCGCCTGTCCCTGTCTTTCCGTCGTGGTCTGCGGTTGTTCAGTTCTCGCGCCACCACGGTATTGCACGACATCTCGTTCACCGTCGCCCGTGGTGAGACCTTTGGTGTTGTTGGCAGCAACGGCGCTGGCAAGAGCACCCTGCTCCGGGTGCTGGCAGGCATCTACCAGCCGACCCGCGGTCGCCTGGACACTGCCGTTGCCAGCGTCTCGCTGCTCAATCTGCAGCTGGGCTTCGACGACAACCTCGATGCGCGCGACAACATCGTTCTCAGCGGCATGCTCATGGGGATGACCCGCAGGCGCATGCGCGAACTGACCGCCGAGATTCTCGATTACGCCGAACTCGGCAACTCCGCCGACCTACCGGTACGCAGCTATTCGACAGGTATGCGCGCCCGCCTCGGCTTTGCCATTTCCAAGTACTCGCGCCCGGACGTGATCCTGCTGGACGAGGTTCTGAGCGTCGGCGATGGCCATTTCCGCGAGAAGGCGGAGGCGACGATGCGGGAGATGCTGACGGGAAATCAGACAGTGGTGTTCGTCTCCCACGACTCTGCTCGCATTAGAGAACTGTGCAGCCGTGTGTGCTGGCTAAAGGACGGGCGCGTACAGATGCTCGGCCCCGTCAGCGAAGTCATGGACGCGTACGACGAATTCATTCTGCGCAAGTGAAGGAAAAGCAGATGCTCAACATAGTAGTTCCCATGGCCGGCGCCGGAAGCCGTTTCGCGGTCGCTGGATACAAGGATCCCAAGCCGCTGATCCCGGTGCACTCGGTACCGATGATCAAGGTAGTGATCGACAACCTGACGCCGGCCTGCGAGCACCGCTTCATCTTCATTTGCCAGGCCGCTCATATCGAAGCGTACGGCCTTAAAAGCAAGCTGCAGGAGTGGGCACCGGGTTGTGCCATCGTCGAGCTGAATGGCCTGACCGAAGGCGCAGCCTGCACCGTGTACGCTGCGAAGGGGCTGATCGACTCCGATGATCCTGTGATGATCGCCAACAGCGACCAGTATGTGGACATCGATATCAACGACTACCTGCGTGCGATGGATGAGCAGCAGGCAGACGGGCTGATCATGACCATGAAGGCCGATGATCCGAAATGGTCCTTCGTCGGTTTCGCCGATAACGGCCGCATCGACCGCGTCATCGAGAAGGAAGTGATCTCTGATGAAGCCACGGTCGGCATCTACAACTTCCGCAGCGGTCGCCAACTGATTTCTGCCATCGAGTCGATGTTCGACAAGAACCTGCGCGTCAACGGCGAGTTCTATGTCGCGCCGGCTTACAACGAGATGATCGAACAGGACGCCCGCATCGTTCACTACAGCATTGGTTCCGAAGGGGCGGGGATGTACGGCCTCGGCATCCCGGCGGACCTAGACCTGTTCCTCAGCCTGCCGGTCAGCCAGTCCGCCACTGCGGAGCGCTGATCATGCAGATCATCAGTCATCGCGGCTACTGGCTGGAAAAGCCCGAGCGCAATCTGAAGATTGCCTTCGAACGCTCCTTCGACCTGGGCTTCGGCACCGAGACCGATGTGCGTGATGTCGCTGGCCGCCTGGTCATTTCCCATGACATGCCCAACGGCAACGAGATGTCCCTCGACGATCTGCTGGAGATCATGTCAGGGCGGAATCTGCCGTTGGCCATGAACATCAAGGCAGACGGCTTGTGCGAGCCGCTCCAGGCCGCATTTGCAGCGCATGGACACAGCAACTGGTTTGTCTTCGACATGGCCGTTCCTGACATGCGCAGCTACCTCGCCAGCGGTGTCAGCACCTACAGCCGACTCAGTGAAATCGAGCCGGTGCCCGCCTGGCTGTGCGAGGCCGATGGTATCTGGCTGGATAGCTTCGGAAGCGAATGGTACTCCCGTGAGCAACTCGCCGATCTGTTGGCCAGCGGTAAACAGATATGCGTCGTCTCCTCCGAATTGCACGGGCGCGAACATCTGCCGTTGTGGCAGCTGCTGGCCGAGTTCCAGGGCGCGGTGAATCTGACGCTATGTACGGATGTACCGGAATCCGCCCGCACTTTCTTCAAGGAATGATCTCATGATCAAAGCAGTGATTTTCGACATGGACGGCGTGCTGATCGAAGCGAAAGATTGGCATTACGAGGCACTGAACAAGGCTCTGAATCTGTTCGGTCACACCATCAGCCGCCACGACCACCTGACCACCTATGACGGTCTGCCGACTTCGCGCAAACTCAATATGCTCAGCGTCGAACACGACCTGCCGGTCGAGTTGCACGACTTCATCAACGAGATGAAGCAGGCGTACACGATGGAGATCGTCTACTCCCAGTGCAAGCCGACCTTCAACCACCAGTATGCCTTGTCCTCGCTGAAGAACCGCGGCTACAAGCTCGCAGTGGCCTCCAACTCCATTCGTAACACCGTCGAGGTGATGATGGAGAAGGCGCGTCTGGACCAGTACCTGGACCTGAAACTGTCCAACGAAGACGTGAAGAGCCCCAAGCCCGCCCCGGACATCTATACCAAGGCCATCCAGTCCTTCGGCCTGTCCCCCGATGAGTGCCTGATCGTGGAAGACAACGAGAACGGCATTCGTGCCGCCCGTGCGTCCGGTGCGCATGTCCTCGTGGTCGAGGACGTGGAAGACGTCACCCTGGAGAACATTACCCGCCGCATCGCGCAGATCGAAGGCGAGCGGAAAGAACGGCTGGAGGCCTGATCATGCGCAAGTTGAACATCGTATTGCTGGCCAGTGGCGAAGGCGCTTCGGTGAAGGCCGAGAGCAGCTACCCCGATTACCTGTCCGAGCGCGACGGCATTCCGCTGATCCAGCATCTGGTGGAGAGCTGCCTGGCACTGGAGCCTGCTCGCATCATCTGCATGCTGCCGAAGGCGGATGTCTCCAGGTTCCACTTGCGCAACATGCTGCAGCAGATGAGCCAGGTGGCCAGCGTTCACGCTGTCCAGGCCCTCACCATGGGGGCGGCCTGCACCGCCCTGCTGGCAGCGGAGAGCATCGACAATGAGGACGAACTACTGATCCTTAACTGTAATGAACTGCTCGATGGCTCGCTGCGCGACATCGTCGGTGGTTTCCGCAATGACCAGTGCGATGCCGGCGTGGTGACCTTCAAGTCGCTGCATCCTCGCTACTCCTTCGCGCGCCTGAACGCCGAAGGCTACGTCGTCGAGGCAGCGGAGAAGAACCCGATCAGTAATCACGCAGTGGCCGGCTTGTACTGGTTTGACCGCGGTGCAGTGTTCATCGAGGCGGTGAAGGAAATGATCCGCAAGGACGCCAAGGTGAATGATGCCTTCTACATTGCGCCGGCACTGAATGAGCTGGTTCTGCTGCACAAGAAGATCGGTACTTTCCGTATCGAGGCCAGTCAGTACCACCCGCTGAAGGACACTCATCAGTTGCACGCTTTCGAAACGGCAGGCGCCCGATGAACTCCGCGAACCTGAAAGACATGGTGAAGGGCTGGTTCGTCGGCGGCTTCACCCCTACAGCCTTCAGCACCCAGGCCTGCGAAGTGGCAGTGAAGCCCTATCAGGCCGGTGATTCCGAGGCTGCGCATTACCACAAGATCGCCACTGAGGTGACCCTGATCCTTTCCGGTGAAGTCGAGATGTGCGGCAAGACCTGGGGCGCAGGAGAAATCATTGTGCTCGAGCCAGGGGACGTCACCGCCTTCAAGGCGCTGTCCGATGCAGTGACCGTAGTGGTCAAGGTCCCGGGAGCGCTGAACGACAAATATCTCGTAGAAGTATGAAAACGATACAGCTTCAACACCATTCGAAGTTGGGTTATCTCACGCCCAAGCTACTCCGTGCACTGCCGGATACTGTGACGTTGCCGCCGAATTGCCAACGGTTGATTTCATTTCGTCGTACTGCGGACCGACGACCGGACTTCACAGTCAGTAAGCTGCACGCGGCCAAGCGACCCTTGGATATCTATGGGGATGGCTCGTACTGCTTCTACTGTGTGCAGAGCGACTCTCCGCTCGCCCCGCTTCTACTGTGGGACGCGGTGCATTTCCTCGAAAAGGGCAGCACGCTGACGCTCATCGAAGATGCGCCGATGGAGAGCTACCTGGACCGTGACTATTTCAAGGATGCGCTGACCTGCATCGAGCGCAGCCCCACGCGCGTCACCTACCAGAAGACGGCAAGCCTTCCTGCGGAAAGCGACGACGACCTGGACAGCTGGACCTTCGGCCTACCCGTGGGGCCGGAAGATGCCACCGTGCTCAACGCGGTAGTGCAGCGAATCCTCGAGCTGGATATCCCCAACAAGGAGATCCTGCTCTGTGGTGTCCCCGGAAAGAATTTCCGCTACTTCGACCAGGTGCGCATCGTGGGTGAAGACATCACCGCGCCGCCGGTACAGATCTGCAAGAAGAAGAATCGCCTGGCTCAGGAGGCTCGGTACAACAACCTGGTGATCCTGCACGATCGTGTGTTCCTGCCCAGCCATTTTGGCGAGATGGTTCGACGTTTCGGTCCGCGCTATCCGTTGATGACGCTGCAAAGCCTGTTCTTCGATAACGTTCGTAATCTCGGCCCCCGACGCTATTCCGATTACGGCATGGCGATGGGAAGTATCGGTCAAGGGATGAAGGGCTTGCACCGAACGGCCGACGAGGCGGTCAGTATCGCACCGGCGCTGTTCGCGGAAATCGAACGTACCGGGTTCTGCTTCGCCAGCCCCATGCGCTACTCCAAGGACCTGAGCTATCCCACCGGCAGCCTTTATATCTGCCGCAAAGAGGTGTGGAATGCCTATCCGTTGGACGAGTCCTTGCTGTGGACTGAGTTCGAGGACATCGAGCATGGTATCCGCGCTTCCCATGGTGGCGTCCCGACCAGGGTGAATCCCTACGGCATCACTCAATCGGTCACGTCACGTGCGCTGCTTGGCGTAGAGTCGCCGGTCGAATCGGCCAATGGTCGCTATGTGACGACCGGGCCGGCGTTGTTCTCCTTCCTGCACAAAAAGCCACTGCTGCGATTCTCTGCCGAAGAGGCGCTGATACGTTTGCAACGCTTCGCCCACAAGTATGTGGCTGCAGATGCGGCGGTACACATTCCAACCGGCCTGAAGAAGATCAGTTCGCGGACTTGGCTGAAGCTGGTGGATCAGGTGGTACAGAGCTGCAGCTTCGGCAACGATCTCGACTCGGTATTGGCTTTCATCAAGGATTATGAAAAGTGGGTTCTGCTGGACCAACTGCCGAATACCATGGTCGAGGCAATTGCCTTCGGTTTTCTGGAGAACCCCCAGGCCGCTAAACGCAACCTGGTCTATGGCAGCAGCGAATTCCGCAACATGCTGCGCCAGCGTCCGATGCAGAGCTGGTTCTTCCGCACCCTGGAAGACTATTTCCACCCGCAAGCTCTTGCCTGGCCCGGCACGCTGATATCGGCAGTTCGCCTCTATCGTCGCAATGGTGGCGTTTTCTATTTCCCCGGCTTCGCTGATTGCATACGGTCGATCCACAACTCCACTCCCTTCCGTTCGTATGTGGAGCGTGTCGGATGAGAATATTCCTGATTTCTCAGGAGGCTGCCCAGGGACAGTTGCCTTCTGTTGTCGATTACTTGTCGCGGATCGAGTTGGAGAGCTCGATGCTCACACCAGTCGTTGTCATCGATGAACGCCAGTGGCGAGTCGACGAGAAGGGCCCCTCGGCATCGCTGCGAAGTTTCGAACTCGACGATTTCCTGCACGCCAGAGGTAGTGTTGCCAACGGCGAGTTCATCGCTGATGCGACAGTGATCGCCGACAAGCTTCGGGCTGCTGGAGAGTCCTACCTGGTCATCGATCTGGGGCTGCACCAAAGGGCCGTGATCAAGGACTTCATCCGCAAGCTGGCTACTTTCACGTTCCTGTTCCGAGGTCTGCAGGGCAAGAGTCTGGTATTGCTGGCTCCCCGTCTTTATCTCGGCTTCATTGGGCGCCAGGTGAACGATATGTTCAACAACACCCCTGGAACCTTCAACGCCAAGGAAGATGCCAGTCGGTTCAGCCTGTTCCTGATCTCCACCGTGGTGGAGAAGATGTACATGAGCTCACCGCTGATTGCGTGGCCGATATCCAAGCTTCGCCAACTGATCCGCTTCTTCTACGAAAGACTGATCCAGGTGAAGGCATGACTCTGTGCCTTGGCAAGTCGGGGGCGATGGCATGAAGCGCAGAAACCTTGTTCTCGGTGTTGGCGTTGGCGTCCTATTGGGGGCGGGTGGAGGCCTGACCGGGTTGATGTTCGGTCAGCGCTCCGAAGCGCAGAAACTCGATTTCCAGGCCTTCCTTGCACGCAATAGCTCGGTGAAGTTCCATCATCTGCCCACCGAGCTGCTGCTCAAGCTGTATTCGCGCCAATTGACGGATGACGACCGTATGGCCCTGGTGAATGGGCTTGTCCATCACAACCGAGCGTTGTTTGTGGTCGATCCCTACGAGCGATCCCTTGGGACGCCGGGCTTCTACAGGGTGGCCGGTTGATGTTCGTCGAGACACTTATCATCGGCAATGGCTTCGCCGGGCGCACCGTGGCACGAGACCTGAAAGGGCCGTGCCTGCTCGTCGAGCGTGGCGAGAAGTTCAACATCTTCGAGCGCCGCCAGCGCTTCATGCAGATGCAGGCGGATGATCGGCACGACGCGCTGATTCGTCGCTCCTATGTCTCCAAGCATGCGTTCAATACACCAGAGGAGCTACCAGCCGACTGCGCCTCGGACTACATTCTGGTCGATGGTGGCTGTTCCAACCATTGGGGAGGGTTGAGTTTCCGGCTGAGCGCCAACGTATTTTCACGTGATGCGGGTTCCTTCCGTTGGCCCTTTGACTACCAGGTAATCGAGCCCTACTACCGGGAGGCCGAACAACTCCTGCGCATCAGTGCTGATCCGCGCGATCCGGATGGGCGCAATCCGCTCAGCGCCATCAAAGGCGTCAGTCACTGGCACCAGGCGCTGGAGGGCTATTTCCCTCAGGCGTATATCGGGGCGCAAGCGCATAACCTGTCCGTAGAGAATACGCAGGGACAAGGCGTATGCATGGGCGCCGGAGATTGCGAGCTCTGCCCCATGGATGCCAAGACCCGCTCGCTGCACATACGCAATGACGTCGAGGTGCTCAACGAGGTGCTGGTCGAGCGCCTGCATTTCGAGGGCGAGAAGGCGGTAGCAGCTGTCTGCCACACGCCCAAAGGACCGTTGACCATTCGCTTTGATCGAGTGGTGGTGGCGGCACATGGCGTTGAGTCGCTCAAGTTGCTCTGGCGGAGCAACCTGCCGCCAGGCGTGCCTCAGGAGTTCATGGGGCACTACTATCAGGACCATGCCGTGGCCGAGCTCGCTTGCCACCTACCAGGCGCGAAGATTCCGTTCTACCAGGTCAACACGGCCGCACAGGTCGTCATTCCGGAACTCTCCGGCGAACAGGATGGCATCGAGTACACCACGCTAGGTCTGATGACTCCGCCTGGAGATGCAGCATTGGCCGGTTCGTTGAATCTGACCAAACTCAATGATTGGTCCGTGGGAGAGGCGGTCGCAGATCTGTCCGGGACTCTGAGTCTCTACGTGCTACTGGAAATTCCACCCGAGTGGGACGTTTCGTTGTTCTACGAAGCCGATGGTGTGCACATGGATACCGATGGCTATCACGGCAACAAGCACCTCTATGACAAGGTGATCGAGACGCTCTATTCGAAGATGGAAACCTTGGGTGTCATACCCGTGCGCGCAGCCGAGCGGCGGCATTATCACAATGCCTTTGGCACTCACCATCTGGTGGGCATGCTGAACATGGCGGATGGCGACAACGGCGTTGTCGATCCCGACTTCCGTCTTAAGGGCAGTGCCAATGTCTACGTGGCCGGCTCGTCGCTGTTTCCGCGGTGTGGCTCGCGCAACCCTACGGTGACGGTAGTGGCTCTGGGGCTGATGCTGGCGGAAAAACTCAACGGCAAGCCATGACGATCGACTCCAGCCAATTGACTGTCCTGCTTCAGGGACCGTTGCGAGAAGGGGGCGTGGATATTGCCGGCCGCGCCATCGCCTCTGTCCGCAAGCATTTGCCGCGCGCTCAGATCATCCTCTCCACCACTGACGCGGGGGAACCCCCCGACTACGCAGGCGTCCAGTTTATGGTGGATGACTCAGTGGTCCATTTCGATGACGTCAATGGCAACCCCAACAACGTCAACAAGCTAATCGCGACCATGGTTAATGGGCTCGCCCTTGCCGAGCGTGAGTACTGCATGAAGTTGCGTACCGACCACCTCGTGCAAGGAGATCGTGTCCTCGCACTGATGGGGGATGGAGCTGAGGCAGTTCTGTTCGGCGAGCGCATTGGTGTTTCCAGCCTGTTTCTGCGTAATCCAATGCGCTTGTCCTATCTGTTCCATCTCACCGACACCCTGCAGTTCGGGCGGACCAGCGACCTGCGCAAACTCTGGAACATCGGGACTCTTCCGGCCGAGTTTCTCTACCTGAAGGGCGGTCCACGCATCAATCCCATTGGTACTTTCCAGGGCTACACCTCGTTCCGTCTGTTGCCGGAGCAGGCGATATTCCTGCGCTTCGCGCAGAAGAATGGCCTCGACCTCGATCTGCCACATATCTCCTATACCAGCTTCGCATTGTTCAGCGCTTGGGAGGATCTCCTGGTGGAGAACTTCGAGATCCATGACTGGCACTGCCTGGCCATTACGCCTCCGAAAAGATTCCTCAGTCGGCCGTACGCACCCGAGTCGGTCATGACGGCGGCCGAGCAGAGGGCACTGCGCGACAGGAGAGCGCCACGGCAAAAGGCACTGCGCTACGCACAACTACTGGCGAATAAATACCTGTTCTGCTGGTTCCGCCGTCGTTGGCTCGTCTCGATTGCCTCGCTGCTGCTCTTCTCTCTTTCCTCGGACCTCGCGCTGCATGCGCGCCAGCTCTATCGCCGGTTGACCGGCGCGTGGCGCGCCTGAAACTTCGCACTGCTTTCTCAACGCAAATGTAACCTCCTCAGGAGTATTTCTTAATGAACAAACTGTTCGTCGCGGGTATTGCCTTGCTGGTACTGGCTGGATGTGACAAACCGGCCGACGCGCCGGTGCAAACCCCAGCCCAGCCGAAGGTGGCCAGCGTTCCCACGCAGAATGGCCAGTACTTGCGCTTCAATCAGCTGGAGAACGGTGAAACCCGCCTCGAGCTTCACCGTGTCGTTGGCAAAGTGAGCAAAGTCATCAGCGGCTATCCGGGCTTCACCGTTGAGCCGGGCAAGTTCCCGGATGTAAACCCGCTGAGCGTGCGTATCCAGAACTGCGGCCTGATCACCTTCAGGAAGTCGACCGATGGCGCTGTGGGAATGACTGCGGAGCGTACGGACGCCAGTGATTTCAATGATCAGTGCCCGATCCAGAACCTCGATGGCCTGTGGGTTCCACTGACGGCAGGCGCCTGATGCTGACCGGCTCCCTCCCGTCATGAAGGTCCTGCACTTCTACAAGACCTTCGGCCCGGAGCAGTACGGCGGGGTCGAGATGTTCATTCGGCATCTGACTCGCGCAACGGCTCTCCAGGGATGCGAGAACACGGTGCTTTCGTTGGCCAGGGAGCCGATGAAGCCGGTGACGACCTCCAGTTTCCGACTGGTGCAGGCCAAGCAGGACCTGCAGATCGCGTCCACCGGCTTCTCCTGGTCTGCTCTGGGAGCGTTCGCGCAGCTCGCCGAGCAGGCGGACGTCATTCACTACCATTTTCCCTGGCCATTCATGGACCTCGTCCATCTGCTCGAAGGTCGAGGAAAGCCCAGCGTGGTGACGTATCACTCGGACATCGTGCGACAGAAGGTCCTGCTGCAGCTCTATCGGCCGCTGATGCATGCGTTTCTCGGGCGGGTGGATGCAATCGTCGCCACCAGCCCGAACTATCTGCAAAGCTCCGCCGTGCTCCGTCGTCATGCAGACAGGGCCTGCTCGATTCCGATCGGACTGGAACAGGACCTCTACCCGCGTCCTGATCCCACCCATGTCGCGGAGTTACGCCAGCGATACGGCGAGCGCTTCTACCTGTTCGTCGGTGTGCTGCGTTACTACAAGGGGCTGCACTATCTGCTCGACGCGATGAGGGACGCTCCCTGGCCCCTGCTCATTGTCGGCGCCGGGCCGATGGAGCGCCAACTGATGCAGCTGGCCGCGGAAAGCGGTCTGCGTAACGTGCATTTCCTGGGGCAGGTCGATGAGCAGGAGAAGATCAACCTGATGTCCGCCTGCTACGGAGTCATCTTCCCTTCGCACTTGCGCTCGGAGGCGTTCGGTATCGGCTTGCTGGAAGGGGCCATGATGGGCAAGCCGCTGATCTGCAGCGAGATTGGTACTGGCACCAGCTTTATCAACCGGCATGCCGAAACTGGCATCGTGGTGCCGCCAGCCAATGCGTTGGCATTGCGCCAGGCGATGCAAACCCTGTGGGATGACCCCGAGTTGGCTGAGCGCTACGGGCAGGCAGCACGGTCGCGTTTTCTCAACACATTTACCGCTCGCGGAATGGGTGAGGCCTATACCGAGATGTACGCAAAGGTGGTACGGCTCTGACCCCCAGAGACGAATGCACGCTCATGGAAAAACGCCCGGCATCCTGCCGGGCGTTTTCGTTTCGCTTCAACGCTTATTGCTGATGCAGCTTCCACGCATCCCCATGGGGAGCGGTGCCCTTGTCGAAGGGGCGGAACAAGGCCATGTAGGCCAGGCCCAGTACGATCACGATGCCGCCCACCAGGATGATCCCGTAGTTCAGGTACCAGGGCGCATCCGGCGTGCGCGGCCAGGACATGTTGATGATCGCCAGCACGCCATAGGTCAGCGCCAGGATGTTCACGATCCAGCCCCAGTTGCCCAGGGTGAAGGCGCCGCTCGGCTTCCAGCCGCGCAGGCGGGCGAACAGGGCGCCGCCGACGATCATCTGGAACGACAGGTAGATGCCGATGGCAGCGAAGCTGACCACCATGGCGATGGCGTTCTGCAGGTAGAAGCCGGCGCAGACGATGACGCTGGGGATCACGCCGCAAGCGATCAGCGCGGCGACCGGTACGTGGGTGTTGGGCGACAGGCGCTTGAGCAGGCCGCTGCCCATCACCATCTCGTCGCGGGCGTAGGAGTACAGCAGGCGGCTGGCGGCGGCCTGCAGGCTGAGTACGCAGGAGACGAAGGAGACGATGATCACGGCCATCACCAGGCGCGCGCCGGTCACGCCGAAGGCGTTGTCGAGGATGGTGGTCATCGGGTCCTTGTCGGCGCCGGAGATCACCGCCGCCATGTCCGGTACCGCGAGGATCAGCGCCAGGGCGGCGAAGATGGCTGCGCCACCGCCGATCCAGATGGTCATGCGCATGGCCTTGGGAATGCGCCGGCTGGGGTTCGGGGTTTCCTCGGCGACGTCACCGCAGGCCTCGAAGCCGTAGTAGAGGAACATCCCCGCCAGCGAGGCGGTGAGGAAGGCCGGCCAGTAGCTGCCGTCGATGCGGATGTCGAAGGTGTTGAACAGCACCGAGAACGGCTGGTGACGTTCGAAGATCAGCAGGTAGGTGCCGATCACCAGCGCGCCGAGCAGCTCGCAGATGAAGCCGAACATCGCCACGCGGGCCAGCAATTTGGTGCCGGAAAGATTCAGCAGGGTGGCGATCACCGTCAGCGCCAGGGCAACGAAGGTGTTGGTCACCGGCGTCGACTCGAAGCCGAGCAGTGTGGCGATGTACGGGCCCGCGCCCAGGGCCACGGCGGCGATGGTCACGCACAGCGACACGGAGTAAATCCAGCCGACCATCCACGCCCAGCGTTTGCCCACCAGGCGTCGTGCCCAGGGATAGACGCCACCGGAGATGGGGAACTGCGAGACGACTTCGCAGAAGATCAGGCACACCAGCATCTGCCCGATGCCCACCAGCAGGTAGGACCAGAACATCGGCGGGCCGCCGGCGGCCAGGCACAGGCCGAACAGGGTGTACACGCCGACCACCGGCGAAAGGTAGGTGAAGCCCAGGGCGAAGTTCTGCCACAGGGTCATGCTGCGTTCGAAATTGGAGGTGTAGCCCAGCGCGCGGAGTTGCTCCGCGTCGCGGTCCAGGGCGGCGCCTGGCTGGATCGAGCTGTTCATCGTGGGTGTCCTGTCTGAGGTTTTCGCGTTGGCAGCCAATGGGGGCAACGGAAAGCGTTGTTGTTATTGTTCGGCGCGCGGCATCGGCCGCGCGCCGTCTTGCTCCAAACCTCTCGTGCTGTGGATCGCGTTACAGCTTGATCCAGGTCGCCTTCAGCTCGGTGTACTTGTCGAAGGCGTGCAGCGACTTGTCGCGACCGTTGCCCGACTGCTTGAAGCCACCGAAGGGCGCGGTCATGTCGCCGCCGTCGTACATGTTCACCCACACGCTGCCGGCGCGCAGGGCACGAGCGGTGAGGTGGGCCTTGGAGATGTCGCGCGTCCACACCGCTGCGGCCAGCCCGTACGGGGTGTCGTTGGCGATGCGGATGGCTTCCTCGGCGTCCTCGAACTCGATGACCGAGAGCACCGGGCCGAAGATTTCCTCGCGGGCGATCTTCATCGCGTTGCTCACGCCGTCGAACAGGGTCGGTTCGACGTAGGTGCCACCGGTTTCCTCCAGCACGCGTTTGCCGCCGGTGAGAATCTTCGCGCCTTCGTCCTGGCCGGCCTGGATGTAGCCCAGCACCTGCTCCAACTGACGACCATCGACCAGGGCGCCGACGTTGGTTTCCGGGTCCAGCGGATGGCCGGCTTTCCAGCCTTTGAGCGCCTCGACCACCAGCGGCAGGAATTTCGCCTTGATCGACTTCTGCACCAGCAGGCGCGAGCCGGCGGTGCAGACTTCGCCCTGGTTGAAGGCGATGGCGGCGGCAGCGGCTTCGGCGGCGGCCTGCAGGTCCGGGGCGTCTTCGAAGACGATGTTCGGGCTCTTGCCGCCAGCTTCCAGCCAGACGCGCTTCATGTTCGATTCGCCGGCATAGACCATCAGTTGCTTGGCGATCTTGGTGGAGCCGGTGAACACCGCGGTATCGACGTCCATGTGCAGCGCCAGGGCCTTGCCGACGGTATGGCCGTAGCCGGGCAGCACGTTCAGGACGCCAGCCGGCAGGCCCGCGTCGATGGCCAGCTGGGCGATGCGGATGGCGGTGAGCGGTGAGCGCTCCGACGGCTTGAGGATCACCGAGTTGCCGGTGGCCAGTGCCGGGCCGAGTTTCCAGGCGGCCATCATCAGCGGGAAGTTCCATGGCACGATGGCGGCAACCACGCCCACCGGCTCGCGGGTGACCAGGCCAAGTTGGTCATGGGAGGTGGCGGCCACTTCGTCGTAGACCTTGTCGATAGCCTCGCCGCTCCAGCGCAGGGACTCAGCGGCGCCCGGCAGGTCGACGTTCAGCGAGTCGCCGATGGGCTTGCCCATGTCCAGGGTTTCCAGCAGCGCCAGTTCCTCTGCGTGTTCTTCCAGCAGGGCGGCGAAGCGGATCATCACCGCCTTGCGGGTGGCCGGTGCTTCCCGCGACCAGACGCCAGAATCGAAGGTGGCGCGGGCGCTCTGCACGGCGCGCTCGGCATCGGCGGCGTCACAGCTGGCGACCTTGGCCAACAGGCGGCCATCCACCGGGCTGATGCAATCGAAGGTGTCGCCGGAGGCGGCGGCGAGGTACTCGCCCTGGATAAAAGCGCGGCCCTCGATCTTCAGAGACTTGGCGCGGGCTTCCCATTCGGCGCGGGTTGGCTGGCTCATGCGTATCGCTCCTCGTTCTTGCTGTTGTTGGCGGAGACGGCCTGCGGACCGTCGCTGGCAAATACATTTGAAACCATATCTTATGTTTTTGCGGTTGCCAATACAGGTCGAAAAATGAGCGTTCGAAAGGGCTTTTCGCGCCGAAAGACCTTGCTGAAAGTCCGGAAAGCGATTTAAAAATATGGAGACATAGTTTTGAGCGAGGCCGCTGCCATCACGCGGTTAGACTTCGCCATCACCGCCAGAACAGGAACATTTCGCGCAGGAAGCGTCCGCCCCGAGCGCCCCTCGCACTGCCGCCTATGAATGAATTCAGGAAAGTCCGCCCCGCCAGCTTCATGCGCCTGCGCCAGGAAGGGCGCACCGAGGAAGTCGCACGCCGGCTGGTGGAGATGGTCGACCTCGGCCTCTACGCCGAAGGCGAGCAACTGCCCAGCGAAAGCGAGTTGGCCATGCAGTTCGGCGTCGCTACCGTTACCTTGCGCGATGCGCTGGCGGAGCTGCGCGAACGCGGCGTGATCGAGACTCGGCGTGGGCGCAACGGCGGCAGTTTCGTCTGCTCGCCACAACACACCTCCGAGGAAGCATTGCTGGGCCAGCTGCGCCAGATGAGTGCACTGGAGTTGCGTGACCTGGGCGACGAACACGTCGCCATCGCCGGCGCGGCCGCGCGTCTGGCCGCCCAGCGTTCCACGTCCGATGAGCAGGCACGCATCGCCCAGTATCTTGACGCCCTGGCCAGCGCTACTACGCGCCAGGAACAACGCCGCGCCGATGCGCGTTTCCATATCGAGATCGCCGTCGCCGCCCAGTCCGTGCGCCTTACCCATGCCGAGACGCGCCTGCAGGCGGAAATCGGCGAATGGCTGTGGTTGCCGGTGGAGGGTTTCCCCGGCGCGGCGACCATCGAACAGGAACACCGCGCCATTCTGGAAGCCATCAGCGCCGGCGATTCGAACCTCGCTGGCGCGCTGGCGGAAGCCCACGTCACCCGTGGCATCAAGCGGCTGATCAACCTGCGCCTGAGCCTGCTCGCAGACGACGGCTGAGTGGCACAGCGCTTGCTGCCATCCCGGCGGGCGCATTCGAGCGTGCGAAGTGATTCACCAGGCAGATACCGCGGGCCGCTCTGGCCCGAGTGATAACAAGAACAGCGAGGCCACCGGTCATGTCCAGCGAACAACACACGGATGAACTCCAGTGCTGCGCCCAGCGCATCGACGCTTCCATCCGTAACGTTTTCCAGCGTCTCGACGAGCTGGCGGGCGAAGTCGTGGGGATCTGGCGCGAGCTGGCGAAGGAGGGCAAGCGTCCTTCCTCGAAGGATCTCGGCGCCCTGCGCCCACGCATCCAGCACGATCTCACCGATGACGGCACACGCCTGCACGGCACCGGCGTAGTGATCGAGCCAGGCGAGCTGGCCGACCAGGACATGTACCTGGAGTGGTGGTACCACGGCCGCGGCGACAAGGTCGTGCCCATGAGCCTGAACTTCAACCGCCGCAGCGAGAGCTTCTACAACTACCTCAACATGCCCTGGTTCTCGCGCCCGCGCGCCAGCGGCCAGCCGTCAGTGGTCGGGCCCTTCGTCGACCTCTACGGCACCGACCTGTACATCCTCGCTTTCTCCGTGCCGATCCAGGTCGACGGTCGCTTCATTGGCGTCGCCGCCGCCGATATCGCCCTGCACGAGTTCGAGGGCGTGCTGCTGGGCAGCCTGATGCAGATGGGCCACGAGGCCCTGGTGGTCAACGGCGAAGGCCGCGTGGTGGCCGCCAACACCGCCAATTGGTTCACCGGCGATCTCGCCCGGCGCACCCTGGGTCGCGATGCGCAGGGGCGTGAGCAGGAGCTGGCGGAGTCCTTCTCTCACTGGGCGGTCATTGAACGACCGCTGAACCGCCGCCTGGCCGGTGCGGCCTGAGGCTGCCAAACGCTGCGCAATTGGCTAGGCTAGGGCGGTTCCCAACTTGACGGAAACCACCATGAGCCAGTCGCTCGACACAATGCCCGACTTCGAACCGCTGAGCGCCGTGGATGCTCGCGTACTCGGATGCCTGATCGAAAAGCAGCTCACCACGCCCGAAGCCTACCCGCTGACCTTGAATTCCCTGGTCACCGCCTGCAACCAGAAGACCAGCCGCGACCCGGTCATGAACGTCACCCCGGGCCAGGTGGGGCAGTCCCTGCGTCATCTGGAAGGGCGCGAGATGACCCGCCTGGTCATGGGCAGCCGCGCCGACCGCTGGGAGCAGCGGCTGGACAAGGCCCTGGAGTTGGTCAAACCGCAGGTCATCCTGCTCGGCCTGCTATTCCTGCGCGGCCCGCAGACCCTCAACGAACTGCTCACCCGCAGCCAGCGCATGCATGACTTCGACGACACCGAGGAAGTCCGCCACCAACTCGAACGCCTCGCCGGCCGCGGCATGGCCGTGCAGCTGGAGCGCCAGAGTGGCCAGCGCGAAGACCGCTACATGCACCTGCTGGGCACTGAGGAAGACCGCCAGGCCGCCATCGCCGCCAGCGGAAGCCGTTCCTCCGGTGAGCGTGGTGATGGCGGTGGGCACGATGAAGGCCGTCTGGTCGAACTGGAAGCCCGCATCGCTGCCCTGGAAGAGCGTCTCGCGCTGCTGGAGCTGGGCGTTTCGCGGGACTGAATCGGAAGATTCCGCTGACAGGCTGATCCAGATCAGTCTGTCAGACTGCTAATCCAGCGTTAACATTTGCCGCCGATAGTCATGCTTGACCCTGCTGCACCCCGGAGTACCCCATGCATCACAAACCCTCCCAGGCCCAGCTCACCGCCGTGCTAAGCCAGCTCACGGAGACCGATTTCAAATCCATCGACGACCTCGCCGGGCCGCGCGAAGCCAACCTGTTCGCCATCCGCGAGCTGTTCCGCCAGGGGTTGATCAAGGGGGTGCTGATCGATGATCCCCTCAGCGCGGAAGACGACGACGGTCCGCTGCTGTGCAACGCAGAGCGGCTGCGCTTGCGCAAGCCCTGCGCGGAAGTAGTGGCCGAGCAGGAGGAGTTGCGATTGATGCCGCGACTGGGGTTCCTGACGCTCTAGGTAAATCGCGGGCAAGAAAAAAGGCGCTGGGCTTGAGGCTCAGCGCCTTTTTCTTTGCGTTTGGTGGAGCCGGGGGGATTTGAAACCGCGTCTACCCCTGTAGTGGTGCGGCTCTCAGGCTCAATGCTGGCATAAGGCTGTCATTTCGAGGCTCCCCCTTGAATGCGCGCTCGCCATCGTAGACATTGGCAGAAAAGCAGATGGGGCTGCCATGGCCAGATACAGCGAAACGGAACGTATTGGGGTTAGCGCGATTGAGTCGATTGCTGCTCGAGAACTTAAGTGGATTTTTCGGGAGCAAATGATCGCTGACATGGGGATCGATGCGCAGCTTGAGCTGGTAGAGGACGGTCATCCGACGGGCAAGCTTATAGGCCTTCAAATCAAAACCGGGCCTGGTAACTTTACCGTGAAAGATGATGTTCTGGTTTATTATGGGAGTTTGGAACATAGAGAGTACTGGCTAAACCATTCGCTTCCCGTAATCATTATTGCGCATCTGCCTGATACCGGGGAAACGTGCTGGGCACATGTTTCTGAAGAAAACATAGAAATGACGCCAAAGGCATGGAAGATTGAGATTCAGCGAGAAAATGTTTTCGGTGAAGCAAAACGAAGAAGCCTTTCTCAAGTATTTGAGGGGACGGAAGCAGAGCAGCGGTTGCGCAGGTTGGCGATTGATGAGCCTTTGATGAGGCATATTAAGAAAGGTGGCAGTGTGTCTGTTGAACTCGAGGATTGGATAAATAAGTCACTCGGTAGAACTCCCATCACTGTTTATATCTCAGGGAAAGGTGCGACAGAGACGGTAGAGCAAAAAGGTTTTGTTTTCCATGCGAGGTTTAATGTTGAGAGATTAGCACTTGAGCTTTTTCCTTGGTGCACTGCTCGCCTGGATAAAGACTTCTATGAAGAATATCAAGACCAAAACTGGTTCGATGAAGATACCTGGCGTAACGATGATGCCATGATTTCTCATAGGGAGTTTTATCCTTATACAAATTTTTCAAACGAAGTTGATGTTTATCGGATAAAGCTCGGGTTAAACAAAATCGGAAAGGCCTACCTTGTTCTTTCCGATTATCTGAGTAAGCCTAAATCAAAGCGGTTGTTTAACGACTGACTGCTTTTCTGAACTTCTATCTGGGATCCATAGAGCCTCAGCTTTGGTCCCCGCGGTTATATCAGCTGTCGGCATCCAACGCCCATACACCCTGGCAATCATCGTCCAATCGCTATGCCCCATCTGCTGAGCGACCCACATCGGGTGTTCGCCGGCAGAAAGCATCATCGAGGCGTAGGTATGGCGGGTCTGGTATGGGCGCCGGTAGCGGACCCCGGCGCGCTTCAGCGCGCACTGCCACAGGGTTTTCCGGATCGGGCCGTCGCCGGCCCAGCGCTCTCCGGTGCGCGGGTTCTGGAATACCTCCTGGTGCGCCAGGTAGGTGAAGGCTTTCTGCGCCTTCAGCGCCTCCAGGGCAGGGCCGAGCAGCTTGACGCTCCGCCTGCTCGAAGCGGTCTTGGTTACCTCCGCTTTCCCTTTCGCCGCCTGCGTTATGGCGCGCATCACATGCACTTCACCACGCAGCCAGTCGATATCCCCCCACTCCAGGCCCACCAGCTCGCTGGTGCGCATCCCAGACCACAGGGCGAACTGCACCAGGTTCCTACCCTGCCCCTCCATCGCGGCCAGAATCGCCTGCTGCTCCTCCGGCGAGAACGGGTCGACGTCGTCGTCTTTCACCTCCTCTTTTCTGCTATACGTCCAGCCCGCCAGCGGGTTGCTGTCGATCAGTTCCTCCTCCACGGCATCGCTGAGCGCCGAGCGTAGGCAGCTCTGGATATTCGACAGCGTCTTGTTGCCGACCTCGAGGCCGTCCAGCCAGTCCCGCACTGTTTTCCGCTTCACGTCGACCACCAGCAGAACGCCCAGGCCCGGAATCAGGCGGTGCTCGATGATCTTCCGATAACCGTCGAAGGTGCTGCTGGAGACGTGCTTGCGCTTCGCTTCAAGCCAGCGAGTCAGGTAGCCGGTCAGTGTCTCCTGCGAAACTTCGGGGGCGAACTTGGCGGCTCGCGGAGAGCTCGGAAAGGTCACGGCATAGTCGAATGTGCCGGCGGCGATCGCATGCTCGACCGCCGCTTTGTGCTGCTCGGCGCGCTTTAGATTAGTGGCCGTGGGCTTGAGCGCGATCCTTTCCCGGCAGCGGACACCCCGATACATGAAGGTGATTTCAATACTCGAATCCGAGACTGCTCGGACTCCCCGCCCATCTCTACCCATGTTTCATATCCCTCCACATCGATCAGCGTTCGGCCGTCCGGCGCTCTGATCCAGATGTCATCCTTGCGCCAGACGCCGTCGCGGATCTTCGATCTGATGGCGTCCTCGGTGTAGCCAGATTCCGCCGCGAACTTGCGAACCGTTACATATCGCATCCTCCGGCCCCCTTCGTGGCGCGCCACGTTTTAGCGTCGTTCGATTTCGTGGCGCGACCATCTCGATTTCTATCGATGAGCCCGACTACCTTCGGCCAGTTGCCCCCTGCATCGCACTCGTCGCAGCGATAGATGTCATGAGGCACAAGCGGGCCAAACAGCCGAAAGCGCTTCACCAGCGTCGTCATCTTCCAAAGTGCTCCCCAGCCTTTGCAGCCAGGGCAAGTTCCGAATGCGGGTGGCATCACTCACCTCCCTGCGCCGGCGCGGCGGCTTGCCTGTACTTTATGCACTGGGCGCCAAGGTATTCCGACAGCTCTTTACTGCGCCTCCCGTGCCTTACCAGGCCTGCGGCATCCATCACCGCGGACAGGAACTGCGAGAACTCCGCCGAGACGATCGACTCCACCTGCCCAGCTTGGGCGACCGGGGCAACTTCCATCATCGCGCGCCATCCATCCAGGCAGAGCCAACTCGGTGAAACCTCGCGGTAAGCCTTCAGCATTGCCTCTGTCGGCGTTGCCAGGAACGCCAAAACCTCCAGCTCCGGCGCCGGGGAGGGTTGCTGCATCCCGCGCAGGCGGTTGATATACCCGTTGTGATGCGAGACGAACTGATGCTCGCAGGATGGGCAAATCTCCTTCATCACCACTTGCCGTGCCGGGGAGGGTTGCGCCAGGGCGGCGCGGGCTCGCCAGCCTTCCCATGCGCACTGAAGCGTGTCGTCGCAATACTCGCCATAGCGCGGGTCATCGACCGGCAGGGCATCACGGACGTAGCGCAGCGGAGAGCCGGGTCTTTCACGGAGCACCCAGGCTTCGAACTGCTCACGCTCGCTCTTTCCCCAATTGCGCTGGGCGGCAGTGTGCCCTCCCGCACCGCAGAGGGTGCAGGCTTGTTGTTCGGTCATGGCTCAGCCCTCTACAGGGTATTGGATGGTGCCGCGCTCGCCCTGACGGGAGTTGATTGCGGCCTGGATCAGTTGGCGGCCCAGTGCCTGGGCCTGATCGGGATCGAGTTCGGCGCCGAGTCGCGGCAGGCCATCGATCAACAGATAGGGCTTCCCGTCGACGCCGTGCCGGTGCTCGACGGTCAGTTGGATGGCTTGCATGGGCTCAGGCTCCATAGGCGATCTTGGTGGCCTCATCGGCGAAGGACTTCGCCAGCTGGGTCCGTTGCGTCACGTTGGTGATCGGCTCCTCGCCAGACTTCCAGCCCAGGGCGGTGATGCAGGAGGGGAGTGCTGCGAGGAAGGCGCGCTGCCAGAACGCTTGGCGCTCTCGATGCCGTCGTTCGGCGGTGGCCTCGGCGCGCCGGCGCCGCTTCCCGGCCTGGTAGCCCTTGGAGTAGCCGCGGGCCTCGGCCTTCTTGATTTCGTCAGGCAGGTTTTCCACTTGGATTCTCCTGGAGGGCAGGCCTGCAGCGCAGGCAGTCGCATTTCTCGGAGGGTTGGCCGGTGCCGCGGCAGAAGGTGGGGCGGGTCACGAAGCACCTCCGCTCGACAGGGCGTGCGCAAGGTGGCGCGCGTAGGTCGATACCGCGCGCCAGTAGGCAGCCATAGGTCCCTTACGGCGCTTCCACGCGCATTCAGCTTCGGCGTTCGCCTGGTCACGAAGCTCGCGCATCACGGCCTCGATTCGTGCCCTGTCCTCCGCCGGCAGTTCCAGCAGCGCCTTGCCTGCTGGTAGGCGTAGGAGTGGGTTGATGTAGCCCATCAGGCTGCGCTCCTTGCTGGTTCGGTGATCTGGCTTGCTGTGAACACCTGCATGCCCAGTTCACTGGCGACGTGGTACTCGAAGCGTGCGCCCTTGGACTTGTCCCAGCCCGGTAGCAGGGCGATCGCCTCGCAGGTGATCAGCTTCTGCATGTCCAGGCGCAGGTAGTCGGCCCACTCGAAGCCATTGATCACGCCGTGGTCGGCCGGGTTCTCGACGTGGTAGCCGAGAGCGCGGAGGCGCGCGGCCTCTGCGTGGAAGGCCGGGTAGTTGAACTCTGGCAGGCCGGTCATGGGGCCGGCGAGGTAGATGCGCTGCATGGTCACTCCCACCCCGTCATGTATTCCGGCCCCGTTAGCTCGGCCAGTTCCTGGCGCAGCGACTTGTCCAAGGTGATGAACTTGCCTTCGTCCTGGTCGAAGCAGATCGTCTCGTCGAGAATCTCATCGCTGACCAGCTGCACGTCCTCTACGGTCCAGTCGCCTCCGTCTTCCGGGTAGCCGCACTGCAGGCAAAGAATTTTGATGGCGCCGGCTTCGTTGTAGGCGGCCACGATGTCGTTGTCGCCTACCTGGTAGGCCTTGAGGGTTTGTTCGGGCATGACTACTCCTCGCGCCTGCTGGCGCTGAACTTGTCAGGGGAATGGGGTCTACAGAGGCGGCTTGCCCGCCTCGCCGGCATCGGGCGATGCGTCAGCGGTGGGGCGGGTGAGCCTATGGAACGCGGCAGTGCCAGGACTGGGCGTAGGCAACGCCGTCGACTATCTCCGTTCCAGTGATGACCAGGATGCTGCCCATCAGGCTGTGCACCTGGACGTCATACATGGGCGGGATTTCGGGGATGAACTGTCCGTCGCATTGAAACGAGGCCGCCAAGGCGGGGCGCCCCATTGGGGTGTTGTTGGCGAGTCCGATGCGGACGTCACCCTGGAGGAGGTCGGGATTGAGCTCCCTTCTACCTTCCATGGCACGCCCGCGGTGGCGCATACGGCGAAGGATGAATTGCATGGCTGATACTGGATAAATAAACAGTATTCTGCCGGCGCCATGCGTTACCCGTCGAGCCCAGGGCGCCGAGCGGTCACCGCCCCGATCCTGTAGTGGCGCAATGGCATGAAGTGGGGTAGGTTTATGCAACTAAAAGCCTTCCCACTATGTGGCGAGTTTTTGGAGCTGGTTTATTTAAAGGATTATGGGTGCCTAATGATTAAAAGAAAAGAAGACGGCATGGGTGAAGAAAGCTCGGCTGTCGATGCTAAAATAAAAAATTGCTTTGTGGTTACTCCAATTGGAGGGAACGAAACTCCTACTCGACGAGCTGCTGATGGCTTGATTGGCACTGTCATAAAGCCCGTATTGGAGGAGCTTGGGTTTGTAGTTCATGTTGCTCATGAAATTTCTTTGACAGGGTCGATTACAAAGCAGGTGATTGATCACCTTTTGAATTCGGATCTTGTAATCGCGAATTTGTCAGAAGTTAATCCGAATGTTATGTATGAGTTGGCGGTCAGGCATTGTACCGGAAAGCCAATAGTAACCTTGGCTGAGCATGGCACATCTCTTCCTTTTGATATCTCAGATGAGAGGACGATATTCTATAGAAATGACATGAAAGGGGCAGCAGAGCTTTTGCCAGCTCTTGCATCAGCGGTTGATTCGGTTCTGAGTGTCGGTGGCCGGGTCGACAATCCCGTCACGCGAGCGCAGAAGAATGTCATGCTACTTGATGCTCTGACTGAAAAAGATGCTCAGGAGATACTAATTGGACGGCTCGATGCAATCGAGTCTTCTCTTGGGCAACTGATTTCTGTAAGAAATAACCCTCCCGGGTATTCGGATTTGGATAGTCCGGAAAGTTCCGGGTTAAGAGTAGTGCTTCGCGGAGATATCTCTGTGGAGTTGCTTAGAAAGTTTTCGGAGTTGGTTTTTAAAAGAGTGGGGGCAAATCTTGTTCGTCAACTTCGTCGGACAGGTTTGGATGGGAAGCCCACCTTGATTGTCATTTTTAATGATTTTCCTAGGGGCAAAGTGTTAGAGGTTAGAGAGATTGCCACTTCTCTTGGTCTGGAATGTTCGAGCATTAGAAAGATTGCAGGCTGAAGAAAGCTTAAGCCTCTTCCCGAAATTCTTGGCTTGTATTGGAGTGACGAGCCAATTCAACTAACCAACGTGCTAGGGCCGGCGGCGTGTGCTCCCGCTCAGCCTTCGTGATCGAAGGGAGCCTCGGGTAGCTCCGCGTCGGCCTGACGCAGTGCGTTGGCTTTCCTGTTCGCCGGGGAATGGCTGGTATCTCGGTAGGCGAACAGCCGACAATGTACAGCCAAGTTGCCTTTTCGGCGCGGTGGCCCCAGTGGAACTGCTCAATCTCAAGGGTCCAACCGCCGAACTCGTCAGGGAATTCGCCAGGGTGTGGCATCCGGCAGTGGTTGAACAGTGTGCTCTCCGCTGGGTGCTCCAGCACGCCACCCCATGTTCTGACCTGGTCGACTGCCCAGATGCCCAACGCCTTCTCGTCAGGGCGTCCCTTCGCAAACTGGCGAAGGCGGCCCCACATCCTGCACGGAGGGTGAGCCACCACCGGCATGCCACCGGCAAAGGTACGGGCGTCTCGGTCGATGTCAAACACATCGGTCCCGGCCATGGCCTTGTAGTTGCTGTCCTGGCGCGCGAACAGAACCGCCACATCGTTCATGCTGCGGGCTCGTTGGTGTCGTTGAAGATGTCGAGCTGGGCTGCGCCTTCGATCCAGGCAATGGACAGGCGCGTATCAGCGATGGCGGCATACGCGGGGTTCAGTTCGAGGAGCACCGACCGGCGACCTTCCTGCATGGCGACGAGGCCGGTGGTGCCGGCGCCGCCGAAAGGATCAAGGATTAGGCCGCCCCGCGGAGCTCCAGCAAGCACGCAAGGGCGGATCAGGTCGAGTGGAAAGGTGGCGAAGTGCGCCCCCTTGAAGCCCGCGGTGGGCACTGACCAGACGCTGCGCTTGTTCCGAGTGGCGCTGTAATCGATGTCGGGCCGATCCGGCCGGTGCTGCGCCTTCTGCCCATGGGTGCCGGGGGTGTTCTTGGTTTCCCGGGCGAAGCTGTAGCGCTTGCTCCGCCTGCCGCCCACGGCCTTCATTGCGCCGTTGTCCTTGCCTGGCGTGGCAGATCCGCGCTGCTGGTCCCAGTTGGTCTGGGCCAGGCGGGCGGCAGAAGCTGGTGCCAGAGGCTCGGCGATCGCTGCGCGGTCGAAGTAGTAGCGCGGCGACTTGCTGAGCAAGAACAGGTATTCGTGCGCCTTGGTGCAGCGGTCACGCACGCTTTCCGGCATGGGGTTTGGCTTGTGCCAGATGATGTCCTGGCGCAGATACCAGCCGTCGTCCTGAAGCGCGAAGGCAAGCCGCCAGGGGATGCCGATCAGGTCTTTTTGCTTCAGGCCAGTGGGAGGGCTGCGACGTTGTCCGCGTCGGACGGCCCCGCGAGTCGCCCGCGACACCACGTCGTGTTTTCCGGCAGAGCCTTCCGGCGCGTAACCTCCGGCGATGGAGGCGTAACTGTCGCCCATGTTCACCCAGAGGGTGCCGTCGTCTCGGAGCACCCGGCGTACTTCGCGGAACACCTCAACCAGGCGGGTCACGAATTCGGCGGGCGTTTGCTCGAGGCCGATCTGCCCGGCCATGCCGTAGTCGCGAAGGCCAAAGTAGGGTGGGCTGGTAATGCAGGTGTGCGCGGACTCATCAGGCATTGCCCGGAGCAGCTCCAGGCAGTCGCCGACCAGTATCTGGTGAGCGGGTGTCATGGTTTCTCCAGGTAGAGCGCCGTCGCGCCGCGAGTGCAGCGGATGGCTTGATGCTTAATGGAAATGCGGGATCGAATGGGCTATTGGTGTTACTTGGGGTTTAGGCAACCGAGGGCGCTGACATGCACCTAATTACGGATAGGCCAGGCCCGATCAGCTACGTCCATCCGAATGGGGCGAAGACGCTCATCGAGTTTGAGTGGGGAGCCCCAGGTGATCTGGTGCCACGCGAAGTGCTGGTGAGGGTTTCTGGCCAAATCGTTTGTTCAGCTACAGGGCCATGGAATTGCTTTGCCGATGCACGACGTCAGGGCATCGACATGGCGACTCACTGGTGTGAGCACCACCACTCATAGGGACCTGACATGGCACTTAACTACGCAACCCAGCAACTGCGGGTGACGCTCGCCGAGCTGGCATTCCATAGCGAGTCAATCGCTGTCGTACTGGAGCAGGTCCGGCATGAGTTGCCGGCCAGATACGCCGCGAACATCACTGACGTGATCGCGCTGTTGAAGGACGACGGAGAGAAGCTCCGGACGCTGGCTGAGCGAACACAGGGCGGCCGCATACAGGTGATGGATTGAACGCTGTCGAGTTGCAGATGCTAAGGGCACTCAGGACAACCTCGTTCAACAATGCCGCCGTAGCGGATCAGCTAAAGACATACGCCACTAGGGTGCCTGCCCTTGCGCGGGAATTACGAGCAATGGCGAGTCAGTTGGAATTGGACGCTGACACCCTTGAAGTCTTCGTGACGGAGATCCACGAGGGTCGGATTGTCAGGTCGCCTTAAGCATCGTGCTTCTCCATCCGGGCTGCTTCTTGTCTGCCCAGCCTTTCGAGTTCCCGCGCCACGAATTCGGATGGGGTGAAATCGTGGCGCGGGATGGCGAGGAGCGGAGCGGAACCATCCGGACCCAGGTCGTGGGCATGCATGATCAGGAGCTGAATCGCCTCGGCCTGCTCCTCGATGCCATGCCAGCGCATCAGCTCGGCGAAATCCTGCCTCGGCCCAGGGCGCAGCCTGTGGCGCAACAATTCGTCGCGCGCATCTCCGGCAGGGCTTCGGTCGGTGAAGAACTTCGCGGAGGCCTCTTCGCCGAGAGCGTGTGTGTTCAGGATGAGCAACTGCACTGCTTCACTCAGCTCGAACAGGCCATGCCAGAGCATCAGGTTTTCCAACATCGCCCGAGTACCATGGCGCACCTGGTGGCGCAGCTCCGTCTCGTCCAGGCGCTGGCGCTTCTCTGCGGCGGCCTTGCTGCGTTCCTTCTGAGACCTGGCCATCACCCTTCCGCCCCGATGTCATCGCGCTTGCGGATGGTCAGGCGCTCGGCGTAGGCCTTGGCCTCACCGTAGGAGCGGCGGAAGCCAGCCGGTTTGTCGGTGGCGGTGTCCACGATGTGCCAGAAGCCGCGCCCGCTCGGGCGGATCTGATAGGCCGGCTTCTCCACCACGATGGTGCGACGCTCTTCGAAGGCGGCGCGCGCGGCGGCGGACAGGGTCAGCAGCTGGGCCAGCTGCGGGCGAATGTTCAGCTGTTGCATGGCGATCACCTCGTCTGGGTGGTGGCTTCCTTTGGGCAGCACTCCAGCGCGCGGCTATGCGCCGGTGGGCGCCGCGGAGGAGTGCTCTCGAAAGGGATCAGGTAAGGGAAGGAGGAAAGCCCAGTTAGGGCCTGGGCTTTCCGTGCTCACGTCCGCCTTATGTCGGTGAGCGTTTCGCGGCTCGCCCGGCTGGTTGCCGAACTACCAGGGCTGTCGGTTACATGGCTGCATCCTCCTGCTATCCACCCGTGGCAACGGCGCGGGCACCATTGGTCCATTCCTCGCCGGCGCGCTGCGCGGCATCGAGGCTTTCGAAGTTGTCGGTGTCAGGGGTGAGGCCGCTACCTGGCTGCCAGCGGCTCAGCACGTGCAGGGTCTTGGCGTAGCTGCTGACCGTCGCCCAGCGCTTTGCGCCTGGAGTGCCTAGCCGGCTGACGTGAGGGAAGGGCTGTGTCCAGGCCTGGGCGCTGGCTCCTTGCATGGTCATCTCCTGGTAGTCATCCCAAAGCGCCCTCTGGGGAAGGCGCTTCAGTGATGCTTTCCGCCGGCGCCACTATGGCGGCGCCAACCTTCACACCTGCTTGCCGGGTCATTCACACGGTTTGGCGTTTCGCCGCGCTCCACCCTTCAGCCCCTCAGTTGGCCTCTGGATGGGTGCGCCGGTCGCCGGTAGCGGCAGGTGCTGTATTCGTCATTGGGTGCGTTGTTAAAGAGCGGTGCCGTGCAAGCCGGCTTGTATTTATAAAAGCATGCTTGTTTTTAATATGCAAGCAAACTTGCTTAATTTGGATTTACTGTATGTCCATACAGTGATAGCAAGGAGCAATGGCAATGACGAAGCAGGCAGTCTCAGCACCCGAGGAAAGCGGATTCCATGCGCTGGATCGCCTGCGCCTGCGGGTGGCCTCGATGGTGGGAAGCCCGAAGGCTCAGGCGGATCGGCGCGCGGTGGTCTGGCGCCTGGACAGCGACACGGACGAGGCGTGGACTCAGGTGATGGAGGAGTTGGCGGAGACGGACGGCCTGACCGTGACCAGGCTCGAGGATGGGACGGCTGTCTTGGAGTGGCAGCCGAGCGAGGAGGAGGGCGAGGGCGCCCAGGGAGAAGAGGAGGAGCTACCGGCCGACTTCAGGGTGCAGTACCTGCACGATCAGCCAGCCCCGTTCTAGGCCATTGCATCTGGCGAGTGCTTGGGGGAATCTACCGAAAAATGCGGGAGGGACCCCATGCAGTTCGAAGATCATCTGATCGGACAGGAAAGCTTCTCCGAGTTTGAGGCACTTGATGATGAGGTCGCGGCGAAGTACGGGCGGTTGGTGAGGGCTCATCCTATGACCAACAGAGCATACGGTCGCAGGCACCTAGAGTTGGCTGAGCAGAACAACATGAAGCCGCCGCCGAGCAGTGGCCGTATCTTCATGGGCTACGTTGTGATCAGGAGCCTGGGGCGCAAGGGGCAGTACGAAACCTGGATACCGGATCATGCCTTCGAAGAGATCTACAAGGCCAAGAGCTGATCGGGTCAAGCGTCGCTGCGCAGCTTGCCCGCCGCCCACTGCTCTTCAAAATCTCGCTTCGCTCTGAGCTTGTGGTTCTGGCACTCCACCATCTGCTGATCAGTCTTCCAGTTATCGCAGCCGCGGGGCGCTTGATAGAACCTTTCCCATGCCGCGTCATGCTGGCGCTGCGACTCAGCTGCAGCCTTCATTACCTGTGCGTCGTACTAGCCGGCAAAGGGGCAGGGCGGAGCTGCTGTTGCTGGTTAGCTGCCTGCTCCTGGAGCTTCGCCATCGCTGCCTGAGCGCGCTCGATCTGACGCTCAGCCATGTACTCGATCGCCGCTACCCGCGCGTTGTACATCACCACGCAGGTGATGAGCACACAAGAGCCCAGGACTGGAAGGGTTGCGGGTGGCGTTTTGCCATGAGGAAACTCCGTGCTGTAGTTGCAGCACCCGATGCCTTTTTAGGCTAGAAGCTTGAGACGTCTTTCGAGAGCGCATTGGCTGCGCAAATTGGCAATACATCTTGGCGTTAACATAAAAGAAATTGCCGCACCATGTGTTGCGCGGCATTTGCAAATTGAGCAGCGGTTTTAGCTCATGAGCGAGTACTTCGAGCCCATCGTAGATGGTTCAGATTTCCATCACAGCGAAATTAGGGAGGTACCGATACATTTTTGAGAAGCGCTCCGCATCAGATTGTGGAATAGACCCAAGATCTAGCGTCCCGCCAGGTGGCATAGGTAGTTGCTGCTCAATCCTTCGCAACTCACGAATTGTTAGCTTAGGCATCTCGATTCTTATAGGTCGATTGTCTGGTGGCATGAAGTCGAGTCGGTCAAATGTGCAGGCATTAAAGTGTGCAGTATCGGCCGCATCCACAAAAGCTCCAACGAGAGTGCACATTCGAGCATCATCCTGATATTCGATGTCACAAATTGGGCGGAACTGTAAGCTAGATCTGTTTGCTAAATTTCGCTCAGCCAATGCGGATTCAACCTCGCTAAGCAGCATTTTTCTACTCAGCGTTCCATATGGCCAGCCAGCCAGATCGTCATCTCTAGCATCATCTGGGACGCGTTCTCGTCCAAAAATCTGTTTGAATCGTTCAATTGCGGACATTTTTTCCGCGTCCGTATCCCTCTGGAAGTCTATAAGAGACGGAGCTTTGACGCATTGTACTGATACAACAAGGATGGATCCGGATCGCGCTCGACTTGAGATTGATCTCACGTCCTGAAGCATACTTGGCTCTAGTGGGTCGTCGTAATCTAACCAGGCAATCACCCTGTCCGACCAGTTGAGTCGAGGGAGTACCGTTGAAGAGCTTCCAAATTCAATTGTTATGTTGAATGGTCGGTTTTCTTCAAAGCGCACCCGTGCCCCTTCCGATTGCTCAATGGAAATCATTTTGTTAATTCCGAGCATTCGGTGGAAGAGGATAAAGTCCGAAAACCACACCGAGCCGAATCCAATATAGCAATAATCTTCAACGGCTTGGAAAGGGGTGAGCCGTCGGAGTATATTGACTAGCATCTTACGCTCGGCGTATTTGGCTGGACGCAGCGAGTAGTCTATTTTTCGGAAGCTGCCGGCCATTAGTCGCGCTGCCTCGCTAGGATCATATCGAAGCAAGTCTCCCCGACCGCTTTTGCGGAGGTTACTCCTAACGCATCTTGAAGGAACTCGACATTTTCAAGCGTTCTCGAGAACTGGATCTTAACCATTTTGGGGCCTCGAACCACGGACTCGCGATTGGGGGCTGTGAAGGTTCGCTTCTCGTGAAACGTTTCAGGCCCCTGTGGAACTGCTTTCGTAACAAACTCCAAGAGCGGACTTTTTTCTTTGGTGTTCTCGTCGATGTCCGCGTCGAGTTCATTCAAAAAATCGATTACGGGGCGCATCATTTCAAGCATTCGTTGGAATGTCGCCCTCCAAACATTACTGTCGGCGTCAACGTCGGTTTTGGTGGTGTTCCAAGGGACGCGCGAAGAGTCGTCTGATTCAAAGGAAACTATTCCGCGAAACCTTGCGAATTGGTTGTGGAAACTTGGGATTATCATCTTCTGGGCGTTTTCTTCGAAAAGCCCCCAGCCGGCTGTATGGGTTCTGCGGTCAGCCTCTAGGACTACGCGTCCGTTACATATGACATTCCAACCAGCTTCCTTCGGTGAAGATTTTCCAAGGCCCACGATAATTTTCGCAGTTACTGGGGATTGTCCTTCTTCCGTGAACTCTAATATGTCCGTTCCGGGTGTGAAGCCCTCTCCGACTAAAAGATAAATGTTGGTTGCGTCTACCCGGGAGCCATTAACTTTAATTTCTAGTCCATCAGCAATGAATTGCCGATGCTTGGATTTTATCAAGCCTGTGATGGAGTTAATGAAATGGGTGGTGGAGAACTTTGCAGAGACCTCACGACGAAGGTTCGTGACAGTAATCTCCGTTCCCGGATTGTCCCTGGAAACTTTTGTCGATTGTGGCTCGGCCCATGGGAAACTCCATCCCTCAGCGTGTTCCCACTCGTCCACATCAACATCGACCGCCCACGCCTCCGTAGTAGTTGCTGATTCTACTGTGAAGTGACGCCCGAACTTAAAAAGGGCTCGCTTCATACCGACGCCGAATTGGCCGATGGAGTGGCTCGTTCGTGCTGCACCCGCAGGCCGGCCAAAGCGAAACGCATATTCCCGCGCGGTAAGCACATCGAAACCGCCACAGTTGTCGGAAATGCTGAATCGATCAGAGCTAATATCCACTTGAACCCTACATCCATCATAAGGATGGTTCGGGTCAACAGTTCTGCTAGCAGCAATTCGCTTTGCTCCGTCGACACAATTATCAACCAAGTCAAGCACTGCCTGTTCAAGGGGAATATCACGGGTAAGCATGTCCACAAAGAAGGTTTTTGTGGGCTCAGCATTAATTTCCTTGCGCGATTGGGCATCCGTTTCCGACATCTGGTCCTCCTAGCTTCAGTCAGATGATGACCGTGTTGATGGCTTTTCGCTAGCCTCTCCGATCGACAAATTTGCCTGCGTAGCGTAGACTAGCGCAACGTCAGTGGATTCAGTGATATGCCTACCCTACTTGATCTCTTCTCCGGCTGCGGCGGTCTTGCGCTCGGCTCCAAAAACGCGGGCTACACCACAAGCTTGGCCGTAGACATCGACCCGATTCTATCGAGCTCATTTCCTGTCAATTTCCCATCGACGCCATTTCTTCAAGCCGATGTCGCGACTCTGTCGGCTGAAGACCTGCGCCGAAGCATCCCTGATGGCGTAGATGGCATCGTTGGGGGGCCTCCATGCCAAGCTTTTAGCGGTATCGGTAAGCGCCTTCCTGACGACCCCCGCCGCTCCCTTGTTGGCGAGTTCTTCCGCATCGTCGACGAAGTGCAGCCAAAGTTCTTCCTGATGGAGAACGTGCCAGGGTTGGCGTTTCCGGAAAACAAGCCGGTACTAGAGCAAGCGCTAGCGAGGCTGGGGGCGAACTGGGATGTGCTTGGTCCGGTGGTTCTCGATGCATCGCTGTTTGGAGCTGCGACGAAACGGAAGCGCGTTTTTGTTTTCGGGTTTAACCGAGACGAGGTCGAAACTCCCGAGCTAGATTGGTTGGTTCAGCCCGAGGCAGAGCGAGTAACTGTACGCGACGCAATTTTTGATCTGCTGGATGCGACACCGTGCAAGAAACATCAGGACAAATGGGTGTATAGCCGAAGAGCAAACCTTTCCGCGTACGCAAAAAGCATGCGGAGCGATTCAGGGCGGTTTTCTGGCCATCAGCGTACTGCCCATAAACCGGAAACAGTCCGTCGATACGCAGCAGTGCCCCAAGGTGGCGTTGACTTGGTTGGTAAACATAAGCGTTTGGAGTGGAATGGACTTTGCCCCACGCTTCGCGCTGGCACCGGAAGTGATCGTGGGTCTTACCAATCAGTGAGACCCTTGCATCCAGATGAAAATCGAGTCATCACGCCCCGCGAGGGGGCGCGACTTCAAGGCTTCCCCGATTCGTTCGAATTTCATGCCACTACCTGGCATAGCTTCCGAATGATCGGAAATAGTGTGTCGCCAATCATCGCGAGAGTTTTGCTGAGGCGTATTCGCCAAGCACTCGACCTCTAGCGTGAGGGCCATTCAGGTGGGATAAACTAGGCGTGCATTCCAGACTGGAAGCACGTGAGCATGGATGCACTTCTCATCCATGCGTGCCCCCACCAAAAATACCGTGCAGCAATGCGAGTTCAATCACCGCAACGATGATGCAGCAGGCTATGAACCCAGGGCTAAACACCCGATTTGACCTGCGGTCTGGAGATGGCCAGTTGAAGAGCGCGGAACAGAGGTCACCGAGAATTTCGGGCAGACTCATTGCGGACTCCATTGCCTCGTCCTGAGGCATCTGGCGATTTGCTTACACCAGGTGTGCGTTCCAGACCAATAGCACCCGCGCATGGATGTAGGTCTCTTCCATCCGGATGACCCTATCCTTGTGCTGCTTGTTGTCCGAGATCATTTCGAAGTGCTCGGCATCCTGGACCTGCAGGCGCTTGATATAGAGGTGGCCCTGCCAGGTGAATATGAAGATCCCGTCACCGTCAAACTCACGGATGTTGATGTTCACGATCATCGGATCGGCGTGCTTGATGGTTGGCGCCATCGAGTGGCCCCAGCCATATACCATCTTCAGGTGGTTCGGGTCGTCGTAGGTGACGCCGAGCTTGCGCAGCTGCTCCTGACTGACCTTCACGTCGCGCAGCATCTCGGGGTAGTCGGCCGGCACCTGGCCGTTACCCATGGCGCCGCGGATGTCGTAGTGCGCGATGCTGATCTCGTCGCCCGCCGGGCCAGGCCGGGAGAAGTCGGCGACGATCACATTGCTGGCGTCCTGCGCTGGAGTCTCTGCTTCGACAGCATCGACGATGCTTCGTCTAGCGTCGTCGCTCAGGCCCCTGCCGTGCTTCTCAAGCATGCGTCGCACAATGTCGGCTGAACTGCTGGGTGTCTTGGAGGGCGTTGGCTCCGGCGATGGGGCTGATTTCCTCCGCGGTGGTTCGCCCTTTCCCGATAGAAGCCAGTCGACAGTTGTGTCGTACCCCTCAGCGAGAGCCACCAGGTTTTCGTTCCTGATGTTCTCCGTGTCTCCTGCAAACCACTGGCGCACTGCCTCGTAGCTGATCCCACAAGTGGTAGCTATGTCCCTTTTCACGCCTCGGACCCCGATGGCGGGCTTCCTTGCGAGCACGAGCTTGGTGATGCGTTCAGTGGTTTTCATTGGCTGCAATCTACAAGAGCGCCTGCCAAGCATGCTTGCCTTATATGTACAAGCATGCTTGAATTTGCGCACAGCAAAGGAGGTCTGCATGACCAAAAAGCAAGCCATCCAGCACTTCGGATCGATATCGAAGTTGGCCAAAGCCTTGAAGGTTTCCTACGAGGCAGTCCGCCAGTGGGAAGAAGTCCCGGAGCTGCGCCAGTACCAGCTTGAGCTGATCACGAAGGGTGTCCTCCGGGCTAGCGCGCCAAAGAGCGCCGCCTGACCCGTAACTACAGATTGCCAGCAGCCCTGTCCGGGCTCCACGGAAAGAATCCAGAGGATTTACGAATGCAAGAGTTCCTGAGGGCGTGCCACGACGCAGTAGAAGACGCCGGGGCCAAGGAGCTGGCAGCCAAGATGGGCTTGCCCCATGTGAGCCTGCTGCAGCGCGCAAACCCGGACAACGACTCGCACAAGCTGACCATCAACCACCTCTACCAGATCCTGCTGCACACCGGCGACCTCCGCCCACTCCAGGAGCTGGCGCACAACTTTGGTTTCCACCTGGTTCGCCGCGATGTTCAGCCGGCCGACTGCCTGGCGAACGCCACGCTGGCGATGGCTAGTGAAGCGGCGGACGTGACGAAAGCTGCCATCGAGGCGCTGGCCGACGGCAAGGTCACCCGGATGGAGTTCAAGCGGATCGAGCGGGAAGGGGAGGAGGCAAAGAACAAGATCGACGTCGTGATCGAGACCGCCCGCGCGAAGGTCGGCGTTCGATGATTACACGCTACGGAGATTGCGGGGGGAGTGCGGGACGCATACCCATGAAGACCAGATTCAACAACAGCGCGCCACGAAATCCCACGATGGCGAATTGTGGCGCGCCGTCCTGGGAGCTCTGCCAATGAGCACCATCATCATGTCGGCCTGTTGGCCGCTACAGGGGCTGACACCCGCTCAGAAGGCAGTGCTGATCAGTCTGGCGGACAACGCGAATGACGAGGGCGTGTGCTGGCCTTCGGTGGCGAAGATTGCCGAGCGCACCTGCCTGTCCGAGCGCGCAGTGCAGCAGGCAATCAAGGTCCTGAAAGAGCGGAAGGCGCTGACCATTGAGGCGCGCCAGGGGCGGTCGACGATGTTCACAGTGACCCCCGCAGCATTTGCACCCCCGCAGCAGGTTCACCCCCGAAAGAAATGCACCCCCGCAGGAGCAGCACCCACCCCCGCACCTGCTGCACCCCAACCCCCGCAGGAGCTGCACCCCACCCCCGCAGATGCTGCACCCAGAACCGTAATAGAACCTTCAGTAGAACCAACAAAGAACCTTTCGCCGGCCGGTTCCGGCCAGCCCGACGAAGAATTGATTCGTCAGGAGGGCTGCCGGGCCATCTGGGCGGCATACGCCGCGGCGTATCGGAATCGCTACAGCACCGACCCAGTTCGCAACTCCAAGGTCAACGCCCAGGTCCGCGAATTGCTGAAGCGCTTGGGTGCCGCTGAGGCTCCGGCGGTGGCCGCGTTCTTCGTCACCATCAGCGACGCCTACCTGACACGGAACTGCCATGACCTGGGCTCGTTGTTGGCCAAGGCAGAGTCGTACCGGACCCAGTGGGCCACTCAGCCACCGCCGCCGCCGCCAAAAGCAAACAAGCCGTCGTTCGAAGAGGCTCAGGCGGAGTACTCCAGGCAGCAGGCCACTCTCATGTTCCAGCAACAGCGGGCGGCCAAGGCAGGGCAGCAAGGTACAACCGGAGGTGTGCAGTGACCGTGGTCAACAAACCCTTGAAGTGGCGCGCCAAGCGTAACGCCGACGGTAGTCAGGTTCCTGACTGCTGGATGACAGATGCCGGCTACACCGTCGCTGTATGCCGGCTGCCGGAGACCCGTTACACGGTGACACGCCCTGGCGGACGTGAGCCCTCTTTCTACCTGGCCACCCGCGACGAGGTGGTGGCGATCATCAAGGCCGACATGGAAGAAAGCGAGGTGGCCCGTGCTGACGCCTGAGCAGATCGTCTGCATGACCTCTGAGCAGCTCCAAGCCGCGAGAGCCGACGGTGCTGCACGCGCCAAGCTCAATGGTGAGTGTCAGCGCTTCGCGGTAGGTGTCTCGACCAAGCGCACTCGCGGCGGCTCGAAGATCCGTGCTCGGAAAGTAGCGAAGACCGACTGGACCAGGCTCCGCGATTTGGAAGCGAAGGGCCGAGATATTCGCGCTGAACTCAGCCTCCTGGACGACGAGATCAAGCGGAGGGCGCATGTCGAATAAGAGCGGGCCTGACTTCAAGAAGGAGCTTGTGCCGGTCCAGCGCTGCCGCTCCTGCATGTCGAAGGGAGTGGTCGAGGGCATCTTCTACCAACTCCCGTGCGAGGACTGTAAGGGGATTGGTTGGGTGGCGGCGAAGGGGCATGACGCGACGGTGGAGGAGCTGGCGCGATCCTTGGGGGCGAAGGTGAACAAGGTAGAGAACGACCTAGCCGAGCGCATCCGCATCTCGGTCATCGCCGGCAACAGCGATAGCGAATGGAACAACAAGAAGGGCCCAGGCGGCTCGCACTATCGGGGGGACTGACCGGTGCGACAGCCCCTACAGAAGAAGCCGAAGGCGAAGAAGTGCAAGCAATGCCGAGCGCCCTTCAGTCCAGACCGCCAGTTGCAGGCCGTATGCAGCCCGCTTTGTGGTTTGAAGTTGGTGGCCGCGCAGCGCGAGAAAGATCGGGTGGCGTTCCAGCGCCGGGAGCGGCGCGAGATCAAGGAGCGTAAGGAGAAGCTGAAGAGCAGGGCAGATCACCTGAAGGAGGCGCAGCAGGCCTTCAACGAGTACATCCGCCTGCGCGACGCAGACAAGCCCTGCATCTCCTGTGACCGCCACCATCAGGGCAAGTACGACGCCGGCCACTACCGATCGGTTGGCGCGTGCCCGGAGCTGCGCTTCGACGAGGACAACGTCCACAAGCAGTGCTCGCCCTGCAACACGCAGCTGTCCGGCAACGTCCTGGAGTACCGCATCCGCCTCATCCAGCGCATCGGCGCGGATCGAGTGGCACGCCTGGAAGGCAAGCACGAACCGCTGAAGCTTAGCGTTGAACAGATCAAGGCCCTGAAGGCCCACTTCCGCGCCAAGGTGCGCGAGCTGAAAAGGGGAGCAGCATGAAGATCAAAGCGACCGAGTTCCTGATGGAGCAGTACGGCCTCTGGGTATGGCGAGACAACGGCGTGCCGCGCTGTGCGTCACCGCTGCTGGCGATCATGCTGCGCAACCCGGCGAACGAGAAGCGGTTCAAGTCGCCCGAACTGCTGATCAGCGATGACCGAGCCCTGCAGGTGGATCGGTACCTGGCCAGCCTGGTCACGGATGATCCGGAGGTCGTGGAGAGCATGACCTATTACTTTGTCCACGGCCTCACCTATCGCGAGGTAGGCGACCGCATGGACCGCAGCTATGCGGACGCTCGGATGCTGGTTCGCGCTGGGCTGTCGGCGATCACAGCGTGCTTCTTGATGGAGGAGCGCAAGGCGGCCTGAGTGGATATACAGGCTGGACGTATTGACAGTGATAATCAGGGCATATAAAGTTTGTGTCACATTGCGGTTTTGCCGCTTCGGCGAACCCTCGCACTATATCCAGCCCGGCCATTTGAGCCGGGCTTTTTGTTTCTCTGTATTCGATGCTCGTGCCGTTCCGCCATATTGCAGTTCATTCCTGGTGCATTGAAGTTTTTGCATTGTTAGTGGTGAGGCTATATAGGAAAATAGCTGCACTGATTAGCTAATGGATGCGGAAGAGATGCTGCAAGATCTACGATGTGGTGAATGCAATAAACTTCTGGCCCGCATCGATGGAGTTTTCGAACTTCAAATAAAGTGCTCCCGTTGTGGAGCAGTTAACCACCTGAGGGCCACGAGCCTCAATCAGCGTGCCTCTGAGCACCAAAAATAAGTTATTCCTAAATCAGAGGTGTTCAAATGATTCGTAAATCCGTATTGACTGCGTTGCTTGTTCTCGCTGGTGTGAGTGCTGCGAATGCCGGTAATATTGTTCCGAAAGGAAATAACGGTGTTGGTCGTTTGGCTGACTCTCCTAATGGTGCATATCACCTGGACCTCAAAACTAACGGCGATCTAGCGATTACGGACAACGCCGGAGGCCTGGTTTGGCGGGCCGATAGCTCAACCGGGATTGAGGGGAAGATGGCTGGTGATGGTTGTAAATTCAACGGCTGGGTCATGAAAGCTGCCGCTGCCTTGACAATTGATGATCGGGCAGGTTGCTTTAAATGGCAATCCAAAGTAGATAGCAATCTTCCACCTGGTGCAGATAATTACACTTCCTACGTGCTTCAAGATGACGGTAACTTCGTTGCTTATTTGACGAACATTCGTTGGAGGTCTAATGCGTATGGCGCGGCGGCAGCTGGTGCCACTCAGTCCGTGATTATTCCTCCTGGCACTGTAATGCCTCTTGGTACGATTTATACCAATGGTAACTACAAGCTGGCATTCCAGACTGATGGTAACTTTGTTGTCTATAATGGCAACACCCCGATCTATAACGCAGAGATTAATGGAAAGGGGGGCGTTAAGGCACAGATGCAGTACGACGGAAACTTTGTCGTCTACGATGCCAACAATCAGCCGCTTTGGAACACCGGCACCGCTGGTAACCAGAATGCCTATATGGCATTCCAACCCGACGGCCATCTCCTGATCGTCAAGCAAGATGTGATTTGGGCCCGTTTCGGACACCAGTCCACGTATTGGGCACCTGGTAAGGTCGGCAGCCCGTTTTATGTTGGCCTTGGGTGGTTGATTCCTAACGCCGTAACCGTCTGGAACTGAGTAGTTGGGCCAGGCTTTGCCTGGCCCCCTTTGTTCCGGCGGCGAATCGTATATGCAGTTCCTCCTGCCTCTTACCCGTGCCAATCGGGTTTTTCTGCGACTACCCCGAAGTGGGGATAAAGAGATGACCAACATGCCCGACAAACCGGAGACGTGGGCGCTTGTGCTTGCTTGGCTGAGCCAACACTCGCCCGTGCTGTATGCCGGCGCTCTGTCATTCCTGGTTGCACTGATTCGGGTTATCTACGGTGGTGGCACTCGGCGCCAGGCGCTGCTCGAAGCGGCGCTCTGCACGCTGATCACCCTCGGGCTGATCCCAGTGCTGGAGTGGGCCGGATTGCCATCGAACATGGCCACAGCCGCTGGGGTGTTCACTGGCTTCCTGGGAGTTAAGAAGCTGGCCGACATCGCTGACCGATTCGCCGATTGGAAGCTGCCGCGCCGGGAGGGTTGAGGTGATCATTATCAGCCCTGGGCTTCTGCATGACTTCGATGACGAACTGTCCAGCCTGGAGCAGGACCAGATCCCGTTCGCGGCAGCGCTCGCCCTAACTCGCACTGCGCAGGCTGTGGAGAAGGTGTTGGTCACCTCGATGCGCACTGTGTTCGACCGCCCGACGCCCTACACCCTGAACAGTCTTCGCGTGTTCCCTGCCACCAAGGAGAAGCTGGTGGCTCGGGTATGGATGAAGGACGAATCGGTGAAGGCCGAGCCCGCCACGCGCTGGCTTACCCCTGAGATCTACGGCGGTGACCGCCGGACGAAGCGGGTAGAGCGGCAGCTACGAGAGCGCGGCATCTTGCCTGAGGGCAAGTACGTTGTGCCCGGTGCAGGGGCGAAGCTGGATAAGTACGGCAACATGAACCGAGGCCAGGTCACCAAGGCGCTGTCAGGTATCGGCGGGTACACCCAGCAGGGGTATGACGCCAACGCCACCGATAGCGCGCGCAGTGTGAAGAAGGGCAACTACCGGCACTACTTCGTGATGCATGGCCCTGACCGCCAGCCCATCGGCATTGCCGAGCGCACTGCCAAGGGCAAGGACGGGCTGGCCATGATCCTGGCCTTCGTGTCAAAGCCCACCTATCGCAAGACGTTCGACTTCCATCAGATCGCACAGCGTGAAGCTGAGGCGAGGCTGCGCGCCGAGGCCGAAAAGGCAGTCGCTGAGGCCCGGCGCACCCGTCGATAGGCCCTTCCTATGGGCTTTGGGTCCTCCCCGGGGTACCCCCCTATGAGGGTAATTCGAGCCCCGCGCGCCAACTATGTATGACCGAATTTCAGGGGTTGGTTGTTGTTTAGTCATGGCCAAAAACGAAACAACCAGGCAGCCGGGATGGTTGAACAAATCCGAGATGGCGAAGAGCCTCGGTATTTCCCCGCAAGCCTTTGATAAGTGGGGCGTGGAGCCGGTTTCCCGGATTGGCCGAGAGGCGTTCTACCGGGTGCAAGATGTGGTGCAAAACCGCGTCGACCACGCCGCCCGGAAACAACAACCTGAGGGTGGCGGCGAGACGGTTATCGATCCGCTGCTCGAGTACAAACTGGTCCAGGGAAAGCTCCGGCTCACTTCCGCTCAGGCAGATGCCCAGGAGAAGAAGAACCAGGTAGCTGAGAAGCAACTGGTGCCGGTCCCATTTGCCACCTTCGCGCTGGCCAAGATCGCCGCTCAAATCGGCTCGAAGCTGGAAACCGTCGGCAAGACGGTGAGCAGGCGACACCCCGACATCGACCCACGCATTCTGGAAACCGTCGAGCGGGAGATCGCCCTGGCGCGAAACGTCGCCTCGCAGTTTGGCGACGATCTTCCGGAAACCCTCGATGAGTATCTCGCAACCCTGGATCAGTGACCTCAGCAAGGCTGTTGGTCTGGGGTTGCTCGCCCTTCATAAGGAGCCGCCGCTGACGGCGGTGGAGTGGGCGGATAAACACTTCTACATGTCGTCCGAGTCCTCCTACAACGAAGGTAAATGGAAGACCGACCCGTTCCAGGTAGCGATCCTGAACGCAATGGGAAACGACCTGATTTCGGTCGTGAACTTCGTGAAATCGGCGCGCATCGGCTACACGAAGCTGCTGATGGCGAACATCGGCTACAAGATTCAGCACAAGCGCCGCAACGTGATGATGTGGAGCCCGACCGATCCGGACTCCGAGGACATCAGCAAGAGTCACGTCCGCGGCCTGATCCGCGATGTGCCGGTGCTCTACAAGCTCTTTCCCTACCTGGACCGGAAGCACAGCGACAACACGCTGGACCAGAAAGTCTTCACCAATCGGAAGACGCTCTGGATTCGGGGCGGCAAGGCCTCGCGGAACTACCGCGAGAAATCGGCGGACGAGGTGATCTACGACGAGCTGTCGAACTTCGACGCCGACGTGGAGGGCGAGGGCGACCCGGTCACCCTTGGCGACAAGCGTCTGGACGGTGCGGTCTACCCGAAGTCCATTCGTGGTTCGACCCCGAAGAAGGTCGGAACCTGCCAGGTGAGCAAGGCGGCGGCCGAGTCACCCATTCGGCTGCGCTTCTTCGTTAAGTGCCCGCACTGCCATCAGGAGCAGACCCTGAAGTGGGGTGGCAAGGACTGCGAGTACGGCCTGAAGTGGGACAAGGACGCGCTCGGTGAAGCGACCAAGGCCTGGTATGTCTGCGAACACTGCACCTGCTGCTTCTTCCATCAGGACATGGTCGAGGCCTCGAAGGATGGCCGTTGGATCTGCGAAGAGACCGGCATCTGGACGCGTGATGCCATGGACTGGTTTGGCGCTGATGGGGAGCCGATCCGTACCCCTCGGTCGATCGCCTTCTACTGCTGGGCCGTTTACAGCACTTGGAGCACCTGGCTCAAGATCGCCACCGACTGGCTGAAGGTGAAGGGTGATTTGCAGAAGCTGATCACCTTCGTAAACACCACGCTCGGTGAAACCTGGGACGACGACCAAGGCGAGAAGGTTGACTGGGAGGTGCTCTACGGGCGTCGTGAGGTATTCCCGGAGGTGCCGCAGCAGGCCGTCGCGTTGATGGGCGGCATCGATACCCAGGACGACCGCCTGGAGGGTCGGGTATGGGCCTTTGGACCTGGCGAGGAAGCCTGGCTCATTCATCGCTTCATCCTTACTGGCGACCCTGCCAGCGAGGAGCTGAGGCGCAAAGTCGGGCTTGAGGTGCACCGGCAGTTCACCCGCGACGACGGCCTGATTATGCGCGTGGAGCGGTGGTGCTGGGATGCCGGCGGCCACTACTCGGACGAGGTGGCCGCGGAGAGCCGCAAGCATGGCGCGATGTGGGTCATCCCGGTGTTCGGCGCGAGCACCTATGGCAAGCCGGTTGCCAACTTCCCTCGGAAGAAGAAGGACCACGTCTACAAGACCGAGGTCGGTACCGACAACGCGAAGGAGCTGATCTACAGCCGGCTGCGGCTGCAGGTTGATACAGCCAAGTCGCGCGCCGGCCACCCGCAGCCTGGGGTCGTTCACTTCCCGGCCAACGACGACGTCTGCGATGAGGCGGAACTGAAGCAGATCACCGCGGAAAAGAAAAAGGCCGCGATGGTGAAGGGCAAGCGCGTGTTGCGCTGGGACTCCGGCGGGCGCCGCAACGAGGCTCTCGACTGTTTCGTTTATGCCCTTGCCGCCTTACGCATCAGCCAATCGCGGTTCGGGCTTGACCTGGACGCCTTGGCAGCACAACCAGAGCCTGGCGGTTCGACGGCTGTGGATAACGCAGAAGAACGCCCACGGGCGAAATCCTCTTACTGGAAGAGATAGTGATGTCCTACACCCTGGAGCAATACCAAGCCCTGAAGGCCGCCTTGGCCGGCGGTGAGCTGCAGGTGCGTTACGCGGATCGTTCCGTCACCTACCGCAGCGTCGACGAGATGATGCGCATCCTCCGCCAGATGGAGGGTGAACTGGGCCTGAACGCCAACAGCAACGGCGGACGGCGCTACGCCTCCTTCTCGAAAGGCTACTGACATGGGATTCATCGACACCCTGTTTCCCGGCCGAGCCGCGAGACGTGCAGAGTCTCGCCTACAAAAAATGAAGGCTGACCTGCAGATCAAGGTCTTGGAGCGCCGTTTCGAAGGTGCCGCAGGCGGCCGCCGAAATGACGGCTGGCGCAGCACCGGCGCGGACGCCAATGCCGAGAATGGTCCCGCACTGGCGCGGCTGCGCAATCGAGCGCGCGACCTTCGCCGCAACAACCCGTACGCCGAGCGTGCAGTCACTGGCATAGCGGACAACGTAGTGGGTGCCGGCATCGTGCCGCGACCGCTGGGGAAGACGCGCGCCAACAAGAAGCTGGCGGACCTGTGGCGGGCCTGGGCCGAAGAAACGCTCTGCGATGCCGACGGCCTCGAGAACTTCTACGGCTTGCAGCACAAGGTCATGGAGGCGGTTCCCGAGGGAGGGGAGGTGTTGATCCGGCGCCGCTGGCGGAAGTCCTCGGACAACTTGCCAGTGCCCATGCAGTTGCAGGTGCTGGAGGCTGATTTCCTCGATGAGGAAAAAAGCGGGGCGTACGGCGCCAACCAGATCATCCAAGGGATCGAGTTCAGTCCAATCGGAAAGCGGGAGGCCTATTGGCTGTTCGACACGCACCCCGGCGCGAACAACACCTGGCGCGCGCTGGAGTCCCGTCGCATCCCGGCGGAGGACGTGATCCACGTCTTCCTCCCGAAGCGGCCCGGGCAGGCCAGGGGTTACACCTGGTTCGCGCCGGTGATGCAGCGCCTGCGCAACTTCGACGAGATGGAGGACGCGGTGATGGAGCAGGCGAAGATCGCCGCCTGCTTCGCCGCCTTCGTGACCAAGGATGACCAGTCCCAGGGCGGCCGAAAGGCCACCCCTCTAGTCGAGCGTGTCGAGCCTGGGATTATCCAGGAGCTGGCGCAAGGCGAGGACGTCACCTTCGGCACTCCGCCAACCTTCAACGGATATGACTCCTACGCATGGCAGGGGCTGCACGCCATTTCTGTTGGGCTGGGCGTGCCTTACGAACTGGTAACTGGCGACCTGAAGGGCGTGAATTTTTCCAGCGGCCGCATGGGGTGGCTGCACTTCGCGCGCCGCGTCGACGTGTGGCAGTGGCGAATGTTGATTCCCCAGCTCTGTGGTGGGGTGTGGACCTGGTTCATGGAGGCGCAGGCGCTGCTTCCCGATGGTGTTCGCGAGGATGTGAAGGCGGACTGGGTTCCCCCTCGCCGGGACATGGTTGATCCGAAGTCCGAACTGGAGACCGTCAAAGAGCGGATTCGCCAAGGGCTGGTTACCTGGCCCAACGCCTTGCGCGAGGTGGGGATCACTGATCCGGAAGCGCATGCCGCTGAAATCGCAAAGGCCAACGCCTTGTTCGACAAGCTCGGCCTGGTCCTGGACTGCGACCCGCGCAAAGTCTCCAACGCTGGCCTGACCCAGGCCAGGCCTGTCGGCACGCAGCTGCCGTCAACCGATATCAACCCTGCTTCCGAGCAGCCGACTGGCGAGGACATCAGCGATGCCGGCGACCAATAAGACGCATGAAACCCCCATGCTGCAGTTGCGGGCGGCCGTTCGCCCTGACTCGGTGAACATCGAAGAACGGACCGTCGAAATCACCTGGACTACCGGCGCGAAGGGCCGCCGCTGGTCCTGGGACATCGGCAGTTACATGGAAGAGCTGGAGGTCAGCGAATCGGCTGTCCGTCTGGAACGTCTGAACAACGGCGCTCCCTTCCTCAACACCCACAGCACCTGGGAACTCGGCGACGTCATCGGCGTGGTCGAGCGTGCCTGGCTGGAGGGCGGGGAGGGGCGGGCGCTGGTGCGTTTCAGCCAGCGCGAAGACGTCGAGCCGATCTTTCGTGATGTGCGCGACGGCATTCTCCGAAACATCAGCGTCGGCTACTCGGTGCATCGCTACGAAATGATCGAAGCGCCCGACGACAAGCTGACCACCTACCGCGCGGTGGACTGGGAGCCCATGGAGCTCTCACTGGTGCCTATCGGCTTCGACGACGGGGCAAAGACCCGAGGCGCGAAGCAGGAGACCGACTACCAGGGCCCGCGCTTCAACACCCTTTTCGAGACCCGGGAGGCCGATGCGCCTACCGACCAACCGGCCGCCGTGGCCAACCCCAACGAGGAAAACGAGATGACCGAAGAAGAGAAACGCGCGGCCGATGAGCTGATCCGCCGTGAGGGCGCGGAGGCTGAGCGCAAGCGCGGAACCACTATCCGCTCCATGGCCAAGAAGGTCGGCCTGGACGATGCCTTCGCCGACGAACTGGTGGAGCGCGGTATCACCGTTGCCGAAGCCAGCGCCGCGGTGATCGACAAGGTGGCCGAGCGCCAAGCTGGCAACCAGCCGGAATCCCGTAATACCCAGCCCACCGTCAGCTCCACCGTGGATGTCGGCCTCCTGACTGCAAAGCGTGAAGCGATGCAGAACGCGCTGCTCCACCGCTGCAACTCCTCGATCAAGCTGGAAGACGCCGCCCGCGAGTTTCGTGGCATGCGCCTGATCGACATGGCGCGCGAGTCGATCGAGCTGGCCGGCGGCAACGTACGCGGCATGACCCAGCAGGAAATCGCCCGTGCCGCCCTGGGCTGTGACCGCCAGGCCGTCCGCGCTGCCGGCATGCACACCACCAGCGACTTCCCGCTGCTGCTCGGCGGCGCCGTGAATCGCACTCTGCGCGCGGCCTACGATCTCGCGCCGCAAACCTGGCGCCCGCTGGGTCGCCAGACCACCGTGCCGGACTTCCGCGCTGTCACTCGCGCCGCCCTGGGCGATATCTCTGCGCTGGAGCAGGTGAAAGAGCATGGCGAGTACAAGTACGGCGCCCTGAGCGAAGACGGCGCCCCGCTGAAGGTTGCCAAGTTCGGCAAGATCATTGCGATCACCTGGGAAGCGATCGTCAACGACGACTTGGGCGCGCTGTCTCGCATCCCGCAGGCTCTGGGCACGGCCGCTGCGCAGACCGAGTCGGATGTGATCTGGGCTCTGCTGCTGGGTAACCCGAACTTCACCGATGGAAACCCGCTCTTCGACGCCAGCCACGGCAACGTCGCGGCCGGCGGTGGCGCGATCAACACCGCTACCCTGGCAGCGGCCCGCGCGGCCATGCGCAAGCAGAAGTCCAAGGCTGGCCACTTCCTCAACCTCGGCCCGGAATACCTGGTCGTTGGCCCGGACAAGGAGCTGGAAGCCTTCCAGTTCACCAGCTCGCAGTACGTGCCGGCCAAGAACGCCGACATCAACGACAGCCGCAACACCGCGCTGACCGTGATCGTCGATGCCCGTATCACCGGCAACCAGTGGTACCTGTACGCCTCGCCCGGCGTCGTTGACACCTTCGAGTACGCGTACCTCGAGGGCGAGCAGGGTGTCTTCACCGAAACCCGCGAGGGCTTCGAGGTTGATGGCATGGAGATCAAGGCCCGTCTGGTCTTCGGCGCCGCCTGGATCGACTACCGCGGCGCCTACAAGAACCCCGGCGCCTGATCGTCCGGCACCAGACCCAATAGGGCGCCTGCGGGCGCCCTTTCTGTTTCTGCTTCTCTCTCGCGAGGTGACACATGAAATCCTTCATCCAGCACGGCGATTGCATCACCGTACCGGCCCCGGCCGGCGGCACCGTCTCTGGCCAGTTGTACAAGGTCGGCGCGTTCGTTGGCGTTGCGGCCACCACCGAAGCGGCCGGAGACCCGGTCGTTCTCAAACTCAACGGCGTGTTCGAACTCAGCAAGATCAGCGCCCAGGCCTGGGCTGTCGGTGATCTGCTGTACATGAACACCAGCAGCCGCGCTCTGACCAACGTCTCGGCAACCGGCCTGGTACTGGTCGGCGCGGCCACCGAGGTTGCTGCCAACCCGTCCGCTGTCGGCCGCGTGCGCCTCAACGGCGTCTCCGCTCCGGCTGCCGTGGCCTGACCGTGACCTGGGCCGCAATGCGCGACCGCCTGCATGAGCGGGTGGTTGCGCGGCTGAACGATGGCACTGCGGAGTACCAGGCCAAGGACGGCCGGCTGTTGGCGAGCGGACTGACGGTGATTGTCGACCACAACCTGATGCAGAACGGCCCGGATTGCCTGATGCGCTCGGATGCAGTCGGCGTCAGTTGGCGAAAGCCGCTCCTAGCCTGCGTCGAGCGGGGTGGCATTTTCACCCTCTGCTGCGGTCGGCGCCTACTGGTAGAGGACATTGCGGCTGACGACGGCCACATGGTGACCGCCGCGTGCATGGAGGTTCCATGAGCAACATCCTCACCAGCGTCCGTCAGGCCCTTATTCAGCGTGTCCAGCAGATCACCGTCGCCAACGGGTGTTTGACCAATCTCGGCCAGGAGGTCCGCACCGGCTGGCTCAACGAGGTGCTGACCGAGAAAGGCCTGCCTCAGCAGTTCGTTTTGCTCCAGAAGGCGCCCAACAGGCCGCCGGAGAAGAAGGTAGCCGCGCTGAGAATGCATGTCGGCTATTTCCTGATCGGCCTGGTCCGGATCGATGTTGAGCTGTACCAGCAGGCACTCGAGGAGATGGAACTGGATATCAGCCAGGCATTCGTCACCGAAGAGGGTGTCTTCCCGCGCTGGCTTCCGAAAGGAGCTACTGGAATCACCGTCGGCTCCTCGGACCCGTTCCCGCCTGGCAACGGCCAGCCGTATGCCGGCGTTATCGTTCCCATCCACATCACCACCATCGTCCAGGAGAAGATCCGCCGATGAGCGAAGAGAAAACCGTGCAGCAGGTTGAGGTCGAACTTACCGGCGAGCACACCCACAACGGCGCGGACTATCCCGTCGGCGCCAAGATCAAGGTGACCCAGCGCCAGAAGGCCTTCCTCGAGTCGGTCAAGAAGGTCAAGGTCGCTACCCCCCTCGCGAAGGAGGCCTAAGCGATGGCAATTCAGAAAGAGACGGTCGTCATCGGTGGCCACCTGAAAGCGCGCCTCGCCGGTTCCGGCGTACCCTTCCAGAAGGTTGGCCTGGTCTCGACCATTCAGCACACCACCGAGACCAACAGCCTTACCCTGGCCGATACCACCACTCCGCAGGGTGGCGAGTACGACAGCCTGGATCGCGTCACCAGCGTTTCGCTCGCCATCAACTTCCGAGAGATCTTCAGCTGGGTGCTGGCTGCCTTGGTCTGGGGCAGCGTCTCCAACGTCGCGGCCACCACCGTGACCGGCGAGCAGCACGTCGCCGAGGTGGATGGCACCATCGCGCTGGAAAAGATGCCCCTGAGCATCGCCAGCGTCAGCAACGAGGCGGGCACCACGGACTACGATGAGTTCGACGACTGGGTGATGACTGGCTCGGGGATCGAAGTTGTCTCCGGTGGCGCCCTGGAAACCGCGATCAAGGCTGCCGCCCCGGGCACTCCCTTCAAGGTGAGCGTGGACTACAGCTCGGCTGCGGTTGACGTGATCGAGGCGCTGACCAACAGCGGCCAGGTGTTCGAGTTCCTCTTCGAGGGCGAGAACGCCGCCGGCACTCAGAAGCGTGTCGAGGCCCGCTTCTTCCAGTGCCGTCTGAACCTTGCGACCCAGATGGACTGGATTAACACCGAGGACTTCGGCGGCTTCCAGGCCACTGCCAAGGTGCTGCGCGACCCCACGAAGGTTGGCGGCGGTACTTCGAAATATTTCCGCATCAAGAAGGAACTGGCTGCGGCGTGACGCTGAGTTTCAAACTCGGTACATTCCCTCTCATCGTCTATTCGATGGGAGGGAACCCCATGCGCCATTTCGCTGCAGTTGCAGCCATCTGCCTGATTTCCAGCGCCGCCCATGCGGCCGCGGTCTTCAAGTGCGTCGACGAGAAGGGAAAGGTCACCTTCACCGCCAACGCCAACTGCCCGACCGGAAATGACCTCACTGACGTGGTGTCGGCGCACAACGCCGCGCCCTCTGGTAGTGGCCCGGCAGCGGTGATGGCGAAGCCGGAGCGTCATCGCCCGCGCTACCACAGCAGCGGCTCTTCGGCTCCGCAGTCTCAGGGGTACACCGTCGTCGGCGGATCTGCCGATAACGCCCCCTGCACCACCGGACTGTCCGATCGCGACCTGCGTACCGCCATGGTGCGGAAGGAAGTGGTTCCGGGCATGAGCCGTGACCAGATTGAACAGATGTACGGGAAACCGAACCGCGACGGCTCAGCCCGTGGTGCCGGCACAACCAGCTACTGGAACGACAAGTACGTGGACGTCACCAGCGTCAGTTACGACTCCGGCGGCTGCGTCCGGACCAGCCATCAGTCAGGCCACAAGAACTGACTGACCAATTTTTCAGAAACCCGCTTCGGCGGGTTTTTCTTTTTCTGGAGTAGCGAAATGACCGATGCCTCCGGCTGCCGGATGGTGCCCCTTGGTTCGCTGAGCGTCACCGTGCGCGAGATGACCGTGGCCCAGGTGCGCCAACTGATGGACACGATCACTGCCGATGAAGTGGGTGACAACCTGCTTGGCGGGGTGCTGCGACTTCACGACCTGTCCGCCATGAGCGACCTGACGACGAAGCAGATCGACGAGCTTCGTCCCTCGCAGTTGGAAGAAGTGGCGCAGGCCTGCCGCGAGGTAAACCGCCATTTTTTCGAGATGCTGGAGCGACTGGTGAAAGCCCTGGCCAAGCCCTAGCGCGCCTGGATGAAGTCATCGCTCTGCTGGTGCGCGTAGGCCACCAGAACGTCCTTTCCTATCCCTGGAGTCTGTTCCTCCGGGCCGTCAAGGTGTGACCCATGACCGAAGTAGAGCTGCGGCTGACGGCGGATGATGCCGAGGCGCGCCGGGCCGTCTCCGGCTTTCGCGCTGAATACCAGAAGCTGGTCAAGGACATCGAGCGACCTCTCCGCCAGGTCAACGCGTTTCGTGATCTTGAAAGCCAGCTGGACAGCGGGTCACGCCGAATCCAGCAGGCGCGCGATCGAGTGCGTGAGCTGGGCAACGAGCTCGCTAGGACGGAGTCGCCGACCAAGAGCCTACAGGCTAGCTACAAGGGGGCCGTCGCCGACCTGCAGCGCCTGGAGCGTGTCGAGGCGCAGCACATCGTGCGGCTATCGGCCATGCGCGCCGAGTTGCAGGCCGCCGGCGTCGACACCAAGAACCTGGCTGCGGAGCAGGAGCGCCTGCGCAGTGAGCTCGGCCAACGGGTCAATGCTGGACGTGCGGATGCCGGCCTTGCTGCGGCGAGCGGTACCCTCGGCATTGACCGATACCGGGCTCTGCAGGCGCAACTGCGCGCGCTGCCTGCCGACTACGAGCGCCTCAGTCGAGCAGGTTTTAAGTCAGCCGCCGAGCAGTCCGCTGCTCAGTTGCAGCTCCAGCGCCGGCTTGAGGAAACCCGCAGGGAGATTCAGGAACTCACCGTGGCCAGCCAGGGTGGCGGCCGCATTCAGGCCCTGATCGGCGGGGCTGCTGGGCTGGGCCTGGGTCTGGGCGTGACCGAGGCAGTGGGCGCCTATATCCGCGCCGCCGACCAGGCCAAGAACCTGCAGTCCCGTCTGAAGCTGGCGACTGAAAGCCAGGAAGACTTCAACACAGCGCAGCGCGAACTGGGAAGGCTGGCCGATGAGAACCAGGCGCCGCTCGCCAGCCTGTATTCCCTGTACACCCGTCTTGCGCCAAGCCTGACCGAGCTGAAGCGCAGCCAGTCGGACCTGCTGGACGTCATCGAAGCGGTTTCGGCCTCAACGCGCATCAGTGGTGCAAGCGCAGAAGAAGCGGATGCTTCCATTGTCCAGTTTGCCCAGGCGCTGGGCGCCGGCGCGCTGCGTGGGGACGAGTTCAACTCGGTAGCCGAGCAGACGCCGCGCCTCATGCGCGCTCTGGCCGACGGCCTGGGTGTCGCCCGAGGTGCATTGAAGCAGATGGCCAACGACGGCCAACTGACGGCCACCGTCGTGATCAATGCGCTGCTCAAGCAATTGCCGCAGCTGCGCGCAGAGGCCGCAGCTCTGGAGAAGACCACCGGCGGTCAGTTCCAGGTACTGGCGAACGAGGCAAGCCAAGCAGTGGCGGCGGTGGATGACCTGACCGGGCACACCAAGGGGCTGACAACCGGTCTCGGATTCGTCAGCAAGGCCGTGAAGCAGATTGGCGACGCCTTCAAGGCGCTGAACAAAGGAGGACTTGCGGGGCTTTTTGAGTTTGACCGCCAGGCCACCCAGGACAACGCCGTCGCAGACGCGGAGAAAGCCGTCGCGCGGATCATCGCGGCGAAGAAGGAACTGCAGGATAACGGTCGTTTCAGCATCGTGACGTTCCTGCGCTTCGGCACTGCCGACATGGCCGAGCTGGACCGGCAACAAGCCAAATATCAGGAGTATCTCGACGGTCTGAAGAAAGCGCGCGAGAAGGCCGAGGCCGAGGCCAAGACGAAACGGATCGCCAAGGTGGAGATGGATGAGGCCAAGGATCGTCAGCGCATCTATCAGGAGCAACTGCGGGCGCTGGATGGCTTCGCCGGTAGCGAGCGGGCTCTACAGGCCGCTCGCGAGGCTGGCGAGCGAGGCTTTCAGGATCGACAGGACCGCGCCAGGCAGGGTGGCCTGACGAAGCTGAAAGGCTACCTGAACCAGCAGTACCAGGAGCTGAAGAAAGCGCAGGCCAACTATGAGCAGGTGGTCGGGGAAACCGAGACCATCCTGAAGCCATTCAAGGATCTCACTCAGTCGTTCAAGGATGGAACGGCTGGGCCTGCTGCTGACCCCAGTTACAACCTGGTGCAGGATCTCAAGCTCAAGGCCAGGACGCAGATCGACGACAACCCTCAGAAAGCGATCGAGTACGCCAACAAGGCGCGCGAGGCGCTGGAACAACTGCTCTCAGCTGGAACAAACACCTACGGATTGCGCGGCGTCGCGCAGGAACTGGAGGATATCGCCACCGCGGCACAGGAAGTGCGGAAGGTTCGAGCGGCTGACATTCAGAACAGCGTACAGGACAGCATCACCAGCTTGGTGCGCCAGGCTGACGCGCTGAAGAACTTGAACGTCGTTGTGTCCTGGGATCAGGCCAACGAAGAGCAGATCAAGGCGAGGATGCTGGCGCTCTCCAAGGAGATCGCCGAGCAGCTGAAGTTCAAGGTTCAGGTGACTGCGCCAGATGTTGATTCCAACGTGGCCCGCGTCACGGCTGACACTCCAGCGGCACCCGATGGATTTGCAGAAGGTGGCTGGACTGGGCCGGGCTCTCGTCTGCAGCCCGCCGGCGTGGTGCACGCCGACGAGCACGTACAGCCGAAGCGGGTGGTCAACGAGCCCGGGGCGCTGACGTTCCTGGAGCGAGTCCGTCGTAACGGCTTCACGCGCACCATGGCTGACCTTCGTGCGCGCTTCGCTGGCGGCTTACCTGGCTATGCCGATGGTGGGCTGGTCGCTTCCATGGCAGTGCCGAGTATTCCGGCGCCCTCGGCCGACGTCCTCGGTGCGCTGCCTGGTAGTTCGAGCGCGCTGACCCCGGTGAATCTGTTCATCGACGGACAGCGGTACTCGATGCTTGCTGGCCAGGACACTACGAAGCAGATTCATCGATCAGCACTGAAGAAGGGCCACCGCCGAGGTGGCGTTACCTGAGCCCCGCCATGCGGGGCTTTGCTTTTTGGAGCCCGGGATGTCTCTACCCAAACTGATGATTGGCGGCGTCGAGGTACTGGCGCTCTTCGCCGGCGCGCCCCAGCAGACGCTCAGCCCGCTGGGCGGCCCCTCGATTGTTCGCCTGAGCCAGGGCCGGGGCGTCCCGATGACGCATTGGAACAAGGTCGCCATCAGCATCTCCGCTTCCGGCTGGATGCCACCTGGTCTTGCTGGAGTCGACTACAGCCAGCCGCTGGAGGTCAGGCTGACCAAGGTCGAAAGCATTGTGGGGACGCATCTCGATTACCAGCTGACCAGCGCGCCGCGTCCGGATTTCGAGCCGTACGCCGAGGCGCTAATTGGCAAGGACTGGGAGCGGACAGGTATCACGCGCGCAGGCCTGGCCGTGACCGTCACGCCAATGGCCGGGGCCACTCATTACCGCGTGTGCTGGATGCCGGTCTTCATGGTCTCCGGCCGGCGGCCGCAGGAAGACAGCGACGACTCCGCGAATACGCACCGCTGGAGCTTTGACTGCGAGGAACTCTGATGCTGATCAACGGCAGCCCGCTGGGCATGGCGCCGCTCGCCCAGTTGGACGCGGACGGCGGAGATACTCCGATTCCGGTTGATCCGCTCGCCTCGATCATCTGGTCGATCCGCGTAGTGCTCGGCGGCGTGGATGTCACCGAGCAGCTCACCGGCCAGATCCGCATTGAGCGGGAAGAGGGCGCTGCCGCCATCGCCGAGTTCGCGGTCTGGCTGGCGCCCGCTCCTGTGGACGTGATCGCCTGGACCGGCCGCACGGTCGCCATTTACTACCGCGAGTTGCGCGAAGGCACCTGGATCGAGGAGTTGCGCTTTTCAGGATGGTTGGAGCAGCCGAGCTTCGACCCGAAAAGCCGAATCGTCAGCTGTGAGGCAACCGACCGTCTGCAGGACTTGATCGAGGCCATGTCCATCGAGGCGATCGACGCCTTGGTTGGAGGCCTCTGGTCCGCTGACGTGTTCGACGCGGTCGAAGGGCGCAGCCACTGGGACTATGCGCAGGAGCGCATGGCCAGCCAAGCGGCGAGCCTCGATCGTGCGGTGGACGGAACGCTTCGCGTAACGCCGTGGGCTTCCAGCGAGCCCGTTCGCACCTTCGGCGCTGGCACCACCGTGGACGACTCGCTCTCGCTGGACCCGGCGAAGCTGAAGGATCGGATCAATACGATCAAACTCAGTATCGACTATCGCTACACCCGATTGCGGGAGCGCCACCAGGCCTGGAGCTGGGAGCATCCGGACATTGACGGCGAAAGCATCGACCTGGGCTTCTGCATCTGGCGCCGGAACTCCACCGAACTCCCCGACGTGGCGATGGTTACCGACGCGACCAGCTCGGCCGGTTACAACGTGCTGGCCGGCGCGGGCTTTCTCCGCGTGCCGGAGACGGGCGTCTATTGCGATCCCCAGGTCGGTTGGCGAAATGACTTCCCCGATCTGCTGCTCTCCGCTGGCTGGGTCGGCGGCATGCGCTGGACCCAGGCAGTAACGGAGACCTACGCGCTCAACGTCATAGCCCAGACGAGCGTTGCTCAGGCCGGCGAGGTGCTTCGTCGGGACGGAACGGCGTTCGAAAGCGAGACCGACCGCTCCAAGGACTGGGAGAGCGCCGCTTTCACAGCGCCGGTAGGGGACGCCACGCAGGACGCGCTGAATGATTGGGTGGTGGATGTTCGCGACGACGTGCGGCTGTCTGCTTCCGTGATCTGCCAGGCCGCGGGTGCGCGAGTGGCGATTCTCTCCGCTCACCGCGGCAACCGCCTGGCCTGGCAGGTGCCGACCTCGCGCGCGCTGGCCCTAGACCTGGTGCATACGCTGCGCCTCGAGGATAAGGGGCTCGCGCAGGGCAAGCTCTTCAGCATCATCGACGAGTGGGATTTCGAAGCGCAGACCGCGCTGACGACGTTGACACTTGCGCTCAGCAGGGGCGGCGGTGGGACCGACGATCCGTTGGTCCTGCCTCCGGCACCCAACACCCAGCCTACTGGCACACCTACTGGCGCCATCACCCTGCCGACCCAACTGCGTGGGCGCGGCCTGATGGAGTACGACGACGCGCTCGACGGTTTCTCTGGTAACTACGACGAGCTCGACATCGGCTCGCCACCGGATGCTTTTCCCCGGCGCCTGCAGGTCACGGCGCCGGAGGTTCCGGCAGAGCATCGCGACGAAATCACGGGCACCACCGAAGCCACTTTCCGCGTGCGGATTCCTGACGACCTCCTGGAGATGTGATGAGCCTTGCAGATGAACGGCGAGCGATCGCCGAAGGGATAGCGGCTGCGCGCAAGCCGGAGCAACTGCTGGGCGACCTGCAGTCGTTGGAGTCGCGCAGGCGGAGCGGCGGCAAGTTGCTCGAGCTGGAGCGGCGTGGATCGAAGCCAGCTCAGGTGGGGCGGGGAACCTATCAGGCGAAGGCGCCGCTCAGTGGCGGAACCGGCGGAATTGCTAGCCCGCTCACCGAGCCGGATGCCGCTGCCCGCGAGTATTTCGACCAGGTGCTGATGCCGACTACGGACGGTCTGGTCTGGGCGCGCTGGAAGAGCGTGAAAAAGCTGGTCATGACAGACGCCAACGGCGCTGAAGTGGTCTTCGAATTCAAGAACGGGGTGCAGCAATGAGGTTCCTCAACAACTGGTCCACCGTCCTCACTGGAGCTCTGGCCGCCGGCGGCAATACGCTGCCGATTGCGCCGGCCGCCGCCTCCCTCCTCGTGGAGGATGAGGACTACCTGGTGACGCTCACCAACGAAGCCCGCACCGCCTGGGAGATCGTGAAGGCCTCCCGCACCGGCGGCACGGTGGCGATCGAGCGCGCTCAGGAGTGCACCACCGCCAGCACCTGGGCGGTGGGTGATCAGGCATTCATCTCGGTAACCGCCGGCACGCTGCAGCAACTGGTGGACGCCGCGCCGGCGCCAGTGGTGATCGGCGACGATGTGCCGACCGCTGCGCCGCCCGCCGCCGGCGCGTTGTTCTTGATTGGTGGCAGTACCGGCAATTCCCCGATCTGGATCGGCGTCGATTCGCAGCACCTGGAGGACTGGGTGCGAATCGCGGGCCCGGCGCGGAACACCGTATGGTCCATTGGTGATGTGCTCGCGCCGCTCGCTATTGATCGCATGGACCGTGAGGTGACGCTCGTCGTCAGCCCTGACGCAGTTGGTCCACTGATTCAGGCCGAGGTCCAACTGCCGGACTGGCCGGTGATCCGCGAAGATCTGGTGATCGACATCACTCTACTCACCGGGACCAGTCGTAGCGTGCAACTGGATATCCAGTTCCCGCACGACGTCGATGGTTTCTCCATCGATTCCGGCGCGGTCGGCGCGACGGCTGCATATGGTCAGGACTTCCTGCGAATCACCGCCACCGAGTCCGTTCGCATCACTCTCCAGGATCTGGAGTATTTCGCCGAGAACGAGAGCGATCCCAAGCTGGTCTACGCCAACATCGTCGTCAGCAAGCCGCCGGTGGAAGAGTTCGTGCCGGTCGATCCGATCTCTGGAGGCTGATCATGGCGTTTCCCAATACCCCGCTGGACCCGGTGCCAGCGGTATGGGGCTGGCCGTGGCACGGGCCGTTGTCCTGGAACGGCACTGCCGGATGGGTCAGTGTGCCAAGCGGAAGAACGGTCCCGGTCACCAGCGTGACGCATTGGACCTACCTGTGGGATATCGGGATGCCGGTGGCCACGGTCGAAAGCGACGATCCGGACGAGCAGTGGTGGAACGTGGCCGTTCTTCGCGCGCCGCGTGGCGGTGGGGTGCTGTATGCCTACGGTGGCCAGACGATCAGCGCCGGCGCGATCCTGCTGAATGGCCTGGTCGGGCAGCTCGGCTTGGTCGTGACCTCCGACAGCGACAATCACCTGATCAGGATCACCCCCGGCGTCGGGGTGATGGACGAGCAGAATCACTGGGTGGGCAGCGAGCGCACCATCACCATCCCCTGGGCTGACCTCGGAATCACGATTCCCGGCCCGCAGGTGACGAACGTCGAAGCCCAGGTGCTGGACCGCAAGCCCGATGGGAGCGGCATGATCTTGCGCCTGATGCGCTCCTATCCGCAGCTGATCTCGGCGGAGGAAACGGTGGCGCTGCTGGAGCTGAAGCTGTCGGGCACCTTCGCGGACCTAGTGGCCACTCACGAAGTGCTGGCCAGCGGCGAGGGCTGCCGCGGCAGGCTGACGGTCGCCGCAGATCCTGGCGAGAACCCTGGGACTATCGTTACGGGCGGCATCAGCCGCGCGCGTGTGGGCGAGTTCATCTGCGACTACTCGATCGATAGTGACCACTGGGCCTGGTACGGCGAGGACGGCGCACCGCAGATCGTTCACTTCACCGCGCGCGCAGTCGGTACCGTCACCCGGACTGCTTCTGTCAGCGGGGCGGGCGCAGACATGCTGTTCAGCTCCTCCAAGCAGGAGGGGTTCGAGTACACCTATACCATTGCCGCCGGCGGGCTGGCGGTTACCGTTCCCGTACATACGTTGGTGACCAGCTCGGCCACCGCTTACGGAGCGAGCGGCGAGCACACGGAAGCCAGCGGAACAATGGTTGTCGACTTCGGTGCGACCTCGGTACTGAATGACTCTGCCAGCTCCGACACCCCCGGCGGGATCGATGAGATCAGCTACTTCCGCCCGCCAGAAGCCGGGTCGATACCAGCCCTGATTCCCGCCATGTACGCCCGCCAAACCGGAGGCTTCCAGGGCGTCCAACCGCTGCTCGCCTTCGCGGGTGTATCGAATCTGGCGGTGGAGATCCTGTTGCGATATCCGGACAACGTCCCGACGGTGTTCGTGCCGGAGCAGCGCTACTACACGCCCGCGCTTACGCCTACCGGCACCGTCGGCGAACCGTTCACCTACAAAACGTCCCAGGGCCAGAACGGCGGCCTTGACCTCGCGAGCTACAACCCCGTGACGCAGCAGTGCCTGCGCCATCTTGACCTCCCGGCCTTCGGCTGGGTGTAACCCCTCATCGACAGGAGTGAAGCCAGCATGCAGCCGGCCTGCCTTCCCTTGCCCATGCGCTTGATCCGCGGGACAACCTACCGTGACACCCGGCGACTGATGCAGCCACCCAAGGTCTACCGGCCAATCTCCGCGATCGCCGCAACAGCGCCGGCGCGGCTGACCGTCGATGATCACGGACTCACCGGCGACTGGCTCGCCTGGGTGGCCGGCACCACCGGGGTCGAAGGCTTGAATCGAGAGCCGCCGCGACAGCTGCCGCACCGCGTCGAGGTGATTGACGCCGACACGCTGGAGATCAACGGGCTGAACGCCGCGGGCTTCAAGCCTGCCGCCGGCTCCGGCCAGTTGGTCTATCAGCCGCCAGTCGACCTCACCGGGGCCACCGCCGCCCTGACGATCCGCGAGCGCGAGGATGGCGGCGCCGTGCTGCTGGTGCTGAGCACCGGCGCCGGCATCACCAACACCGCCCCGGGCACGCTGGTGGTCGAGATCGCTCCCGAGTCCACCGATGACATCACCTGGACAAGCGCCTGGTATCACCTGGAGATCACCTTCGCCGACGGCACGGTGAGCCGGTTCTTCCGGGGGCCGGTCACCGTCGAGCAGTGAGGCGAGCATGAGCGACAACGAGCAGATCGAGCCCTGGGCGGTGGCCATCGAAAGCGACGGCGCGCCGATCCTGCTCGAGCAGATCAACGAATACGCCGTCACCGTCGAGGCGCCGGCCGAGCTGGCGATCGTCACCCTCGGCGAGCAGGGGCCGCCCGGCGCGCCAGGCTCTGGCCTGAGCGAGTGGCAATCCAACGAATGGTAAGGAGCGGCCCATGGCCAATGTTCAGTTCTTCAAAGTCACCTCGCTGCCGGGCACCCTGCAGCCGAACGCCTTCTACTACGTGGAGAACGGCGCCTACGCCGAGAGCTATGTGACCAACCAGGCGGGCGTCGCGAAGGCCCTCGGCAACTCGGCGATGATCAATGCGCTGATCACCGCGGCCCTGGAAAGTCTGCCCAGCAGCGGGGCGCCCGTCTTGTTCGTGGCCGACATCGCCGCGCGTGACGCGCTGGTGCCTGGTCTGGAGCAGGCGGTATTCGTGCTGGTGCAGGACGCCACCGGCGACCCGACGGTATCGGTCGGCGCCGCGCTGTATGCCTGGAACCCGGCGACCACGTCCTGGCTGAAGGTGGCCGAGTACGAGTCGATGGACGTCCAGCTGACCTGGGCGGCCATCCAGGGCAAGCCCTCCAGCTCGCCGGCGCAGATCGACACAGCGGTGAGCCAGTCCCACACCCACAGCAACAAGGCGACGCTAGACCTGCTCGGCGCCGGCGCAGACGGGCTGACCTACAACGGCCAGCCGGTAAGCAGCAGCTGGGCAACGAATAACTGGTGACCTCATGGCGAAGGTACTGCAGCACAAGGTGGTTTCCGCGCTGCCCTCGCCACTGGAGGCGAACAGCATCTACTTCGTCCGCGTGGGGACTGGCTTCGACATCTACGTCACGAACAGCAGCGGGACGATCGTCGCCTATCCCATCAATCGGGAGCCACTGATTGAGGCTGGCACTTCCGCGCAGTTCTGGCGCGGCGACAAGGCGTGGACCGACTTCGCCTCCACGGTTCGCTCGTCCACGCTCGCCGGACTGAGCTCGGTAACCACAACGGCTATCCTGGCAACCGACACTGTCTTGCAGGGAATGGGCAAGGCTCAGGGACAGATCAACACGATCAATACCGCCCTGAGCGGGAAGGCCAGCGCCGGGGTCAACACTGACATCTCCTCGCTGAACGGCATCACCGGGGCCATCACCATGGCGGCCGGTGCCCGCATCCTGGGCGACTACTCGAATTCGACCATTGCCAACCGCGTGGCCTTCCAGAACAGCATTGCCAACAACCCGACATCGCTGAGCATCACCCCAAACGGAACGAGCAACGGCGCGAACATCAACGCCTTCTTCTCGTCGGATATGAACAACAGCTACTACTGCGGGTACGGAGTCGACGGCATAGCGTCGAACACTGTTGGCACCGGCGCGCAGCGGATGTTCACGTTCGTCTTCAATGGCGTCGAGCGAGGGCGGGTCGACACCTCCGGCAACTGGCTTTTCTCTGGGACCAACATCGACCCGGTCGGCGCCGGCGTACCTGGGTGCAAGATCGCGGGCCAGGGCCAGCTCAATGTGTTCACCGCTTCGGGGACCGTCGCGAACGTCGGGACCAAGGTGACGTCCGGCGCGCTGCTGGCGTTCTACTACAACCCCGCCGGGACGCTTTCGGGCGTAGGCAGCATCACCACCAACGGTACCCAGACCGCTTACAACGTCAGCTCCGATGGCCGCCTGAAGGACAAGGTGGTGGACGCCGATGCCGGCGCTGCCTGGGATCGCCTGGACGGCTACCGAATCCGTAGCTTCGTATTCAAGGCGGCGCCGGACAAGGTGGTGCCGTTCGGCGGCATCGCTGGCGAGCTGCAGGAGAACAACCCGGATATGGTCACGGGGGAGGTGGGCGGCGTCGAAGAGCTGGGCACGCTCTATGAGCGCCGCCCAGTCGGCAGCCTGTACGACGAGGACCACGACCTGGTCGCCGCCGGCATCGAGGAGCCCGACGAATACGCCGGCGACTGGATCTTCACCGGCACCGCCGAGTTCGTTGTGGCTGTGGATATCCCGACTCCCACCGATGAGCTGCCCGGCGCGCGCTGGGAGAAGACCAGCGAGCGGATGATCATCCAGGGCGTCGACTGGTCGAAGGCCGTCCCCGAACTGATCCTCAACCAGCAGACCGCTAAGGCGAAGATCATCGCCTTGGAAGTGCGTGCTGCCGAGCAGGATGCGCGAATCGCGGACCTGGAGACGCGGCTTCAGCAGTTGCTCAACCGCCTATCGGCCTGACCATCTCCGCCATCACCACGCCCGCATCAGCGGGTTTTTTCGTCTCTGGAGCCTCTATGAATCTGCGAGATATCCGCCGCTCGGCGATCGAGCCGGCGTTGTTGCTGCTGCCCGCGAAAATGGAAAGCCCGCAGGCGATTGTCATGCTGCTGGCGATCACACGCCAGGAAGACCCGGAGCAACGCCGCCGGCAGTGGCCGACTGGTCCGGCGCGCTCGCTCTGGCAGGCAGAGCAGGGCGGCGGGATGATCACCGGCCTGCTGACCTACCGCATCCAGAGTGTGCGAGACCTGGCCGCCGGCCTGTGCGTAGGGCGTGGCGTGCCGCCGGCCGCTCCAGATGTGTGGGAGGCCATCGAGCACGATGACATCCTCGCGGCCGGTCTGGCGCGCCTGCTGCTGTATACCGATCCATTCCGTCTGCCGGAACTGGGTAAGGAATCGGCGGCCTGGGATCTCTACCTCCGGACTTGGCGCCCCGGTGCCTACGACAAGGGGACCCCTGCCAAGCGTGCAGAGCTGCGGAAGAAGTGGGCGGTGAACTACGCCGCGGCGCTGGAGGCAGTCCAGTGACTGGTGGGTGGAAGGCTGCAGCGCTGGCGCTCGCCGCTGCCCTGATGATCGGCCTGGGCGCAGCCGGCGGGGCATGGCTCAGTTCTGAGCGATACGCCCCACAGCTCAAGGACCAGGGCGACAAGCTGACGTCCTGTGCCATAGCACGGGACAACATGCTGGCGCTGGTGCAGGAGCAGGGCGTCAAGCTCGGCGAGTTGGCCAACCAGGCAGAGCAGCGGCAGGCGAAGGCGGCCCAGGCTGTGGCCGATGCCCAGCACCAGGCCGGCCAGCACTACGCCGCCGCCCAGCGGCTGCAGCAGGAGCGCAACGAGGGTGATCAGTGCGCCGTGACTGAGGCGGTCATCGACAAGGAGTTGGGGATATGAAGTGGCTTCTGGTGTTGGTGGTTGCGCTGGCGGGATGCGCCGGTCAGGTCGAGCCTGAGCCGCGCACGGTGCGCGTGGAGGTGCCGGTAGCTGTGCCGTGCCGGACACCGACGGTTGAGGTGGCAACCTGGGCGACGGCTTCACTGCAGAAGGGCGACAGCCTGCAGACCAAGGTGCGAGCCTTGCTGGCCGAGTTAGAGCAGCGGAAGGGCTATGAGGTGCAACTGGTCGCGGCAGCTCAGGCCTGTCAGTAGGGTATGATCCCGGCCTCGATCAACTGGAGGTCGGTATGCTTAGAATCCGTAGAGACGGCTCTACCCGGTTACACCTGGAACGCCTTGTGACCAAGCAAGGGCAGTACGGGATATGGGACTTCCACGTCGCAGCGAATTCGGAGATGTTCGCCGGCTTTCAGGCTGGTCGGCATGCTGCGATTGTTCCGGCTGAGCCGAAGGAAGGGCAGGAGGTGGAAGCCTTCGCGCTGCTGAGCCCCAGCTCCCCACAGGAAGAGTGGAAGCCGATCGGGAAGGGCGTAGCCCACTATCTGCCAGGCTAGACCGGCTCGATCAGTCGCGCGCCTTGGTTACGGGTATTCCCGACATCCGTCGAAATGCGGTAGGCCTCGAAATCGTGCCGCGCCAAGGCGATGGTGTCGTAGGCCAGTTCAAGCGAGGTTTCCGGCGACAACCAGGTCTTCCACTGCTCGGGAGCCAGGATCACCGGCATCCGGTGGTGGATGGCTGATACCAGGCCCTCGGCCTCTTTGGTCAGCAGTGCGCATGAGGTGATTGGCTCACCCTCCGGCGGTGACCAGGTCGACCAGATCCCGGCGATCGCCAGCACGTCGCCGTCGATAGCGTGGTGGTAGTAGGGCTGGTGCGTGTCTTTGCCGGCCTTATTTTTCGCCGGCTCCTTCTCGTTCCACTCATACCAGCCCGCCGCCGGCATCAGACACCGCTTGTGCCGGATCGCATCCCGCCACATCGGCTTCGTCGCTGCTTCCTCGCTCCGCGCGTTGAAAGTCAGCGCCGGCAGCTTGTCCTTCTTCCACCAGAACGGGATCAGCCCCCAGCGGGCCGCAACCACTTCCTGTTCTCCCGCCTCGCTCAGGAGCACCATGGGCACCTGGCTGGTCGGCGCGACGTTGTACGCGCGATCAATCCAGCGCCCAGAGTTCCCCCGGCCAATATGCCAGTACCGCTCCATGGCGGCCTCCTCTGGCGTCACGTATCTCCCGCACATTCCCAGACCCTCAAGCCGCAACCCGAATGAAGCGTAGCCCGACGCGCTGGGTACATTCGTCCAAATTGACAGTGTGTCCTGAAGCTAGAGCTGGAGTCGAAATGCTACGAGTGAGGTTGATCGTTGCGCTGGCGGGGAGCCAGTAGGCTATAGCTTTTTGGGCTTTTGCCTGCGAGCTTTAGGTGCTGCAGGTGCTGCAGGTGCTGCAGGTGCTGCAGGTGCTGCCACTGTCGCTGCGGCCGCGGCAGGCTTCGGCGCCCTCTTGGGTGTTCTGGCCTTCAGTTTGGCTGCCTCGACCTTCAGGACATGGGGGTGAAGCAGGTTCTCCACAATGTCCATCACCAAGCTAAGGTCTTTCGCGCTTGGCGTGTGCCCGCGGTGAGCGGCAGCGTTTCCAGCATCTAGCGCAGCCTCCAAGGTGTCCTTGGTATTTTTCGCCAGGTAGCCATCCAACACCAGCCTATCTAAGCGTTGAGCAAATGTACCGTGGTCGCCAACTGTTTCGGCTAGATACAGGTCGATGAGAGTTCTAGCCCCCATCACTGCTAGCCGCCTACTATCAGATGCCAGTGCTCCATAGATTTCGTGGATCAGTGCGGCCCAGTCGTCAGGAAGCATCCGGTACCAATCAGGCTTTCGGCGTGAAACCCTTGGTGGGTAGTAGTCGAAGTCGGAATCATCCAGGGGAATGTCGGAGTGCCAGTATTCAACTCTCAGTTGGATGCTGGAGCACCCGCAGCATTCGAGCATGCGGTGGTTTTCGGTCCACTCCGAGTAATGCCCCCACTCATCAATGTGGTCATGGCACGTCATCGCCGCCTTCAGCTCCTTGTGCTTGGTCACGCCCTGGCACTTGTTGCATCGAGAGAAGATCGGTGGCTTTGGCATAGCGCTCACTCCGTTGACGCTGTCATTAAGCTGGCATTACCCAGCCAAAACAGCCCATTCAGGCACAAAAAAGGCACTTAGCGTTAAGCATAAGTGCCTGATTTGTATAGCTTGTTTGGTGGAGCCGGGGGGATTTGAACCCCCGTCCGCCAGTTCTCCGCTGTCGGTTCTACATGCTTAGCCATCTCTATTAGGTTAACTCCTCGCGGCCCGAGTGGCAGGGCGCTTGGAGCGAGCTGTATGAGTTTTAGCCGTTACGTCTACAGCGAACTTGGCGGCGATCCTGTTCTATATGACAGACCTAATCTTCGGGTTTACAGGCATCCCCTAGGGTCTGCTAGCGGCACTTAGGCTGCTAGGGCGTAGTTGTCGTCGTTGGCAACTATAAAGTTGTGGCAGCTGATTTACGAGAACTGTCACCTACTCGGCATGCCCCTAGAGTTTTGTTACCGGCGTCGAATCCTAATCGGCCCCAAAACCTTTCAAGGTCGGGACTGATTCTACGGGAAAGCCGCCCCGATAGCCACCGGGGCGGTGTAAAGGCTTGTCAGGCCAGGAATTTCAGCACGGCTTCGGCCACGGCCTCGGACGATGCCGGGTTCTGCCCGGTGATCAGGCCGCGGTCGACTTCGACGTGGCTCTGCCAGTCCGGGCCTTTGCTGTAGCGGGCGCCGTTGGCCTTGAGCATGTCCTGGACGAGGAAGGGCACCACGTCGGTGAGGCCGACGGCTTCCTCTTCGCTGTTGGAGAAGCCCGTGACGTGCCGGCCCTGCACCAGCGGTTTGCCGTCCAGTCCGTGCGGATGACGAAACACGGCCGGCGCGTGGCAGACGGCGGAGACGGGCTTGCCGCTGGAATGGAAGGACTCGATCAGCGCGACGGAGGTGCGGTCTTCGGCCAGGTCCCAGAGCGGGCCATGGCCGCCAGGGTAGAAGACGGCGTCGAAATCCTCGGCCTTCACCTCGCTGAGCTTCACGGTATTGGCCAATGCGGCCTGGGCCTCGCTGTCCTGGCGGAAGCGATGGGTGGCGGGCGTCTGCGCATCGTCCTCGTCGCTCTTGGGATCGAGCGGCGGCTGGCCACCCTTGGGTGAGGCCAGGGTCAGGGTGGCGCCGGCATCCTTGAACACGTAGTAGGGCGCGGCGAACTCCTCGAGCCAGAATCCGGTTTTTTTTGCCGGTGCTACCGAGCTGGTCGTGGGAGGTCAGGACTACCAGGATTTTCATGCTCACTCCTTCGGCGTATCGCTAGTCGTGCGGCTACCGCCGAAACGGCAGCCCGAACTGGTCAGTGTAGGCAATACGGCGCCAGCGTCAGCGTGACAGGGTGATACCCAGATAGGCGGCGTACAGCGCGCCGTTGAGCAGCAGCACCCAGATGGGCAGGCCGCCGCCCCGTTGGGCGTTGATCCGCAGCCAGAGCGCCGCGCCGAGGGTGATCAGCACGCCGGTGAGCACTTCTATACGCGGCTGCCAGGGCGTGAGCAGGATGCCGATGGCGGGCAGCAGCGTGCCCTGGAACACCATGGCGCCGCTGATGTTGCCGAAGGCCAGGGTGTCCTTGCCGCGGCGCACCCAGAGGATGCTGTTGATCTTTTCCGGCAGCTCCGTGGCGATGGGGATGATCAGCAGCGACAGCAGCAGTGCGGAGATGCCCAGCAGGTTCGAGAGGCCTTCCACGCCGTGGATGAAGCCCTTGGCGCCCAGCACCAGCAGGCCCAGGCCCAGCAGCAACTGCAGTAGGATGGTGGCGAGGTTGGTCGGCAGGCCGATGCGCGAGAGGTACATGTGGTGGTCGGCCTCGGTGCCGTGGCCATCGTCCACCAGGCTCCGGGAGGCGCGCAGGGTCAGGGTGATGTAGGCGATGTAGGTCAGCACCAGCAGCACGCTGAGGACGATGCGAACAGAGCGCAATTCAGCGGGCACGAACATCGCGAGGGTGGCGAAGCTGAAGGCGATCAGGAAGAAGTTCAGGTCGCGCTTCAGTCCCGTGCGCTCGGGGCGGACTCGTCCGAACAGGCCGCGGGCGCGCCAGGCAAAGCAGGCCATCAGGCAGGTGGACAGGGTGGAGAGCATCAACGGCGCGCCGAGGATGGCGCCGACGCCGACTTCCTCGTTGAGGCTGATGTTGCTGGTGCCGGCGAACAGGGCCAGCAGCGGGATCAGGGTCTCCGGCAGCGCGGTGCCGACGGCGGCGAACAGCGAGCCGGTGACGCCTTCGGAAATCCCCAAGCGTTCGCCGAAGTGTTCCAGCGCATTGGTGAAGAGTTCGGCGGCGATCAGGATCACCAACAGCATGCCGAGCAGTTCGAGGATGAAGGTCAGCATGCGCGCGGCTCCAGACAGGTGGAGCGAAGAATGGGGTGGTGCATCACGGTGAAGCTCCCGGCCGGTGTAGTACCCATGACCACGCATCTCCCCGGCCGTTGCGGAGATCACGTGGTCAAAGGTCTTGCCAGGCTAGTCTGCTGACGACGCCATGGCCTGCGGGCCAAGTGTGTTGACGTCGTCCCCGCTCGTCCGAGCGGTCGGCTACTCCCCAATGACGCCGCGCATTCTAGCGGATCGGCGACGTAGCTCAACCCATGCCTTACCAGGTATCGATCAGCGGACGTTTTTTCCCTTGGCGCGGAGCCGGTCGCGGAGTCGACGCCAGGCCGCGCAGCAGCCAGCGCCGGGTATCGGCCGGGTCGATGACGTCGTCGATTTCCAGGTAGCTCGCCATGTTCAGACCCTTGCCATTGCGGTAGGCGGCGGCGACCAGTTTGTCGAACAGCGCCTGGCGCTCCTGCGCATCCTCCACGGCGGCCAGTTCCTTCGCGTAGCCGAGGCGGATTGCGCCTTCCAGGCCCATGGCGCCGAATTCGCCGCTGGGCCAGGCGACGGTGAACAGCGCCGCGTGGAAGCTGCCCGCTGCCATCGCTTGCGCGCCCAGGCCGTAACCCTTGCGCAGCACGACGGTGAAGAACGGGACGGTGAGGCTGGCGGCGGTGACGAACATGCGCGAGACATGGCGCACGGTGCCGGTCTTTTCCGCTTCCGGGCCGACCATGAAGCCAGGGGTGTCGCACAGCGAGATGATCGGCAGGTCGAAGGCGTCGCACAGCTGCATGAAGCGCGCGGCCTTGTCGCCGGCCTCGGCATCGATGGCGCCGCCCAGGTGCATGGGGTTGTTGGCGATCAGGCCGAAGGGTTTGCCTTCGATACGCACCAGCGCGGTGACCATGCCGGCGGCGAAGCCGCGGCGCAGTTCCAGTACCGAGTCGCTGTCCGCCAGTTGCTCGATGACCTGGCGGATGTCGTACACGCGCAGGCGATTCTCCGGCACCGCGTGGCGCAGCAGGCGCTGGTCGGCGCATTGCCAGTCGGCGGTGTCGCCCTGGAAGTAGGCGAGGTACTGGCGGGCGATGCGGGTGGCTTCGGCTTCGTCTTGCACCAGCACGTCGATCACGCCGTTGGCGCTCTGTACGTCGCTGGGGCCGACCTCCTCGGGGGCGAACTTGCCCAGGCCGCCGCCTTCGATCATCGCCGGGCCGGCCATGCCCAGGCTGGTATCGCGGGTGGCGATGATCACGTCGCAGCAGCCGAGCAGCGCGGCGTTGCCGGCGAAGCAGCGGCCGGAGACCACTCCCACCAGCGGCACCAGGCCGGAGAGCCGCGCCAGGCCGACGAAGCTCATGTTGTCCAGGCCGGCCACGCCGACGAAATCGGTATCGCCCGGCCGTCCGCCGCCACCTTCGGCGTAGAGCACCAGCGGGATTCGCCATTGCTCGGCGAGGTGCAGCATGCGGTCGGTTTTCTTGTGGTTCATCACGCCCTGGGTGCCGGCGAACACCGTGTAGTCGTAGGCCAGGACCAGGCAGCGTGCTTTCTCGTCGCCGAACTGCGCGGCGTTGATACTGCCCAGGCCGCTGACCAGGCCGTCGGCCGGGCTGCTGGCGATCAGTTCCTCGACGCTGCGACGACGACGCTGCGCCGCGATGGCCAGCGCGCCGTATTCGATGAAGCTACCGTCATCCAGCAGGTCGGCGAGGTTCTCACGGGTGGTGCGCTTGCCGATCTTGTGGCGCTTGGCGACGGCGCCCGGACGGCGCTCGTCGAGGCCAATGGCGTGGCGTTCGAGGACTTCGGCGAGGTCGGCGCGGATGGCGTCCAGGTCGATGGCGGCCTCGCTCTGGCTGTCCTGCGCCTGGATGTCCGCCGGTTCGACGAACAGCAGCGCGTCGCCTTCGCCGAGGCTGTCGCCGGGGGTAGCGGCCAGGCTGTGGACGATGCCGCTGGCGCTGGCTTTCACCTCGAATTCCATCTTCATGGCCTCAACCACCGCGATGGTCTGGCCCTGGGCGACGGCATTTCCCGTCGCGACATTCAAGCTGACCAGTACGCCCGCGCTGGGCGTTGCCAGCGGGACGCAGCCGGCGGGCGCTTCGCTGATGCGCTGGGCTTGTGGCCCGGCGCCGGCATGGCTGAAGAAACGGTGCGGGTGCGCGTGGTCCTGAGCGCCCAACAGCGCCGGCAGGTGCTCTTCGATGTAGCGCGTGGTGACCTGGTTGTCCGCCACCGCCGGCTGGCGCAGCAGGTTGAGCAACAGCGGGATATTGCTTGCAACGCCTTCCAGACGGAACTCGCAGAGGGCGCGGTAGGCGCGCTGTACCAGCTGTGGATAACCGCCCGTGCCGTGGACGATCAGCTTCGCCAGCAGCGAGTCGTAGCCGGCGCTGTTGCGGTAGCCGGCGTAGCCGTAGCCGTCCACGCGCAGGCCGGGGCCGCTGGGTGGTTCGTAGGCGCTGAGGGTGCCGCAGGCCAGGTGCGGCGTGCCGTCGCTGGCGAGGCTTTCCAGGTTGATCCGCAGTTGCAGGGCGTTGCCGCGCGGGGCGGGAATTTCGGCCTGGGTGAGGTTCAGGTCGGCCAGAGTGGCGCCAGCGGCGATGCGCAGTTGTGCCTGGACCAGATCAATGCCGGTCACCGCTTCGGTGACGGTGTGCTCCACCTGCAGGCGTGGGTTGGCCTCCATGAACACGAAGTCGCCACTGTCCTCGTCCAGCAGGAACTCGAAGGTGCCCAGGCCACGATAATTCACCGCTTCGGCCAGGCGCACGGCGGCGGCAAGGATGGCGCCGCGCAGACGCGGATGCAGGTTGGGGCTGGGGGCGATTTCCAGCAGCTTCTGGTTGCGCCGCTGCAGGGTGCAGTCGCGCTCCCAGAGATGGCTGACGACGCGGCCGTCGCCGATCACCTGCACTTCGATATGCCGGGCGCGCTGGATCAGGCGCTCGACGTAGAGGCGATCATCACCAAAAGCCGCGCGGGCTTCAGCCTGGCAGCGGGCGTAGGCGTCGGGGATTTCCTCGACGCTGCGCACCGCGCGCATGCCACGTCCGCCGCCACCGGCCAGAGCCTTGATCATCATGCCGGCGCCGACGGGCAGCTCGCGGAAGAAGCGCTCGGCATCCTCCTGCGAGGTGGCGCGGTTGCTGCCTGCGGCGAGCGCGACACCGTGCTCGCGGGCCAGGTCGCGGGCGCGGGCCTTGTCGCCGAACACATCGAGAATCTCGGCGGATGGGCCGACGAAGGTCAGCCCGGCGGCTTCGCAGCGGCGGGCGTATTCGGCGTTTTCGGAGAGGAAGCCATAGCCCGGATGCACCGCATCGCAGCCGTGGGCCAGGGCGATGTCGATGATCTGCTGCTGGTCGAGGTAGGCGCTGGCGCCACGTCCTTTCAGAGCCGCAGCCTGGTCGGCCTGGCGCGTATGCAGCGAGGCGGCATCGTCCTCGGCGAAGATCGCCAGGCTGTGGATGCCCAGCTCGGAGGCGGCGCGGGCGATGCGGATGGCGATCTCGCCACGGTTGGCGATGAGCAGGCGGGACACGGGCATGGCGATTCCGGTTGTGATTCTTGTGGTCGGCAATCGCTACATCTTAGGCGCGTGGAATGGCAGGGGAATCAAGTGGGCTGCGGCGAATGCCACAGGCTTCGCAAGCCTTATCGGGGCGGGTGTGTTGCGGCGACCGGCCAGGTGGCCGGCCACCGCGACGGGCATCAGCCGTTGGCTCCACCGTCGCCGCTGTTCTGCTTGAGCAGTTTCAGCGCCTTTTCGGTGTGGGCGATGCACTCCTTGGTGTTGCCGGCGGCTTGGGCCTTGGCGGCCTGTTCCTGCAGGCGCATGGCCTGTTCCTGGGCCTGGGTGTTGTTGGTGGTGGTTTTCACCGCGTCATCGAGCTTCTGGATGTTGTCGCTGCACAGATCGGCGGCAAAGGCCGGCGATGCCAGCAGAGCGGCGGTGATGAGTAGGGCGGCGCGTTTCATGGCAGTACTCCTGTCAAAAATGACCGGTTGTAGCGGACCGTACGAGCGGGCCGTACAGGGTGGACTGCCGTTTTTTTCGTTGCGTTCAGGTTTATTGGGCGACGTTGGTCGGGAGTTCGACGCAGACGCCCAGGCCTGCGCCATCCAGCCCTTCGTGCAGGCTGATGCGGCCTCGGTGGATTTCCACGATGCGTTTGACGATGGGCAGGCCCAGCCCGCTGCCGTTGCTGCTGGCGACGCTGGGGCTGCGATAGAAGCGGGTGAAGATCGCCGCGTGCTCGGCGGGTGCCACGCCGGGGCCGTTGTCGCGGACCCAGAGCAGAAGCTTTTCGGCGCTGCTTTCCAGACTCACGGCCACCCGCCCGCCCTCGGGGGTATAGCGCAGGGCGTTGCCGACCAGGTTGGTGAGCAACAGCCCCAGCCATGCCTCGACGCCGTGCAGGCTGGCGCCTTGGCTGTCGAGGGTCAATTCGATGTGCTTGTCGATGGCTTGCGGAGCCAGGTCGGCGATCGTGTCTTCGGCGAGCAATCCCAGGTCGACCGGCCGGAAGATCTCGTGCAGCTCTTCGGCGTCCAGGCGGGCCAGCAGGAGGATCTGCTCCATCAGTGCGCTGATGCGCTCGACACTGCGGCTGACCTGCGCCAGGCCATGGGCGTGGGCCGCCGGATCGGAGGAGCGCAACGCCACCTGGGCATGGGTGCGCAGGCTGGCCAGCGGTGTGCGGATTTCATGGGCGGCGTCGCTGGTCAGCCGGCGTTCTGCCTCCATCGCGGAATTCAGGCGTTCGAGCAGCAGATTCAATTCGCTGACCAGGCTGTGTACTTCCACCGGGGCGCGATTCAGCGCCAGCGGATGGAGGCTGTGGGCGGTACGCTGATGAACCTGGACGATCAGGCTGCGTAACGGCGCGAGGCCCTGGCGGACGCCGAACCACACCAGCACGGCGAAGAGTGGCAACGCCAGCAGCAGGGGAAACAACGCACTGAACAGCAACAGGCGCAGTGTCTTGGAACGGTAGTGGAGGTCTTCGTAGACCCAGATGCGAACCTGATCGGGGCCGGTGGAAGCGATCTGCAGCACGCGGTAACTGTGGTCATCCTGCTGCAGGTCGGAGAAACCCAGTGGTTGCTGGTCGAGCCCGGCGGGCGAGCTGGGGGTGGTCAGCAGGGGCTTGCCCATGTACCAGATGGAGTAGCCCAGCGTGGCCTCGCGGTGGATCAGCGGCAGTCCTTCGATAGCCTTGCGGCTGCGGGAGAGGATGTCGTCCGGTGCGGTGGGTTCGGGGTCGATGGAGTCAGCGATGTCGACCAGGCTCAGCGCGGCCTGGCCGAAGTCGATCATGTCCTGGTCATAGAGGTGGTTCACCTGCTGCCGGGTGAGGTGGTAGGTGAACAGCCCGGCCACCAGCCAGAGCAGTGACACGCCGCCGATCAGCGTCAGCAGCAGGCGACGGCTGATGGAGCCGGCGCGGCGGGGGGCTCCGTTCAAGACGAGCTGGCGCCTTCGAGGCGGTCGATGCCGTAGCCGATGCCGCGCACGGTGCGAATCAGGCTGTTGCCCAGCTTGCGCCGCAGGTGATGGATGTGGACTTCGATGGCATTGCTTTCCAGGTCGCCATCCCAGCCGTAGAGCGCTTCTACCAGGCGGGCGCGGGAAAGTACCTTGCCGCGCTGTTCCAGCAGCAATCTCAGCAGGGCGTATTCGCGTGGGGCCAGTTCCACTGGCGCGCCGGAGAGGCTGACCTGGTGGGTGGCCGGGTCCAGCACCAGTTCGCCGTGCTGCAACAGCGGCGCGGCGCGTCCGGTGTGCCGGCGCGTAAGGGCGCGTACGCGGGCGAGCAGTTCGTCGAGGTCGAAGGGTTTGGTCAGGTAGTCGTCGGCGCCGGCATCGAGGCCGGCCACGCGGTCGGCTACCTTGTCGCGGGCGGTGAGGATCAGCACCGGCGTCAGGTCGCCGCGCCGGCGCAGGCTGCGCAGCACTTCCAGGCCATCCTTGCGCGGCAGGCCGAGGTCGAGCACCAGCAGGTCGAACTCGTCGGTCTCCAGCGCCTGCTCGGCGGCCACGCCGTCATTCACCCAGTCCACGGTATCGCCTTCCAGGCCCAGGCCGGCGCGGATGCCATCGCCCAGTAGCTGGTCGTCTTCTGCCAACAGGATTCTCATCAGTGTCCCCCTCAGCCGGCTCTGTGCAGCAGGATAGCCGGCGTCACTCGTTTCGGGCAGAGGGTGGCGGCAGCGGATTAAGGTGCAGTTAACGAGTGAGATGCGTTGTAGGGCGAATAACCTGGAACAGGTTATCCGCCGTCGGAGATGGCGGCGGATAACGCTGGGAGCGTTATGCGCCCTACGGTTGGGTATCCGTTGGGCGAGCTCGGGTCACGCGGTCGACCAGATAGACCACGCCGCGATAGTCGATGCCGCCATGGGCGGACAGGCCTATCTCGCAGGTACGGCTGGTGGAGACGCCTTCCTCGCAGTATTGCACCGCATCCTTGAGCGTACGCAGTGAGTGGGCGTTGAGTTCCGGCGTGGTGAAGCCCTTGTCGCCGGCGAAGCCGCAGCAGTGGATGCCTTCGGGGATCACTACTTCGCGGGTGCAGCGCTTGACCAGATCGATCAGCGCCTGGCTTTCGCCCAGGTGCTGGGTGCTACAGGTGACGTGGATGGCCACCGACTTGTCCTGCGGCTGGAAGTCCAGGCGGTCGACCAGATGAGTGCGGATGAACTTCACCGGGTCGTAGATCTTCAACCGGTCGTCCGCCAGGTCCTGTACCAGGCGCAGGGTGCAGGGGCTGGTGTCGCAGTAGATTGGATCGAGCCCGCCACTACTGGCGCGCAGCAGTTCGGCGAGCAGTTCGTCGCGCTTGGCGTCGGCCTGGCTCTTGTAGCCCTTGGAGGCGAACGGCTGGCCGCAGCAGAGGTTGTCGGCGTTGTCCGGGAAAATCACTTGGTAGCCGGCTTTCTCCAGCAGTTGCCGGGTCTTGTCGATCAGCGGCACCTGCTCTTCGTCCGCCGCTGCCGGGCCCATGGCGCGGGACACACAGGCGGTCAGGTAGACCACGCGCGGGCGGCTGTCATCGAGTGTGCGCGGCGGTGCTGCGAGGTGCACCGGTTGCGGCATGGACGGCGTCCACTGCGGCACACGACCCTTGCTGGCTTGGCTGATGGAGGCGCTGAGTCTGGCGAGGCGAGGCGCACCGAGCAGCATGCGCGCACCGTTGGCCGCATGCAGCATGAACTTCGCGCCCTTCATGGCGGTTGAGAAGTGGCGTGCCAGCCAGGTGGCGGTGCCGGCGTGGTGGGCTTCTTCGCCGCGCAGCTTTTTGATCAGCTCGCCGGTGTTGATGTTCACCGGGCAGCGCTGGGCGCACAGGCCGGTGGCGGCGCAGGTGTCGATGCCCTGGTATTGGTAGTCGCGTTCCAGCTCGGTGGTGTCGATGCCGGCGCGGCGCTTGGCCTGGATGTCGCGCCACATGACGATGCGCTGGCGCGGGCTCAGGGTCAGCCCCTTGGACGGGCACACTGGCTCGCAGAAGCCGCATTCGATGCACTTGTCGACGATCTCGTCGGCGGCCGGCAGCGGCTTGAGGTTCTTCAGGTGCAGTTGCGGGTCGTCGGTCAGCACCACGCCGGGATTGAGAATGCCGGTGGGATCGAGCAGGCGCTTCAGCTGCCACATCAGCTGGTAGGCGTCCTGACCCCACTCCAGCTCGACGAAGGGCGCCATGTTGCGCCCGGTGCCGTGCTCGGCCTTGAGCGAGCCGCCGTACTCCACGGCGACCAGGTGCGCGACGTCGTCCATGAAGGCCGAGTAGCGGGCGATCTGCGCAGGCGTCTCAAAGCCCTGGGTGAAGACGAAGTGCAGGTTCCCTTCCAGCGCATGGCCGAACAGGATGGCTTCGTCATAGCCGTGCTTGTCGAACAGCGCGATCAGGCGGTTCACGCCCTCGGCCAGTTGTTCGACGGGGAAGGTGACGTCCTCGATGATCACCGTGGTGCCGGTCTCGCGCACCGCGCCGACGGCCGGGAAGGTGTCCTTGCGAATGCGCCAGAGCTGGTTGTAGACCACCGGGTCTTCGCTGAAGTCGACCTGCTTCTCCACCGGGTAATCGGCGATGGACGCGCTGATCTGGGCGAGCTGTTCGTGCAGCAGCGATTGGGTCGCCGCGCGGGATTCAATGAGCAGCGCGCAGGCGCCTTCGGAGAGACTCTTCACCCATACCGGCATGCCCTGCATGTTCTCCACCGAGCGCAGGCTGCGGCGGTCCAGCAGTTCCACGGCGGAGACCGGCTGCTGCTTGAGCACGGTCACGGCCTTGCAGCAGGTTTCCACGTCGGGGAAGACGATCAGCGCGCTGGCCTTGTGCGGATGGTCCGGCACGGTGTCGTAGGTCACCGCGCTGATAAAGCCCAGGGTGCCCTCGGAACCGACCATCAGGTGGGTGAGGATATCCAGCGGCTCGTCGTAATCAACGAGCGCATTCAATGACAGCCCGGTGGTGTTCTTCAGCCGATACTTGTGGCGGATTTTTGCGGCCAACTCGGTGTTGGCGCGGGTCTGCCGGCCGAGCTCGGCAAGCTGGTCGAGCAAGGCGCCGTGGCTTTCGCGGAAGGCGGCGATGCTCTCGGGCAACTCGCTGTCCAGCAAGGTGCCATCGGCCAGCAGCAGGCGCAGGCCGGCCAGGGTGTGATAGCTGTTCTGCGCGGTGCCGCAGCACATGCCGCTGGCATTGTTGGCGACGATGCCGCCGATCTTGCAGGCGTTGATCGAGGCTGGGTCCGGGCCGATCTTGCGGCCGAAGGGGGCGAGCCAGGCGTTGGCCTGGGCGCCGATGACGCCGGGCTGCAGACGGATCTGCGTACCGCCTTCGCGAATGTCGCGGCCGTTCCAGTTGTCGCCCAGCACCAGCAGTACCGAGTCGCTCACGGCCTGGCCGGAGAGGCTGGTGCCGGCCGCGCGGAAGGTCACCGCAACCTGGTGGGCGTGGGCGGACTTGAGCAGCGTGGCGACTTCGTCTTCGCTCTCGACGCGGATCACCAGTTTGGGGATCAGCCGGTAGAAGCTGGCGTCGGTGCCGAAGGCCAGGGTCGAGAGCGGGTCGTCGAAGCGGCGCTCGCGCGGAATCAGGTGTTCTACCGTGTCGAGGAAGGCGGCGGGGAGGCTCATGGCGGCTCCATTCATCATCGGTGAGCGTGGACCGCTGGACGGTCCATCTATGTTCTTCTGGTTCGAACGCGCCGAGGCACGTTCTTACTTTGTGGGAGCGAGCATGCTCGCTCCCACAGTAGGCTCAGGCGCCCAGTTCGCGTACCAGGGAATCCTTGGTGATCTCGCTGATGGACTTGGCGCCGGTGAGCACCATGGCCACGCGCATTTCCTTCTCGAACAGGTCCAGCAGGTTCTTCACGCCGGCTTCGCCGTGGGTGGCCAGGGCGTAGAGGAAGGCGCGGCCGATGAGCACCGTGTCGGCGCCCAGGGCGATCATCCGCACCACGTCCAGGCCATTGCGAATGCCGGAATCGGCAAGGATCTTCAGGTCGCCCTTCACCGCGTCGGCGATTGCCGGCAGCGCACGGGCGCTGGATAGCACGCCGTCGAGCTGGCGGCCACCGTGGTTGGAGACGACGATGCCGTCGGCGCCGAACTTCACCGCGTCCTTGGCATCTTCCGGGTCGAGGATGCCCTTGATGATCATCGGGCCGTCCCAGAACTCGCGGATCCACTCCAGGTCCTTCCAGGAGATGGACGGGTCGAAGTTGGCGCCCAGCCAGCCGATGTAGTCGGCCAGGCCGGTAGGGTTGCCGCGGTACTTGGAGATGTTGCCCAGGTCGTGGGGCTTGCCCAGCAGGCCGACGTCCAGCGCCCAGGCCGGATGGGTCATGGCCTGCCAGACGCGACGCAGCGGCGCGTTCGGGCCGCTCATGCCGGCGTGGGCGTCACGGTAGCGGGCGCCGGGCACCGGCATGTCCACGGTGAACACCAGGGTCTTCACGCCAGCGGCCTTGGCGCGCTCCAACGCGTTGCGCATGAAGCCGCGGTCCTTGAGCACATAGAGCTGGAACCACATGGGCCGGTCGATAGCCGGGGCGACTTCCTCTATGGGGCAGACCGACACCGTGGACATCGTGAAGGGAATGCCCTTCGCGGCGGCCGCGCGGGCTGCCTGTACTTCTCCACGCCGGGCGTACATGCCGGTCAGGCCGACCGGCGCCAGGGCGATGGGCATGCTCAGCGTCTCGTCGAACAGCTTCGTTTCCAGGCTCAGCTCGGACATGTTCTTCAACACCCGCTGGCGCAGGGCGATGTTGGCCAGGTCGTCGACGTTGTTGCGCAGCGTGCGTTCGGCGTAGGCGCCGCCGTCGGCGTAGTGGAAGAGGAACGGCGGCAGCTTGCGTTGGGCGGCGGCGCGGTAGTCGGTAGAGGCAGAGATGATCATGGGGCTCTTCCGTTTTGAGGAAAATATTTTGGATCGAGCGAGCTAGAGCGAGACAAGGCGGAAATGGCCGAGGGAGCGGAGCCTACAACTGTAGGTGAGCATGACTCGCTCCACTCGCCCCTTCGGGGCCGCACTGAAGTGCGTTAGCCGCAAGCGGCTTTCCGAGGCCATTTCCAACGCAGTATCGCCGACGCGCAGCCGATCAGAGCTCGGTCAGTGCACGAGCATGCCGGTGAAGATATAGGCCTGCGCGAGGGTGATCAGACCCACCATGGCGGCGAACATCAGGCTGTGCTTGAGGGTGAAGCGGAACAGGTCGGATTCCTTGCCGACCATGCCGGTGGCGGCGCACGCCACGGCGATGGACTGCGGCGAGATCATCTTGCCGGTCACGCCACCGCTGGTGTTGGCCGCTACAAGCAGAGTGTCGTTGACGCCGATCTGGTGCGCGGTAGTGGCCTGCAGCGAGCTGAACAGCGCGTTGGAGGACGTGTCCGAACCGGTCAGGAATACGCCCAGCCAGCCGAGGAATGGCGAGAAGAACGGGAACGCCGCGCCGGTGCCGGCCAGGACCAACGCCAGGGTGGTGGACATGCCCGAGTAGTTGGTGACGAAGGCGAAGGCCAGCACCATGCCGATCGAAAGAATCGGCCACTTCAGCTCAAGCAGGGTTTCCTTGAAGGTGGTCAGACCAGTTTTCGCGGTGATCCGCAGAACCAGCATCGAGATCACGGCGGAGAGGAAGATCGCGGTGCCGGTGGCGGAGATCGGGTCCAGCTTGAACACGGCGGCAATCGGCGTCGGGTTGGCGACGATGGGGGCGACCTTCACCACCAACTGGTCCAGATGCGGGATGGAGAAGTTGAACACCAGGCTATACAGCGCACCGCCCGGCGCGAACAGCGCTTTGAACGGCTTCAGGGTCCAGATGGTGACCAGCACGGTCAGCACCAGGAAGGGCGACCAGGCCTTGAGGATTTCACCGAAGCTGTAGGGAGTCGGCTCGGCGCCACGCGGACCGTTGCCGCCCAGGACGGCCGCGCCGCCAGCGTTGGCGACCACTTCACGCTCGCTGGCCGGCTGCCAGACCTTCAGGAACAGCGTCAGGGAAATCAGGCTGACCAGGGCGGAGGTGATGTCCGGCAGTTCCGGGCCAATGAAGTTGGAGGTGAAGTACTGGGTGATGGCGAAGCTGCCGCCGGCAACCAGTGCGGCCGGCCAGGTTTCCTTCACGCCCTTGAATCCGTCCATCATGAACACCAGCCAGAACGGCACGAGGATCGACAGGAAGGGCAACTGGCGGCCGGTCATGGCGCCGATCTTGAAGGCGTCGATGCCAGTGACCTGGCCGGCCACGATGATCGGGATGCCCAGGGCGCCGAAGGCTACCGGCGCGGTGTTGGCGATCAGGCACAAGCCGGCTGCGTACAGCGGGTTGAAGCCCAGGCCGACCAGCAGGGCAGCAGTAATGGCCACCGGCGCGCCGAATCCTGCAGCACCTTCGAGGAAGGCGCCGAACGAGAAGCCGATCAGCAGCACCTGCAGGCGCTGGTCGCCGGTGATCGACAGCACCGAGCTGCGGATCACTTCGAACTGGCCGCTCTTGACCGTGAGTTTGTAGAGGAACACCGCCGCGACGATGATCCAGGCGATCGGCCACAGGCCGTAGGCGAAGCCATAGCCGGCGGCGGCAATGGCCATGTCGGCGGGCATGCCGAAGGCGACGATGGCGATGATGACGGAGAGGGCGAGGGTGATGCTGCCGGCGACGTGACCCTTGAGGCGGAACACGGCGAGGGCGAGGAAGAAGAATACGATCGGGATGACGGCGACCAGCGCGGACAGGCCGAGGCTGCCGAGCGGGGTATAGATCTGCTGCCAGGTTTGCATCTGAATTGGCTCCCTAATTGTTTTTGGGTGGAGGGCCTTGTTGCCGGTCGGGCGAATCCGGGGCGCTTGTGGCGCTGGCAGTGGTCGACTGATCGCGGCTTTATGTTGTCGTGCAATCCAGCTTTCGGTAAATTGGTATGACCAATTTACAAAGCCGAGCGCTCAGGGTAAAAGCCCTGCTGGCGGCATGTCAATTTGCTGCCTTGCGACTTTTGTCGAGAGCGCTTCGAAAGGCGCAGTGGTCTTGTTGCGGAAGCCCGCGCTGGGTAGGCTGCCGCGCGCCGCGCAGATCGCGGCCTTGCGCGCGGCTCAGAATGAGAGAGCGAGGGAGTTCACGAAGATGAGTTTTGGTCAGGTCAAGCAACGCCGTTTGTCGGACGACATCGTCGAGCGGCTGGAGGCGATGATCCTCGAGGGCACTCTCAAGGCCGGCGAGCGTTTGCCCGCCGAGCGTGTGCTGGCCGAACAGTTCGGCGTGTCGCGGCCGTCACTGCGCGAGGCGATCCAGAAGCTCGGTGCCAAGGGGCTGCTGGTCAGCCGCCAGGGCGGTGGCAATTACGTCAGCGAGGGGCTGGGCTCGATGTTCAGCGATCCGCTGCTGCAATTGCTGGAAAGCAACCCCGAGGCGCAGCGCGACCTGCTGGAGTTCCGCCATACCCTGGAAGGTTCCTGCGCCTACTACGCGGCGCTGCGGGCGACCGAGGTGGATCACCAGCGTCTGAAGCAGGCGTTCGATGCCTTGCAGGACTGCTACCAGCGCCATGGCAAGGTCAGTCGGGCGGAGGAGGGTGCGGCGGATGCGGCCTTCCACCTGGCAATTGCCGAGGCCAGTCATAACGCCGTGCTGCTGCACACCATCCGCGGCCTGTTCGACCTGCTCAAGCGCAACGTGGTAACCAACATCGGCGGGATGTACGCGCAGCGTGACGAAACCCGCGAGCAACTGATGCGTCAGCACCGCGAGTTGTACGAGGCGATCGTTGGCGGGCATGCGGAAGCGGCGCGGGAGATTTCCCAGCGGCACATCGACTACGTGCAGGAAGTGCTGGCCGAGGTGCAGGCGAAAGAGTTGCGCCTGCAGCGCTCGCAGCGACGCCAGGGCGCCGTGGACGCCTGACCAGCAGCGCGCCCTCGGTGGAGGAGGGCGCGAGGGACGTCAGTCGTCCTTGCCGTGGCGAATGGCGCGCTGGATCTCCCGGTCGGAGTCGCGCTCCTTCTCGGTGCCGCGCTTGTCGTACTCTTTCTTGCCCTTGGCCAGTGCGATCTCGCACTTGATCAGGTGCTTTTTCCAGTACATCGACAGTGCGACACAGGCATAGCCTTTCTGCTGCACGGCACCGAACAGCTTGCCCAGCTCGCGCTTGTGCAGCAGCAGCTTGCGCGTGCGCACCGGATCGGCGATGACGTGGGTGCTGGCAGTGGTCAGCGGCGTGATGTGGCTGCCCAGCAGCCAGGCTTCGCCGTCCTTGAGCAGCACGTAGCTGTCCACCAACTGCGCCTTGCCGGCGCGCAGGCTTTTCACTTCCCAGCCGGCAAGTGCGACACCTGCCTCGAAGCGCTGCTCGATGAAGTAGTCGTGCAGAGCTTTCTTGTTCTGCGCGATGGTCCCCGAAGGGTGCTTTTTCTGTTTGGCCATAGGTCGCGCATTATAGGGAGTCGCTCGCCGCGCCGCTATCGGGACAACGTGCGGTGGCATGCAAGCTTGAGGGTGCTTGGCTAATCTCGGAGAATGCGCGCTGTTTTTTTGATCGGCGGGCATCGATTTCGGTCAGATGCCCCACAACACAAAGCGAGACGTCTATGAGCACGCATATCCAGCGTTCGGCGCTGCTGCCCTATCCGGCGAGGGCGCTGTATGACCTGGTCAACGATGTGGCGCGCTATCCGGAATTCCTGCCCTGGTGTTCCGCCTCCACCGTGCTGGAGGAAAGCGAAACGGCCATGCGCGCCGAGCTCACCGTGGCAAAAGGCAGTATCACCCAGCGCTTCACCACGCGTAATGCACTGATACCCGGTCAGAGCATCGAGATGAATCTCGAAGAGGGACCGTTCTCCCAGTTGCATGGCGTGTGGACGTTCAAGGCACTGGGCGACAAGGCCTGCAAGATCTCCCTCGATCTCACCTTCGACTACGCGGGCGCCCTGGTGAAAGCCACCCTCGGCCCACTGTTCACCCAGGCGGCGAACACCATGGTCGATGCCTTCTGCCAGCGCGCCAAGCAACTGCATGGCTGACTCCTCCAGCATTACCATCGAAGTGGTCTACGCGTTGCCGGAGAGACAGGCGCTGCTGCGATTGAGCGTGCCGCGCGGTACGCGGATGCGCGAGGCGGTGTTGCTGTCCGGCATCGCCGGGCAATTTCCCGGACTGGACGTGCAGAACTGTCCGCTGGGTATCTTCGGCAAGGCGGTGATTGCGCCTGAGGAGCGCGTGCTGGAAGACGGCGAACGGGTGGAAATCTACCGCCCGCTGATTGCTGACCCCAAGGAAGTGCGCAAGCAGCGTGCGGCGAGGGCCAAGGCGGCGCGGGGCTGATCTTCGAAGGCTGAGAAATCACAGGCAATAAAAAGCCCGGCATTGGCCGGGCTTTTTCGTTGGCACGAATCCCTTACTGCGGATTCTTGTCCAGCGGTTCCGGAGTCGGGATCGGTACGGTTTCCACCTGGTCGACTTCCTTCTGGATCTGCTCTTCCACGGAGCCGGGCTTGGCCGGTTGCTCCTTGGGCTGCTCGGGCTGCTGCTGAGGCGCTTCCGGGGCCAGCGGCGGGGGTACGCCGTCCTTGCCGAGGATCGACTCGTCACGGCTCACGCCGGGCATGAAGTCGCCATTGAGGCCGACCAACTGGTCGTTTGCGCCGAAGAACAGACTCATCCGCTCCTGCTGGCGCTGACCGCCGCCGGGCTGGATGCTGTACAGGTAGTCCCAGCGATTGGGATGGAAGGTGTCGACGATCAGCGGGTTGCCCATGATAAACCGCACTTGGCGTCGGGTCATTCCGGGCTTCAACTGGTCTATCATATCCTGCGTTACAACGTTGCCCTGCTGGATATCGATCTTGTAGACCCCCGGGAACGAGCAACCGGCGAGTGCGGCGAGTCCCAGCCCGAAAGCGAGACTGGTCAGCATGAGCTTGGCGTTTTGCATCAAGGGGTGACTTCCACTATCTTGGCTGAGCGACGAAATCCCGATCATACCTGTATTGAGGGATGCTGCGAAGCATTCCGCGGCGAGAAAGCACACATGGTTGAAAATAGCGAACTGCGCAAAGCCGGACTCAAGGTCACGCTGCCGCGCGTCAAGATCCTCCAGATGCTCGACTCCGCCGAGCAGCGCCACATGAGCGCAGAGGATGTGTACAAGGCGCTGATGGAGGCGGGCGAGGATGTCGGTCTGGCTACCGTCTACCGGGTTCTGACCCAGTTCGAAGCCGCCGGCCTGGTCGTGCGCCACAACTTCGACGGCGGCCATGCCGTCTTCGAGCTGGCGGACAGCGGCCACCATGACCACATGGTCTGCGTCGATACCGGCGAAGTCATCGAGTTCATGGACTCGGAAATCGAGAAACGCCAGAAGGAGATCGTTCGCGAGCGCGGCTTCGAGCTCGTCGATCACAACCTGGTGCTCTACGTGCGCAAGAAGAAGTAAGCGTACGCGGATGCAAAAACGGCGACCCTCGGGTCGCCGTTTTCGTTTGCGCGGTTCTTTTGTAGGAGCAAGCTCGCTCCTACATAGAAGGAATCAGCCCTGGACGGCCGAATCCACCATCTTGCGCGCGTGGGCCAGGGATTCCTTGGTCAGGTCGACTCCGCCGAGCATGCGGGCGATTTCTTCGATGCGCTCGGCCTTCTTCAGGTTGGCGACGGCGGTGCGGGTCTCGCTGGTGTCGCGGTCCTTGTGCACGAACAGGTGCTGGTGACCCTGGGCGGCAACCTGCGGCAAGTGGGTGACTGTCAGTACCTGGCCGCGATCACCCAGGCGCCGCAGCAATTGGCCGACCACTTCCGCGGTGGGGCCGCCGATGCCGACGTCCACTTCGTCGAAGACCAGGGTGGGAGTGCGCGAAGTCTGCGCGGTGATCACCTGGATCGCCAGGCTGATCCGCGACAATTCGCCGCCCGAGGCGACCTTCGCCAGGCCTTTCAACGGCTGGCCCGGGTTGGCGCTGACGAGGAATTCCAGCTGTTCCAGGCCGTTTACCTGCGGCTCGTCCGAGGTGGCTTCGCGCAGTTCGATGGCGAACCGCCCGCCCGGCATGCCCAGGCGCTGCATCTCGACTTCGACTGCCTTGGCCAGCAGCGGCGCGGCGTCTTGGCGGATGCGGCTCAACTCTTCGGCTTTCTCCTGATAATGACGGGCGTAAGCGGCCAACTCGTCGCCCAGGCGCTCGACGGCTTCGTCGTCGGCGTTCAGGGCCTCGAGTTCATCCAGTAGGTTTTGTTGCAGGTTCTGCAGCTCATGGGGCTGCACGCGGTGCTTGCGCGCCAGGCTGTAGATCGCATCCATGCGCTCTTCCAGCTGTTGCAGACGCAACGGATCGGCATCGAAGTGATCGACGAAGCGGTTCAGCTCACCGATGGCTTCCTCGACCTGGATCTGTGCACTGGAGAGCAGGTTCACCGCTTCGCTCAGGGCGACTGGCTGGCTCTGGAACGCCGTCAGGCGATTGAGGCTGGAGGTCAGCGCGGAGAGGACGTTACCGGCATCGCTCTCGCTGCATAGCTCGACTACCTGGCGGCAGGCGGCTATCAGGCTACCGGCGTTGCTCTGGGTCTTGTGTTCGGCTTCCAGCGACTCCAGTTCGTTGTCACCCAGGCCGAGGTTTTCCAGCTCTTCCAGCTGGTAGCTGAGCAGTTGGTGGCGGGCTCGCTGTTCGTCGCCACTGCGCGACAGGCGATCCAGCTCCTGGCGGGTCTGCTTCCAGCGCTGCGCAGCGAGGTGTACCTGGCGCGCCAGGTCCTGGCTGCCGGCGAACTCATCCAGCAGGCGCCGGTGGGTGTCGGCCTTGAGCAACGACTGGTGCTCGTGCTGGCTGTGGATATCGATCAGCAACTCGCCCAGGTGCTTGAGGTCGCCCAGCGGGCACGGTGTGCCGTTGATGTAGGCGCGGGAGCGGCCTTCGGCGGTGATCACCCGGCGCAGGATGCACGGGCCGTCCTGCTCAAGGTCGCGCTCGGCGAGCCAGTCGCGGGCTTCGGCAATCGCGCTGACATCGAAGCTGGCGAGAATGTCTGCCTTGTCGGAGCCGGGGCGCACCACGCCGCTGTCAGCGCGGTCGCCCAGGGCGAGGCCGAGGGCGTCGAGCATGATCGACTTGCCGGCGCCGGTTTCGCCGGTGATCACGGTCATGCCGGCGGCGAGCTCGAGATCGAGATGCTCGACGATGGCGTAGTTGTGAACGGACAGGTGAACCAGCATGGGCGGCGGCTCCGAGGAAATGTCTGGTTATTTATACAGTATTTTTTGCCGGTGGCAATTCTCCCTGTCGACAGGGTGTCATGACCCTTGAACTCGAAAAATTGCGCCCCATATAGTCGGCAGAGCCGCGGACCATCGGGTTCGCTTTGTTTTCAAAGGCTTATTTTCTTTTTTAGGAGAGTGGCATGTCTGACGAACAACAGACTCAGGATTCCCAGTTCAACGAGCAGCCGGAAACCGGCGCCGCCGGAGACCTGAACGCCCGCGTGCTGGAACTGGAAGAACAGGTAGCCGCGGCGAAGGACCAGAGCCTGCGCGCCGTCGCCGAATTGCAGAACGTCCGCCGCCGCGCCGAGCAGGACGTGGAAAAAGCGCACAAGTTCGCCCTGGAGAAATTCGCCGGCGACCTGCTGCCGATCGTCGATACCCTCGAGCGCGCGCTGGAAATGTCGAACCCGGAAGACGAGGCGATCAAGCCGATGCGCGAAGGCATCGAGCTGACGCTGAAGATGTTCCACGACACGCTGGTGCGCTACAACCTCGAGCCGGTCGACCCGCACGGCGAGCCGTTCAACCCCGAACACCACCAGGCCATGGCCATGGAAGAGAGCATCCGCCTCGAGCCGGGCAGCGTGGTCAAGGTGTTCCAGAAGGGTTACCTGCTCAACGGTCGCCTGCTGCGTCCGGCCATGGTCGTGGTCAGCAAGGCACCCGAACAAACTCCGCCTTCGATCGACGAGAAGGCTTGAAATCCACCACCCGGTCCCCATCTGGGTAATCAACCGAGCCAAAGACCCGCAACAGGGTCAGCGCGGAATCTAATTTCTGGAGAGTGAAATATGGGCAAAATCATTGGTATCGACCTGGGGACCACCAACTCCTGTGTGTCCATCCTGGAGAACGGTAACGTCAAGGTCATCGAGAACGCCGAAGGCGCTCGTACCACCCCGTCGATCATCGGCTACGCCAACGACGGCGAAATCCTGGTAGGTCAGCCGGCCAAGCGCCAGGCGGTGACCAACCCGACCAACACACTGTACGCCGTCAAGCGCCTGATCGGCCGTCGTTTTGAAGAAGACGTCGTACAGAAAGACATCAAGATGGTCCCGTACAAGATCGTCAAGGCTGACAACGGCGACGCCTGGGTCGAGGCCAAGGGCCAGAAGATGGCTCCGCCGCAGGTCTCCGCCGAAGTCCTGAAGAAGATGAAGAAGACCGCCGAGGACTACCTGGGCGAGCCGGTCACCGAAGCGGTCATCACCGTTCCGGCCTACTTCAACGACAGCCAGCGTCAGGCCACCAAGGACGCCGGCCGTATCGCCGGTCTGGACGTCAAGCGCATCATCAACGAGCCGACCGCGGCTGCGCTGGCCTACGGCCTGGACAAGGCCAAGGGCGACCACACCATCATCGTCTATGACCTGGGCGGCGGTACCTTCGACGTCTCGGTGATCGAGATTGCGGAAGTCGACGGCGAGCACCAGTTCGAAGTACTGGCCACCAACGGCGACACCTTCCTGGGTGGTGAAGACTTCGACCTGCGCCTGATCGACTACCTCGTTGAGGAGTTCAAGAAAGAATCCGGCATGGACCTCAAGGGCGACCCGCTGGCCATGCAGCGCCTGAAGGAAGCTGCCGAGAAGGCCAAGATCGAGCTGTCCTCGACCCAGCAGACTGACGTCAACCTGCCGTACGTCACTGCTGATGCCTCCGGCCCGAAACACCTGAACGTCAAGGTTTCCCGCGCCAAGCTGGAATCCCTGGTGGAAGACCTGGTCACCCGCACCATCGAGCCGTGCCGCGTTGCGCTGAAAGATGCAGGCCTGGACGTGTCGAAGATCGACGAAGTGATCCTGGTTGGCGGCCAGACCCGCATGCCGCTGGTGCAGAAGACCGTTGCCGAGTTCTTCGGCAAGGAAGCGCGCAAGGACGTCAACCCGGACGAAGCCGTTGCCATGGGGGCTGCCATCCAGGGCGCCGTTCTGGCCGGCGACGTGAAGGACGTGCTGCTGCTCGACGTCACCCCGCTGACCCTGGGTATCGAAACCCTGGGTGGCGTGATGACCGCGCTGATCGACAAGAACACCACCATCCCGACCAAGAAGTCGCAGGTGTTCTCCACTGCCGATGACAACCAGGGCGCCGTGACCATCCACGTTCTGCAGGGCGAGCGCAAGCAAGCCGGCCAGAACAAGTCGCTGGGCAAGTTCGACCTGGCCGACATCCCGCCGGCTCCGCGCGGCGTGCCGCAGATCGAAGTGACCTTCGACATCGACGCCAACGGCATCCTGCACGTCGGCGCCAAGGACAAGGCCACCGGCAAGCAGCAGTCCATCGTGATCAAGGCGTCCTCTGGCCTGTCCGAGGACGAGATCCAGCAGATGGTCCGCGACGCCGAGGCGAATGCCGAGGAAGACCGCAAGTTCGAGGAGCTGGCCGCTGCCCGCAACCAGGGTGACGCGCTGGTCCATGCGACTCGCAAGATGGTCACCGAGGCTGGCGACAAAGCCACCGCCGAGGAGAAGGCTGCCATCGATAAAGCGCTGGGCGAGCTGGAAGTTGCCGTGAAGGGCGACGACAAGGCTGAGATCGAAGCGAAGATGAACGCGCTGTCCCAGGCGTCCACCCCGCTGGCGCAGAAGATGTATGCCGAACAGCCGCAGCCGGGTGCTGCCGCTCAGGGCGAGGCCGCTGACGACAAGGCTGGCGACGATGTCGTCGACGCCGAGTTCGAAGAGGTCAAGGAGAACAAGTAAGCCGCGTGCTTGCTTCCGCTCCGGCGCACCGACCAGCGTGTCGGTGCGCATGAAACGTCACGCGGGGGCTTGCTCCCGCGTTGGCGTGTCTGGGGGAACGGTTTTTAGAGTGCAGGAATGTTATGGCCAAACGTGATTTTTACGAGGTACTGGGTGTCGAGCGCGGCGCCAGCGAAGCGGACCTGAAGAAGGCCTATCGCCGGCTCGCCATGAAGTTCCACCCGGACCGCAATCCCGGCGACAAGGAGGCCGAGGACAAATTCAAGGAGGCCAACGAGGCGTACGAGGTCCTGTCCGACGCCAGCAAGCGCGCGGCCTACGATCAGTACGGCCATGCCGGTGTCGACCCGCAGATGGGTGGCGGCGGTGCCGGCTTCGGTGGTGCGAGCTTCTCGGACATCTTCGGTGATGTCTTCAGCGATTTCTTCGGCGGTGCTGGCGGTCGCGGTGGTTCCCGTGGCGGTCCGGCGCGTGGCGCGGACCTGCGCTACACCCTCGACCTGGACCTGGAAGACGCGGTTCGCGGCACCACCGTGACCATCCGCGTTCCCACCCTGGTCGGCTGCAAGACCTGCAGCGGCAGCGGTGCCAAGCCCGGCACCACGCCGGTCACCTGTACCACTTGCGGTGGTATCGGCCAGGTGCGCATGCAGCAGGGCTTCTTCTCGGTGCAGCAGACCTGCCCGCGCTGCCATGGCAGCGGCAAGATGATCACCGACCCCTGTGGCTCCTGCCACGGCCAGGGCCGTGTGGAAGAACACAAGACCCTGTCGGTGAAGGTGCCGGCCGGTGTCGATACCGGTGACCGCATCCGTCTGACCGGCGAAGGCGAAGCTGGTGCCCACGGTGGCCCGGCGGGCGACCTGTACGTGGTGGTGAACGTGCGCGAGCACGATATCTTCCAGCGCGACGGCAAGCATCTGTACTGCGAAGTGCCGATCAGCTTCGCCGACGCTGCCCTGGGTGGCGAGCTGGAAGTGCCGACCCTGGATGGTCGTGTGAAGCTGAAGATTCCCGACGGCACCCAGACCGGCAAATTGTTCCGCCTGCGCGGCAAGGGCGTAGCCCCGGTGCGCGGCGGCGGTGCGGGCGACCTGATGTGCCGCGTGGTCGTGGAGACGCCGGTCCAGCTGGACAAGCGTCAGCGTGAGCTGCTCGAGGAGTTCCGCGGTACCCTGCAGGGCAACTCATCCAACTCGCCCAAGGCCAGTGGCTGGTTCGAGGGGATGAAGCGCTTCTTCGACGATCTATGATGCAAGGCCCCGGCGGTGCGAATCGCCCGGGGCCTTTTTAGCTTGGAGCTGTTTTATATGCGACGTATAGCCGTAATGGGCGCCGCCGGGCGCATGGGCAAGACCCTGATCGAGGCCGTGCAGCAGACCGGCGGCAGCGCTGGCCTGACTGCCGCTGTGGATCGCCCGGACAGCACCCTGGTGGGTGCCGACGCTGGCGAGCTGGCAGGTCTGGGCCGCATCGGCGTGCCGCTGTCGGGTGACTTGGTCAGGGTGGCCGACGAATTCGACGTGCTGATCGATTTCACCCACCCGACGGTGACCCTGAAGAACCTCGAAGTCTGCCGCAAGGCCGGCAAGGCCATGGTTATCGGCACCACTGGCTTCTCCGCGGCGGAGAAGGAGCTGCTGAACGAGGCGGCGAAAGACATTCCGATCGTCTTCGCGGCCAACTACAGCGTCGGCGTGAACCTCTGCCTGAAGCTGCTCGACACCGCCGCCCGCGTGCTGGGCGACGATGTGGACATCGAGATCCTCGAGGCGCATCACCGCCACAAGGTCGACGCGCCGTCCGGTACTGCGCTGCGCATGGGCGAAGTCGTTGCCAATGCGCTGGGCCGTGATCTGGAGAAGGTGGCTGTCTACGGTCGCGAAGGCCAGACCGGCGCTCGTCCGCGCGAGACCATCGGTTTCGCCACCGTGCGTGCCGGTGACGTGGTGGGCGATCACACTGTGCTGTTCGCCGCCGACGGCGAGCGCGTGGAAATCACCCACAAGGCCTCGAGCCGCATGACCTTTGCCCGTGGCGCCGTGCGTGCCGCGCAATGGCTGGAAGGGCAGGCCAACGGCCTGTACGACATGCAGGATGTGCTCGGCCTTCGCTGAGCGCCAGCTTTCGATCTGCTACGCGTCGACCGGGCGGCGTTGGATAGGAATCTCGGGTGCTCATTTAGCACGCGTAAACTCCGCGCCCTCGATTCCTATCCGCCTTGCCCGACTTTAGCTCGCGAGATCGAAAGCCAGCGCTGAGTGGCATGGCCGTACGTCGTGCAAAAGGTGGACCATGATGTCGCATTTCTGTAAACTACAGCTTTAGTGTGTCCACTAAAAGTAGCGCAGCATGATCACATAAAAAGCGGGATGACTTCTTCTGATGTCATCCCGCTTTTTTACAATCTGCGCACGCCCAGCCAGGCTTGAACTACGGGAGGTCTTCTTGACTAAGCCAGCCATACTTGCACTTGCCGACGGCAGCGTTTTTCGCGGTGAAGCCATCGGCGCCGACGGTCAGACCGTCGGAGAGGTGGTGTTCAACACCGCCATGACCGGCTACCAGGAAATCCTTACCGATCCTTCCTACGCCCAACAGATCGTCACCCTGACCTACCCGCACATCGGCAACACCGGCACCACGCCGGAAGACGCCGAGTCGAACAAGGTCTGGGCCGCCGGCCTGATCATTCGCGACCTGCCGCTGCTCTCCAGCAGCTGGCGCGACAAGCAGTCCCTGCCGGATTACCTGAAAGAGAACGGCACCGTTGCCATCGCCGGCATCGACACTCGCCGCCTGACCCGCATCCTGCGCGAGAAGGGTTCGCAGAACGGCTGCATCCTGGTCGGCGATGACGCCACCGAGGAAAAAGCCCTCGAACTGGCACGCGGCTTCCCGGGCCTGAAGGGCATGGACCTGGCGAAAGTCGTGTCCTCCACCGAGAAGTACGAGTGGCGCTCCAGCGTCTGGAACCTGGAAACCGACAGCCACCCGGAAGTCGCCGCCGCCGACCTGCCGTACCACGTGGTCGCCTATGACTTCGGCGTGAAGCTGAACATCCTGCGCATGCTGGTCGCCCGTGGCTGCCGCCTGACCGTGGTGCCGGCGCAGACTCCGGCGAGCGAAGTGCTGGCCCTGAATCCGGACGGCATCTTCCTCTCCAACGGCCCCGGTGACCCCGCTCCCTGCGACTACGCCATCCAGGCCATCCGCGAGTTCCTCGACACCGAGACGCCGATCTTCGGCATCTGCCTGGGTCACCAGCTGCTGGCCCTGGCCTCCGGCGCCCAGACCGTGAAGATGGGCCATGGTCACCATGGCGCCAACCACCCGGTGCAGGACCTGGATTCGGGCGTGGTGATGATCACCAGCCAGAACCACGGTTTCGCCGTGGACGAGGCGAGCATGCCGGCTAACCTGCGCGCCACCCACAAGTCGCTGTTCGACGGCACCCTGCAAGGCGTCGAGCGCACCGACAAGGTGGCCTTCAGCTTCCAGGGTCACCCGGAAGCCAGCCCCGGTCCGCACGACGTGGCCCCGCTGTTCGATCGCTTCATCGCGGCGATGGCCGAGCGCCGCTGAGTCCGAGCTCGAAGAGGGAAAGAAGATGATGCCGACCCTGGGAATCACCGACCTCTGGACCTACGTCCTGGGTACGTTGTTCATCGTCCTGCTGCCGGGGCCAAACTCGCTGTTCGTCCTCGCCACTGCCGCCCAGCGCGGCGTGGCGTCGGGCTATCGGGCGGCGAGCGCGGTGTTCCTGGGCGATGCGATCCTGATGTTCCTGTCGGCGCTGGGTATCGCCTCGGTCCTCAAGGCCGAGCCAATGCTGTTCCTGGGCCTGAAATACGTCGGTGCCGCTTACCTGTTCTATCTAGGTATCGGCATGCTCCGCGGTGGCTGGCAGAAGCTGCGCCACCCGCTGGAGGCAGCCGCCGCACCGGCCAAGGAAGTGGACGTCAACCAGCCGTTCCGCAAGGCGCTGCTGCTGAGCCTGTCCAACCCCAAGGCGATCCTCTTCTTCATCTCCTTCTTCATCCAGTTCGTCGACCCGGGTTACGCCTACCCCGGCCTGTCGTTCCTGGTGCTGGGCACGATCCTCGAGATCATCAGCGCCCTGTACCTCAGCTTCCTGATTTTCTCCGGTGTGCGTCTGGCGGCCTGGTTCCGTCGGCGGCAACGGCTGGCTGCCGGCGCCTCGAGTGGCGTCGGCGCCCTGTTCGTCGGCTTTGGCGTGAAGCTGGCCAGCGCAACCCTTTCCTGAATATTGCAACGAGAGTCCCATGCCCAAGCGTACAGACATCAAGAGCATCCTGATCCTCGGCGCCGGCCCGATCGTCATCGGCCAGGCCTGTGAGTTCGACTACTCCGGCGCGCAGGCCTGCAAGGCCCTGAAGGAAGAAGGCTTCCGTGTCATCCTGGTGAACTCCAACCCGGCCACCATCATGACCGACCCGGCCATGGCCGACGCCACCTACATCGAGCCGATCAAGTGGCAGACCGTCGCCAAGATCATCGAGAAGGAGCGCCCTGACGCGCTGCTGCCGACCATGGGCGGCCAGACCGCCCTGAACTGCGCCCTGGACCTGGAGCGCCACGGCGTGCTCGAGCAGTTCGGCGTGGAAATGATCGGCGCCAATGCCGACACCATCGATAAGGCCGAAGACCGTTCGCGCTTCGACAAGGCCATGCGCGACATCGGCCTGGCCTGCCCGCGCTCGGGCATCGCCCACACCATGGAAGAAGCCTACGGCGTGCTGGAGAAGGTCAACTTCCCGTGCATCATCCGTCCGTCCTTCACCATGGGCGGCACCGGTGGCGGCATCGCCTACAACCGCGAAGAATTCGAGGAAATCTGCACCCGTGGTCTGGACCTGTCGCCGACCAACGAACTGCTGATCGACGAATCGCTGATCGGCTGGAAGGAATACGAGATGGAGGTTGTCCGCGACAAGAAGGACAACTGCATCATCGTCTGCGCCATCGAGAACTTCGACCCGATGGGCGTGCACACCGGTGACTCGATCACCGTGGCGCCGGCACAGACCCTGACCGACAAGGAATACCAGATCATGCGCAACGCCTCGCTGGCGGTGCTGCGTGAGATCGGCGTGGAAACCGGCGGTTCGAACGTGCAGTTCGGTATCTGCCCGAACACCGGCCGCATGGTCGTGATCGAGATGAACCCGCGCGTATCGCGTTCCTCGGCGCTGGCTTCCAAGGCCACCGGCTTCCCGATCGCCAAGATCGCCGCCAAGCTGGCTGTCGGCTACACCCTCGACGAACTGCAGAACGACATCACCGGCGGCCGCACCCCGGCGTCCTTCGAGCCGGCGATCGACTACGTCGTCACCAAGATCCCGCGTTTCGCCTTCGAGAAATTCCCGAAAGCCGACGCCCGCCTGACCACTCAGATGAAATCCGTGGGTGAAGTCATGGCCATCGGCCGTACCTTCCAGGAGTCCGTGCAGAAAGCCCTGCGCGGCCTGGAAGTCGGCGCCACCGGTTTCGATCCCAAGCTCGACCTGAGCAACCCGGAAGCCGAAAGCATCCTCAAGCGCGAGCTGACCGTGCCCAATGCCGACCGCATCTGGTACGTCGCCGACGCCTTCCGCGCCGGCAAGAGCATCGCCGAAGTCTTCGACCTGACCCGCATCGACGAGTGGTTCCTGGTGCAGATCGAAGACCTGGTCAAGGACGAGGAGCGCGTGAAGACCCTGGGTCTGTCGGCCATCGACCGCGACCTGATGCTCAAGCTCAAGCGCAAGGGCTTCTCCGATGCGCGCCTGGCGACCCTTCTGGGTGTGACCGAGAAGAACCTGCGCAACCATCGCCACAAGCTCAAGGTGCTGCCGGTGTACAAGCGCGTGGACACCTGCGCCGCCGAGTTCGCCACCGACACCGCCTACATGTACTCGACCTACGAGGAAGAGTGCGAAGCCAATCCGTCGACTCGCGACAAGATCATGATCCTGGGCGGCGGTCCGAACCGTATCGGCCAGGGCATCGAGTTCGACTACTGCTGCGTACACGCCGCGCTGGCCATGCGTGAAGACGGTTACGAGACCATCATGGTCAACTGCAACCCGGAAACCGTCTCCACCGACTACGACACGTCCGATCGCCTGTACTTCGAGCCGGTGACCCTGGAAGACGTGCTGGAAATCGTCCGCGTCGAGCAACCCAAGGGCGTCATCGTGCAGTACGGCGGCCAGACCCCGCTGAAACTCTGCCGCGCCCTGGAAGAAGCCGGCGTACCGATCATCGGCACCAGCCCTGACGCCATCGACCGAGCCGAAGATCGCGAGCGCTTCCAGCAGATGGTCCAGCGCCTGAACCTGCGCCAGCCGGCCAACGCCACCGCGCGTAGCGAAGACCAGGCCCTGGAACTGTCGAAGAACATCGGTTACCCGATGGTGGTGCGCCCGTCCTACGTGCTGGGCGGCCGCGCGATGGAAATCGTCTACCAGGAAGAAGAGCTCAAGCGCTACATGCGTGAGGCCGTGAAGGTCTCCAACGACAGCCCGGTGCTGCTGGACCGCTTCCTGAACTGCGCCATCGAAGTCGACATCGATGCGGTGTGCGACGGCGAGACCGTGGTGATCGGCGCGATCATGCAGCACATCGAACAGGCCGGCGTGCACTCCGGTGACTCCGCCTGCTCGCTGCCGCCGTACTCGCTGCCCGCCCACATCCAGGACGAGATCCGCGAGCAGGTCAAGAAGATGGCCCTTGAACTCGGCGTGGTCGGCCTGATGAACGTGCAGATGGCCGTGCAGGGCGAGGACATCTACGTGATCGAGGTGAACCCGCGCGCGTCCCGTACCGTGCCGTTCGTCTCCAAGTGCATCGGCGAGTCCCTGGCGAAAGTTGCGGCCCGCGTCATGGCCGGCAAGTCCCTGGCCGAAGTCGGCTTCACCCAGGAGGTGATCCCGCCGTACTATAGCGTCAAGGAAGCGGTGTTCCCGTTCGCCAAGTTCCCCGGCGTCGACCCGATCCTCGGCCCAGAGATGAAGTCCACTGGCGAGGTGATGGGTGTCGGCGACAGCTTCGGTGAGGCATTCGCCAAGGCCCAGCTGGGCGCCAGCGAAATCCTGCCGAACGCCGGTTGCGCCTTCATCAGCGTCCGCGAGGACGACAAGCCGCAAGCCGTTCAGGTCGCTCGCGATCTGGTCGCGCTGGGCTTCGAGGTAGTCGCTACTGCCGGTACCGCCAAGGTGATCGAGGCTGCCGGCCTGCCGGTGCGTCGCGTGAACAAGGTGACCGAGGGCCGTCCTCACGTGGTCGACATGATCAAGAATGACGAAGTCACCCTGATCATCAATACCACCGAAGGTCGTCAGTCCATCGCTGACTCGTACTCCATCCGTCGAAACGCCCTGCAGCACAAGATCTACTGCACCACCACCATCGCGGCGGGTCAGGCGATCTGTGAGGCGCTCAAGTTCGGTCCCGAGAAGACCGTTCGCCGTCTGCAGGATCTCCATGCAGGAATCAACGCATGAGCAAATTTCCAATGACCGTCCAGGGCGCTCGCGCCCTGGAAGAAGAACTGAAATACCTGAAGACCGTTCTGCGCCCGCAGATCACCCAGGCCATCGCCGAAGCTCGTGAGCTGGGTGACCTCAAGGAAAACGCCGAGTATCACGCGGCCCGCGAGCAGCAGGGTATGTCCGAAGCTCGCATCCGCGACATCGAGGCCAAGCTGTCCAACGCGCAGATCATCGACGTGACCACCATTCCGCACAGCGGCAAGGTGATCTTCGGTACTACCGTGGATATCGCCAACGTCGAGACCGACGAAACCGTGACCTACCAGATCGTCGGCGACGACGAGGCGGACATCAAGAACAGCAAGATCTCGGTCAACTCGCCGATCGCCCGTGCGCTGATCGGCAAGACCGAAGGCGATGCCGTTCTGGTGAAGACTCCGGGCGGCGACGTCGAGTACGAGATCGTTGAAGTCCGCCACGCCTGATCGGCAATCCCTGAACGCAGGCACCATCAGTTGGCTGCTGGCCCAGACATTCTGGGTCGGTGGCCTCTGGCTGCTGCAGTTCGTGGTATTGCCGGCGCTGGATAAGATCGGCCTGGCGCCGCTGCTGGTGGAGGCCGTCGCTGACGCGCTGAAGCCGCTGCTGCTGGGGTTTGCCGGATTCTGCGTGCTGCTCCAGGCCCTGGTGCTCTGGCAGGCGCGCGGGTTCGCTGCCTTTACCCGTGAAACGCGGGGGCAATTGCTGCTCACCGTGCAGGTGATGGCGGCGGCTTATTTTGTAGTGCGCCAGGTAGCGCCGGACGCTCAGCGCTGGCTGCTGTTCAACTACCTGGTGGTGGCGCTGTGCGGTCTGCTGCTGGTGCTGCAGCCGGCGCCTGGGCAGGACGAGCGGGCCTGACGCGGCGGAGCCTTGCCGGCTCCGCGTTGCCGGTCTTGACTGTCAGAGGCCGCTGAAGCGGCTGATGTTCGACAGGTTCTTGTTCGGCTTTGGATTGCGGCGATAGATCAGTGCCATCTTGCCGATGGTCTGAACCAGCTCGCAGCTGCCGTTCTGGCAAAGTTCGTCGATCAGCGCGCGACGGTCGTCGCGTTCGGTGACGCGGAACTGCACCTTGATCAGTTCATGATCGTTGAGCGCGCGCTCAAGCTCGGCCATCACACCTTCCGAAAGACCGTTTTCAGCAACGGTCAATACGGGTTTCAGGTGATGCCCGATAGATTTGAACTGCTTTTTCTGCTCCTGAGAGAGCGCCATAATCTGACCCCTGGTAAAAAAGGCGGATATTCTACCCGAGTTTCGGTACTACCGGGATGCCGCTCAGACGAGGTAATACGTGGCCCGTTCCAAGACTAGCCATCGCTGGCTGAAAGAACATTTCGACGATCCGTACGTGAAGATGGCACAGCGCGACGGTTATCGCTCGCGCGCCAGCTACAAGCTGCTGGAAATCCAGGAGAAGGATCGCATCCTGCGTCCCGGCATGACCGTGGTCGACCTCGGCGCCGCGCCGGGCGGCTGGTCGCAGGTCACCAGTCGGGTGATCGGTGACAAGGGCACGCTGATCGCCTCGGACATCCTGCCGATGGACAGCATCCCGGATGTCACCTTCATCCAGGGTGACTTCACCGAGGACGAAGTTTTCGCCCAGTTGCTCGAGGCCATCGGAGAAAATCCAGTAGACCTTGTGATTTCGGATATGGCCCCCAATATGAGTGGACTGCCCGCCGTGGACATGCCTCGTGCCATGTTCCTCTGCGAGCTGGCCCTGGACCTGTGCATTCGCGTGCTGCGTCCGGGCGGCGATTTCCTGATCAAGATTTTCCAGGGTGAGGGTTTCGACGCTTACCACAAGCAGGTTCGCGAGAACTTCGAGAAGGTGCAGATGCGCAAGCCGCTGTCTTCTCGTGACCGTTCTCGGGAGCAGTATCTGCTCGCACGGGGCTTTCGCGGTGCCTAGACTGGAATGATTGGGCCGGCTTTTGGTCTATGACTTGCAGGTTTTGCTTGTGCCGGTGAAAACCGGGGTTCATAAAGGGTTACAGACGGCGCCTGCCGTGTCGCAGGGGTTGTGTAGTAATTTTGGCCGGAAGGAGTCTGGCCGTCGTGAGAAGCGGTTTCCAGGGCGGAGCCGGCTTCAGAGGGTAGTCAATTGAACGACATGGCAAAGAACCTGATTCTGTGGCTGATCATCGCGGCGGTACTCGTCACCGTGATGAATAACTTCTCCAGCCCGAGCGAGCCGCAGACGCTCAACTATTCGGACTTCATCCAACAGGTGAAGGACGGCAAGGTCGAGCGCGTGACCGTCGACGGCTACGTCATCACCGGCAAGCGCCAGGATGGCGACACCTTCAAGACCATCCGCCCGGCGATCCAGGACAATGGCCTGATCGGTGACCTGGTCAACAACAACGTCGTTGTTGAAGGCAAGCAGCCCGAGCAGCAGAGCATCTGGACCCAGCTGCTGGTCGCGAGCTTCCCGATCCTGGTGATCATCGCGGTCTTCATGTTCTTCATGCGCCAGATGCAGGGCGGCGGTGGCGGTCGCGGCGGCCCGATGAGCTTCGGCAAGAGCAAGGCGCGCCTGTTGTCGGAAGACCAGGTCAAGACCACCTTCGCTGACGTCGCCGGTTGCGACGAGGCCAAGGAAGAAGTCAGTGAGCTCGTGGAGTTCCTCCGCGATCCGGGCAAGTTCCAGCGCCTGGGCGGCCGCATTCCGCGCGGCGTGCTGATGGTCGGCCCGCCCGGTACCGGTAAGACCCTGCTCGCCAAGGCCATCGCCGGCGAGGCAAAGGTGCCGTTCTTCACCATTTCCGGTTCGGACTTCGTGGAAATGTTCGTCGGCGTGGGCGCCTCCCGCGTTCGCGACATGTTCGACCAGGCCAAGAAGCATGCGCCCTGCATCATCTTCATCGACGAGATCGACGCTGTCGGCCGCCATCGTGGCGCCGGCCTGGGTGGCGGTCACGACGAACGCGAACAGACCCTCAACCAGTTGCTGGTTGAGATGGATGGCTTCGAGATGAATGACGGCATCATCGTCATCGCCGCGACCAACCGTCCGGACGTTCTCGACCCCGCGCTGCTGCGTCCGGGCCGCTTCGACCGTCAGGTGGTGGTCGGCCTGCCGGACATCCGTGGGCGTGAGCAGATCCTTAAAGTGCACATGCGCAAGGTGCCGCTGGGCGATAACGTCGACCCAGGCGTGATCGCGCGCGGTACTCCGGGCTTCTCCGGTGCCGACCTGGCCAACCTGGTCAACGAGGCTTCGCTGTTCGCCGCTCGTTCCAACAAGCGCATTGTGGACATGCGTGAGTTCGAACTGGCCAAGGACAAGATCATGATGGGCGCCGAGCGCAAGACCATGGTCATGTCCGAGAAGGAGAAGAAGAACACCGCGTTCCACGAAGCCGGCCACGCCATCGTCGGTCGCCTCGTGCCGGAACACGACCCGGTCTACAAGGTTTCCATCATTCCGCGCGGCCGCGCCCTGGGCGTGACCATGTTCCTGCCGGAAGAGGACCGCTACAGCCTGTCCAAGCGCGCCCTGGAAAGCCAGATCTGCTCGCTGTTCGGTGGCCGTATCGCCGAAGAGATGACCCTAGGCTTCGAGGGTGTGACCACTGGTGCCTCCAACGACATCATGCGTGCCACCCAGCTGGCGCGGAACATGGTGACCAAGTGGGGGCTGTCGGAGAAGCTCGGTCCGCTGATGTACGCGGAAGAAGAGGGCGAGGTCTTCCTCGGCCGTAGCGCTGGCGGCCAGCACTCCAACATCTCCGGCGAGACGGCGAAGCTGATCGACCAGGAAGTGCGTCGCATCATCGACGATTGCTACGGCACTGCGAAGCGTCTGCTGGAAGAGAATCGCGACAAGCTCGACATGATGGCCGACGCGCTGATGAAGTACGAAACCATCGATGCCGATCAGATCGACGACATCATGGCCGGCCGCGACCCGCGCGAGCCGCGCGACTGGCAGGGCGGCAATTCCGGCTCCTCCGGCTCGGCCACTGCGCCGCGTGACGAGGGCGGTCGCCAGGACAACCCGATTGGCGGTCCTGCCGGCGAACACTGAGAGCACTGAATGAGTTCGTTGTACCACCCGACCCGGTTGCCTTGCGGCAACCGGGTTCTTGATTTAACGCGCCCGCATGTCATGGGCATCCTCAATGTCACCCCTGACTCCTTCTCTGACGGCGGGCGCTTTGACCAGCTCGAAGCGGCGTTACGCCATGCTGCGGAGATGGTCGAGGCCGGCGCCACGCTGATCGATATTGGCGGCGAGTCGACCCGTCCCGGGGCGCGAGTGGTCTCGCCCACCGAAGAGCTGGAGCGTGTCGCGCCAGTCGTCGAGGCCATCGTCCGCGAGCTGGACGTGGTGATTTCCGTGGACACGTCCACGCCCGCCGTGATGCGCGAAACAGCGCGACTCGGCGCGGGGCTGATCAACGATGTGCGTTCCCTGCAACGCGACGGCGCCCTGGATGCGGCTGTCGACACCGGTCTGCCGGTCTGCCTGATGCACATGCGAGGCGAGCCGGGAAACATGCAGGACGATCCGCGTTACGCGGATATCCTCGAGGAAGTCCGCGGCTTCCTCGAGGAGCGCATCGCAGCCTGTGCAGCTGTTGGCATCGCTCGGGAAAGGATCGTCATCGATCCCGGCTTCGGTTTCGCCAAGACCCAGAGTCACAACCTGAACCTGTTCCGGCAGATGGACAGGTTGATGGAAATGGGGTGCCCGTTGTTGGTTGGCGTGTCGCGCAAAAGCATGATTGGCCGCGCACTGGGTCGCGAAGTGGGTGAACGCCTGTACGGCAGTCTCGCCCTTGCCGCGCTCGCGGTAAGCAAGGGCGCCAGTATCATCCGTGTCCATGACGTCGCCGAGACGGTGGATGTGGTTCGAATGATTCACGCAGTGGAAAGTGCAAAGGAAGAGGGGATGTCCGCATGAGCAGGAAGTATTTCGGTACCGATGGAATCCGCGGTCGCGTCGGCACGCCGCCGATCACGCCGGACTTTGTGCTCAAGCTGGGCTGGGCGGTGGGCATGGCCTTCCGTCAGCAGGGCAAGTGTCGTGTCCTGGTGGGCAAGGACACCCGGATTTCCGGGTACATGTTCGAGTCCGCACTGGAGGCCGGGCTGTCCGCTGCGGGTGCCGATGTCATGCTGCTGGGCCCGATGCCTACGCCCGGTATCGCCTACCTGACCCGCACTTTCCACGCCGAGGCCGGCATCGTCATCAGTGCGTCGCACAATCCGCATGATGACAACGGCATCAAGTTTTTCTCTGGTCAGGGCACCAAGCTGCCGGACGAGGTGGAGTTGGTCATCGAGGAGTTGCTCGATCAGCCAATGACCGTGGTTGAGTCCGCGCGCCTGGGCAAGGTCTCGCGGATCAACGACGCAGCAGGTCGCTATATCGAGTTCTGCAAGAGCAGCGTGCCGTCCAACACCGATTTCGCCGGGCTGCGCATTGCGCTGGACTGCGCCCACGGCGCGACCTACAAGATCGCACCGAATGTCTTCCGCGAACTCGGTGCCGAAGTGTCGGTTATCGGCGTGCAGCCCAACGGGCTGAATATCAATGAAAAATGCGGCTCCACGCACATCGAGGCGCTGCAGGAGGCTGTCCTGGCGGAGCATGCCGACATCGGCATTGCCTTCGATGGCGATGGCGATCGCGTCATGATGGTCGATCACACCGGCGTGGTGGTCGACGGCGATGAGATTCTGTTCCTCATTGCTCGCGATCTGCTGGATCGCGGAAAGCTTCATGGTGGTGTGGTCGGGACGCTGATGAGCAACCTGGGCCTGGAGCTTGCGCTGCAGGAGCTGCATATCCCGTTCGCACGGGCCAAGGTGGGCGACCGCTACGTCATGTCCGAGCTGCAATCGCGAAACTGGCAGTTGGGCGGGGAAAACTCCGGCCATGTGGTCTGCTGCCAGCACACCACCACCGGTGATGCGATTATCGCGGCGCTGCAGGTGCTGATGGCGCTCAAGGCGCGTGGCCAGACGCTCGCCGAGGCGCGTATGGGGATCCGTAAGTGTCCGCAGGTGCTGATCAACGTGCGCTTCGCGGGTGGTGGCGTCGATCCGTTGGAGCATCCTGCCGTCAAGGAAGCCTGCGCCAAGGTGACCGAGGAGATGGCTGGTCGCGGCCGCGTGCTCCTGCGCAAGTCCGGCACCGAACCACTGGTCCGGGTGATGGTCGAGGGTGATGAGGAATCTCGTGTGCGTGCTTATGCCGAGCAGCTGGCAAAAGTCGTTACCGAGGTATGTGCTTGATTTCTCTTGTCAGTTCCAAAAGCGTCGAGTAATATCTGCGCCCACTTTGCTCAGCGAGGTACAGCATGCGTCGACCCTTGGTGGCCGGTAATTGGAAAATGCACGGTACCCGCTCCAGCGTAACGGAGCTGATCAAAGGCCTGCGTCAACTGGCTCTTCCTACGGGTGTCGATGTGGCGGTGTTTCCGCCCTGTCTATACATCAATCAGGTCGTACAAGGTCTGGATGGAAAGGCGGTTGCCGTCGGTGCGCAGAATTGCGCGGTTGAGCCAATGCAGGGTGCCTTGACGGGCGAGATCGCAGCCAGCCAGTTGGTGGATGCGAGCTGCTCCCTGGTGCTGGTGGGTCACTCCGAGCGTCGCCTGATCCTGGGTGAAAACGACGGCGTAGTCAGTCGCAAGTTTGCTGCGGCGCAATCGTGTGGCCTGGTTCCAATCCTGTGCGTGGGTGAAACCCGCGAGCAGCGTGAGGCGGGCAAGACTTTAGAGGTTGTCGGGCGCCAGTTGGGCTCGGTGATCGAAGATCTGGGCGTCGGGGCTTTTACCCGCGCTGTTGTGGCTTACGAGCCGGTATGGGCGATCGGGACGGGGCTGACGGCCTCTCCAGAACAGGCTCAGGAAGTACATGCGGCGATTCGCGCGCAGATCTCGGCGGAGAACGCTGAGGTGGCAAGCGGCCTTCGCCTCCTGTATGGCGGCAGCGTCAAGGCGGCAAATGCCGTCGAGCTGTTCGGCATGCCGGATATCGATGGGGGGCTCATTGGTGGTGCCTCCCTCAATGCGGATGAGTTCGGTGCGATCTGTCGCGCCGCAGGAAACTGAAGATGCTGGAAACAGTTGTAATCGTGATTCACCTGCTGATGGCGCTGGGTCTGGTTGTACTGGTCCTGCTTCAGCAAGGCAAAGGGGCTGACGCGGGTGCGTCGTTCGGTTCGGGCGCTTCGGCCACCGTTTTCGGTAGCCAAGGTTCCGCTACCTTCCTGAGTCGTTTTACCGCTATACTCGCTGCGGTTTTTTTCATTACCAGCTTGGGTTTAGCGTATTTTGCTAAAGAAAAAGCTGATATGATTCGTCACGCTGGGCTTCCTGATCCGGCAGTGATGGAGCAGAAACAGGAACAGGCTCCGGCAGCGAATGATGTGCCGGGCGCGCAAGGGCAGCAGCAAGCTCCTGCGACCGGTAACAGCGATGTTCCGGTGGCTCCTGAGCAGAAGTAAGCAGGCAAGAGTTTTTGCCGAGGTGGTGGAATTGGTAGACACGCTACCTTGAGGTGGTAGTGGCCATAGGCTGTAGGGGTTCGAGTCCCCTCCTCGGTACCATATACGAAAGGCCCGCTGTGCGGGCCTTTTCGTTCCGGAGTTTCGGTTGACCTTCAAGTGGCTCAACCGTATAATTTCGCACCAGCTTTGACGCGGGATGGAGCAGTCTGGTAGCTCGTCGGGCTCATAACCCGAAGGTCGTTGGTTCAAATCCAGCTCCCGCAACCAGTTTGGCAGAGCCCCTTTTAAGGGGCTTTTTGCTAGCTGGACAGTCCGCGCCGCCAGGTCAAGGCGGTCCTTAAGGGATGGGCGTTTCGCCCATTTTTTGTTTCTACGGCATACGCGAGGCGATCAGGTGTCGAGCAAGCTAGAACAGTTGCAGGCCTTGTTGGCCCCTGTAGTAGAAGCGCTCGGCTATGAGTGCTGGGGCCTGGAGTTCATTTCCCAAGGTCGCCATTCCCTGTTGAGGGTATATATCGATCGTCCGGAAGGCATTCTGGTGGATGACTGCGAAATCGTCAGTCGTCAGATCAGCGGCATCCTGGACGTGGAAGACCCGATCAGTGGCGAATACACGCTTGAAGTGTCGTCGCCCGGCATGGATCGGCCGCTCTTCACGCTTGAGCAGTTCGCCCTTTACGTCGGCGAGCAAGTGAAGATCAAGCTGCGCACGCCTTTCGAACGGCGACGCAATTTCCAGGGCATTCTCCGTGGTGTGGAGGAGCAGGATGTGGTGATCCTGGTGGATGACCATGAATACCTGCTGCCGGTCGACTCGATCGACAAGGCCAACATCATTCCCCGATTTGAGTGAGCCGCCAGAGCGCGGATTCCAATGGATTGAAAGGCGAGGCGTACGATGAGCAAAGAAGTACTGCTGGTTGTTGAGTCGGTATCCAACGAGAAGGGTGTTCCGCCAGGCGTGATTTTCGAAGCGCTGGAACTGGCCCTGGCGACCGCGACCAAAAAGCGTTTCGAGGACGAAGTTGACCTGCGCGTGGAAATCAATCGCGCCAACGGCAACTACGAAACCTTCCGTCGCTGGACCATCGTCGAGGACGAGGATTACTCCAATCCGGCATCGGAACTGACCGTCGAAGACGTGCAGGAAGATCACCCCGGCATGAAGGCCGGCGAGGTCATCGAAGAGAAGATCGAATCCATCGAGTTCGGCCGTATCGCCGCACAGACCGCCAAGCAGGTCATCGTACAGAAGGTGCGTGAAGCCGAGCGCGCCCAGGTGGTCGACGCCTACCGCGAGAAGGTCAACGAGATCATCTCCGGCACCGTGAAGAAGGTGACTCGCGACAACGTGATCGTCGACCTGGGTAACAACGCCGAAGCGTTATTGGCCCGCGACCAGATCATCCCGCGCGAAACCTTCCGTGTCGGCACCCGCCTGCGTGCGCTGCTCAAGGAAATTCGCAGCGAGAACCGCGGCCCGCAGCTGATCCTCTCGCGCACCGCGCCGGAAATGCTGATCGAGCTGTTCCGCATTGAAGTACCTGAAATCGCCGAGCAACTGATCGACGTGATGGCCGCCGCCCGTGACCCGGGTTCGCGCGCCAAGATCGCTGTTCGCTCCAAGGACAAGCGCATCGATCCGCAGGGCGCCTGCATCGGTATGCGTGGTTCCCGCGTCCAGGCCGTTTCCGGCGAACTGGGTGGCGAGCGTGTGGACATCGTCCTGTGGGACGACAACCCTGCGCAGTTCGTGATCAACGCCATGGCTCCGGCCGAGGTGGCAGCAATCATCGTCGACGAAGATACCCACACCATGGATATCGCCGTTGCCGAAGACAACCTGGCCCAGGCTATTGGCCGCAGTGGCCAGAACGTACGTCTGGCCAGCCAGCTCACCGGCTGGACCCTGAACGTGATGACCGAGGCCGATATCCAGGCCAAGCAGCAGGCTGAAACTGGCGACATCCTGCAGCGTTTCGTCGAAGAGCTTGATGTCGACGAAGAGCTGGCCCAGGTACTGGTTGAAGAAGGCTTCACCACCCTGGAAGAAATCGCCTACGTACCGATGGAAGAGATGCTCAGCATCGACGGCTTCGACGAGGACATCGTCAACGAGCTGCGCTCGCGCGCCAAGGATCGCCTGCTGACCAAAGCCATCGCCACTGAAGAGAAACTCGCCGACGCACAACCTGCCGAAGACCTGCTCAGCCTCGATGGCATGACCAAAGAGCTGGCCGTGGACCTGGCGCTGCGTGGCGTAACCACCCGTGAAGATCTTGCCGAGCAATCCATTGACGATCTGCTCGACATCGACGGCATGGACGAAGAGCGTGCCGGCAAGTTGATCATGGCCGCCCGGGCCCATTGGTTCGAGTAAGCATTCGCGGCCTGAGGAGAGAAGTGCATGACGCAAGTCACGGTGAAAGAACTGGCCAAGACGGTCGATACGCCGGTGGAGCGCCTGCTGCAGCAGATGCGCGAAGCGGGTCTGCCCCATAACAACGCCGAGCAGGTGGTGACCGACAGCGAGAAGCAAGCGCTGCTGGCCCACCTGAAAGGCAGCCACGGTGAGCGCGCGGAAGAGCCGCGCAAGATCACCCTGCAACGCAAGACCACTTCGACCTTGAGGGTCGCTGGCAGCAAGACCGTCAGCGTCGAGGTTCGCAAGAAGAAAACCTACGTCAAGCGTGACCCTGAAGAGCTCGAGGCCGAGCGCCAGCGCGAGCTGGAAGAGCAGCGTGCCGCGGAAGAAGCTGTACGTCTGAAGGCCGAGGAAGAGGCTCGTCAGCGCGCTGCCGAGGAGGAGTCCCGTCGTCAGGCGGATGCTGCTCGTTCGGCCGCTGAAGTTGCACCGACTTCCACCGGCGCCGCTCCGGCTGCTACGGAAGCTCCGCGTGCCGCCGCTCCTGCGCCGGCAGTTGCTGCTCCGGCTGCTCCTGCTGCGGATGACCGCAAGAAGGAAGAGCCTCGCCGCGTGCCCAAGCGTGACGACGAGGATGAGCGCCGTGATCGCAAGCATGCCCAGCATCGCCCGTCGATCAAGGAAAAGGAAAAGACCACTGCGCCGCGCGTTGTACGCAGTGGTGGTGGCGACGACGACGACAGCTTTGGCCGTCGTGGCGGTGGCCGCGGCAAGGGCAAGCTGAAGAAGCGTAACCAGCACGGGTTCCAGAGCCCGACAGGACCGATTGTGCGTGAAGTGAATATCGGCGAGACCATCACCGTGGGCGAACTGGCTGCCCAGATGTCGGTGAAGGGTGCCGAGGTCGTCAAGTTCATGTTCAAGATGGGCACCCCGGTGACCATCAACCAGGTACTCGACCAGGAGACCGCCCAGCTGATCGCCGAAGAACTCGGCCACAAGGTCAAGCTGGTCAGCGAGAACGCCCTGGAAGAACAACTGGCCGAGTCGCTGAAGTTCGAAGGTGAAGCGGTTTCCCGTGCGCCGGTCGTGACCGTGATGGGCCACGTCGACCACGGCAAGACCTCGCTGCTCGACTACATCCGTCGTGCGAAGGTTGCAGCTGGCGAAGCCGGTGGCATCACCCAGCACATCGGTGCCTACCACGTGGAAACCGACCGCGGCATGGTCACCTTCCTCGACACCCCTGGCCACGCCGCGTTCACCGCGATGCGTGCCCGTGGTGCCCAGGCGACCGACATCGTCATCCTCGTGGTGGCAGCGGACGACGGCGTGATGCCGCAGACCCAGGAAGCCGTGCAGCACGCGAAAGCGGCTGGCGTGCCGATCGTGGTTGCGGTGAACAAGATCGACAAGCCCGATGCCAACCCGGACAACATCAAGAACGGCCTGGCCGCTCTGGATGTGATCCCGGAAGAGTGGGGCGGCGATGCTCCGTACGTTCACGTTTCCGCGAAGCTGGGTACCGGCGTCGACGAGCTGCTCGAAGCCGTACTGCTGCAGGCTGAAGTACTCGAACTCAAAGCCACTCCGTCGGCCCCGGGCCGTGGCGTGGTGGTCGAGTCCCGTCTGGACAAGGGCCGTGGCCCGGTAGCCACCGTGCTGGTCCAGGACGGCACCCTGCGTCAGGGCGACATGGTGCTGGTCGGCGTCAACTACGGCCGCGTTCGTGCGATGCTCGACGAGAACGGCAAGCCGATCAAGGAAGCCGGTCCGTCCATTCCGGTCGAGATCCTCGGCCTGGATGGCACTCCGGATGCCGGTGACGAGATGACCGTGGTTGCCGACGAGAAGAAAGCCCGCGAAGTCGCTCTGTTCCGTCAGGGCAAGTTCCGCGAAGTGAAACTGGCTCGTGCCCACGCCGGCAAGCTGGAAAACATCTTCGAGAACATGGGCCAGGAAGAGAAGAAGACCCTCAACATCGTCCTCAAGTCCGATGTCCGTGGTTCGCTGGAAGCCCTGCAGGGCTCGCTCAGCGGCCTGGGCAACGACGAGGTGCAGGTTCGCGTGGTCGGTGGCGGCGTCGGTGGTATAACCGAGTCCGATGCCAACCTGGCGCTGGCCTCCAACGCGGTGCTGTTCGGCTTCAACGTCCGTGCTGACGCTGGTGCGCGCAAGATCGTCGAGTCCGAAGGCCTCGACATGCGTTACTACAACGTGATCTACGACATCATCGAAGACGTCAAGAAAGCCCTGACCGGCATGCTCGGCAGCGATGTTCGCGAGAACATCCTGGGTATCGCCGAAGTGCGTGACGTGTTCCGTTCGCCGAAGTTCGGCGCGGTCGCCGGCTGCATGGTCACCGAGGGTCTGGTGCACCGCAACCGTCCGATCCGTGTACTGCGCGACGACGTGGTCATCTTCGAAGGCGAGCTGGAATCCCTGCGTCGCTTCAAGGATGACGTCTCGGAAGTACGTGCCGGCATGGAGTGCGGTATCGGCGTGAAGAGCTACAACGACGTCCGCGTCGGCGACAAGATCGAAGTGTTCGAGAAGGTCGAAGTCGCTCGTACTCTGTAAGGGTATTCGAGCGTGAACGCAGCGCCCGGGCCAGCTAACCAGCTGCCCCGGGCGTTTGCCGCTTATACGGATTTGCCTTCAACCGTATGACGTCATTGGGAAGCCTCGCCGTGCTGAAGCACTGTCTTCGGCTTCCCGCCTAGTCATCCGGTTGAATTCAAACCCGTAATTGATGCCGGAGCCCTGCGGCTCGGGTAAGCAGGTTAGGAAAATGGCCAAAGAGTACAGCCGTACCCAGCGTATCGGCGACCAGATGCAGCGCGAACTGGCGCTGCTGATCCAGCGTGAAATCAAGGACCCCCGTCTGGGCCTGGTGACCATCACCGGCGTCGACGTGGCCCGCGACCTGTCCCATGCCAAGGTGTACGTCACCGTGATGGGCCAGGACGACAATGCCGAAGTCGTGAAGCAGAACACCAGCATCCTCAACGATGCGGCGGGTTACCTGCGCATGCACCTGGGTAAGGCAATGAAGCTTCGCACCGTGCCGCAGCTGCACTTCAGCTACGACGCCAGTATTCGCCGTGGTGCCGAGCTCTCGGCGCTGATCGAGCGTGCGGTGGCAGAAGATCGCCGCCATGGCGGCGACTCCGAGGAGTAAGCCGTGGCGCAGGTCAAACGCATTCGCCGTGCGGTCAACGGCGTGCTGGTGCTCGACAAGCCACGCGGCATGAGCTCCAACCAGGCCCTGCAGAAGGTGCGCTGGCTGCTCAATGCCGAGAAGGCCGGCCACACCGGCAGTCTCGACCCGCTGGCCACTGGTGTGCTGCCGTTGTGCTTCGGCGAGGCAACCAAGTTCTCCCAGTACCTGCTGGATGCCGACAAGGCCTACGAAACCGTGGCCCTGCTGGGCACCACTACCACCACCGGCGACGCCGAAGGTGAAGTGGTCGAGCAGCGCGACGTGACCGTCGGTCGGGACGCCATCGAAGCCGTACTGCCGCGCTTCCGTGGCGACATAGAGCAGGTGCCGCCCATGTATTCGGCACTCAAGAAGGATGGGCAGCCGTTGTACAAGCTGGCCCGAGCAGGAGAGGTAGTGGAGCGCGAGGCGCGTTCTGTTACTATTGCGCGCCTGGATTTGCTCGCCTTCGAGTCGCCCTGCGCGACGATGGCCGTTTCCTGCAGCAAGGGCACCTACATTCGCACTCTGGTGGAAGACATCGGCCGCGAACTCGGGTGTGGCGGTCATGTCGCCGCGCTGCGCCGGACTCAGGCCGGGCCGTTCCAACTGAACCAATCGGTGACGCTGGAGGAGCTCGAGAAGATTCATGCCGAGGGTGGCAACGAGGCCCTCGACCGCTTCCTGTTGCCGGTGGATGCCGGTCTGGAACATTGGCCGCTGCTGCAGCTTTCCGAGCACAGCGCCTACTACTGGCTGCACGGGCAGCCGGTGCGCGCCCCCGAAGCGCCGAAGTTCGGCATGTTGCGGGTGCAGGATCACGAAGGTCGCTTCATCGGCATCGGTGAAGTGGCTGACGACGGGCGGATTGCGCCGCGTCGACTGATTCGGTCTTAAGGCCGAAAACCCGAGGGTGGCTGTCAACAGGCACGGTCACACCTCTTATATGAACACAGGGAGAAGTCCCTGGCCTGTTACCTCAGAGGAAGCCCCATCATGGCACTGAGCGTCCAAGAAAAAGCCCAGATCGTTAACGAGTACAAGCAAGCTGAAGGCGACACCGGTTCTCCGGAAGTGCAAGTTGCACTGCTGTCCGCCAACATCAACAAGCTGCAGGACCACTTCAAGGCCAACGGCAAAGACCACCACTCCCGTCGTGGCCTGATCCGTATGGTCAACCAGCGTCGTAAGCTGCTGGACTACCTGAAGAGCAAGGACACTACTCGTTACAGCGCCCTGATCGGTCGCCTGGGCCTGCGTCGCTAAGACGGCAAGCCTGAAGTGGGAAGCTGGGAGTCTGGGGCTGATGAACGGTGCAAACCGTTCGTCGGCCTTGGGCTCCCGGCTTCTCGCTTTTTTGGGAATCGCATCGGGTCCGACTCCCGGCATTTCCACCATTTCCCCCAAGGCAACAACGAGAAGGTAGAGAAACCGTGAACCCGGTAATCAAGAAATTCCAATTCGGTCAATCGACCGTAACCCTCGAGACTGGCCGCATTGCCCGCCAGGCCACCGGTGCCGTCCTGGTTACCATGGACGACGTCACCGTGCTGTGCACCGTCGTCGGTGCCAAGCAGGCCGACCCGAGCAAGAGCTTCTTCCCGCTCTCCGTGCACTACCAGGAGAAGACCTACGCAGCCGGCCGCATCCCCGGTGGTTTCTTCAAGCGTGAAGGCCGTCCTTCCGAGAAGGAAACCCTGACCTCGCGCCTGATCGACCGTCCGATCCGTCCGCTGTTCCCCGAAGGTTTCATGAACGAAGTGCAGGTTGTCTGCACCGTCGTTTCGACCAACAAGAAGTCCGATCCGGACATCGCTGCCATGATCGGCACCTCCGCCGCCCTGGCGATCTCCGGCATTCCGTTCGCCGGCCCGATCGGCGCCGCCCGCGTTGGTTTCCATCCGGAAATCGGCTACATCCTCAACCCGACCTACGAGCAGCAGCAGAGCTCCAGCCTCGACATGGTCGTGGCCGGTACCTCCGACGCCGTGCTGATGGTTGAATCCGAAGCCGACGAGCTGACCGAAGACCAGATGCTGGGCGCTGTGCTGTACGCCCACGAAGAATTCCAGTCGGTCATCCGCGCCGTTGCCGAGCTGGCTACCGAAGCTGGCAAGCCGACCTGGAACTGGACCGCGCCGGTCGAGAACACCGCTCTGGTCAACACCATCAAGGCCGAGTTCGGTGCCGCCATTTCCGAAGCCTACACCGTCACCATCAAGCAGGACCGTTACGCGGCCCTGAGCGCACTGCGCGACGAGATCGTCGCCAAGTTCGCTGGTGAAGGCGAAGGTCAGTTCCCGGCCGCGGAAGTCAAAGACGTATTCGGCTTGCTGGAATACCGCACCGTTCGCGAGAACATCGTCAACGGCAAACCGCGTATCGACGGCCGCGACACCCGCACCGTTCGCCCGCTGAAGATCGAAGTCGGCGTACTGGGCAAGACCCACGGCTCGGCGCTGTTCACCCGTGGCGAAACCCAGGCCCTGGTCGTTGCCACCCTCGGCACCGCCCGTGACGCCCAACTGCTCGACACCCTCGAAGGCGAGCGCAAAGACCCCTTCATGCTGCACTACAACTTCCCGCCGTTCTCGGTGGGCGAGTGTGGCCGTATGGGTAGCGCAGGCCGTCGTGAAATCGGCCACGGCCGTCTGGCACGCCGCAGCGTTGCTGCCATGCTGCCGACCCAGGACGAGTTCCCCTACACCATCCGCGTCGTTTCCGAGATCACCGAATCCAACGGTTCCAGCTCCATGGCTTCCGTCTGCGGTGCTTCCCTGGCCCTGATGGACGCCGGTGTGCCGGTCAAGGCGCCGGTTGCCGGTATCGCCATGGGTCTGGTGAAGGAAGGTGACAAGTTCGCCATCCTGACCGACATCCTGGGTGACGAAGACCACCTGGGCGACATGGACTTCAAGGTCGCCGGTACCGACAAGGGCGTGACTGCCCTGCAGATGGACATCAAGATCAACGGCATCACCGAAGAGATCATGGAGATCGCCCTGGGCCAAGCCCTGGAAGCTCGCCTGAACATCCTCGGCCAGATGAACCAGATCATTGCCGCTCCGCGTGCAGAGCTGTCGGAAAATGCTCCGACCATGATCCAGATGAAGATCGACACCGACAAGATCCGCGACGTCATCGGCAAGGGCGGCGCCACCATTCGCAGCATCTGCGAAGAGACCAAGGCCTCGATCGACATCGAGGACGATGGCAGCGTGAAGATCTACGGCGAAACCAAGGAAGCTGCCGAGGCCGCCAAGCAGCGCGTCCTGGGCATCACCGCGGAAGCCGAGATCGGCAAGATCTACGTCGGCAAGGTCGAGCGCATCGTTGACTTCGGTGCCTTCGTCAACATCCTGCCGGGCAAGGATGGTCTGGTGCACATCTCGCAAATCAGCGACAAGCGCATCGACAAGGTCACCGACGTTCTGCAGGAAGGCCAGGAAGTCAAAGTCCTGGTTCTCGATGTGGACAACCGTGGCCGCATCAAGCTGTCCATCAAGGACGTCGCTGCAGCAGAAGCCTCCGGCGTCTAAGCAGTAGCGAAATGAAGAGAGGGCCCTTGCGGGCCCTCTTTTTTTGCCTTGAAAATGCCGCATCGCCGATCTCGCTTCAAGGACGCCTCGAGATGGACAAGCGTTACTGCCACTACCACAGTGCCCAGCCTGCTACCTGGCACTGCCTGCCGTGCGAGCGGCATTACGGCGACTGCTGTATTCCGCTCAATGCCGATGCGCCCGAGTATGCGCCGGCCTGCCCGCTGTGCCGTGGCCATCTGCGCTTCCTGGGCGCGGCGAACACCGCGCAACCATTCTGGGAGCGTCTGCCAAGGTTCTTCGCCTACGGCTTCCAGATCGGCCCCTTGGCTTTCTGCGCCCTGTTGGCCCTGGCCTGCGTATTCATGCCGAAAGTGCTGTTGCTCTGGCTCCTGCTGCTGAGTGTGGCGACCAAGTACCTGCACAGCGTGATCGAAGCGGCGAGCTTCGGTGGCCAGGAGGCGCCAGGATTGGCGGAGGCCTTCAGGCTGGACAGCCTGCGAACGTTTTTCCAGCAACTCGCGGTGTTCCTGATCGCCCTGGTATTGCTGTGGCTGGCGGCGGACTTCCATAGCGAGGCGATCTACTGGGCGGCCAACATCGCCATCATGCTGGTGCTGCCGGCGAGCATCATCCGCCTGTCGCTGGACAAGAGCCTGGGCGCGGCACTCAGCCCTGGCGAGGTGGGGCAGGTCATTGCCGCCATGGGCTGGCGCTACCTGATTCTCTGCGTGTTCCTGTTCATTCTCTGGCAGTCACCCAGCTATGTCGGCTGGCTGCTGTCCCACGGCTTGCCACGCGTTGTGATGGTGCCGGTGGTGGCGGCGCTGACCGGTTATTTCAGCGTGGTGATGTGCGCCATGATGGGCTATGCGGTGTTCCAGTATCAGGGGGAGCTGGGCTACGTGACCGCTGGTGACGATGCTCCGGCGGGCTTCGCTGCGCCGGAATGGCATCGACGCAAGGCATTGGCCGAGGCTGAAGTGCGGGTGAAGGAGGGGCAGACCGGCGCCGCCCTGGAGATCCTGCTGGCAGCCTTGCGTGAGGGGCGGCAGGATCTGAAGCTCAATGAGCGTTATCACCAGTTGCTGTTCGCGGTGAACGATCGTGCCGAATGCCTGAGTCACCTGCCGCATTACCTGGCACTGGCGGGACGACTGAATCCACAGCTGGCCGCCAATGCGTTTCTCAATGCTCGCCAGATGCAGGCGGACTACCTGCCCGAGGACCCTTCGGTCTGCGAACGCATCGCCGAGGTGTTGCTGCAACGGCACAAGGCGCGTGAGGGACTGAGCCTGTTGCGCAATCTGCACAAGCGCTTCCCGGACTACCCCGGCATTCCACGCGCGTACCTGCTCGCGGCGCGCGGCTTCTCCGAGGACCTGGGCCAGGTCGAGCCGGCTCGGCAACTGCTCGCCTTCATTCGCCAGCGCTACCCTGCGTTCGAGCAGATGGGCGAGGTCGTACAGTTGGAGGCCGTTCTGGCGAAACTGGGCAGGAATTCCTGAAAGGAATCGTGCAAGTTGCATTGAACACAGCGGCCAGTTGTGCAATCTGCAACTTTCCGGTGGTTGCGGATTAATTATAAGTAATTGATTTTTAAGGTTTTAACTGTAATTCGGAAGCTGGCACAGGGCTTGCGATAGTTCTAGTGCAACTGCTGCCAGGAACGGGCCGCAGTTTTCCAATAATTCAGGAGAAACCGCCATGAAACGTTTCAACAAACTGGCCCTTGCCGCTGCCACCGCAACCGCCCTGAGCTTCTCGTTCGCCAACTCGGTGTTCGCCCAGCCGACGACGCTGGCCGCCAACGAGACAGTCCAGAAGACTGAAGAGGCGGTTTCCGATACCTGGATCACCAGCAAGGTGAAATCCAGCCTGATCGCCAACAAGGACATCAGCGGTACCAACATCAAGGTCGAAACCAACAAGGGTGTGGTTTCCCTGTCGGGTAACGTGAAGTCCGATTCCGAGAAGGATCTGGCGGTGAAAACCGCACAGGACATCAAAGGCGTGAAAGCCGTATCCGCTGACGGACTGAAGTCGGTCGAATAAGGAACGCCCCTACCTACCGATCACTTGGACCTGTTCCCGCCTGTCTGCCCGCACTTGGTGAGACCTTGAACAGCTTCATTGAGGAGGATCGCCATGAATACTGACGTCATCAAAGGCAAGTGGAAGCAGCTGTCCGGCACACTCAAGGAAAAGTGGGGCAAGCTCACCGACGACGACCTGCAGGCGGCGGACGGACACGCCGAGTACCTGGTAGGCAAGCTGCAGGAACGCTATGGCTGGACGCGTGAAAAGGCGGAAGAGGAAGTCCGCGATTTCAGCCGCCACCTGTAGCGCTCGGAAACACGGAAGTCCCAAGCCCCGCCGGTTCACCGGCGGGGCTTTTTCATTTCTGCGTCATGCCGAGAGGTGCTGCTGGTAGATCGCCAACTGACGGGTGGGGTCGGCCTCCGGATAGTGCTCGCGGAGGAAGCGCGATAGCTCGCGTACCGTCTGCACGTCGCGGCGCTGGCCCATCTGTTTGGCGAGTTGCAGAGTTAGCCCGGGGAGCGGTTCCGGTAGCTGCCCGGAGCGGGCCAGCCGGCGCCAGCTGTTCAGCGCCTGTGTCGATTCATTGAGTTGCAGCAGCCGGCGCAGCAGGTGCATCTGGATGGCCGGGTGCGCCAGCAGGCCAGGCTGGTTGGCGCTGCTGTCTTCGCCCAGCCGGCGCAGCATCGCATCGGTTGCGGGGGCGGGCGGCAGGGCGAACAGTTGCTTGAGCGTTTCGCTCATCAGGGAGCGGTCCTGGCGTGCCTTGGCTACCCCGTAAAGGCGGTCGATCAATTGCGGCTGGCCGGGGAACTGGCGCAGTAGCTCTGGCCCGCGGGCGGCGGCCTGGTCGAGGGCGAAGCGGCCGATCTGTTCATCCAGCGCGGCGAGAGCACGCTTGAAGGGGGCGTCAGGGTCTTCCTTGGCCAGGTAGGCCTCGTCGACGCGCAGGCGACCCAGTTGGCGCGGTAGCCACACGGCAGCGAAGCCGGAAATCAGCCCGCCGATGTGCGCGTAGTAGTTCACATGGTCGGCGGCGCGGACCAGGCCGTACAGTTCCTTGCCCAGCCACAGCGGCAGAATCCACAGCGCCGGGGCCTTGAAGTACCCCAGCAGCGGGCCCAGCCAGTAGAAGAAACGGATGCGCCGCAGGCCGTAGACTCCGATGTACATGCCCATCAGCCCGGAAATCGCCCCGGAGGCGCCGATGCCCGGCACCCAGGACGGGTCCAGCGCCCACCACAGCAGTCCGGAACACAGCCCGCTGAACAGGTAGAGGCCCAGGTACATCGCTCGGCCCAGCGCTGCCTCGAGCGCAAACCCGAAGATGAACAGGAACACCATGTTGCCGGCGAGATGCCAGAAGCTGCCATGCAGGAACATCGAGCCGAACAGACCGGTGACGGTGAATCGCTCCGGGACGAAGCCGAAGCGCAGGCTGCTGGTCAGGTCGCGGGCGGCCTCGGCCTTGGCGCGGGCTGCCTGCCAGTTCGCGTCCTGCTGGAAGGCCGGCAGAGCGCGCAGTTCATGTCCGAATTCCAGGTCAGCCAGTACGAGCCAGGCCAGTTGCTGGCGGGGCAGGGCTTCCAGGGCCCGCTGCTGGTTGGCTTCCAGTCGCTCGCGATGCTCAAGCGAGGCGCTGAACAGTGGGCGTTCGCGGCTGAGTAGATCCTGGTCCAGATAGACCCGCACCGCCTCTTCGCGGCGCGTCGTGTCGCCACCCTGGTAGCCGAAGTAGATGAGGACGTTGAGGAGGATCAGCAGCAGCGTGATGACGGGAGGCTTCTTCCAGTCCAGCGGGTGCTCGGCGGGGACGATGACCATGGCGACCGGTCCTTGGCGCGGGTGGCGTGAATGGCCGCGAGACTAGCATCTCGCCAGTACGCCTGTCAGTTGCCGCTGCGCTTGCTCTGGATATCGCTCAGGCGGTTGCCTTCGAAGCGAACGAAATACAGCATGCCGCTCCAGGGGCCGTAGATCCATTCCTCCACGGCCACTTCCATGGACTCGCCGTAACGGGGGCCGGGCACCTGTTTGTAGCCGAGGAAAGAGCGGCTGACCGGCTCGCCGCAGCGACTGAGCACGTCGCTGGTGACATCGCCGGTGCTGATCAGCTTGCTGCTGCAGCGCAGGCTGGCGGCCTGTGCGTCAATGGCTGTGAAGGAGAGGGGCAGCAGCAGGGCTGCCAGGCGCAGTACGAGAGGCGTCTTCAATTGCGTTTGAACTCGATGCTTTTGAGCTTGTTGGCTTCGAAGGTGAGGATGTAGCTGGTGCCGTTGCGCGGGCCGTAGACCCACTCTTCGACCCGGTACTCGCGGTGGTCATACCCGCTGAGGGTGTAGCCGACCTCATCGCGGTGATCCGGCGCGCCACACTTCTGTTCGACTTCCCAGGCGCGGTCGCCGGAATTGATCAGGGCGCTGCCGCAACGCATGGTTTCCGCCTGGGCGCCTGCCGCGCAAAGCAGCAGGGCGCAGGACGTCCAGGTCAGGGCTTTCATCGAACGACTCCTTATTCGCTGTCGAGGTGAAGCTGGGTGGCCACTTTGCCACCATTCTCCGCCTCGCCGAAGCTGACGTCGATGAGGTATACGCGGTCATCGCCAAGACCGCCCTTGCTGACCAGATAGTCCTTGATCTGCGTGGCGCGCTCCTGGCCGAGCTTGCGCAGCAGCAACTGGCTATCGCTCCAGGAATCGAGCACGGCCTGGCGCATCTTCGCCGAGCGCTCGTCCTTGCTGAGTTTCTGCCATTCCGCCGGTGGCTGCGTCTTCAGGCGTGTGCGGTAGATGCCTTCGAGCAGGGCCGGCTGAAGGTCCTCCGGGACCTCCAGCTTGCTGGCATCGCTGGGTACCTTGTCGCCGCGCCGCTGCAACATGCTGTAGTAGTTCTTGCGGTATTCCTCCTGCAGGCGCTTGTCGGCCAGTAGCGGACCGTCGCTGGCGGCGGCGCTGACACCCTCGACTTCCAGCCTCAGCGCAGGACGCTGCTTGAGCGCGCCGACCAGCTTGTCCAGGTTGGCCTGCGCAGCCGAATCCAGTTCGCTGGAGCCGGGGGCGAATACCACGCTGCCCAGATCCTCTTCGCCGCCGCCCGCCAGGCCGGCGATGAACTTGAAGGGTGCCTGCACCGCGCGTACGACCAGGTTGCGCAGGGTTTGCCAGACGATGGGCATGACGCTGAACTGCGGATTGTTCAGGTCGCCTTCCACCGGCAGCTGGATGTCGATGTTGCCGTTGGCGTCCTTGAGCAGGGCGACCGCGAGCTTCACCGGCAGATCCACGGCATCCGGGCTATCGACCTTCTCACCCAGTTGCAGGTGTTCCACCAGGACCTTGTTGTCGGCTTTGAGCTTGCCCTGGGTGATCTGGTAGTGCAGGTCCAGGTTCAGCCGGCCCTTGCGGATGCGGTAGCCGGCGAACTTGCCGGAATAGGGCGTCAGGGTCGTCAGCTCGACGCGCTTGAAGCTGGTGGCGATGTCCAGCTTCTCCAGCGGCGAGAAAGGATTGAGGCTGCCCTTGATGGTGACCGGCGCGTACTTGTCGACCTTGCCCTTCACGTCCACCGAGGCGGGTGCGGGGTTGCGGTTGTCGATGGTACCGATCGCGCCGCCCAGTTGCTGGATGGCGGTGGCGAAGTCCGGGCGCAGCGTCAGGTCGGCGAAGTTGGCCGAGCCATTGTTGATCTTCACCCCGCCGATACGGATGCCCAGCGGCTTGCTCTCACCGCCGCTGCTGCCACCCTTGGTGGCTGACGAAGACTCCGGTTGCGGGATGATCAGCTCGCTGACGTTGGTGCTGCGATCCTCGTTGATGATGAAGCGCGCATACGGTTCTTCCAGCGAGATGGCCTGGATCACCAGGCTGTCGCCATGCTTGTAGGCCAGGCCGTCGAGGGTCAGCTTGGTCCATTTGACGAAGTCGCGGGTCTTGATGGTGTCCAGCGTATGCAACTGGGTGACCTGTGCGCTGCCGGTGACGCCGAAGGCGAGGGGCTCGGTGCCCTTGAGGTCGACGTCGAGGTCGCTGGCGAGCAGGCCGCTGCGCAGCTCCAGGCGAATGAACGGATCGATGTAGGCCTGCGCCACGCGCAGGTCGATGTCACGGGTGGCGACCTTCAGCTTGGCGCTGACGGGACTGAGGATGACCTGGCCACTGGCATCGATCTGCCCGTGCTGCCCGAGCCCGGTCTTGAGCTTGAGCTTGAAGGGGGTCGTGCGCAGGCTGTCGAAGTCCTGCATGTCCAGGTCCAGGGGGCCCACTTCGAGATTCACCGGCTTGGCGGGCGCGCGATCGGCCAGGTGGGCCTTGTAGCCGCGCAGCTGGGTGTCGCGCAGGACGACGTGCCACTCCTTCGCCGGTTGTGGCGCAGCAGCGGGCTTCGCTTCGGTTGGCGCAGGCGGCTGGGCGGTATTTGCCACCTCTGCCGAGGCGGCAGGCTGGGTATCGGCTACGGCGGTTGCGGTTTCGCTCTTGGTGGCAGCTGGCTTGTCGCTGGCGGCCAGCTCGGGCTTCGCTTCCGGGGTCGGCTTGGCTTGCGCCTGGGGTGTGGGTTCTTCGGGGCGTTTGTAGGGTTTGAAGTTGGCGAAGAGCTTCTGCCAGTCCAGTTGCCCGTCTTTTTCCCGCGCGGCCCAGGCTTCCAGGCCCTGGCTGCGAATCTGGCCAACCACCACTTCCTGCTTGGCGAGGTCCAGGGTGGTGTCGGCGACATCGAGAGTTGCCAGCTTGGCCAGCGGCTTGCCATCGGGCGTCTTGATGCTGAAATCCCGCAGGTTCAGGGCGGTTTTTTCGAGCAATAGCTGGGTGTCCTTGGAAAGATCCAGCCGGTACTCCGCGGAGAGTCCGAGGACGCCGTTTTCCAGGTTCAGCGGGGCGTTGTCCCGGACGTAGGGCCACCAGGCCTTGAGCGGAATGTCGCGGACCTTGAGGCTGCCCTTGGAGGTCAGCGGGACGATACTCAGGTCGCCTTCCCAGTCGAGCTTGCCGCCGTGCGGGCCGGTGGCGATCAATGTCATCTTCGCGCCATCTTCGGGCAGCGTGCTGAGGTTATGCAGCTCAAAGCCCAGCGGGTTGAAAACGAAGTCGACCGGCTCGCTGGGGCGGCGGTCCTGGAAGTGCAGGCTGCCTTCGGCGAGGCGGATGCGGTCGATGCGCAGAGGGAAGGGCTGGCTGGGCTCTTCGTTTGCGGGGGCCGGTTCGCTGGGCGGCAGCTTGAAGAGTTGCGACAGGTTGAGCGTGCCGTTCTCGGCGAACAGCAACTCGGTATGCGGAGCGTCGAGCTCGACGTCGGCCAGGTGCAGGCGGCGCTTCCAGAGGCTGTCGAGTTCCAGGTTGGCGTACAGGCGGCGGAAGCGGACCTGCTCCTCGCCGTCCTGGCCCAGCTTCAGGCCCCAGAGCGTCAGCTTCAGGGTGAAGGGGTTGAGTTCGATGCGCTCGAGCGTGGCGGGAACCGTCGCGTACTGCGCCAGTTGCTGATTGGCCACGCGCAGGGCAACGCCGGGAAGAATCAGGAAGCCCAGCAGGCAGTAGAAGAGGAAGAGCAGCAAAATCGCGCCGATCGCGCGCTTCAATCCTTTGGGCATGGCGAGGGTCGTTTCCGTCGTGACGTGCCATGGAAGTATGGCACGCCTGGGCTTCTTCGATTCGATGGCCGCTGCTGGGTGTTATTGCTGCCGGTCAATCATTGAGGCGATGGGTGCGGGCGAACTCCACCAGATCCACGAGACTGTCCAGGTTCAGCTTTTCCAGGATGCGGGTCTTGTAGGTGCTCACGGTCTTCTGGCTGAGGAAGAGTTCCTCGGCGATGTCCTTGTTGCTCATGCCTCTCACGAGGCTGCGCAGTACCACCAGCTCACGGGGTGTCAGGCTGGCCACCGGGTCTGCGTTCTTCTCGACGCTCAGCGCCTTCTCCGGGAAGCAGCGGTAGCCGGAAACCAGCATCCGCGCCGCGTTGAGAATGGCACTGGTGTCCTTGTTCTTGCTGACGAAACCGTGTGCTCCGGCGGCTTCGACCTTGCTCGAGTACAGACGTTCATCCTGGGAGCTCAGAACCAGCAGGCGGATGTTGTCATCGAAGATATGGATACGCGCAAGCAGATCCAGACCGTCCATGCCCGGCAGGTTGAGGTCCAGTATCACCAGGTCCGGGCGCTCCTTGCGCACCGCTTCCAGCCCGCCATGACCATCGGCGGACTCCCGGACGACTTCGAACTGCGAGTCCTGCTCCAGCAGAGAGCGGATCGCTAAACGCATCGCAGGGTGATCTTCAATCAACACGACACGCTTCTTCATAGGCAACTCCTTGAATCAGAACAATGGCGCGCATTGACCTTGAAGATAGACCACAGGCGCAACCTTATACGGAATATTCCTATCGCTCCGAAACAAAGCTTGCGGGGAATCAACCTGGCGAATATTGCATTTGATTTGCGCGGTGGGAGGCTTGCCGCGCAGAGCGAACTCTGCGCAGCACCTGCGGATTGATTAGCGTTCCAGGGCCAGCGCTACGCCTTGCCCGCCCCCGATGCACAGCGTTGCCAGACCCTTGTGGGCATCGCGGCGCAGCATTTCGTGCAGCAGGGTAACCAGTACGCGGCAGCCGGAGGCGCCAATGGGATGGCCCAGGGCGATGGCGCCGCCATTCACGTTGACCTTCGCGGAATCCCAGCCCAGTTCCTTGCCCACCGACAGCGCTTGGGCGGCGAAGGCTTCGTTGGCTTCGATCAGATCGAGGTCGGCCAGTTGCCAGCCGGCTTTCTCCAGGCAGCGGCGGGTGGCGGAGACCGGGCCGATGCCCATGATCGCCGGATCGACGCCCGCGTTGGCGTAGGCGGCGATGCGCGCTAGTACCGGCAGGCCCAGTTCGGCGGCCTTGGTGGCGCTCATCAGCAGCACGGCGGCGGCGCCGTCGTTGAGGGTCGAGGCGTTGCCGGCGGTAACGCTGCCATCCTTCTTGAACGCAGGCTTCAGTTTGGCCAGGGATTCAGCGGTGGTCCCGGCGCGCGGTTGCTCGTCAGTGTCGAAGCGCAGTGGCTCGCCCTTGCGCTGGGGAATCTCGATGGCGGTGATCTCGGCCTTGAAGCGGCCCGCCTCGATGGCCGCGGCGGCCTTGCGCTGAGATTCCGCGGCGAAGGCGTCCTGCTCCTCGCGGCTGATGCCGTACTTGTCCACCAGGTTCTCGGCGGTGATGCCCATGTGGTAGTCGTTGAAGGCATCCCACAGGCCGTCCTGGATCATGCTGTCGATGAGCTTGGCGTGGCCCATGCGCAGGCCGGTGCGAGCGCCGGGCATGACATAGGGCGCGAGGCTCATGCTTTCCTGGCCACCGGCGATGATGACGTCGGCATCGCCGCAGCGGATCGCCTGGGCCGCCAGGTGCAGTGCCTTGAGGCCCGAGCCGCAGACCTTGTTCACCGTCATGGCCGGTACGCTGTTGGGCAGGTCGGCGGCGATGGACGCCTGGCGCGCTGGGTTCTGGCCGGCGCCAGCCGTGAGGGTCTGGCCGAGGATAACTTCGTTGACCTGGGCCGGGTCGATGCCGGTCTGTTGCAGCAGGCTGCGGATGACCGCGGCGCCCAGTTCATGGGCGGGCAGTGCGGACAGCGAGCCCTGGAAGCTGCCGATGGCGGTACGGGTGGCAGCGACGATGACGACTTCTTGCATGACACGAATCCTCTGGCAGGAGCGGCGGTGGCCGCAGCGAAGGCCCATGGTTGCATAGCCGATTGCCGCCTCACCACTCTCCGAACCGGGTGGTCACGATCTAGCGCAGAGGGGGCAGGCCCATGCGCCGGCGCGCGCGGTGCAGTGAACCGTTGCGCACAGCCCAGCGCAGCAGCGGCACGCTGCGCTTCACGCTGGAGCGGATCAGTTGGCGCTGCAGGCTGCCCAGGCTGAGGCCGAGCTGGTCCGTGGCCCAGTCCGGTAGCAGGTCGATGCCGGCGCGCATCATCAGCAAGCCGAAGGGCTTGGCCAGGAAGCTCGGTGCTGGTGCATTGAACAGGACATCGACCACCTCGCGAGTGCGCTCGTCATAACGCAGCTGCGGGCGCATGCGTTGCAGGTAGTCGGCCACCTCTGCCCTCGACCGCGGCACGTTGCGCGCACCGAGTTGCTCGGCGATCAGGGCTATTTCGTCGTAGTAACGGTCCTGTTCTTCGCCGGATAGCTCTGGATTCAGGTAGCGCAGGTGTGAAGCGAGGAAGCAGCTGACTTCTGCGACATGCACCCAGGTGAGCAGGTCCGGGTCGCTGGCGGCGTAGGAGGAACCATCGGGCAGCGTGCCATGGACGCTGTCGTGGATGCGCCGTACGCGCTCGATCAATTTTTCGGCATCACCGCGCGAACCATAGGTGGTGGCGGAAATGAACTGCCCGGTGCGGCGCAGCCGCCCAAGCATGTCGGCGCGGAAGTTGGAATGGTCCCAAACGCCCCCGAGGGCCGCAGGGTGCAGCATCTGCAGGAGCAGGGCGCTGATTCCGCCGATGAGCATGGAGCTGAAGTCGCCATGGACTTTCCAGCACACGGAGTCCGGCCCGAACAGGCCGGGATCCCCTTTGGGCGACTCGAAGTCGACCCCGCCGAGGGCGAGGCCGGTCAGGCTGAGTACCTGGCTTTCGATATGGCGGCGAACGGTTTCCATCGTGGCGGACAGGCCTCGGGGCAAGGACGGCAGGTCTGTATTCTAAACCTAGCATCTTTGCGCCCCAGGCCTGAAGCGCGCCGTCAACGGTTGAGGCGGTTGTCGATCAGCCCCTGGACCACGCTGGGATCGGCGAGGGTCGAGGTATCGCCCAGGTTCTCCAGCTCGTTGCAGGCGATCTTGCGCAGGATGCGCCGCATGATCTTGCCGGAACGGGTCTTGGGCAGGCCCGGCGCCCATTGCAGCATTTCCGGCTTGGCGAAACTGCCGATTTCCTTGCTGACCAGCGCCAGCAGCTCCTGCTTGAGGCCATCGCTGGGCTCGACGCCATTCATGGTGGTGACGAAGGCGTAGATGCCCTGGCCCTTGAGGTCATGCGGATAGCCGACCACGGCGGCTTCGGCGACCGAGTCGTGCAGCACCAGCGCGCTCTCCACCTCGGCAGTGCCGATGCGGTGGCCCGAGACGTTGATCACGTCGTCCACGCGGCCGGTGATCCAGTAGTAGCCATCCTCGTCGCGGCGGGCGCCGTCGCCGGTGAAGTAGTAGCCGGGGTAGGGTTTGAAGTAGGTGTCGATCATCCGCTGGTGGTCGCCGTAGACGCTGCGGATCTGGCTGGGCCAGCTGGCTTTCACGGCGAGTACGCCGGAGCCGGGACCGTCGATTTCCTTGCCCTGCTCATCCAGTAGTACCGGCTGCACGCCGAAGAAGGGGCGGGTCGCCGAACCGGGCTTGAGGTCGGTGGCGCCGGGCAGAGGGGTGATCAGGATGCTGCCGGTCTCGGTCTGCCACCAGGTATCGACGATGGGGCAGCGCTTCTCGCCCACCACGTTGTAGTACCACTCCCAGGCTTCCGGGTTGATCGGCTCACCGACCGAGCCGAGCAGGCGCAGGCTGCTGCGGTCAGTCTTCTGCACCGGAGCTTCGCCCTCGCGCATCAGGGCGCGGATCGCGGTCGGTGCGGTGTAGAAGATGTTCACCTGGTGCTTGTCGATCACCTGCCAGAAGCGCGAGGCGTCGGGATAGTTCGGCACACCTTCGAACATCAGGGTGGTGGCGCCGTTGGCCAGCGGGCCGTAGACGATGTAGCTGTGCCCGGTGACCCAGCCCACGTCCGCGGTGCACCAGTAGATGTCGCCGTCGTGGTAGTCGAACACGTACTTGTGGGTCATCGCCGCGCCCAGCAGGTAGCCACCGGTAGTGTGCAGCACGCCCTTGGGTTTGCCGGTGGAGCCGGAGGTGTAGAGGATGAACAGCGGGTCCTCGGACTCCATCGGCTCCGGTGCGCAATCCTCGCTGGCCTCGCGAAGGGCCTCGTGGTACCAGATGTCACGGCCTTCGACCCACGGGATCTCGCCCTGGGTGCGCTCGACCACCACCACGGTGGAGACGTTCGGGCAGTCCTGCAGCGCCTTTTCCACGTTTTTCTTCAACGGGACGTACTTGCCACCGCGCACGCCTTCGTCGGCAGTGATCACGGTGCGGCAGTCGGCATCGTTGATGCGGTCGCGCAGGGCGTCCGGGGAGAAGCCGCCGAACACCACCGAGTGGATCGCACCGATCCGCGCGCAGGCCAGCATGGCGTAGGCCGCCTCGGGGATCATCGGCATGTAGATGCAGACGCGGTCGCCTTTCTCCACGCCGCGGCTCTTGAGCACGTTGGCCAGGCGGCAGACATGGCTGTGCAGCTTGCGGTAGGTGATGTTGGCGGATTCGGTCGGGTTGTCGCCTTCCCAGATGATCGCCACCTGCTCGCCGCGCTGTTCCAGGTGGCGGTCGATGCAGTTGTAGGTGACGTTGAGCTGGCCGCCCTTGAACCAGGTTGCCTGGCCCTTCGCCAGGTCACCGTGGTGCACCGAGTGCCAGGGCTTGAACCAGTCGAGGAAGACCTTGGCCTGCTCGCCCCAGAAGGCTTCCGGGTCATCCACGGACTGCTGGTAGAGGCGCAGATAGGCATCGTTGTCGAGGTAGGCACGCTTGCGTACGGCCTCCGGCACGGAGTGAAGGCTGATCTCGTACATGGGGAGTCCTTGTTGTTGTTGAGCCGAGATGCCCCAAGGGTGCATCCAAGGCCAGGCGGGTTCAAGGGTTGTCCATGTGGTTTCGACGCGCACCGGTGCGGGAACGTTCAGGCGAAGGGTATTCGAGCTGGGCGGCGACCAGTTGCCGGGTGGCCTCGCCGTAGCGCGCGGCGATACCGTCGAACGCGTACTCCAGCGCCTGGATTGCGTCACCGGTGACTGCGGGTAGCGCGGGGAGATCCTCGCCCCCATCCGGCAGGAATGCCAGGCCGCTGGCGCTGACGACCGGGCCCTGGGCGATACCCTTCACACGGGTGCGGTAGGTGCGCGCCCAGGCATCCGCGCTCAGGGCCAGGGCGATGTCATCGAGGCCCGGGCGCAACTGCACGCCGAAGTCCTCGTGGCTCCAGAAGGCGAGGATGTTGCCGGCCGCGGTGAGGTAGCCGCTCATGCCGAGGCTGAACTGCTGGCTGTCGTGACTCGGCGACCAATCCTGAACGCCCAGCTCACCCGCGAGTGCCCGGGCTTTCTCCGAACCGCCGATGGCGCCCACCAGCGCCAGCGAAGCGGGCAGGGCGGCGGTCAAGCCGGAGGTGGTCATCACCGGGCCGTCCACTACGTAACGGCGATTTTCCTGCCAGTGCGTGTCCGGAAAGTCCTCCAGGCGCTCGCTGCGTGAGTACCAGTGCCCGGTGGCGTGCCGGCCCGCCAGCAGGCCCGCGTGGCCCAGCACCAGTACGCCATCGCAGATGCCGATAACGATGGTGCCCTTCGCGGCCTGATCGCGGACGAAGGCGAGCAGGGCCGCATCCTCGCTGTCATGCACGGCAGGAACGATCAGGTAGTCGGCACCCTGCGGATAGCGCTGCTGGAACTGGGCGACGGTGGCCTGGGCTTGCATCTTCAAGGCTGGCATCAATTGCACCGGGCCGGGGGCGGTCGAAAGCGCGAGCACTTCGGCCACGTCGGCGCGTCGCAGCACGGCCAGGGGCACGACGTAGTCCACCAGTTCGGTCATGCGGTTCTGTGCGACGACGGCGATCAGCGGACGTTGCCGATCGGTGCGCGGCTGGAAGGGTTGCAGCCCCTCGTCGGCCAGCAGAGGGAGCGAATACAGCGACAGAGCAAGGATCAGGGCGAAGGTGCGCATAGGTGTCTCCGGGAGCGGGACTTCCACCTTGCCGGTAGCCACACTGTCACTTCTGACGCTGATCGGTGAATATCTGCCAGGTGCATCCCAGGGAGATTCTTCGATGGCCACGCCTCATCGGGTATTGCTGCTCGTCTTTCCCGAATTCCAGTTGCTCGACGCCACCGGGCCGGCAGAAGTGTTCGCCGCAGTGGATGAGCACCTGCTGCCCGGCGCCAGGCCGGCCTACGAACTCCAGGTGATTTCACCCGGTGGCGGGTTGGTTCGCTCCAGCGCCGGCCTGGAATTGGCGGCGCGGACATTGCCCGGCCCTGATGAGGTGGCTGGCTCCACGCTGCTGGTCGCCGGTGGCTTCGGCGTGCAGCGAGCGATGCAACAGGGCGATATCGCTCGCTGGCTGGTCCAGGCAGGGCCACGGGCGGCGCGCTGCGGGTCGGTGTGCACAGGGGCTTTCCTGCTGGCTCAGGCTGGCTTGCTGGAGGAGCGGCCCGTCGTCACCCACTGGCGTTACACCGAACTGCTGCAGCGGCTGTTTCCACGGCTGCGGGTCATGCAGGACGCGCTGTTCGTGCGTGACGAGCAGTTCTACAGCTCCGCCGGTGTCACCGCCGGGATGGACCTGTGCCTGAGCCTGGTGGAGGAGGACCACGGGCGCGATCTGTCCCTGGCGGTGGCGCGCGGCTTGGTGATGTACCTGCGGCGACCGGGCGGTCAGCGCCAGTTCAGTACCGAACTGCTGGCGCAGCAGGCGCCCCCGGACGGGCAGATGCAGCGTCTGGTGGACTGGCTGCGCGAGCGCCTGGAGAACTCGCTGGAGGTGGACGACATGGCTTCGCAGATGGCGATGTCGACGCGCACGCTGCACCGCTATTGCCAGGCGGAAATGGGAGTGACACCGGCGAAGCTGCTGTTGCAGCTGCGCCTGGAGAAGGCCAGCCAACTGCTGGAGGGAGGAGAGTCATCGCTCAAGCGCGTGGCGTTGCACACAGGCTTCGGCAGCGAATACAACCTGCGTCGCGCCTTCGTGCAGGCGCTGGGCGTGACGCCCGGAGAGTACCGGCAGCGATTCTGCCGGTAAGCGAGGACGGAGGTGCACTGGCATCTCCGTCCCCGTTGGCATCAGCCGCGGTGACGGCCGCGGAAGAAGTCGATCAGGCCCTGGGTGGAGGCGTCCTCGGCGGCGCTTTCCTCGCTGCCGACCAGGCGACCGTAGACCGCCTTGCCCAGCTCCTTGCCCAGCTCCACGCCCCACTGGTCGAAGGCGTTGATGCCCCAGAGGATGCTCTGCACGTAGACCTTGTGCTCGTACATGGCGATCAGCGCGCCCAGGCGACGGGCGCTGATGCGTTCCAGGACCAGGGTGTTGCTCGGTCGGTTGCCCGGAATCACCTTGTGCGGCGCCAGGCGTTGCACTTCGGCCTCGTCCAGGCCTTTGGCGCGCAGCTCGGCCTCGGCCTCGGCGCGGCTCTTGCCGACCATCAGCGCCTGGCTCTGCGACAGGCAGTTGGCGTACAGCCACTGGTGGTGGTCGGCCACCGGGTTGTAGCTGGAGACCGGAACGATGAAGTCCGCCGGGATCAGGTGGGTGCCCTGGTGTAGCAACTGGTGGTACGCGTGCTGGCCGTTGCAGCCCACGCCCCCCCAGATCACCGGACCGGTGCCGGCGGAAACCGGGGTACCGTCCTGGCGCACGCTCTTGCCGTTGGATTCCATGTCCAGCTGCTGCAGGTGGTCGGTGATGTTCCGCAGGTAGTAGTCGTAGGGCAGGATCGCGTGGCTGCGCGCGCCCCAGAAGTCGCCGTACCAGACACCGAGCAGGCCGAGCAGCACCGGAATGTTCTTCTCGAACGGCGAGGTGAGGAAGTGCTGGTCCATGCTGTAGGCGCCGGACAGCAGCTCCTTGAAATTGTTGATCCCCACCGACATGGCGATCGGCAGGCCGATGGCCGACCACAGCGAGTAGCGGCCGCCGACCCAGTCCCACATCGGGAAGACGTTCTCGGGGCGAATACCGAAGGCGGCTGCCGCTTCCTTGTTGCTGGAGACGGCGATGAAGTGACGGTACAGCTCCGCCTCGCTGCCACCCTGCGCCAGGTACCAGGCGCGGGCGGCCTGGGCATTCTTCAGGGTTTCCAGGGTGCCGAAGGACTTCGACGAGACGATGAACAGCGTGGTCTCGGCATTCAGCTTGGCGGTCATCTCACGGAATTCGCTGCCGTCGATGTTTGCCAGGTAATGGCAGCGCACGCCTTTCTGGGCGAACGGCAGCAGGGCTTCAGACACCAGCTGCGGGCCGAGGAAGGAGCCACCGATGCCGATGTTCACCACGTCGGTGATCGGCCGCTCGGTGTAGCCGCGCCACAGGCCGTTGTGCACGGCGGCGACCAGTTCGGTCATCTGGTGCAGCACGCGGTGCACTTCGGGCATCACGTCCTTGCCATCCACCAGCACCTTGTCGCCGATAGGGCGGCGCAGCGCGGTGTGCAGCACCGGGCGCTGCTCGGAGGCGTTAATCACGTCACCGCGGAACATCGACTGGATGGCCTCGCCCAGCTTGGCTTCCTCCGCGAGTTTCACCAGCAGGTCGAGGGTGTCCTGGCGGATCAGGTTCTTCGAGAAGTCGAGGAACAGGCCGCAGGCGCTGAGGGAGAAACGCTTGAAGCGCTCTGGGTCCTCGGCGAACGCCTCGCGCATGGTGAAGTTCTGCAGATCCTGGCGGTGCGCTGCCAGCGCCTGCCAGCTCGCCAGTTTGGTGGCATCCAGCGGGGTGAGGTGGTGTTCCATGACGTACCTTCGGGTAAGACGTGCGTGTTTGAACGTGAGGCTTTCGAACTGGAAAGATGCCCGGTGGTTCCGGGCATTGTCGATTCGGCTCAGGCGAGCTGGACCGGGATCGCGTTGCTGGTGTGGCTCAGCTCGTTGCCCGGCGCCATGTACAGCATGCGCGGCTGGTAACCTTCCAGCTCGGCGTCGCTGAACTGAGCGTACGCGCAGATGATCACCCGGTCACCCACCTTGGCCTTGTGGGCGGCGGCGCCGTTGACCGAAATCATCCGCGAACCCTCTTCGCCACGGATGGCGTAGGTGGTGAAGCGTTCGCCGTTGTCGACGTTGTAGATCTGGATCTGTTCGTACTCGCGAATCCCGGCAAGATCGAGCCACTCGCCGTCGATGGCGCAGGAGCCTTCGTAGTCGAGCACGGCGTGGGTGACTTCGGCGCGGTGCAGTTTGGCTTTGAGCATGATGCTCTGCATGGCGTGGCTCCTCTTCTTCTATGGCGGGAGTGCGGGCGAGTATGCCCGAGCACCCGGAGTCGCTCAAGGCCGCGACTGGCGCGGCTTCGAGGCGAAAATTCGGGTGTCGGGCGGGGAATCAGTCGATGTGGAAGGCGAGGTTATCGATCAGCCGGGTGGTGCCGTGGAAGGCGGCCACGAGGATCACCAACTGGCGGTCATCCGCCGAGGCTGGGCGCAGGCCGAGGGATTCGCGGACTTCCAGGTAATCGATGCGCAGGCCGGCCTGCTCGATCCGCTGGCGCCCTTCGGCGAGCAGCGCGGGATAATCGTGCTGGCCTTGGCGGATGCGCTCGGCCAGGTACTTGAGCGTGGCGTAGAGCACGGGGGCGCTGGCGCGCTGATCGTCGTTCAGGTATCCGTTGCGCGAGGATAGCGCCAGACCATCGTCGGCACGCACTGTCGGCTCGCCGAAGATCTGGATGGGCAGGTTGAGATCGCGCACCAGCTTGCGGATCACCGCCAACTGCTGGAAATCCTTCTCGCCGAACAGGGCCATGTCCGGCTGGACCATGTTGAACAGCTTGCAGACTACGGTGGCGACGCCATCGAAGTGGCCCGGACGGCTGCCGCCGCAGAGACCTTCGGAAACGCCGGTCACGTGCAGGCGGGTTTGTCCGTCCATCCCGTCGGGGTACATCTCTTCCACGGTCGGAGCGAACAGCAGGTGGCAGCCGGCTTCCAGGAGCTTCTCCTGGTCGGCGGCGAGGGTGCGCGGGTACTTGTCCAGGTCTTCGCTGGGGCCGAACTGCAGCGGATTGACGAAGATGCTGGCGACGACGAAGTCGGCACGCTGGCCAGCCTTGGTCACCAGGGCGGCGTGGCCGGCGTGCAGGTTGCCCATGGTCGGCACCAGGGCAATGCGTTTGCCTTCGCTACGCGCACGAGCGACCGCAGCGCGCAGCTCGCGGACTGTCTTGACTGTGTTCATCAGGCGAAACCGTGCTCCGGGCCGGGGAAGGTGCCGTCCTTCACCGCCTTGACGTAGGCGGCCATGGCGGACTGGATGTCGGGTTGGCCTTCGAGGAAATTCTTCACGAATTTCGGTGAGCGGCCAGACAGCGACAGGCCGAGCATGTCGTGCATGACCAGCACCTGGCCGTCGGTGCCGGGGCCGGCGCCGATGCCGATCACCGGAATCTTCACCGCCTCGGTGATTTCGCGGGCCAGCGCGGACGGCACGCATTCGAGCAGCAGGAAAGCGGCGCCGGCCTGTTCCAGGGCGATGGCGTCGGCACGCAGTTGACGTGCTTGGGCTTCCTGGCGGCCCTGGACCTTGAAGCCACCGAACAGGTTGACGGCCTGTGGGGTGAGCCCCAGGTGCGCGCACACCGGAATACCCATCTGGGCGAGGCGCGTGATCGGCTCGGCGAGCCAGGAGCCGCCCTCGAGCTTGACCATGTGGGCGCCTGCCTGCATGACCGCCACCGAGTCGCGCAGCAACTGGTCCAGGGAGGTACCGGATTCGAACGGCAGGTCCGTGACGATCAGCGCGCCCTTGTTACCGCGCTTTACCGCCGCGGTGTGATAGGCCATGTCCTCGACGGTGACCGGCAGCGTGCTGTCGTGGCCTTGCAGCACCATGCCCAGGGAGTCTCCTATCAGCAGCATTTCGGCACCCGCAAGGCTCGCGGTGTGGGCGAAAGTGGCATCGTAGGCGGTCAGCATCGCGATCTTTTCGCCGCTTTGCTTGAGACCTTGCAGGGTGGTCAGGGTGACATCAGGCATGAAAGTGTCCTCGGTTCTGCGCCGGGCAGGGGCAAACGGGGCCCTATAGTCCGGATCGAAAAAGGCGAAGTCAATTGCAGGTGTTACCGGACTGTTACGGCGTTACTGCCAGCCCGCCCCGCACGTGGGCGCAGGATGCCTCAGGAGAGGCGTTCGAGACCGGCAAACGGACAGGCGGCCAGCAGCTCGGGCAGGCTGCGGCCATCGGGCAGGCGCAGGTGCGGAGCGAGGTCCGCGAGCGGGTAAAGCACGAAGGCGCGGGCCTGCATGTGGTAGTGCGGCACCCGCAGGCGCGGCTCGTCGATCAGGCGATCGCCGAACAGCAGGATATCGAGGTCGAGAGTGCGCGGGCCCCAGCGCTCGTCCTTGCGCACCCGGCCCTGCTCCAGCTCGATGGTCTGCAGGGCATCCAGCAGCGCGAGCGGCTCCAGGTCGGTATCCAGCGCGGCAACGGCGTTGACGTAGCGTGGCTGGTCCGGCGGCCCCAGGGGATCGCTGGCATAGAGCGGAGAGACTACGGCGACCTTGGTCGCGGGAACCAGCGCCAGGGCTTTCAACGCGGCTTCGAGCTGCTGGCGCGGCTCGGCGAGATTGCTGCCGAGCCCAATGTACACGCGCTCGCTCATTCGCTGCTGGCGCCTTCGGTACGCGGACCACGACGGCGGCGGTTGCTGCCGCCACGGCGACGTTTGCGCGGCGCAGCGCCGCCTTCTTCCGGCTGGCTGGCCAGGTTGCGGATCATGCCGCGGCGCTCACCGTCGCTGGCTTCCTGGTAATCGGTCCACCAGTCGCCCAGGCCGCCGGTTTCCTCGCCCGCGCTCTCGCGCAACAGGAGGAAGTCGTAGCCGGCGCGGAAGCGTGGGTTTTCCAGCAGCAGGTCGGCCTTCTTGCCCTGGCGGCGCGGCAGGCGCTCCTGCATGTCCCAGATCTCGCGGATCGGGATGGTGAAGCGTTTAGGTACGGCGGTGCGGCGGCACTGTTCGAGGATCAGCTCGTGGGCGGCTTCCTGCATCGCAGGGATCGGCGGCATGCCGCGTTCCTGCAGCTTCAGCACGCGAGCGGGCAAGGCCGGCCAGAGCAGGGCGGCGAACAGGAAGGCCGGGGTGACCGGCTTGCCGAGGCGAATACGCTCGTCGGTATTGGCGAGCGCCTGGCGCATCAGCTTGCCGGCGTATTCGGGGTTTTCTTTCAGGGCCTTGGCGCTGGCCGGGAACAGCGGTGCGAACAGATCGTACTCGTTGAGCAACTCGAAGGTGCGCTCGGCCTTGCCGCTGAGGAACAGCTTGAGTATCTCGTCGAACAGGCGGGCGGACGGAATCTCGTTGAGCAGCGGGGCCAGGCGGCGGATCGGTGCAGCGCTGTGCTTTTCGATCTCGAAATCCAGCTTGGCGGCAAAGCGCACGGCGCGCAGCATGCGCACGGGGTCTTCCAGGTAGCGCTGTTCCGGGTCGCCGATCAGGCGGATCAGGCGGTTGCGGATATCGCGCACGCCATGGGCGTAGTCGAGGATGCGCTCGCCGGTCACATCGAAATAGAGGGCGTTGATGGTGAAGTCGCGGCGCTGGGCGTCGTCTTCAAGCGTGCCGTAGACGTTGTCGCGCAGGATGCGGCCGGCTTCGTTGCGGGAAGCGTGGGCGTTATCGGAGTCGTCGTCTTCGCTGACCGGATGGTTGGCGCGGAAGGTGGCGACCTCGATGATCTCGCGGCCGAAATGTACGTGGACCAGCTTGAAGCGGCGACCAATCACCCGCGCATTGCGGAATTCGGCGCGGACCTGCTCGGGAGTGGCACTGGTGGCCACATCGAAGTCCTTGGGGGGAATGCCCAGCAGCGGGTCTCGTACGCCGCCGCCGACGATGTACGCCTGGTAGCCGGCCTTCGTCAGGCGCTCCACGACGTTCACCGCGTTCCTGCTGAAGTGTTCCCGCCGCAGCGAGTGCTGATGATTGCCAACGACTTCCGGAGTAGTGCGGACGGCGCGCGGACGGCGCAGTGGGGATCGGATGGACTGGATCAGCTTTTTCAGCATGTGTGCACTATCGGGAATGGTTGTGTGAATGGCATGCGCAGTTCTCCGCGAGCCGCGTGGTCACGGTGTTTCCTGGAGGATAGCGGGTGTCTGCCGCTGCCTGGAAACAATTGGCAGCAAATCGGCTGCCTTCTGCGCCGCGGCGATTCTAGCATCGTGGGGGGTGATGATGAAGAAAACTGAAGAAAGGGTCTTGCGGGGAGGAGGGGGAGGGTGTAGCGAAAGCTACTGGGGGAGCCGAGGCTCCCCCCCAAATAGGTGCGTGCTTTGTTTTTATTATGATTACCGGGCTTGTTGTTTTTGTTTGTAGACCCGTCCCTCGACGCTATCTGCTTCGGGGAACCTTCCACACTTGGAAGGGTTCAATAGCAAACGGATTGCTTTGGTCGCTGAGTGAGCAATGACCTTGCGGTCCAACCAGTTTTGCGTGCTGTCTCAAGACAGTTTTATTCTTCTTCGCTGGTTGCGGGACTGGTCCCGACGGCTACCCTTCTCCAAAAGAATCAGTTAGCTGCGCCTCCGCGATCTTGTTTTTGTTGTGCTGGAGTCGTTTCGTCTTGTTCTTATTGTGAGTGGTCGTGCTTGTTATTGTTGTTGTACGAATAACAAAGCAGATGCCGTGCCAACTTTTGCGAATCCTTATTTTTCAAGGGCTTGCGAGGATCGGCCGCCGACAGACAGGCACAAAAAAGCCGGGTTTCCGTTACCGATGAACCCGGCTTTTGTTACGGAGCATGTCTCCGGTAACAGTGTGGGGACCTGTTACGAGTCCGCCGCCGCCCCCGATTTGCGGCGCGGAATGCCCAGGCGCTGGCGACGTTCCCACAGGCATTTGCGGCTGATGCCCAGCTTGCGGGCCAGCTCGGTCTCGGTCATGTGGTCCTGGTGCTCAAGGACGAAGTGCTGGAAGTAGTCTTCCAGCGACAGGTCCTCGGTAGGCTCGTGGTTACTGGCGCTGCCGTTGGTCGGGCGCAGGTCGCCGTCATCGCCGAAGTCGTCTTCCAGATCATCCAGTTCGATGTCGATGCCCAGCAGGTCGGCGGGAATTTCCTGCCCTTCGCTGAGGATCACTGCGCGCTCGATGGCGTTCTCCAGTTCGCGAACGTTACCCGGCCATGGGTAGTGACGAATGGCCTGCTCAGCCTCGTGGGAGAAGGTCAGTGCCTGACGCCCCATCTGGGAGCACTGGCGCGCCAGGAAGGAGCGGGCGATTTCCATCACATCCGGGCCGCGCTCGCGCAGAGGCGGCAGCTTCAGCGAGATGACGTGCAGGCGGTAATAGAGGTCTTCGCGGAACTGGCCGGTCTTGGCCAGCATCTTCAGGTCGCGGTGGGTCGCGGCGATCAGGCGCACGTCGACCTTTTGCGATTGCACCGAGCCTACGCGGCGGATCTCGCCTTCCTGTAGCACACGCAGCAGACGCGCCTGGGCTTCCAGTGGCAGCTCGCCGATTTCGTCGAGGAACAACGTGCCGCCGTCGGCGGCTTCCACCAGACCCGCGCGGCCCGCGCTGGCACCGGTGAACGCGCCTTTCTCGTGGCCGAACAGTTCGGACTCGATCAGGGTTTCCGGGATCGCGGCGCAGTTCACCGAGATCAGCGGCGCCTTGGTGCGCTTGGACAGGTTGTGCAGGGCGCGGGCAACCAGTTCCTTGCCGGTACCAGACTCGCCCTGGATCAGTACATTGGAGTCGGTGGGCGCGACCTTGCGAATCTTGGTGTAGAGCTCCTGCATGGGCGGGCAGGAGCCGATGATGCCGATTTCGCCGTCCGCGGGGGCGGTGTTACCCGCGCCACGCTCGGCGGTCTTGGCGTTACCGCGCGTTTCGGCGGGGGCGTTACGGGCTTCCTGGCGGTCCTTGAGGATGCGTGCCACGGCCTGGAGCATCTCGTCGTGGTCGAACGGTTTGGCGATGTAGTCCACCGCGCCCATCTTCATCGAGTCCACCGCCGAGCGCAGGCTGGCGTAGCTGGTCATGATCAGCACCGGGATACCCTGGGCCAGCTTGATCAGCTCGGTGCCGGGTGCGCCGGGAAGGCGCAGGTCGCTCACGATCATGTCGAACGACGGAATGCTGTAACGCTCCTGGGCTTCCTGCACCGAGCCAGCTTCGCTGACCTGGTACTGGTTGCGCTCGAGCAATCGTCGCAGGGCGGAACGGATGATGGTTTCGTCTTCGACGATGAGGATATGTGCCATGTATTCAGCTCTCTCGACGTGCTCGTTTACTGCTCGGCCGTCGGGCCAGGATGCCGCGGCAAGGTGACGCTGATGCGGGTGCCGCATTCGCGTTCCGGGTCTGCCGGGCTGTCTATGGTGATTTGCCCATAATGCTCTTCCACGATCGAATAGACCAGTGCGAGCCCCAGGCCGGTTCCCTTGCCCGGGTCCTTGGTGGTGAAGAACGGCTCGAACAGACGGTCGATGATCGACTTGGGTATCCCGCTGCCTTCGTCTTCGACGATCAGGTCGATGGCCTGCTCGGAAGCTTCGGTGCGCACGCGGATCGCGCCGTTGGGCGGCGAAGCGTCGCGGGCGTTGGACAGCAGATTGATCAGTACCTGGGCCAGGCGCTGGGAGTCACCTTCCACCCAGTGCTCCGGATCGCACAGGTTGAAGAACTGCACGTCGATGCTGCGCTTGTTCAGCGACAGCAGGCCGATGGCTTCCTGGGCGACGTCGGCCAGGCACACCGGCTCGGCCGCCACCTGCTTGCCGCCGGCGTGGGCGAAGCTCATCAGCGATTGCACGATGCGCGAGACGCGCTTGGTCTGCTCGAGGATCTGTCCGCTGATCTCGGTCAGCTCGCCATCGCCCTCGCGTTCTTCCCGCAGGTTCTGCGCCAGGCAGGCGATGCCGGTGATGGGGTTGCCGATCTCGTGGGCCACGCCGGCGGCCAGGCGACCGATGGAGGCCAGGCGCTCGGAGTGGATCAGCTTGTCTTCCAGCGATTGGGTTTCGGTGAGGTCTTCCACCAGCAGTACCAGGCCACTGTTACCGGGCGCGAGGGGCTCCTCGATCGCCGCCTTGTGCAGGTTCAGCCAGCGGGTCTGGCCTTCGATGGAGAGGCGCTGCTTGTGCAGGTGTTCGTCGGGGGCGTCGATGAAGCCTTCCAGCAGGCCGCGCCACGGCTCGGGCAGGGCGGCCAGCCGCGAGCCGACCACACGTTGCGCGCTGACGCCGGTCAGCTCCTCGATGGCGCGGTTCCACATGAGGATTTCCTGGTCCTTGGCCAGCGAGCAGACGCCCATGGGCAGGTCCTGCAAGGTCTGGCGGTGGTAGCGGCGCAGGGTATCGAGTTCGGCGGCAAGGCCGGTGAGCCGGGAGTGGTAGTCCTCCAGGCGGCTCTCGATGAAGTGGATGTCTTCGGTGACGTAGCTTTCGCTGCTGGCCTTGTAGGGCAGGAAAGTTTCCACCATGTCCTGCGCCACGCTGGGGCCCATCAGGCCGGAGAGGTTCGCCTCGATGCGGTCGCGCAGGCGACGCAGGGCGTAGGGGCGGCGCTCGTCGAAGGGCAGGTGCAGGTCGCGTAGTGCCTGTTCCACTTCGCGCTGGGCCGTCTTGGCGCCCAGCGGTTTGGCCAGTTGGCTAGCGAACTCCTGGGGGGAGACGGCAAGCAGTTCGCGGCGCTGCGGGCGGCGCACGTTGTCCACGGCGCAGGCTTCGGCGGCGCCTTTCTCCTCATCGCTGGCTTCGGTGAACAGCGAGACGAGGGTGAACACCAGCACGTTGGCCGCCAGGGAGGCCAGCGCGGCGAGGTGCCAGGTGGTGTCGTCGAGCACGTACAGCGAATCGAACATCGGCACGTAGATGCTCTGCATGTTCGCCACCAGCGGGGTGAGCATGGTCGCTCCCCACACCAGCATGCCCGCGACCAGGCCGGCGATGAAGCCGCGACGGTTGGCGGTCGGCCAGTAGAGCACGGCCAGCGCGCCGGGGAGGAACTGCAGGGTGGCGACGAAAGAGACGATGCCGAGGTTCGACAGGTCCTGCTCGGCGCCCAGCAGGAGGTAGAAGGCATAGCCGGCCATGATGATCGCGGCGATCAGTGCGCGGCGCGTCCATTTCAGCCAGCGGTAGATGTTGCCCTCGGCCGGCGGCTGGTAGAGCGGCAGCACCAGGTGGTTGAGCACCATGCCGGAGAGCGCCAAGGTCATCACGATGATCAGGCCGCTGGCGGCGGAGATGCCGCCAATGAAGGCGGTCAGGGCCAGCGCGGGGCTGTCCACCGAGATGCCCAGGCCGAGGGTGAAGTATTCCGGGTTGGTCGAGGCGCCCAGGTGCAGGCCGGCCCAGAGGATCGGCGGCACCGCGAGGCTCATCGGCAGCAGGAACAGCGGCAGGCCCCAGCTGGCGCTGAGCAGCGAGCGCGGGTTGAGGTTCTCGGTAAAGGTCATGTGGAACATGTGCGGCATCACGATGGCCGCGGCGAAGAACACCAGCAGCAGCGTGCGCCACGGCCCTTCGGCCAGCGGGGTGTGCAGGGTGCTCAGGGCTTCCTGGTTCTGCAGCAGCCAGACTTCCAGGCCGTCCGGCCCGCCGAACACGCCATAGAGGGCGAACAGCCCGATGGCGCAGAGAGAGACCAGCTTCACCAGCGATTCGAAGGCAATGGCCATCACCAGCCCTTCATGGCGTTCGCGGGTGGCAATGTGGCGCGCGCCGAAGAGGATGGCGAACAGCGTGATCAGCGCGCAGAACGCCAGCGCCGCGCGGTTGGGCTCGGATTCGCGGGTGAGGATGCTGATCGAGTCGGTCACCGCCTGGATCTGCAACGCCAGCATCGGCAGTACGCCGATCAGCATGAACAGCGTGGTCAGCGCGCCGGCCCAGGTGCTGCGGAAGCGGAAGGCGAACAGGTCGGCCAGCGAGGACAGCTGGTACGCCCGCGTAATGCGCAGGATCGGATAGAGCAACACCGGCGCCAGCAGGAAGGCGCCGGAAACGCCCAGGTAGATCGCCAGGAAGCCGTAGCCGTACTGGTAGGCCAGCCCGACCGTGCCATAGAAAGCCCAGGCGCTGGCGTATACGCCCAGCGACAGGGTGTAGATCAGCGGATGGCGCACCAGCCGGCGCGGAATGAAACCGCGCTCGGTGATCCAGGCGATACCGAACAGGACCATCAGGTAGGAGGCGCTGATCAGGATCAGCTGGGTAAGGCTAAAGCTCGTCAGCATCGCGCTGGCTCTGCAGGATGAAGGTGACGACGATCAGGATCAGCCACAGCAGATACGGGCGGTACCAGGCGCCGTGGGGATCGATCCACCAGTCCATGATGGCCGGCGAGAACAGGTAGATGCCCACGACCAGGAGCAACACCAGTCGGTAGATGTACATGTCGTCTCTCTCTTGGTTCGGCGGGCAGGCTACCTGTGCGCACAGTTGCCGGCAAGCCGGCCCACCTCTTGCCGAAGGAGCGGCAGACTTTGTAGGAGCGAGCTTGCTCGCGAACAAGCCCCCGCGGCGGGATTCGGGTTCGCGAGCAAGGGCTAGACGCCCCCCTCGGTCCTACGAAGAGCCGTTGCTGTTTACCAGTCTAGAGCTGCGCGTCTTCCAGCGTCAGGCTATGGGGGATTGCCTCGGCATTCCAGTGCGCGATGCCCCAGGCGAGGACATCACCCCGAGCGCTTTGCGCCAGCCCGGCGGGCGGGTTCTGGCCCAGCGCTTTCAGCGCGCGCACCAGCAGCGGGGCGGCCTGTTCGGCTTCCAGCGGCGGCGAGCGGTAGGACTTGCCCAGCTTGTGGCCGTCGGGCTGGATGATCAGCGGCACATGCAGGTAGCGCGGTGCGGCAATGCCCAGCAGTTCCTGCAGGTAGAGCTGGCGCGGGGTGTTGTCCAGCAGGTCGGCGCCGCGAACGATGTCGGTGACACCCTGCCAGGCATCGTCCAGCACGACGGCCAGTTGATAGGCGAAGAGGCCGTCACGGCGACGGATGATGAAGTCGCCCACGTCGCGGCCCAGGTGCTGTTGGAATTCGCCCTGCAAGCGATCGGTGAAGCGGTAGTCCAGTTCCGGGACGCGGATGCGGATGGCGACGTCGCCGTGCCAGTCATGCTGGGCGTCGCGGCAGGTGCCGGGGTAGATGCCGTGGGTGCCTTCGAGCTGCTTGCGCGAACAGGTGCAGGCGTAGGCCAGGCCGCTGCGCAGCCATTGTTCGACCTGGGCGGCATAGGCGCCGTGGCGGTCGCTCTGGCGCTCCACCGGGCCGTCCCATTCGAAGCCATAGCGTTCGAGGGTTTCGAGGATGGCCATCTGGGCGCCGGGCATCTCGCGCGGCGGATCGAGGTCCTCCATGCGCACCAGCCACTTTCCGCCCACTGCGCGCGCATCCAGGTAGGACGCGACGGCGGCCACCAGCGAACCGAAGTGCAGGTAACCACTGGGCGTGGGGGCGAAGCGTCCGATGTACTGGGTGGCAGGCATGGCGGCTCTTCAATTAAAAGCAGAAACGAAACGGGGCGCCGCAGCGCCCCGTTCGGGATCAACCAGGCTCAGGAGCCCAGCTGCTTTTCCTTGATTTCCGCCAGGGTCTTGCAGTCGATGCACAGGGTGGCGGTGGGGCGGGCTTCCAGACGGCGGATGCCGATCTCGACGCCACAGGAATCGCACCAGCCGTAATCGTTGTCTTCGATCAGCTGCAGGGTCTCGTCGATCTTCTTGATCAGCTTGCGCTCGCGATCGCGGGCGCGCAGCTCGAGGCTGAACTCTTCTTCCTGGCTGGCACGGTCGGCCGGGTCCGGGAAGTTCGCCGCTTCGTCCTGCATGTGGTGCACGGTGCGGTCCACTTCTTCCATCAGCTCAACTTTCCATTTGTTGAGGATGGAGGTGAAGTGCGCGCGCATGCGATCACTCATGTACTCCTCGCCCTTGGTTTCCTGGTAGGGCTCGAAGCCACGAATCAGTTGGCTGCTCTGTTGTTTTGCTTTGGTGGGCATGGATGACCGCCTCTCACTCTCGCTAATCCTCTCGCGGATGGTCCCTCTCCGGCACTGCCGGCCCCGCGCTCGCAGCGGGCGAACTTACCAGAACGATTACCGGGACGCTACTCCCGGTTGTCGAGCCTGCAAGTGCCCGCACATGGCCTGATCGCCAGGTCGCCGACCCATTGGTCATCGCCGATGGGTTTTTCTGCAAACCTGTGCAGGATCGTCTGTGTTTCCCGGACGAAGCCTGCATGTTCCGGGAAGCCGCGCCGCATTGACGTGACCGCCCCAGTATTCATCAGTGGCCTGTTAGAATCCCGGCTCTGTCGCAAAGTTCGGAATATTCCATGGCCACCACTTTCAGTGCGCGCAGCTGCGCCATCGAACCCTTCCACGTCATGGCACTATTGGCGCGGGCCAACGAGCTGCAGGCCGCGGGCCACGACGTCATCCACCTGGAAATCGGTGAGCCGGACTTCACCACGGCCGCGCCCATCGTCGAGGCCGGGCAGAAGGCCCTGGCAAATGGTCACACGCGCTATACCGCCGCACGTGGCCTGCCGGCGCTGCGCGAAGCCATCGCCGGCTTCTACGCCCAGCGCTACGGCCTGTCGATCGATCCGCAGCGCATTCTCGTCACGCCCGGCGGCTCCGGCGCCCTGCTGCTCGCCAGCAGCCTGCTGGTGGACCCGGGCAAGCACTGGCTGCTGGCCGATCCGGGCTATCCCTGCAATCGTCACTTCCTGCGCCTGGTGGAAGGCGCCGCGCAGTTGGTGCCGGTTGGCCCGGAGAGCCGTTACCAGCTCACCCCGGAGCTCATCGAACGGCATTGGGATCAAGATAGTGTAGGCGCTCTCGCCGCATCACCAGCGAATCCTACCGGCACCCTGTTGCACAAGGATGAACTGGCCGCGCTCTCGGCCACGCTCAAGGCGCGTGGCGGTCATCTGGTGGTGGACGAGATCTACCACGGCCTGACCTACGGCATCGACGCGCCCAGCGTGCTGGAGGTGGATGACGACGCCTTCGTCCTCAACAGTTTCTCTAAATATTTCGGCATGACCGGCTGGCGCCTGGGTTGGCTGGTCGCGCCGCCGGAGGCCGTGGGCGAGCTGGAGAAGCTGGCACAGAACCTCTACATCAGCGCGCCGAGCATGGCCCAGCACGCCGCGCTGGCGTGCTTCGAGCCGGCCACCCTGGCGATTCTCGAAGAGCGCCGCGAGGAGTTCCGCCGCCGCCGCGACTATCTGCTGCCGGCCCTGCGCGAGCTGGGCTTCGGCATCGCCGTCGAGCCGGAAGGTGCCTTCTATCTATACGCCGACATCAGTGCCTTCGGCGGCGATGCCTACGACTTCTGCCAGCACTTCATCGAGACCGAGCATGTGGCCTTCACCCCGGGTCTCGATTTCGGCCGCTATCAGGCCTCGCACCATGTGCGCTTCGCCTATACGCAAAGCGTGGAGCGCTTGCAGCAGGCGGTCGAGCGCATTGCCCGCGGCTTGAAGAGCTGGCGCCCCTAATGCGTTTCGAGCCGGCGCTGGAAGAGGCGCGCCTGATCAAACGCTACAAGCGCTTCCTGGCGGATATCGAGACCGCCGGCGGCGAGCTGCTCACCATCCACTGCCCGAACACCGGCTCGATGCTCAACTGCATGAGCGAAGGCTGCCGGGTCTGGTTCAGTCGCTCAGACGACCCCAAGCGCAAGCTGCCGGGCACCTGGGAACTGGTGGAAACGCCGCAGGGCCGCCTGGCCTGCGTGAACACCGGGCGGGCCAACCGCTTGGTGGAGGAGGCGCTGCTGGCTGGCGGTATCCCGGAGCTTGCCGGCTTCGACGAGCTGCGCCGCGAGGTCGCCTACGGGCAGGAGAACAGTCGCGCGGACTTCCGCCTGATGTACGCCGGCAAGCCGGTGTATGTGGAGGTGAAGAGCGTGACCCTGGGCTTTGACGAGACCACGGTTGCGGCCTTCCCCGACGCTGTTACCCAGCGCGGTGCCAAGCACCTGCGCGAGCTCGCGGCGCTGGCGCGCGAAGGCATGCGTGCGGTGCTGCTGTATGCGGTGAATCTGACCGACATTGAGGCGGTGCGCCCGGCGATGGAGATCGACCCGGCCTATGCCGCGGCGCTGGCGGAAGCGCGCAATGCGGGCGTCGAGGTGCTGGCGTATGGTGCGCGGATCGATACGCAGGAAATCAGGCTCGATCGGCCGCTGAAGGTACTGCTGTAACGGCGCGACTGTTTCGGCGCAAGGGCTGTTCGCGAGCAAGCTCGCTCCTACGAGGAGCGGTACGGTGCAGACCGGTAGGCGCCGGCTTGCTCGCCAACCTGCCCGGAATCGCTTCTACCCGCGAGCCTCGTCGGCCACTTCTTCCAGCCAGATGCCGCGCTCGTCTTCATGGCACGGCAACGTCTCCAGCGCGTCGCCCAGGCACGGTCCCTGGATACATTCACCGGTTTCGATCAGGAACAGCGCGCCATGGTGCCCGCATTGCAGCAGCCGCCCGCTGGCGTCGAGGAAGCGCTCGGCGTCGTAGCCCAGCGGAATCTCCCGATGCGGGCAACGGTTGCGGTAGGCATAGACGCGGCCTTGGCGGCGCACGGCGAAGAGGTTCAGGCCGGCAGCCTTGAAGCCCCGGCTCTGGCCTTCGGCCAGGTCGTGCGGGGCGCAGAGCAGGATCATTCGAAAGGGTCTCCATGCGGGGCGGACATTATCCGCGCCCGGATGGCGAGACCGGAAGAGGGTGCACATCCGTGTGCTGAAGAAGATCAGATCTCCCAGATCAGGTTGGCCGCCGCGTAGCGGCCCGGCTGGGTGTAGCGGTCGAGGCTCGCGCTGTTCTCGGTCAGGCCGCGTACATCACCCCACTGCCAGTATTTCTTGTCGGTGAGGTTGAACAGGCCGGCGTTGAGGGTCACGCCGTCGGTGATCTTCACCCAGCCGCTCAAGTCCAGCAGGCCGTAGCCGCCGGGTTTGTACTGGTTGGGGATCTCGTCCTCGTCGATGTCGTGCTTGGCCTGCACCAGGGTCCAGGTCAGTTCGCTGCCGAACTGGCCGCTGGGTGCGTCGTAGCCCAGGCCGAACACGCCCTTGAGCGGGTCGACGCTGTTGATCGGCTCGCCGGTTTCCTCGTCCTTGCCCTTGGCGTAGGAGACCGCGCCACGCAGCGTGGTGCCCGCCGGCAGGCCGATGGCCTGGTTGAGGTCGAGGTCGCCGCGCGCTTCGGCGCCCTTGATGGTGACCTTGTCCAGGTTGGTGTACTGGTAGGTCAGGCGGTTGTTGCCGGTCGGGTCATTGGGCAGGGTGACCTGCTCGATGAAGTCGTCATAGCGGTTGTAGAACAGCGCCACGCCGAAGCTACCCATGTCGTACTTGCCGCGCAGGCCGACTTCGTAGCTGTCGCTGGTCTCTGGCTTGAGGTTGGTGTTGGCGATGGTCTGGTAGCCAATGGCGGTGTTGACGAACTCGCCGAAGATGTCCACCGGCTCCGGCGCACGGAAGCCCGCGGCGTACTGGCCGTAGACGCTGTGGTGATCGTCGAGGCGGTAAGTCACGCCGAACTTGGGCGACAGCGCATGATCGCTGAAGTTGGACGGGTCCTTGTCCACCGGGTTGCTGTTCAGGTAGCGCTGGCTGACGTCCGGCTTCATCTCGTAGTAGTCGTAGCGCAGGCCCGGCAGCAGGGTCCAGCGGCCGATCTCGATGCTGTCCTGGATGAACGCGGCGTACTCGCGGGTGACCGGATCGGGGAAGTCGCTGAGCGGGAAGGTCTCGGCGCCGAAGGCCGGCGGCACCGGCTGGCCGTTGCTCTGGTAGACCTCGCCGCCCTTGCGCAGGTCCTTGCTTTCCAGGCGCTTGAGGTCGAAGCCGTAGATCAGGTGGTGCTGGGTGTCGGCCAGGGCGAACTGCTTGTCCAGCTGCGAGTTGAGGCCCCAGAGGGTTTCCTCGTATTTCGAGTCGCGGCTACGGTCGCGCAGGCGGCCGGCGCTGAAGCGCTCCTGGTAGGTTTCCTGGCGGATCTGGCTGTCCTGGTAGTTCAGCTGCCACTGCACCTGGTCGGCCAGGGCGCTGTCGAGCAGGAAGCGGTGCGAGAGGCTGACGCGCTCGCGGTCGGTGCTGTCGGTGGCGTCCGAGGTGCGGGTAGTGCCGGTGGTGCTGTATTCGTTGAGCAGCCGTGTGTCGGCGTCGTCGTTGTAGCGCTCGTAGGCCAGTTGCAGGCGGCTGCCCTCGGCGTAGTCCCAGCCGAGTTTGGCCAGCAGGTTGTCGGTGCTGCCATCCACCGGATTGGCTTCGCCGCGGGCGCTGCCGATGCCGTTGTTATCGCCGAAGGTATCGGTCTCATGGCCGTCGCGACGGCTGATGGTGACCAGGCCGTCCATCGGGCCGGTGCGGCCGGCGACGGTGGCGCTTTTCAGCCAACTGCGGTCGGAGCCGTCGAAGCCAACCTTGAAGCGGGCATAGGTGTCCTTGCCGTCGTGCAGGTAGTCCGCCGCGTCCTTGGTCATGAAACTGACCGCCCCACCGAGGGCGTCGCTGCCGTACAGCGAGCTTGCCGGGCCCCGAAGTATTTCAACGCGTTTCGCGGTGTCGAGGTCGATGTAGTTGCGCCGGGCGTCCATGAACGGGCCGAAAGCGAATGAGCTGGGCACCGCCACGCCGTCCACCTGGGTCAGCACGCGGTTGCCGCCGATGCCGCGAATGGTGAACCCGGAGAGGCCGAAGCGGCTGCCGCTGCCGCTCACCGACACCCCCGGCTCGTAGCGCACCAGTTGCTTGATGTCGTTGGCGTTGTTGCGGTCGATATCCCGCGCCGTCTGTACGCTGACGGTGCTCGGCACGGCATCGACGGGTTGTTCGCTGCGGGTCGCGGTGACGGTGGTTTCTCCGAGGGAGACCATGTTGTCCGCGAGAGCGAGGGACGGGCACAGCAACAGCAAGGCGAGCCAGGAGCGGCGGGGGAAAGGAGGAGTGATCGACATGGGAGCACCTGATTGTTATCGGAGATGGCACATGGCCGTCGAAGAATCGGCGCCGACCTTAATCGCCTCCAAATCTAAATGCAAATTATTATCAAATAGATTTATTAATTTTGTTGTGGCAGAGTTCGTCCCATGCCGCCGCGCCGCGGCAGGCCATCTTACGAATGAGGATTTCTGCGATGACGACCCTTTCTGCGCCGGCTTCCGAGCTGTACCGCGCCTGGCAAGCCCTGCGCGCCGAGAAGCCGCGCCTGCGTGCCCGCGATGCCGCGCAACACCTGGATGTGAGCGAGGCCGAGCTGACCGCCAGCCGCCTGGGTGTGGATGCCGTTCGCCTGAACACCGACTGGGCAGCGTTACTGCCGGCGCTTGGCGAGCTCGGTCAGATCATGGCGCTGACCCGCAACGAGCACTGCGTGCACGAGCGCAAGGGGCCGTATCAGGAGGTCACCGTCTCGGCCAATGGCCAGATGGGCCTGGTGGTATCCCCGGACATCGACCTGCGCCTGTTCCTCGGCGGCTGGGCCAGCGCTTTCGCCATCAGCGAGCAAACCGCCCATGGCATCCAGCGCAGCATCCAGGTGTTCGACCGTCAGGGTACCGCGGTGCACAAGGTGTTCCTCACCGAGCAGAGCGAGGTTTCCGCCTGGGAGCCGCTGGTACAGCGCTTCACCGCCGATGAGCAAAGCGCGCTCCTGGACCTGGCTCCGCTGGAGCCCAAGGCCGCGCCGCTGGACGATGCCGAGATCGACTCGGGCGCCCTGCGCGAGGGTTGGGCGGCGCTGAAGGACACCCACCACTTCTTCGCCCTGTTGAAGAAGCACAAGGTCCAGCGTACCCAGGCGCTACGCCTGGCCGGCCGCGAGTGGGCCGAGCCGCTGGACACCGCCGAACTGCCGCGCCTGCTGGAAACCGCTGGCGAGCGCCGCGTGCCGATCATGATCTTCGTCGGTAACGCCCACTGCATCCAGATCCACACCGGCACCGTCGACAACCTCAAGTGGATGGACGACTGGTTCAACGTCCTCGACCCGCTGTTCAACCTGCACCTGAAAACGCCGGGCGTGGTCGAGCTGTGGCGCGTGCGCAAGCCCAGCAGCGACGGTGTGATCACCAGCTGGGAAGCCTTCGATGCCGACGGCGAACTGGTGCTGCAGGTCTTCGGTGCGCGCAAGCCCGGCGTGCCGGAGCTGGAAGAATGGCGCGAGCTCGCCGAATCCTACGCGGCGCTCTGAGGAGAAGGTCGATGACTGCACGTCCGTTGCTGGCCGGCCTTTTTGCCGGCCTCTGCCTGGCCGCCTCCAGCGTGGTGGCCGATACCCTGCCGCAGCGTTGGGTCAGCGCCGGTGGTTCGCTGAGCGAGTGGGTGGTCGCCCTGGGCGGCGAGACCAAACTGGTTGGCGTCGACACCACCAGCTTGCACCCGCAGAGCCTGCAGAAGCTGCCGAAGATCGGTTACCAGCGTCAGCTGGCGGCCGAAGGCATCCTCGCGCTGAAGCCGGATGTTTTGCTCGGCAGCGAAGAAATGGGCCCACCGCCGGTGCTGCAGCAACTGCGTGCCGCGGGCGTGCGGATCGAGACACTGTCGGCCAAGGCCGACGAGAAAACCGTGCAGGACAACCTGCGGCGCCTGGGCGAACTGCTCGGTACGCCGGACAAGGCCAAGCAGGTCGCGGCGGAGTTCGATGCGCGCCTCGGCGCCCAGGAGGCCTGGGTGAAGAAGGCTCAGGCCGCGCAGACCGCTCCGGGTGTGATCCTGCTGGTCGGCCATGCTGGCGGCAACCTGCTGGTGGCCGGTCAGGACACCGCGGGCGACTGGCTGATCCAGCATGCCGGCGGCAAGAACCTGGCTACCCATACCGGCTACAAGACGCTCTCCACCGAGGCGCTCACCGCCCTCGACCCGCAGGTCGTCGTGCTGACCGATCGTGCCCTGGACGGCGACAAAGCGCGCGCCGCGCTGACCCAGCAGAACCCTGGGCTGGCGGCGACCAGTGCAGTGCGTGACGGTCGCGTACTGGTGATCGATCCGACCCTGCTGGTGGGCGGCCTCGGCCCGCGCATCCCCGACGGGCTGGCTAGCCTCTCCAAGGCCTTTTATCCTTCCGCGCAAGCCCTGAACTCGGAAGGTCGTCCTTGACTCGGATCGTTGCCGCTCGACCGCTGTTCCTGCTCCTCGGTTTTCTCCTGCTGCTGGTTCTCTGGCTCTCACTGGCCCTCGGGCCGGTGAGCCTGCCGCTGGGCGATACCCTGCGCGCCCTGGCGCGCCTGGTGGGCTTGCCGGTCTCCGGTGACAACCTCGGCCAGGCTGAACTGATCGTTGGGCAGATTCGTTTGCCTCGCACGCTGCTCGGTGTCGCCACCGGCGGTGTGCTGGCATTGGCCGGCGTAGCCATGCAGGGATTGTTTCGCAATCCCCTGGCGGACCCCGGCCTGATCGGCGTCTCCAGCGGGGCGGCCCTCGGCGCGGCCATCGCCATCGTCTTCGGCGCGTCCATGGGTGGCCTGCCGGAAGCCCTCGCGCCTTATCTGTTGTCGGCGTGCGCGTTCGCTGGCGGACTGTTGGTGACCGCGCTGGTATACCGTCTGGGCCGCCACAATGGCCAGACCAGCGTGGCCACCATGCTGCTCGCCGGCATCGCGCTCACAGCGCTGGCCGGCGCGCTGATCGGCTTGTTCACCTATCTCGCCGACGACGCCACGCTGCGCACCCTGACCTTCTGGAACCTCGGCAGCCTCAATGGCGCGAGCTACCCGCGTCTGTGGCCGCTGTTGCTGATCACCCTGCTGGTGGCGTGCTGGCTGCCGCGCCGGGTGGATGCGCTGAACGCGCTGCTGCTGGGCGAGTCCGAGGCGCGCCACCTGGGCTTTGACGTCGAGCGGCTGAAGGTCGAACTGATCCTCTGTACGGCGCTCGGCGTCGGTGCCGCGGTGGCGGCGGCCGGCATGATCGGCTTCATCGGCCTGGTGGTGCCGCACCTGCTGCGCCTGATCGTCGGTCCGGATCACCGCGTGCTGTTGCCGGCCTCGATGTTCGGCGGCGCGATCCTCCTGCTGCTCGCCGATCTGGTAGCGCGGCTGGCGCTGGCGCCGGCGGAGTTGCCGATAGGCATCGTCACCGCGCTGATTGGCGCACCGTTCTTCCTTTATCTGCTGATGCGAGGGCGTTCCTGATGCTGAGCGCAGACAAGCTGATCGTGAAGCGCGGCGCTCAGACGGTCCTGCAGGATGTCAGCGTGACGTTGCTGCCCGGCGAAGTGCTTGGCGTGCTCGGACCGAACGGCGCGGGCAAGAGCACCCTGCTTGGCGCCCTGAACGGCGAGTTGCCGCTGGCGAGTGGCACGGTGAGTCTCGATGGTCGTCCGCTGGACGACTGGCAGGGCACCGCGCGGGCGCGTCGGCTGGCGGTGCTGCCGCAATCCTCTTCGCTGAATTTCGCGTTCACCGTGGAGTCCGTGGTTGGATTTGGCCGCCTGCCTCACGACAGCGGCCGGCAGCGGGACGACGAGATCATCCGCGAAGCGATGGCCGCCGCAGATGCCTCGCATCTGGCCGGACGCAGCTATCTGGCGTTGTCCGGCGGCGAGCGCCAGCGGGTCCATCTGGCCCGCGTGCTGGCGCAGCTCTGGCCAGGTGGTGCGGAGCAGATCCTGCTGTTGGACGAGCCGACGTCGGCGCTCGACCCGTTGCACCAGCACACCACCTTGCAGGCCGTGCGCGAATTCGCCGGTCGCGGCGCGGCGGTACTGGTGATCCTCCATGACCTCAACCTGGCGGCGCGCTACTGCGATCGCCTGCTGTTGTTGCACGAGACCCGAGCGCACCTGTTGGGCACGCCACATGAGGTGCTGCGCGCCGAGCCGCTGCGTACGGTCTTCGGTCTCGACGTGCTGGTGCACGAACATCCCGAGCGCGGCCATCCGCTGATCATCGCTCGCTGAAAGGAGTCTTCATGAAGTACCTGCTCATTCCTGTGCTGGCGGCGTTGCTTGCCGCCTGCCAGAGCCAGACTGCCGCGCCACCGCTGCCGGTCTGGCAGAGCCCGGAAGGGCGCGACAGTGCCGAGCTGGGCGCAATCCTCGACCTGCGTAGCGGCGAACGACTGTCGCCGGCGCAACTGCTAGATCGCCTGGCTGCCGCCCCGCGGGTGATGGTTGGCGAGCAGCACGATAATCCGGATCACCACGCTCTCGAACTCTGGCTGGTGCGCGCGCTCGCCGAGCGCCGTGCGAGCGGCAGCGTGCTGCTGGAAATGCTCAATCCGAACCAGCAGGAGGCGGTCACTGCCACCCAAGCAGCCGCCGCGAAGGGCGAAGCGCCTGCGGACTTGATCGGCGCGCTGCAGTGGCAAAAGGGTTGGGACTGGTCGCAGTACGGTCCGCTGCTGACCTGGCTGGTGAAGCAGCCGGCGCCGCTGCTGTCGGCGAACCTGGACCGCAGCGAGATCATGGGTATCTATAAGCAGATGCCGGCGCTGCAGGGCGCGCAATCCACCCAGAGCACCGTGCGTGACGCACTACTGGTCGATATCCGCGAATCCCACTGTGGCCTGCTGCCGGAAAGCCAGTTGCCGGCCATGTTGGCCGTGCAGCAGCAACGTGATCGGCGCATGGCGGAGCGCTTCAAGGCCGCGCCCGAGCCGGCGCTGCTGATCGCTGGCGGCTTCCATGCGCGTCGAGACCTGGGTGTTCCGCTGCATCTGCAGGATCTGGGCGCCGGGGAGGGACTGCAGGTATTGATGCTGGCGGAGGTCGGCAGGACCGTGGCGCCTGGGCAGGCCGACTACGTGTGGTACACGCCAGCACAGCCGCCACAGGATCACTGCGCGGCGTTGCGCGGCAAGATGTGAACCTGACGGGGCCTGCGGGCCCCGTTTTCATTGACGCTGGAAACCGAGAAAGGAAGAAGGGGCAGCAAAACGCAGGCAAAAAAAGACCCGGCAAAATGCCGGGTCCAAACCGTGATTAGCCTGATGAGGAGATAATCTGAAGAGTCCGACTGCGTGGTCTCTTGAGCTTATCCGGCTGGCCTCGCAGCCAGTTGCAGTAATAATAACCATTATCATTTGAGAGTCAACACTTTTTTGCGTACCGGTTGAGGCGAATGAGAGAGCGCCTCCCCACAAAATCCGGGCAAAAAAAGACCCGGCAAAGTGCCGGGTCCAAACCGTGATTAGCCTGATGAGGAGATAATCTGAAGAGTCCGACTGCGTGGTCTCTTGAGGTTATCGATCTGGCCTCGCGACCAGATGACTCAATAATAATCATTATCATTTGAGAGTCAACCTCTTTTCGCGAGATTTTTCGGGCCTCCGGGAATTGATCGCGCCAGGAACGAAAAAGCCCGGCGCAAGGCCGGGCTTTCGTGGTGCCGCGGGGCTCAGCCCGGCTGGCGTTGCAGGCGCAGCTGGGTGACTTCCTTGTTCAGCAGATCGATGCGCCGCGCCATGCCTTCGATGAGGCTGTGGGCGATACGCGGGTTGCTCTGCATCAGGCTGAGGAACTGATCCTTCGGAATCACCATCACGGTGCAGGGCTCGCTGGCGATGACCGTGGCGCTGCGCTTTTCGCGGGTGAACACGGCCATGGCGCCGAAGATTTCATCCTTCTGCACATCCCCCACCTTCTGCCCGTCGACGAACGCCTCGGCATGGCCCTCGATGATGATGAACACGTGCTCGGCGTCGTCGCCCTGCTGGATCAGTTGAGCACCAGCGGCGAAATGCTGGAAGCCGGTGGCGGGACGGATCTCCGGCTGCTTCAGGTGCGCCAGGGCATCCGACAGCAGCGCGGTGTGGCCAATCAGATAATGCAGGAACTGCTCCTGGCGCTGCTCATCGCTATGGATGTGGCGGAAAACCTCGCTGCGCGAATACGGGATCAGGCACAGCGGCTCTTCGCTCACGTAGCGGCAGGGCGGCAGCTCGATACCCTGGCGCAGGCCGACCAGGTCGCCTTCCTGCAGATAGAACAGCGGACGTTCGTCGACCAGCGCATGGACCAGGCCGTTCTCGACGAGGAACAGGTGCTTGCCAGGCAACTCGCCTTCCAGGTCGTCGGACCGCTCCAGGCGAATGGCTTCACCGGCAGGTTCAAGGCCGGCGAGCAATTGTGCCGGAATACCCTGCAGGCGATTGATCAGTCGATCGGCATAGGCAGGTTGTTCACCGAGTAGGTACATGGGCCGTAATTCCTTGATATGGCGACGGTCGAGGGCGCACGAAGGGCCCTGAAACCATAAGCGGGCAGGTACCTTGCGTAAACAGTTTCCCACAGAGCTTGTGAGCTAGCTCTTGTTCCGCATAGGAAAAGTCTCTAACTCGCCAAGAAGGGCGGCCTTGTGTGCCGGCGGCAGATCATTCCAGTGCACGTCCAGCAGCGCGCCTTCGATGGCATAGAGCAGTACCTTGGAGGCGCGAAAGCCCCGGGCGCGCACCGCGCGGTACGCTCCTACCGCGCCCAGGCGGCGCAGGTCGCTGGCGTTATGGATGCCCACGGCGTGCAGCCACTGGGCCGAAGTCTTGCCAAGGTTCTTCAGGTGCAGCAGTTCGTCGTTCATCGTCGGTCCTTGCGATGGGCACGATGGGTGTCGGGTCTTCAAAAGGCCGAGAACTGCTCGTAGCGGCCGGACACACCCTGGAAAGTGTAGCGGTGGCTGGGAAAAGCGTGGCTTTGTGATATCGCCCTGAAAGCGGGGCAGGGCGATGTGCTGCGCCGAAGACGCGGCGCTCGGCGGTATTGACGGCCGGAAGTCGCCGTGTAGAGCGATTCCGACCGACAAACGGTGGGTCAGAGGCCGGGCAGGCGCTGGCGGATGCTGGCGACCAGGGCGTCGAGACTGGCGGCCTCCGGGGTGTCGACGCGCTTGCTGTGCTGCTGTTCCTCGTCGCTCAGGGCGTCCCGGTTGGCCAGCTGCGCCTGGATGATTTCCAGGGTGGCGTCGGACGGATCGTTGCCTTCGCTCTGGCGCTGGGCGAGCCAGCCGGCGATCACCGCTTCCGGGGCGTGGCAGTCGAGGATCAGGAAGGGAATGCCGGTCTCCTCGGCGATCTCCCACGCAGCGGCCCGTTGCTCGCGCTTGAGGAAGGTGGCGTCCAGCACCACCGGATAGCCGGCGCGCAGGATGTCCACGGCCAGGGCGTTCAGGCGCTGGTAGGTGGCGGCGGTTGCGTCGGTGTCATAGATGCCGCCCTTGAGCTTGCCTTGATGCTCCTCGGCCTGCTCGCCGAACAGGCGTTTGCGTTCGACGTCGGAGCGCAGGCGGATCGCCCCCAGCGCTTCGACCAGCCGCAGCGCTACCTGGCTCTTGCCGACAGCGGATGCGCCCACGGTCACGGCGAGGAAGCGCGAGGGAATGGCGCTGTAGCTTTCCGCGAGGTTGGCGTAGTTGCGGTACTGGCGCAGGGTCGCGGCCTTCTGTACTGCGTCGTTCTGGTGGGCCAGGCTGAACAGCGCGATCTTGGCGCGGACCAGGGCGCGGTAGGCCTTGTAGAAGTTCAGCAGGTCCAAGGATTGGTAGTCGCCGGTGTATTCCAGGTACTGGCTGACGAAGCGCCGCGACAGGCACTTGAGGCCACGGTCTTCCAGGTCCATCGCGAGGAAACCGAAGTCGGCGGTGACATCGGTGAAGCGGAACGGCTCGTTGAACTCGATGCAGTCGAACAGCACGACCTTGCCGTCGATGATCGCGGCGTTACCCAGGTGAATATCGCCGTGGCATTCGCGGATGAAACCGTTGGCCTTGCGCGCCGCGAATACGTCGTGTAGGCGCTCGAAGCTGGACTCGGCCCAGGCTTCCAGGGCGTCGAGTTGCTGCAGGTCGTTCTTGTCCGACAGCAGCGGGCGAATCTGCTCGAAGTTCTGCCGAACCGGCGCCATGCACGCCTCCGGAGTACCCAGTGGGTGCTCCGTCGGCACGACCGGGGTGCGCAGGTGGAAGTCGGCGATCTGCCTGGCCAGGCCGTCGATGTGCGCCGCGCTCAGTTCGCCCCGCGCCTGGACTTCGCTGAGCAGTTGGCTTTGCAGGAACTCGCGGCACTGGATCATGTACTCGATGGCCGGGCCGTCGCCGCCGATCTGCGGAGCGGACTCGCTGCCGGTAATGGCCATGACATCCAGGTAGAGGCCGTCGGTGAGGCGCTGGTTCAGGCGCAGTTCTTCTTCGCAAAAGTGTTTGCGCTTGGCGAGGTCGGTGAAGTCGAGAAAGCCGAAGTTCACTGGCTTCTTGATCTTGTAAACGTACGAGCCAGTCAGCAGGACCCAGGAAATGTGAGTTTCGATGACCCGGAATCCTTCGACCGGATGGGGGAAGAGGGCGGGATTCTGCAGGGCGGCGAGTAGGGTCTGGCTCACGTGATGTCCTTTCCGGTCGATTTTTTGAGGCTGGCATTATGGCGGCTGGGTCGGAAGCTGCAAACTCTGCGGCCGACCGGCAACCATTCGGCGTAGTCGGGGTCTTAGCTCGGCCACTGCCGTATACCCAGGTTGCGCAGCAGTTCGCACCAAGCCTGGACGCCCGCTGGCGTGGCGTCTGTCTCCTGTGGATAAAGTACGTATAATGCGCCGCCATGACGCGTCCCCGATCTTCCAAATCCCGTAAAAAAAGCGGCAAATCGTCGCCCGCCATGCGCAAGTGGCTGGGCTGGGCTCTCAAGCTCGGCCTGGTCGGTGTCGTGGTGCTGGCCGGTTTTGCCGTCTACCTCGATGCGGTTGTCCAGGAGAAATTCTCCGGCAAGCGCTGGACCATTCCCGCCAAGGTCTATGCCCGGCCGCTGGAGTTGTTCGTCGGCCTGAAACTGGGCAAGGACGACTTCCTGCGCGAGCTGGACGCCTTGGGCTATCGCCGCGAAAGCGCGGTGAACGGCCCGGGCGCCGCCGCCGTCTCCGGCAATTCCGTGGATCTCAATACCCGTGGCTTCCAGTTCTATGAAGGCGCCGAACCCGCCCAGCGGATTCGCGTGCGCTTCTCCGGCGACTACGTTGCCGGGCTGAGCCGCGCCAACGGTGGAGACCTCGCTGTCGCGCGCATGGAGCCGTTGCTGATCGGCGGCCTGTACCCCGCGCACAACGAAGACCGCATCCTGATCAAGCTGGACCAGGTGCCGCCGTACCTGATCGACACGCTGGTGGCCGTGGAAGACCGCGACTTCTGGACTCACCACGGGGTTTCGATCAAGTCCATCGCCCGTGCCGTCTGGGTCAACGCCAGCGCTGGTCAACTGCGCCAGGGCGGCAGCACGCTGACCCAGCAGTTGGTGAAGAACTTCTTCCTGACCAACGAGCGCAGCCTGTCGCGCAAGCTCACCGAAGCCATGATGGCGATGCTGCTGGAGCTGCACTACGACAAGCGCGAAATCCTCGAGGGTTACCTCAACGAGGTGTTCCTCGGCCAGGACGGGCAGCGGTCGGTGAACGGCTTCGGCCTCGCCAGCCAGTATTTCTTCAGCCAGCCGTTGTCGGAGCTGAAGCTGCCCCAGGTGGCTTTGCTCGTCGGCATGGTCAAGGGGCCTTCCTACTACAATCCGCGACGTAACCCGGAGCGCGCGCTGGAGCGCCGCAACGTGGTGCTCGACGTGCTCGCCGAGCAGGGTGTGATCACCCCCGAGGAAGCCGCCGCCGCGAAGCAGGCGCCGCTGGGCGTGACCCGCCAGGGCAGCATGGCCAACAGCTCCTATCCGGCGTTCCTCGACCTGGTGAAGCGCCAGCTGCGCGAAGACTACCGCGACGAGGACCTGACCGAGGAAGGCCTGCGCATCTTCACCAGCTTCGACCCGATCCTGCAGATGAAGGCCGAGTCCGCCGTCAGCGAAACCTTCAAGCGTCTCGAGGGCCGCAAGGGCGTCGCCGAAACCGAAACCGCGATGGTCGTGACCAATCCGGAAACCGGCGAAATCCAGGCGCTGATCGGCAGCCGAGACCCGCGGTTCGCCGGCTTCAACCGCGCCATCGATGCGGTGCGGCCGATTGGCTCGCTGGTCAAGCCGGCGGTTTACCTCACCGCGCTGGAGCGGCCTAGCCAGTACACCCTGACCAGCTACATCCAGGATCAGCCGTTCCAGGTGAAGGGCAAGGACGGCCAGGTGTGGACGCCGAAGAACTACGAAGGCACCGCCAACGGCACCATCTTCCTCTACCAGGGGTTGGCCCGTTCGCTGAACCTGTCGACTGCCAGGTTGGGCCTCGACCTGGGTGTGCCGAACGTTCTGAAGACGCTGGAGCGCCTGGGCGTGTCGCCGAACTGGCCGGCCTATCCGTCGATGCTGCTGGGCGCGGGCGCGCTGAGCCCGATGCAGGTGGCAACCATGTACCAGACCATCGCCAGCGGCGGCTTCAATACTCCGCTACGCAGCATCCGCAGCGTGCTGGCTTCGGACGGCCAGCCGCTCAAGCGCTACCCGTTCCAGGTCCAGCAGCGCTTCGATCCGGGCGCCATCTATCTGTTGCAGAGCGCGATGCAGCGAGTGATGCGCGAAGGCACCGGGCGTTCGGTCTACAACCAGTTGCCAGCCTCGCTGACCCTGGCCGGCAAGACCGGTACCACCAACGATTCCCGTGACAGCTGGTTCTCCGGTTTCGGCCAGGACCTGCTGGCGGTGGTGTGGATCGGTCGTGACGACAACGGCAAGACGCCGCTCACCGGCGCCACCGGTGCGCTGCAGATCTGGACCAGTTTCATGCGCAAGGCGGACCCGCTGCCGCTGGATATGCCCAAGCCGGACAACGTGGTGCAGGCCTGGGTCGACCCGCATACCGGGCAGGGCACCGATGCCAACTGCCCCGGGGCGGTACAGATGCCTTATATTCGTGGAAGCGAACCTGCGCCGGGCGCGGGTTGCGGAAATCCGACGCCGGCCGGCGAAGTCATGGACTGGGTGCGTGGCTGGCTGAACTGATGCAAGAGGATAGGAAGTGAGAAAAGCTTGGTTTGCAGCGTCGGCGACTCTGGCGCTTCTGTCCGGTTGTGCGTCCCCCCAGCACGGTGCGATTCCCGTGCAGGATTCCGGTACCTCGGTTTCCAACTCGGAACGCGTTGGTCGCAGCGGGGGTAACTATCAGGCTCCGGTCAAGGCTGGCGCGGGCCAGAGCATTCCCCAGGGCGATTCAGGTGTTACCGTGATGGTCCCGCAGGACGCCGGTGCCGCGCCGATCCAGACCTTCCCGGCCCAGTCCGGTGCGGCGCCGATCAGCACTTCGCCAATGACTACCGCGCCAGGCAGCGGCGGCTCGACGTACTCGCAGCAGCCCATCTCCACCAGCGGCGGTATCACGTCCAATGGTGGTTTCCAGTCGCAGACCTATCAGCAGCCGGCGTACCAGACGCAGCAGGCCGCGCCGTCTACCCAGGGCAGTACCTATCAGGGGCCGTCCGGCATTCCGTCAAGCAACTCGGGCCTGTCGGCCGACGAGCAGCTCGACGGACCGGTGCTGGCGCTGCTGACCTCCGCCTCGCAGCAGCAGGGTGGCGGTGATCTGAATGGCGCCGCAGCGAGCCTGGAGCGCGCCCAGCGCATCGCTCCGCGCGAGCCGCAAGTGCTCTACAAGCTCGCCCAGGTGCGTCTGGCCCAGGGCGATGCGGCGCAGGCCGAGCAGGTCGCCCTGCGGGGTCTGTCGCTGGCGAACGGCCGCCCGGCCATGCAAGCCAGTCTCTGGGACCTGATCGCCAAGTGTCGCGACCAGCAAGGTAATGCCGCTGGCGCCGCCGAAGCACGCCAGAAAGCCAAGGTGACGCTGTAATGGACGAGCGCATCCTGGCTATCGCCGATCAGCTCTTGCTGATCGAGCGGGAGATGCGCGCCATTGGTCTGTGGGGAAGCGAAAGCCCATCGCTGGAGAGGCTTTCGAGCGTCGAGCCGTTCTGCGTGGATACGCTGACGATGGAAGAGTGGCTGCAGTGGATCTTTCTGCCGCGGATGAAGCTGATCATCGAAAGCGGCGCGGATCTGCCGCAGGCTTCAGGCATCCGCGCCATCGCGGAAGAGGCCTACGCCCCGCAAGGCGTCCGCGCGGCAGCGCTGCTGAATGCGCTCGGGGCGTTCGACCGGCTGATCTCCGGCGACAACTGAGCGATCGCGCTCAGTTGCAGTTCTCGCGGATATCCGTTTCGCTCTTGACGATGCGCGCCTGGCGTTCCTCTTCGGTAAGCCGGCGCAATTCGCCGCTCCCGTCGTCCACTCGGATGCGCGGATTGTTCTTCATCTGTGCCAGATCGTTGCGTAGCTGATTGCACTGCTTGCTGCGCTCGGCTTCCTGCTGCGCCACTTCCTGCTTCACCTTGTCGTCGATGGCTTTCTGCTTCTCGTCAACAGACGGGGGAAGGGACGGCTGTGCCGGTGGTGCGGCCGGCGTCTTGGGCTGTGCAGTGTTGGTGTTGACGGTATCGGCGTTGCTGCCTTCGGGCGGCTGCGCGCCGAAGTGCGTAACGCCTTGCGCGTCGACCCATTTGTAGACCTGCGCGGCCATCACGGTCGGGGCCAGTGCGAGCAGCAGGCTGCCCATGAAAATCGTCCGTCGCATGCGTTGTCGATCCTTGGGATGCGGAGTCTGTCGGTAACTATAACCAAATCGTGCGCTTATTCACTCTGAGAAAGTTCACATCCCTGCTTCATCCAAAGCCATATATGGCTTGACTTGGCCGCTTCGTTTCAGAAGAATCCAAGATTCGCTGCAGTGGGCCGGCCGCAAGCTGGTTTTACTCGGCAGACAAGAGGTGCTACCCGCGCCGCAAAGTTTCACCCTGTTTCGCGTTACCTCGCGCTGGGTGGAGGCTCTCCGTAACACAAACAGGAGTGTCTCCAGGTTCTGCTCAATCGGCAGTCGACGTAGCCGGCGATTACATTCGCCCATGTCTGCCGGGCAGCCATCCAAGTCGGTCCCCCACGTTGGGGGTTTCCGTATATAGCGTTCTAGAGGTGACAACGTGGAACTTTTATCCGGCGCTGAAATGGTCGTCCGCTCGCTGCGTGACGAAGGCGTTAAGTACATCTACGGGTACCCGGGCGGTGCCCTCCTGCATATCTACGACGCTCTCTTCAAAGAGAACGAAGTAACCCACATCCTGGTTCGCCACGAGCAGGCCGCTACCCACATGGCCGACGGCTATGCGCGCGCCACTGGCAAGCCTGGCGTGGTGCTGGTGACCTCCGGTCCCGGCGCGACCAACGCCATCACCGGCATCGCTACCGCCTACATGGACTCCATCCCGATGGTGGTGATCTCCGGCCAGGTGGCGAGCAACATGGTCGGTACCGACGCGTTCCAGGAAACCGACATGGTCGGTATCTCCCGCCCGATCGTGAAGCACAGCTTCATCATCAAGCACCCGTCGGAAATCCCCGAGGTCATCAAGAAGGCCTTCTATATCGCCCAGTCCGGCCGTCCCGGCCCGGTGGTGATCGATATTCCGAAGGATATGGGCGATCCGACCCAGAAGTTCGAATACAACTACCCGAAAAAAGTGAAGCTGCGCTCCTACAGCCCTGCGGTCCGTGGCCACTCCGGCCAGATCCGCAAGGCCGCCGAGATGCTGCTGGCCGCCAAGCGCCCGATCATCTACGCCGGTGGTGGCGTGATCATGGGCAACGCCGCCGAGCCGCTGACTGAAGTCGCGCGCATGCTCAACGTGCCGGTCACCAACACCCTGATGGGTCTTGGCGGCTATCCGGGCACCGATCGCCAGTTCGTCGGCATGCTCGGCATGCACGGCAGCTACACCGCGAACCTCGCAATGCACCACGCTGACGTGATCTTCGCCGTCGGCGCGCGCTTCGACGACCGCGTGATCAACGGCGAGACCGCCGCCAAGTTCTGCCCGAACGCCAAGATCATCCATGTCGACATCGACCCGGCCTCGATCTCCAAGACCGTGAAAGCCGACATCCCGATCGTTGGCCCGGTGGATAGCGTCCTGACCGAAATGGTCGCGATCCTCAAGGAAATCGGCGAGACCCCGAACAAGGAAGCCCAGGCTGCCTGGTGGAAGCAGATCGAGGAATGGCGCGGTAACCGTGGCCTGTTCCCGTACAACATGGGCGACGGCAGCATCATCAAGCCGCAGACCGTGATCGAGACCCTTTGCGAAGTCACCAACGGCGATGCCTTCGTGGCTTCCGATGTTGGTCAGCACCAGATGTTCGCGGCGCAGTACTACCGCTTCAACAAACCCAATCGCTGGATCAACTCCGGTGGCCTGGGCACCATGGGCTTCGGCTTCCCGGCCGCCATGGGCGTGAAGCTGAACTTCCCCGAAGCCGACGTCGCCTGCGTGACCGGTGAAGGCAGCATCCAGATGAATATCCAGGAGCTGTCCACCTGCCTGCAGTACGACCTGCCGGTGAAGATCGTCAACCTGAACAACGGTGCGCTGGGCATGGTCCGCCAATGGCAGGACATGCAGTACAACAGCCGCTACTCGCACTCCTACATGGAATCGCTGCCGGACTTCGTCAAGCTGGCTGAAGCGTATGGCCACGTCGGCATGCGCATCACCGACCTGAAGGACCTGAAGCCGATGATGGAAGAAGCCTTCGCGATGAAGAATCGCCTGGTCTTCCTCGACATCCAGGTCGATACCAGCGAGCACGTCTACCCGATGCAGATCCGCGGTGGTGCGATGCGCGACATGTGGCTGAGCAAGACGGAGCGTACCTGATCATGCGACACATCATTTCCCTGCTGCTGGAAAACGAACCCGGTGCGCTCTCCCGCGTCGTCGGCCTGTTCTCACAGCGCAACTACAACATCGAAAGCCTGACCGTCGCCCCGACCGAGGACCCGACGCTGTCGCGCCTGACCCTGACCACCGCCGGTCAGGATGAAGTCATCGAGCAGATCACCAAGAACCTCAACAAGCTCATCGAGGTGGTAAAACTGGTGAATCTCTCGGAGAGCGCGCACATCGAGCGCGAGCTGATGCTGGTGAAAGTAAAGGCCACCGGTGCCCAGCGCGCCGAGGTCAAACGCACTACCGACATCTTCCGTGGGCAGATCGTCGACGTCACCAGCAGCGTCTACACCGTGCAGTTGGCCGGCACCAGCGACAAGCTGGACAGCTTCATCCAGGCCATCGGCACCGCGTCGATCCTCGAAGTTGTCCGCAGCGGCGTCACCGGCATTGCCCGTGGCGACAAGACTCTCAGCATCTGATTTGAAATACGGCCCACGAGGCCAACTGACAGGGGATTACCCAAATGCGCGTTTTCTACGATAAAGACTGTGACCTCTCCATCGTTCAGAGCAAGAAAGTTGCCATCATCGGTTACGGTTCCCAGGGCCATGCCCACGCCTGCAACCTGAAAGACTCCGGCGTCGACGTTACCGTCGGCCTGCGTGCGGGTTCTTCCTCCGTTGCCAAGGCTCAGAACCATGGCCTGAAAGTCGCCGAAGTGGCCGAAGCCGTTGCCGCCGCCGACCTGGTCATGATCCTGACCCCGGACGAGTTCCAGGGCCGCCTGTACAAGGACGAGATCGAGCCGAATCTGAAGAAGGGCGCTACCCTGGCCTTCGCTCACGGCTTCTCCATCCACTACAACCAGGTCGTTCCGCGCGCTGACCTCGACGTGATCATGATCGCGCCGAAAGCCCCGGGCCACACCGTGCGTTCCGAGTTCGTCAAGGGCGGCGGTATCCCTGACCTGATCGCTATCTATCAGGACGCTTCGGGCAACGCCAAGAACGTTGCTCTGTCCTACGCCTGCGGCGTTGGCGGCGGCCGTACCGGCATCATCGAAACCACCTTCAAGGACGAGACCGAAACCGACCTGTTCGGCGAGCAGGCCGTTCTGTGCGGCGGTTGCGTCGAGCTGGTGAAAGCTGGTTTCGAAACCCTGGTCGAAGCCGGTTACGCTCCGGAAATGGCCTACTTCGAGTGCCTGCACGAACTGAAGCTGATCGTTGACCTCATGTACGAAGGCGGCATCGCCAACATGAACTACTCGATCTCCAACAACGCCGAATACGGCGAGTACGTGACCGGCCCGGAAGTCATCAACGCCGAATCCCGTCAGGCCATGCGCAACGCACTGAAGCGCATCCAGGACGGCGAATACGCCAAGATGTTCATCTCCGAAGGCGCCACCAACTACCCGTCGATGACCGCCAAGCGCCGCAACAACGCCGCTCACGGCATCGAAGTCATCGGCGAGCAACTGCGCGCCATGATGCCGTGGATCGCCGCCAACAAGATTGTCGACAAGACCAAGAACTAAGGTCTTTGCGACAAACGAAGAAACGCGGCGCTTGCCGCGTTTTTTCGTTCTGGGGCGGTGATCTGGTATAAAGCGGGGTGCCGGGCTGTCCGCGCAGTAGCGTGCTCCGGCAAATCTCAGCCTCAACGAGTTCTCAAGGAATCGTCCATGAGTGAAGGTCACGAGGAGCCCAACAAGGCTTCCGACACCGAAGAAAGTCTGCTGCCCATCGATGAGCACATCGAAGAGGGCCACGACGCCGAAGGCCGCAAGGTTCGCCATCGCGGCATCTACCTGCTGCCCAACCTGTTCACCACCGCCGCGCTGTTCACCGGCCTGTACGCCATCATCAATGCCATGAGCGGTGATTTCTCCAACGCCGCCATCGCCATCTTCGTCGCCATGGTTCTCGATGGTCTCGACGGTCGCGTCGCCCGTCTGACCAACACCCAGAGCGCCTTCGGTGCCGAGTATGACTCGCTTTCCGACATGGTCGCCTTTGGCGTCGCGCCGGCGCTGGTCGCCTTCGAGTGGGCGCTGAGCAGCCTGGGCAAGGTCGGCTGGATGGTCGCCTTCATTTATGTAGCGGGTGCCGCGCTGCGTCTGGCTCGTTTCAATACTCAGGTAGGCAAGGCCGACAAGCGCTACTTCATTGGTCTGGCCAGTCCCGCTGCCGCAGCACTGGTTGCCGGTACGGTGTGGGCGTTTGCCGACTTCGACGTACAGGGGGCGAAGGTTTCCCTGCTGGTTGCCCTGATGGTCGCTGCCGCTGGCATGCTGATGGTCAGCAATATCAAGTACTACAGCTTCAAGGATCTGGATCTGCGTGGTCGCGTGCCGTTCATGGCGATCCTGGTAGTGGTGCTGGCGTTCGCTGTCGTATTCACCGACCCGCCGCGCATCCTGTTGCTGCTCTTCCTTG